>NZ_JADBRJ010000006.1:0-296924 GCF_014930585.1 Enterobacter cloacae complex sp. P43RS
TTGTCCGAAGACATTAAGAATCCATGTCACTTTGAGTGCCCACACAGATTGTCTGATAAATTGTTAAAGAGCAGTTGCAACGCGGCTTTCGCTCACCGTTGCGAGGTGGCGTATATTACGCTTTCCTCTTTCAGAGTCAACCCGTTATTTCAGGATTTTTTCTCTTCAACCGACCGGGTTAACTGTGAAGTGATTCACATCCGCCGTGTCGATGGAGGCGCATTATAGGGAGTTCTCCGCGGGCCGCAACCGCTAAATGACAGAAAAATGACTGACTGCTGTATTCCCCAGCAAAACCCCGTCTTATACCCTTTTACACACAGAGTTATCCACAGCGCTTCGAAAAAGTGAAAATATGCGAGCGTTGCGCAAACGTTTTCGTTAAAATGCTCGCGCTTAACAAGGAGGCCTCGTCAGGTGTGTTAGATGAGTTTTTCGCTGGAAAATTCATCTAACGCTCTCTGTAATCGTGAAATCCAGGGGATTTACCATGCAACAACGTCGTCCAGTCCGCCGCGCTCTGCTCAGTGTTTCTGATAAAGCCGGTATCGTCGAATTCGCTCAGGCACTTTCCGCACGCGGTGTGGAGCTGCTTTCTACAGGCGGTACCGCTCGCCTGTTAGCAGATAAAGGTCTGCCGGTAACCGAAGTGTCCGACTACACCGGTTTCCCGGAAATGATGGATGGACGCGTCAAAACCCTGCATCCGAAAGTGCACGGCGGCATTCTGGGCCGTCGCGGTCAGGACGACGGCATTATGGAACAGCATGATATCGCGCCTATCGATATGGTCGTTGTTAACCTCTACCCGTTTGCCCAGACCGTCGCCCGCGAAGGCTGCTCTCTGGAAGATGCGGTTGAGAATATTGATATCGGCGGCCCAACTATGGTGCGCTCCGCGGCGAAGAACCATAAAGATGTGGCCATCGTGGTGAAGAGCAGCGACTACAGCGCCATTATTAATGAGATGGATGCTAACGACGGCTCCCTCACTCTCGAAACCCGCTTCGACCTTGCGATTAAGGCGTTCGAACACACCGCCGCGTACGACAGCATGATTGCCAACTACTTCGGTAGCCTGGTTCCAACCTACCACGGTGAAAGCAAAGAGCCTTCTGGCCGCTTCCCGCGCACCCTGAACCTGAACTTCATTAAGAAGCAGGATATGCGTTACGGTGAGAACAGCCACCAGCAGGCTGCCTTCTATATAGAAGAAGAGGTAAAAGAAGCCTCCGTTGCGACCGCTCAGCAGGTTCAGGGCAAAGCCCTTTCCTATAACAACATTGCCGACACCGACGCCGCGCTGGAATGCGTGAAAGAGTTCAGCGAGCCAGCCTGCGTTATCGTCAAGCACGCCAACCCGTGCGGCGTTGCGGTAAGCTCCTCTATTCTGGATGCCTACGATCGCGCCTACAAAACCGACCCGACCTCCGCATTCGGCGGCATTATTGCCTTCAACCGCGAGCTGGATGCTGAGACCGCGCAGGCCATTATCTCCCGCCAGTTTGTCGAAGTGATCATCGCGCCATCCGCTTCCGAAGAAGCGCTGAAAATCACCTCGGCGAAACAGAACGTGCGCGTACTGGTTTGCGGTCAATGGGCGGAGCGCGTGCCGGGCCTGGACTTCAAGCGCGTGAACGGCGGTCTGCTGGTTCAGGATCGCGATTTGGGTATGGTGACAGAAGCCGACCTGCGCGTGGTGACCAAACGTCAGCCGACCGAACAGGAGCTGCGCGACGCGCTGTTCTGCTGGAAAGTGGCGAAGTTCGTGAAATCCAACGCCATCGTCTATGCCAAAGAGAACATGACCATCGGGATAGGCGCAGGCCAGATGAGCCGCGTTTACTCTGCGAAAATCGCGGGTATCAAAGCAGGTGACGAAGGCCTGGAAGTGAAAGGCTCCGCCATGGCCTCTGACGCCTTCTTCCCGTTCCGTGACGGTATCGATGCTGCGGCTGCGGTGGGCATCACCTGTGTGATCCAGCCTGGCGGCTCTATCCGCGACGACGAGGTGATTGCCGCTGCCGACGAACACGGCATCGCAATGATCTTCACCGACATGCGCCACTTCCGCCATTAATTCCCGGAGCAGAAAATGAAAGTATTAGTTATTGGTAACGGCGGGCGCGAGCACGCTCTGGCGTGGAAAGCGGCGCAGTCTCCGCAGGTTAAAACCGTCTTCGTGGCACCGGGTAACGCCGGTACCGCACTGGAACCCGCGCTGCAGAACGTGGCTATCGGCGTGACCGATATCCCGGCGCTGCTGAGCTTTGCCCAGACCGAGAACATCGACCTGACCATCGTCGGCCCGGAAGCGCCGCTGGTAATTGGCGTGGTTGACGCCTTCCGCGCTGCGGGCCTGAAAATCTTCGGCCCAACGGAAGGTGCCGCACAGCTGGAAGGCTCCAAAGCCTTCACCAAAGATTTCCTTGCGCGTCATAACATTCCGACGGCGGAGTATCAGAACTTCACCGACGTCGAGCCCGCGCTGGCTTACCTGCGTGAAAAAGGCGCGCCGATTGTCATCAAAGCCGACGGTCTGGCCGCCGGGAAAGGCGTTATCGTGGCGATGACGCTCGAAGAAGCCGAAGCGGCCGTTCAGGATATGCTGGCAGGCAACGCCTTTGGCGATGCGGGCCACCGCATCGTGATCGAAGAGTTCCTCGACGGCGAAGAGGCGAGCTTTATCGTGATGGTCGACGGCGAGCACGTTCTGCCGATGGCCACCAGCCAGGATCACAAGCGCGTGGGCAATGGCGATACCGGCCCCAACACCGGCGGGATGGGCGCTTACTCCCCTGCTCCCGTGGTTACCGATGAGGTGCATCAGCGCACCATGGATCGCATCATCTGGCCTACCGTGAAGGGCATGGCGGCGGAAGGTAACACCTATACCGGCTTCCTCTACGCAGGCCTGATGATCGACAAGCAGGGCAACCCGAAGGTGATCGAATTCAACTGCCGCTTTGGCGATCCGGAAACCCAGCCCATCATGCTGCGCATGAAATCCGACCTGGTGGATCTGTGCCTGGCGGCCTGCGAAGGCAAGCTGGACGAGAAAACCTCAGAGTGGGACGAGCGTGCGTCTCTGGGCGTGGTGATTGCTGCGGGTGGCTATCCGGGGAACTACAGCACCGGAGATGAGATCCACGGCCTGCCGCTGGAAGAGATTGACGGCGCGAAGGTGTTCCACGCCGGTACGAAGCTGGCTGACGATGACCGCGTGCTCACCAACGGCGGCCGCGTGCTGTGTGCGACCGCACTGGGCCAGACCGTGGCAGAAGCGCAGAAACGCGCCTATGCGCTGATGGCGGATATTCACTGGAACGGCAGCTTCAGCCGTCAGGATATCGGTTATCGTGCTATTGCGCGGGAGCAGGGGGAGTAATTTCCCCCTCACCCTGACCCTCTCCCTCAAGGGAGAGGGAACTTAAATCAAAAACTTTTCTCTGTCGGCTGCCAGGTGCAGAAGTCTTCGTTCGCCACCAGCAGCAGCTGAGAGCCTTCCGGCGCCTCAAGCCACGCCACGCTCACTTCCATAGACGAATGCCGCTGACGGCGCTGAATGTGTTCGGTTGCCCAGGATTCAAGCTCAGGCTTTACGGTCTGCCCTTCGCAGGTGGTCACCGTGCCATCGGCATGCCAGCGCCCCTGGCGCAGCACCACGCGGCCCTGACGCAGCGCGTCGCTGGTCTGACGGAGCTGTTCGGCGCGGTAGCGGTAAAGGGCGACCTGATCGCTGGAAAGCTGCTGTTTCAACCCGCTGACTTCATGCTGCATAAAGCTCAGCTCGCCGTGGTCGTCGAAACGCACCTTCACGTGTTCGGGGGTCTTGCTGTAGATGTTCAGTTCAATCAGCGACAGCGCATCGCCCTGCCAGCGGTACTCTGCGGTCGAGGTGTTGCCGTTATGCCACGGGCTGAACGCGGTAAGCATATGGACTTCATCGCTGGAATCTTTACGCCAGATCCTGACCGCGCCCTGGTTGTCAGCATAGCCACTGGCGGTAAACGGGGGGAGTGAGGAGTCATGGCTACAGGCAGACAGCAACAGTACGCCTGCCAGCGCGAGCGTGCCACGCCAGAATGACAAAAGGGGCGTTGCCGCCCCTTCGTTAAAACTGTTCACTGCCACGCGTCTTACTTAACTGCGTCTTTCAGTGCTTTACCAGAAACAAATGCCGGCACGTTAGCTGCGGCGATTTTGATTTCTTTACCGGTCTGCGGGTTGCGGCCAGTACGCTCAGCGCGGTGGTTCACTTTGAAGGTACCGAAACCAACCAGTTGTACAGCATCGCCTTCTTTCAGAGACTCAGTAATAGCAGCCAGGGTAGATTCCAGAGCAGCTTTAGCCTGCACTTTAGACAGATCAGCCTTGTCCGCAATTACATCAATCAGTTGAGTCTTGTTCATAAGTTATCCTTTCAATGTGTTTATCGCTTGCTAAGCATCGAGTGCGACGAAAATGCCAAAAAAGCACTCTCCTGCATACACGCACCGATAGCCACTTTTTTTCGCCCCCCAAATGTAGACCAGACGGGGGGCAGAAGGGAAGAGTCGAGGTGCGACAAAACAGGCGTTAAATCACGTTTTGTTGTCTCATTGGTTAAAAATTATACCAATATTGCTCTCACCGGCCTCACGCAGGTCCGCGCGCAGCCCTTTGATCAGCTCAATATCACGCTCTTCACACTCTGCCAGCAGGCGGAAAATCTCCCACTGAATGTCCCATTCCTGTTCAACCGCCGGGTTAGCACGCAGCTCTTCGTCGGTCATTTCACGGCCTTCCTGCGTCATTTCCAGCATCGCGACGGTCGTGATGGATGCCTTACTGACTTCAATGGCGTGCTCCAGCGTTTCACCGCTCAGACGGGAGTGGATCAGCTCGCTCAACGCCACGCAGGCGTCGATAGCCGGATAAACGCCGTACAGGTCGTAATCGTCCGCCGCCGGGATCGCCTCTTCCAGCTTTTCGAGCTGTGAATCGAAGTTCACCTTTGCGTCTTTCACCGTCAGCGTCTCCCAGATCAAATCCAGGATACGTCGATAAATCTGGCCTTCGCCAAACTCCGTTTGCTTACAGAACGCGGCATAGTTGGGATACATGCGCTCGCACAGGCAAGCCATAAACGTCACGTGCTGCCAGCTTTCCAGCTTCTCAAGGCGCAGATGAATCGGGTTTTGTAACATGATGATGTCTCGAATCGAAAATTAGCCGCAGTTTACCTGAATCACGGCTGAATTTCCTGCCAACGAATGAATGCCGGACGTGAAGAGGCAACGGCGTCAGCCCAGCGGGTTGGCTCCGGTAACCGGTAGCCCTTCATGCAGCGCTGCACCCACGCCAGCGCGCTGTCCATGCTCACCCGATGCCCGGTGGCGATAAACAGCGGATTACAGCGCGCTTTACTGCGCCAGACCCACGCCAGCTGCTCGCCTTTATGGATAAGCGGCGCCAGCGCGCCCGGTTCGGCAGAGAGCGGCTCAAACGCGCCGCACAGGCGTTTTTTCGCCACGCCGATGGTCGGCACGTCCACCAGCAGACCAAAGTGGCTGGCGACGCCTAAGCGACGCGGATGGGAGATACCGTGCCCGTCAACAAACAGGAGGTCAGGTTTTTGCGAGAGTTGCTCCCACGCGGCCAGCAGCGCGGGGTATTCGCGGAAGGAGAGAAAGCCGGGAATATAGGGCATGGTGGTGGCGATACGCGCCACCTTGTACTCCACCAGCTCCAGCGACGGGTATTTCAGCACCACCATCGCCGCCCGCGTCACTTCACCGCCCTGCTCGAACCCGACGTCCGCCCCGCCAATGTACTGCGGGGGATCCTTATCCAGACGATCCTCGCGGATCACCGATGAAGCCAGTTCGATTTGCTGAGCGCGTAGCGACGCGAGATCCATAACCACTCCTTACTTGTGATACTGGGCAGAAAGCCGATGCACCGCCTCCACAAATACGCCTGCGTGTTCAGGCGGCACATCCTGATGAATGCCGTGGCCGAGGTTAAAGACGTGGCCTTCACCCTGGCCGAAACCAGACAGTATAGTCGACACTTCCTCTTCGATGCGGGCAGGCTGAGCATAGAGCATGGACGGGTCCATGTTGCCCTGCAGCGCCACTTTGTCACCCACGCGGCGGCGGGCATCGGCAATATCGGTGGTCCAGTCGAGGCCCAGCGCGTCGCAGCCGGTTGCCGCCATCGCTTCCAGCCACTGGCCGCCACCTTTGGTGAACAGCGTCACCGGCACGCGGCGACCTTCGTTTTCACGCAGCAGGCCGTCAACGATTTTGTGCATGTAGTACAGGGAGAACTGCTGATAATCACGTCCGGTCAGCACGCCGCCCCAGGTGTCGAAAATCATCACCGACTGCGCACCCGCTTTAATCTGCGCGTTGAGGTAGAGCGTAACGCTCTTCGCCAGCTTGTCGAGCAGCGCATGCAGCGCCAGCGGTTCGGCGTACATCATCTTTTTAATCATGGTGAAGGCTTTGCTGCTGCCGCCTTCAACCATGTAGGTGGCCAGCGTCCACGGGCTGCCAGAGAAGCCAATCAGCGGCACTTCGCCCTTCAGCTCGCGGCGAATGGTGCGCACGGCGTTCATCACGTAGCCCAGTTCGCCTTCCGGATCGGGGATCGGCAGCTTATCGACGTCGGCTTTGCTTTTGATCGGCGAGGTAAAGCGCGGGCCCTCGCCGGTTTCGAAATAGAGCCCCAGGCCCATCGCGTCCGGAATGGTAAGAATGTCCGAAAAGAGAATGGCGGCATCCAGCGGGAAGCGGCGCAGCGGCTGGAGCGTCACCTCACAGGCCAGCTCGGCGTTTTTGCACAGCGACATAAAATCGCCCGCCTGCGCGCGCGTGGCTTTGTACTCTGGCAGATAGCGTCCCGCCTGGCGCATCATCCACACCGGGGTGACATCAACGGGCTGGCGCAGCAGCGCACGCAGATAACGATCGTTCTTCAGTTCGGTCATTTTGCAGTTCCTTATTGCGTCAGTCCGTCAGTGTAACACTACTCATACTCGGCCCGACACATTGCCACGGTATCTTCTATCAGGCGACGCGCCACCGTTCCCGGAGGGGGTAACAGCGGTAAATTGTCGTAGCGGTACCAGTTCGCCTCCAGCAGCTCTTTCTGGTCGATAACAATCTCGCCGCTGTCATATTCCGCCATAAACGCGGTCATCAGAGACATCGGGAACGGCCACGGCTGGGAGGTCACGTAGCGCAGGTTCTTCACCTTGATGCTGCTCTCCTCCATCACCTCGCGCGCCACCGCCTGCTCCAGCGTTTCGCCTACTTCCACGAACCCGGCGAGGACGGTATGAATGCCGTTGCGATGACGGGTATGTTGCGCCAGCAGGATGGAATCATCACGGCGGATGGCAACGATGATGCACGGCGCGATTTGCGGGTAGTAGCGTTCACGGCAGTGGCCGCAGAGCAGCGCCCATTCGGTTTTGCTTGGGTGCATGGTGTGGCCGCAGTAACCGCAATATTTGTGCGAACGGTAAAACTCCGCCAGCTGCACGCCCCGCCCCGCCAGCTGGAACAGGCCGACGTCAAGATCTAACACCTGACGTACGGATCCCATATCCTGACGGCGCGCCTGTTGGATCAACCACACGGGATCGCCCTGCCACTCGCCGATCTTCAGCGCGGACTGGCCCACCAGATCGAACGTTTCCGCGGCACCGTAGGGCAACTCTCCTGAGGGCAGCCATAATTTTTGTTCGTGGCTGACGATCCACCAACCCAGATCTGATTTTTCAATAATACGATCCATATCTATTGCACTACCTTCGCTTCACTGACATGTTGTTAGCATTGTGGTTACATTTTGGATAAGCAGATCCCATTCTAAACCTTATGGAGTCGACCATGTTAAACCAGCTGGAAAGCCTGACTGAGCGCGTTGGAGGAAGTAATACCCTGGTGGATCGCTGGCTACATGTGCGCAAGCATCTCCTTGTGGCGTATTACAATCTGGTCGGTCTTAAGCCTGGCAAAGAATCCTTTATGCGGCTGAACGAAAAAGCGCTGGATGATTTTTGTCAGAGCCTTGTCGACTACCTCTCCGACGGCCATTTCAACATTTATGAACGCATTATCCGCGAAATGGAAGGGACAACGCCGTATTTAGCGGCCAGCAAACTCTGTCCGCAGCTGGAAGCCAATACCCAGCAGATCATGGACTATTACGATTCCACGCTCGAGAACGCCATCGATCACGATAACTACCTTGAGTTCCAGCAGGCGCTGTCCGACCTGGGCGAAGCGCTGGAAGAGCGATTCACGCTGGAAGATAAGCTCATCGCCCTCGTACTGGATAACAACCTGAATATCAGCAGCAGCGATAACGTTGCGCGCCCTGCTTGAGTTCTTAACCGTTAACGAGTAATTTACAACCAGTCGCCCCTCTGCGGAGGGGGATTTTTCTTGTCGGAGTGCCCAGTGTGTAAGCACGGGCTGAGACCGTTAATTCGGGATCCGCGGAACCTGATCAGGTTAATACCTGCGAAGGGAACAAGAGTCACGCTGCTGTTGTATCGCCCCTGGGGCGATCTCCTCTTGCTTCATCCGTCGTCTGACAAGCCATGTCCTTCACTTCTGGAATGAGCTATGTCTACAACAAAACTGACCCGCCGCGAACAGCGTGCACAGGCCCAACACTTCATCGACACTCTGGAAGGCACCGCTTTCCCGAACTCGAAACGCATCTACATCACCGGTTCACAGGCCGATATCCGCGTGCCGATGCGCGAAATCCAGCTCAGCCCGACGCTTATCGGCGGCAGCAAAGAGAACCCCCAGTATGAAGACAACGAAGCCGTGCCGGTGTATGACACCTCCGGCCCATACGGCGATCCTGATGTTGCTATCAACGTGCAGCAAGGTCTGGCAAAGCTGCGCCAGCCGTGGATTGAGGCGCGTAACGACTGCGAAGAACTGAGCGTACGCAGTTCTGCGTACACCAAAGAACGCCTGGCCGACGACGGCCTGGACGCGCTGCGCTTTACCGGCCTGCTGACGCCAAAACGCGCCAGAGCGGGCAAATGCGTCACTCAGCTGCACTACGCGCGCCAGGGTATCGTCACGCCGGAGATGGAGTTCATCGCCATCCGCGAAAACATGGGCCGCGAGCGCATCCGCAGCGAAATATTGCGCCACCAGCATCCGGGTGAAGGCTTTGGCGCTCGCCTGCCGGAGAACATCACGCCGGAGTTTGTGCGTGACGAAGTGGCCGCCGGGCGCGCGATTATCCCCGCCAACATCAACCACCCGGAATCGGAGCCGATGATTATCGGCCGCAACTTCCTGGTGAAGGTCAACGCCAACATCGGCAACTCTGCCGTCACCTCGTCCATCGAAGAAGAGGTGGAAAAGCTGGTCTGGTCCACGCGCTGGGGCGCGGACACGGTGATGGACCTCTCCACTGGCCGTTACATCCACGAAACCCGCGAGTGGATCCTGCGTAACAGCCCGGTGCCGATTGGCACCGTCCCGATTTATCAGGCGCTGGAGAAGGTCAACGGCATCGCCGAAAACCTCACCTGGGAAGCTTTCCGCGACACGCTGCTGGAGCAGGCGGAACAGGGCGTGGACTACTTCACCATTCACGCGGGCGTGCTGCTGCGCTACGTGCCGATGACGGCGAAACGTCTGACCGGCATCGTCTCGCGGGGTGGCTCCATCATGGCGAAATGGTGCCTGTCCCATCATCAGGAAAACTTCCTCTACGAGCACTTCCGCGAGATCTGCGAAATCTGCGCCGCGTACGACGTCTCCCTGTCGCTGGGCGACGGCCTGCGTCCGGGCTCCATCCGCGATGCCAACGACGAAGCGCAGTTTGCCGAGCTGCACACCCTGGGCGAGCTGACTAAAATCGCCTGGGAGTATGACGTGCAGGTGATGATTGAAGGCCCGGGCCACGTGCCGATGCAGATGATCCGCCGCAACATGACCGAGGAGCTGGAGCACTGCCACGAAGCGCCGTTCTACACCCTGGGGCCATTGACCACGGATATCGCACCGGGCTACGACCACTTCACCTCCGGGATTGGCGCGGCGATGATCGGCTGGTTCGGCTGCGCCATGCTCTGCTACGTGACGCCGAAAGAGCACCTCGGCCTGCCCAACAAAGAGGACGTTAAGCAGGGACTGATTACCTACAAGATTGCCGCCCACGCGGCGGATCTGGCGAAAGGCCATCCGGGCGCGCAAATCCGCGACAACGCCATGTCCAAAGCGCGCTTTGAATTCCGCTGGGAAGACCAGTTCAACCTGGCGCTGGATCCGTTTACCGCCCGCGCCTACCACGACGAAACCCTGCCCCAGGAGTCGGGCAAAGTCGCGCACTTCTGTTCCATGTGCGGGCCAAAATTCTGCTCGATGAAAATCAGCCAGGAGGTGCGGGATTACGCCGCCGCGCAGACCATTGAAGTCGGTATGGCGGACATGTCGGAAACCTTCCGCGCCAGAGGCGGCGAAATTTACCTCAAAAAAGAGGAGGCGTAATGTACAAGCCCGATTTCCCCTCCGTGCCCTTCCGCTTAGGGCTTTACCCGGTGGTGGACAGCGTGGAGTGGATCGCCCGCCTGCTGGAGGCCGGCGTTCGCACCCTCCAGCTGCGCATCAAAGATAAGCGTGATGAAGAGGTGGAGGCCGACGTCGTCGCCGCCATCGCGCTGGGGCATCGCTACACTGCTCGCCTGTTTATCAACGACTACTGGCGGCTGGCCGTTAAGCACCGGGCGTACGGCGTGCATTTGGGCCAGGAGGATCTGGAAACCACCGATCTGAACGCCATTCGCCAGGCTGGCTTGCGCCTTGGCGTTTCAACACACGATGATATGGAAATCGACGTGGCGCTGGCGGCACGCCCCTCCTACATCGCCCTCGGTCACGTTTTTCCGACGCAAACCAAGCAGATGCCTTCTGCCCCGCAGGGTCTGACGCAGCTGGCGAGCCACGTTAAGCGCCTTGCCGATTACCCGACCGTCGCCATCGGTGGAATCAGCCTTGAACGCGCCCCGGCGGTGCTGGAGACCGGCGTCGGCAGTATCGCCGTCGTCAGCGCTATCACCCAGGCGGCAGACTGGCGGTCCGCCACCGCGCAGCTTTTACAGCTGGCAGGAGCAGGCGATGAATGACCGCGATTTTATGCGCTATAGCCGCCAGATCCTGCTGGAGGATATTGCCATTGACGGGCAGCAAAAGCTGCTCGCCAGCCGGGTACTGATTGTCGGCCTGGGCGGATTAGGCGCGCCCGCCGCGCTGTATCTGGCCGGTGCGGGCGTGGGCACGCTGGTGCTGACCGATGACGACGAGGTGCACCTCAGCAACCTGCAACGGCAAATCCTCTTCACGACTGAAGATGTTAACCAGCCTAAAGCGCAGATCACCCGGCAACGGCTTAACCAGCTTAATCCGGATATCGAACTGATTGCGCTCCAGACGCGGCTTAGCGGAGACGAGCTGCAACGTGAAGTTGCCCTTGCCGACGCGGTGCTGGACTGCACGGACAACATGGCGACGCGCCAGGCAATTAACGCCGCCTGCGTGGCAACGAATACGCCGCTTATCACCGCCAGCGCGGTGGGGTTCGGCGGGCAGATAATGGTGCTTACGCCGCCGTGGGCGCAGGGCTGTTACCGCTGCCTGTGGCCGGACGAGGCTGAACCGGAGCGTAACTGCCGCACGGCAGGCATTCTTGGCCCGGTGGTGGGCGTGATGGGTACCCTTCAGGCACTGGAGGCTATCAAGCTGCTCAGCGGCATGGAGACAGCGCGCAACACGCTCCGGCTGTTCGACGCCCGTTCCGGCGGCTGGCGCCATCTGGCGTTAAGCCGCGCCAGCCACTGCCCGGTATGCGGAGGCCGCAATGCGCATTCTGTTTAACGATGAGCCGATGACGTGCGACGACGGTCTCACCGTTGCCGCCCTTCTCGACACGCTGCGCCAGCTCAAGCCGGGAACGGCGCTGGCGCTCAATCAACAGATCCTGCCGCGCGAGCAGTGGGAATTTCAGCAGGTCAATGAAGGCGACCAGATCCTGCTGTTTCAGGTTATCGCTGGGGGCTGAGATGTTACGTATTGCCGATAAAGTCTTTGATTCACATCTGTTTACCGGAACCGGAAAGTTCGCCTCCCCGCAGCTGATGGTGGATGCCATTCGCGAAAGCGGCAGCCAGCTGGTGACGCTGGCGATGAAGCGCGTGGACCTTCGCCAGCACAACGATGCCATTCTTGCACCGTTGCTGGAAGCCGGCGTGACGCTCTTACCTAATACCTCCGGTGCAAAAACGGCCGAGGAGGCGATGTTCGCCGCACAGCTGGCCCGGGAAGCGCTCGGCACCCGCTGGCTGAAGCTGGAAATTCACCCGGATGCGCGCTGGCTGCTGCCGGACCCGATCGAGACCCTGAAAGCCGCAGAAAAGCTGGTGCAGCAGGGATTTACCGTCCTGCCTTACTGCGGCGCGGATCCCGTGCTGTGCAAGCGTCTGGAAGAGGTCGGCTGCGCCGCCGTCATGCCGTTGGGGGCGCCCATTGGCTCTAATCAGGGGCTCGAAACCCGCGCGATGCTGGAGATCATTATTGAGCAGGCTACCGTGCCCGTGGTGGTGGATGCGGGCATCGGCGTACCCAGCCACGCCGCGCAGGCGCTGGAAATGGGTTCCGATGCGGTGCTGGTGAATACCGCCATTGCGGTGGCCGACGACCCGGTCATAATGGCGCGTGCGTTTCGTCTCGCCGTGGAGGCTGGCGTGCTGGCCAGAGAGTCCGGCCCCGGCTCGCGCAGTTTTCAGGCACAGGCCACCAGCCCGCTGACCGGTTTTCTGGAGGCGATCTCATGAGCACGTTTACCGAGCGCTGGCGCGAGCTTAACTGGGACGATATTGCCCTGCGCATCAACAGCAAAACGGCGGCTGACGTGGAGCGCGCGCTGAATGCCCGTCATCTGAACCGGGAGGATTTAATGGCCCTGCTCTCCCCGGCGGCCAGCGCCTACCTTGAACCGATGGCGCAGCGCGCTCAGCGCCTCACCCGGCAGCGGTTTGGCAACACGGTGAGCTTCTACGTCCCGCTCTATCTTTCGAACCTGTGCGCCAACGACTGTACCTACTGTGGTTTTTCCATGAGCAACCGCATCAAGCGGAAAACGCTCGATGAAGAGGAGATCGCACGCGAGTGTGCTGCTATTCGTGAAATGGGGTTCGAACATCTTCTGCTGGTCACGGGCGAGCATCAGGGGAAAGTGGGAATGGACTATTTCCGCCAGCATCTGCCTGCGATACGTCGGGAGTTTGCGTCGTTGCAGATGGAGGTTCAGCCCCTGTCGCAGGACGAGTATGCGGAGTTAAAAACGCTCGGGCTGGACGGCGTTATGGTCTATCAGGAAACCTACCACGAGGCGACGTACGCGCGGCATCACCTGAAAGGGAAGAAGCAGGATTTCTTTTTCCGGCTGGAAACCCCGGACAGGCTGGGCCGCGCCGGGATCGACAAAATCGGGTTGGGTGCGCTAATTGGGCTTTCCGATAGCTGGCGGGTAGATTGCTACATGGTGGCAGAACATCTGCTGTGGCTGCAACAGCACTACTGGCAGACCCGATACTCCATCTCCTTCCCACGCCTGCGCCCCTGCGCAGGCGGCATTGAACCGGCTTCGCTGATGGATGAACGCCAGCTGGTGCAGACCATCTGCGCGTTTCGCCTGCTCGCCCCGGAAGTGGAGTTATCGCTCTCAACGCGTGAATCTCCGGCGTTTCGCGATCGCGTCATCCCGCTGGCGATTAACAACGTCAGCGCGTTTTCCAAAACGCAGCCGGGCGGGTATGCAGACGATCATCCGGAGCTTGAGCAGTTTGCACCGCATGACGGACGGCGTCCGGAAGCCGTTGCCGCCGCCCTGACGGCACAGGGTTTACAGCCTGTCTGGAAAGACTGGGACAGCTGGCTGGGAAGAGCCTCGCAATGACGATGTAACGCACTGCAACACGGTAGAAAATTATCGAGGCGTTACGGAAAGGTAAAACCGGATGATTGTCAGCGATCGTCCGGTTTTTTATTGTCATCGGGTCAGCAACGGATGCTGACCAGGGCGAAAAGCTTCTTCCTCGATTCGCCCTGCCTCCGATTCCGTGCATAAGAGGGGCGCAAAAGTATGGATAAGGAATTTCTTAGTGATTCTTAAGATAAATCATCTCGCCTGAAATCGTGTTCCGTATAATTCACCGCTAACCGCAGGACAGCGACTATGCTGAGAGGATATCGGCAGACGAAAAATATTCACCATCAGGATCGATGTACAACTCATGGCACTTCACAGCAAAAAGCTCTCTTTCACCCGACCCATTATGCTCAGCTTCGCGGGGATTCTGTGCAGTTTTGCGCTGATCGCGGTCGTGGTAACTCTTTCACAACGAAAGGATTTTCTTGAGGACTATCATAAGATTAATGGCAATTTCACCCATAACCTTGCGGTGAACTACACCGAGTCAATCCTGCGTGAAAACGACTATATCCTGGGCCGCTCGGCGATGTATTTTGCACGCGATGACAGGCTAAACGAGACCCTCAACGTCAACCCGACGCAAGGGCTGCAGATGATGATGCATTTGCAAAACCTGATGCCGACCGTGTCATCCATCTCGCTGGCAGACACGCAGGGACATTATCTGCGCGCGCCGGAAGTGCTCCAGACGGAAAAGAGTAAAACCTTCGATCCCCGGACGCGTCCGTGGTTTGTCGCCCATGCTGAAGCCAGTATATTCAGCCACTACACCCGTCCCTATATGGACTACTTCAACGGTCATCCGACGGTCACACTCTATAAACCGTTAATTTCACCAGAAGGTCGACTTAAAGGTACGATTGCGTTTCATCTCGACTTAACGTCAATGGGCTACACCCTGCGTCAGATGGTCGCCCCTGTTCAGGGGGAATTCTTCGTCGTCGAACGCGATGGCGCCGTCGTGCTGCACCCTGATACGGGCGTGCTTTTCAAACAGTACGTCAGCGAAGCGCTGATGGATAAAATGACCAGCGGCGAAAGCCACCTTTACGATAAGAAAACCGACGCCTGGTATTACTACTACTCATTTACCAATCCGGACTGGTTTGTCATCTACAGGGTCTCTGGCGCAACGCTTACCGATATCACCCGACACGAAACAACAATCGTAGGCTGGGGTTTCGCGCTGGCGGCCATCATTATCATTCTCTTTGGCCTCTATCTGCGTCATGCCTCGCGTACCGTGTTGATGACCATTATCAATGCGATCAAAACGGGCGATGTGAGCCAGGCGCCGCGTCTGGAAGCGATGCTGAGCCGCACCATTCAGTCCAATAAAGAGCGTGAGATGGCGTATGTTCGTCAGGCCACTCACGATGCGCTGACCGGCTGCAAAAACCGCCGTGCGTTCGATAACGATGTGGAGGAATTATTAAATGCCCACCAGCCTTTCGCGATGGCGTTGGTTGATATTGATAACTTCAAGTCAATTAACGACACGTGGGGACACCTGAGCGGCGACATTGTCCTGCGTAACGTGGCGCGCGAGGGGATCCAGATAATGCAGCCCCACCACGTCTCGGTCTATCGCTACGGTGGTGAAGAGTTCGCGGTAATTTTCCAGGCCGAGCAGATCGCTGCTGCATTTTCATTGCTTGACGCATGGCGCACCGCCGTTGCAAGACGCGTATGGCGGGAAGACAATCTTCACGTCACGTTCAGCGCGGGTCTGGGTGAATGGCACTTCGAACCGCTGGAACAATTTGTAGGTAGCGTTGATAACGCGCTCTACAGTGCTAAAAAGCAGGGAAAAAACCGTATTGTTCGCACTGCCGTCGGCTGACTTTCTCTCTTACTCGAAGAATTGTAACCGGTTTCAGAAAAATGCCGCTTTCTTTGTGATGCCTGACACACAATCGCGGTAAAGCGGTTGTTGAAGCTCTCTGCGCAGGATAATTATCAATAAACACATGTAGATCGAGGCTGATTATGAAGAACATCGTTTTATGCTGTGCAGCGGGAATGTCAACCAGCATGCTGGTTCAACGTATGAAAGATGCCGCGCAGAAAAAAGGGGTTGAAGTCACCATTAAAGCCGTTCCGGTTGCGGAGTTTAAAGACAATATCGCGACGGCCGACATCGTATTGCTGGGGCCACAGGTCAAATACGAGCAGGCTAAACTGCAGGCACAGGCCGACCCGCTGGGTAAAAAGGTCGCGGTGATCGACATGATGGATTACGGCATGATGAAAGGCGATGCCGTACTGGAAAAAGCGCTTAAACTGCTGGAGTCATAATGGAAGACTTAGAAACCACAATCATGGAACTGCTGGTCAACGCCGGTGCGGCCCGCAGTGCGGCCCTGACGGCTCTGCAGATGGCGCGTAAAGGTGAGTTTGACGAAGCTGAAAAAGCGATGGAAGAATCCCGCGAATATGTGAAGCACGCGCATACGATCCAGACGCAGCTTATTGGACTTGACGAAGGGACCGGGAAACTGCCTGTTAACTTGATCACCGTTCATTCTCAGGACCACCTGATGAACGCGATGGTTATTCAGGATCTGGCGGGCGATATGATTGAGCTTTATCGACGCATCCCGCTAGTGAATTGAAGAAATGCAGATATAAAAAAACCCGCCGAGGCGGGTTTTTTATTTACGGCATCAACGATTACTCGTTGTCGGAACCGCCCAGACCTGCGTTCAGCAGTTCTGCCAGGCTCGCGGATGCATCTTCAGCAGTAACCTGCGGTGCTGCTGGCAGTTCGCCCGCAGCGCGACGACGCATACGATCCTGATGGTACGCATAACCGGTACCGGCAGGGATCAGACGACCCACGATGACGTTCTCTTTCAGACCGCGCAGTTCATCACGTTTACCTGCAACAGCGGCTTCGGTCAGGACACGAGTCGTTTCCTGGAACGATGCTGCGGAGATGAAGGACTCGGTTGCCAGAGACGCTTTGGTGATACCCAGCAGATCGCGTGCGAAGGTCGCACCGATTTTGCCGTTCGCTTCCAGATCGCGGTTAGCGATCTTAACGCGTGAGTATTCAACCTGCTCGCCTTCCAGGAAGTCGGAGCTGCCCGCGTTTTCGATGGTTGCTTTACGCAGCATCTGACGAACGATAACTTCGATGTGCTTATCGTTAATCTTAACGCCCTGCAGGCGGTATACGTCCTGTACTTCGTTAACAATGTAACGAGTAACAGCATGCACACCACGCAGACGCAGGATGTCGTGCGGCGCTTCTGGACCGTCGGAAACCACGTCACCACGTTCTACACGTTCGCCTTCGAACACGTTGAGCTGACGCCACTTAGGAATCATCTCTTCGTACGGCTCGCTGCCATCTACTGGTGTGATAACCAGACGGCGCTTACCTTTAGTCTCTTTACCGAAGGAGATGATCCCGCTGATTTCAGCCAGGATTGCAGGCTCTTTCGGACGACGTGCTTCGAACAGGTCCGCAACGCGTGGCAGACCACCGGTGATGTCCTTGGTACCGCCGGATTCCTGAGGAATACGCGCCAGGGTGTCACCAGAGCTGATCTGTACGCCATCTTCCAGCTGTACAATCGCTTTACCCGGCAGGAAGTACTGCGCAGGCATATCGGTACCCGGGATCAGAACGTCGTTACCCTGAGCATCAACGATTTTCAGTGCAGGACGCAGATCTTTACCGCCGGTAGTACGTTCAGCAGAATCCAGAACCACCAGAGAAGACAGACCGGTCAGCTCGTCGGTCTGACGAGTAATGGTCTGGCCGTCGATCATGTCAGTAAAGCGGATGAAACCACTTACTTCGGTGATAACCGGCATGGTGTGTGGATCCCAGTTTGCAACGGTTTCACCGCCGGCAACCTGCTCGCCATCACCTTTCGCCATAACCGCACCGTAAGGCACTTTATAGCTCTCTTTTGTACGACCAAATTCGTCGATCAGCTTCAGCTCGGTGTTACGAGAAGTCACAACCAGCTTGCCTGCGGAGTTAACAACAGACTTCGCGTTGCTGAGCTTGATGCTACCTTTGTTTTTCACCTGAATGCTGGATTCAGCAGCCGCACGAGATGCCGCACCACCGATGTGGAACGTACGCATCGTCAGCTGTGTACCCGGCTCACCGATGGACTGTGCCGCGATAACGCCGATGGCTTCACCTTTGTTGATGATGTGGCCACGCGCCAGGTCACGACCGTAGCAGTGCGCACACACACCAAAGTCGGTGTCACAGGATACAACGGAACGCACTTTCACAGAGTCAACAGAGTTCGCTTCCAGCAGGTCACACCACTGTTCGTGCAGCAGCGTATTGCGTGGAACCAGAATGTCTGCGGTGCCCGGCTTCAGAATGTCTTCCGCGGTCACACGACCCAGTACGCGATCGCGCAGCGGCTCTTTAACATCACCACCCTCGATAACCGGGGTCATGGTGATACCTTCGAGGGTGCCACAATCGTCTTCGGTCACAACCAGATCCTGCGCAACGTCAACCAGACGACGCGTCAGATAACCGGAGTTCGCTGTCTTCAGTGCGGTATCCGCCAGACCTTTACGCGCACCGTGCGTGGAGATGAAGTACTGGAGTACGTTCAGACCTTCACGGAAGTTCGCGGTGATTGGCGTTTCGATGATGGAGCCATCTGGCTTCGCCATCAGACCACGCATACCTGCCAGCTGACGAATCTGTGCTGCAGAACCACGTGCACCGGAGTCGGCCATCATGTAGATGCTGTTGAAGGAAACCTGCTGCTCTTCGACGCCGTCACGGTTAATCACGGTTTCGGTTTGCAGGTTATCCATCATCGCTTTGGATACACGATCATTCGCCGCTGCCCAGATATCGATAACTTTGTTGTAACGTTCGCCCGCGGTTACCAGACCAGACTGGAACTGCTCCTGGATCTCAGCAACTTCAGCTTCCGCTTCAGAGATGATCTCGTGTTTCTTCTCTGGGATGACCATGTCATCGATACCAACAGATGCACCTGAACGCGCTGCATAAGCAAAGCCGGTATACATTGTCTGGTCAGCGAAGATAACGGTCGGCTTCAGACCCAGAATGCGGTAACAGGTGTTCAGCATTTTGGAGATCGCTTTCTTGCCCAGCGCCTGGTTGACGATGGAGAAAGGCAGACCTTTCGGTACGATCATCCACAGAATGGCACGGCCAATGGTCGTGTCTTTCAGGCTGGTCTTCGCAACGAATTCGCCGTTTGCATCTTTTTCGTATTCGGTGATACGCACTTTAACGCGCGCATGCAGAGAGGCCAGGCCAGCGCGATAAATACGCTCAGCTTCTTTCGGGCCAGTCAGCACCATGCCTTCGCCTTTGGCGTTAACACAGTCACGGGTCATGTAGTACAGACCCAATACAACGTCCTGAGAAGGAACGATAATTGGTTCACCGTTCGCTGGAGACAGGATGTTGTTGGTAGACATCATCAGCGCACGCGCTTCAAGCTGGGCTTCCAGCGTCAGCGGTACGTGAACAGCCATCTGGTCACCATCGAAGTCGGCGTTATAGGCCGCACAAACCAGCGGGTGCAGCTGGATAGCTTTACCTTCGATCAGGACTGGCTCAAATGCCTGGATACCCAGACGGTGCAGGGTTGGTGCACGGTTCAGCAGTACCGGGTGTTCGCGGATAACTTCGTCCAGGATATCCCAAACGACAGCTTCTTCACGCTCAACCATTTTCTTAGCGGCTTTAATGGTGGTGGCCAGGCCACGCAGCTCCAGCTTGCCGTAGATGAACGGTTTGAACAGCTCCAGTGCCATTTTCTTCGGCAGACCGCACTGATGCAGACGCAGGTATGGACCTACGGTGATTACAGAACGACCGGAGTAGTCAACACGCTTACCGAGCAGGTTCTGACGGAAACGACCCTGCTTACCTTTGATCATGTCGGCCAAAGATTTCAGAGGACGCTTGTTAGAACCGGTGATCGCACGACCGCGACGACCGTTATCCAGCAGGGCATCTACCGCTTCCTGCAGCATACGTTTTTCGTTGCGTACGATGATGTCCGGCGCAGCCAGATCCAGCAGACGTTTCAGACGGTTGTTACGGTTGATAACGCGACGATACAGATCGTTCAGATCGGACGTTGCGAAACGACCACCATCCAGCGGAACCAGCGGACGCAGATCTGGCGGCAGAACCGGCAGAACGGTCAGGATCATCCACTCTGGTTTGTTACCAGACTGAACGAACGCTTCCAGCAGTTTGATACGCTTGGTCAGCTTTTTACGCTTGGTTTCGGAGTTGGTTTCGTTCAGCTCTTCACGCAGCTGCTCGCACTCCTGCTCCAGATCCATGCTCTTCAGCAGGGCCTGAATAGCTTCCGCACCCATCTTCGCGTCGAATTCGTCACCGAACTCTTCCAGCGCGTCCAGATACTGCTCTTCAGTCAGGATCTGGTGACGTTCCAGGTTCGTCATCCCGCCTTCGATAACTACATAAGATTCGAAGTACAGTACACGTTCGATATCGCGCAGCGGCATATCCAGCAGCAGACCGATACGGGACGGCAGAGATTTCAGGAACCAGATGTGAGCAGTTGGAGACGCCAGCTCGATGTGGCCCATACGCTCACGGCGTACTTTAGTCTGGGTCACTTCAACGCCGCACTTCTCACAGATCACACCGCGGTGTTTCAGGCGCTTGTACTTACCGCACAGGCACTCGTAATCTTTTACTGGCCCGAAAATACGCGCACAGAAAAGGCCGTCACGCTCAGGTTTGAACGTACGGTAGTTGATGGTTTCCGGCTTTTTAACTTCACCGAAAGACCATGAACGGATCATGTCTGGCGAAGCCAGAGCAATTTTGATCGCATCAAACTCTTCGGTTTTAGTCTGCGCTTTCAGAAACTTTAATAAATCTTTCACGGATTTGCTCCCGTCGGAGTTAGCACAATCCGGTGCCGGGGGTTAACCCGGCACCAGTGACCTGTTTGAGCGAGAATTACTCGTCTTCCAGTTCGATGTTGATACCCAGCGAACGAATCTCTTTCAACAGTACGTTGAAGGATTCTGGCATGCCTGGTTCCATCTGATGGTTGCCGTCCACGATGTTTTTATACATCTTGGTACGACCGTTCACGTCATCAGACTTAACGGTGAGCATTTCCTGCAGGGTGTATGCCGCGCCGTATGCTTCCAGCGCCCACACTTCCATCTCCCCGAAGCGCTGACCACCGAACTGTGCCTTACCACCCAGCGGCTGCTGAGTAACCAGGCTGTAAGAACCGGTAGAACGAGCGTGCATCTTGTCGTCGACCAGGTGGTTCAGTTTCAGCATGTACATGTAACCTACGGTTACTGGACGCTCAAACTGTTCACCGGTACGGCCGTCAAACAGCGTAATCTGACCAGACGTTGGCAGACCACCCAGTTGCAGCAGCTCTTTAATTTCAGCTTCTTTTGCACCGTCGAATACCGGCGTTGCAATTGGCATACCTTTGCGCAGGTTCTCTGCCAGACGCAGCACTTCTTCATCGCTGAAGGTGTTCAGGTCGACTTTCTGACGCACGTCGGTACCCAGATCGTAGGCACGCTGGATGAATTCGCGCAGTTTCGCGACTTCCTGCTGCTGTTTCAGCATGGCGTTGATCTTGTCGCCAATACCTTTCGCAGCCATCCCCAGGTGAGTTTCCAGGATCTGACCAATGTTCATACGAGACGGTACGCCCAGTGGGTTCAGTACGATATCTACCGGCGTACCGTTAGCATCGTGCGGCATATCTTCGATCGGGTTGATCTTAGAGATAACACCCTTGTTACCGTGACGACCTGCCATCTTATCACCAGGCTGGATCTGACGTTTAACGGCCAGATACACCTTAACAATCTTCAGCACGCCTGGTGCCAGATCGTCGCCCTGAGTGATTTTGCGGCGTTTCGCTTCGAGTTTTTTCTCGAACTCGTGTTTCAGTTCGTCATACTGCTCAGCCAGCTGTTCCAGCTGATTTTGTTTCTCTTCGTCGGTCAGGCCGAGTTCCAGCCAGCGATCGCGTGGCAGTTTGTCGAGCTTCTCAGCTTCAACGCCACCGGCAACCAGCACCGCATAGATACGGCTGAACAGACCTGCTTCGAGGATCTGCAGTTCTTCAGACAGGTCTTTCTTAGCCTGTTTGAGCTGCATCTCTTCGATTTCCAGCGCACGCTTATCTTTCTCAACGCCATCACGAGTGAAGACCTGAACGTCGATAACCGTACCGGAAACACCGTTTGGTACGCGCAGAGAAGAGTCTTTAACGTCAGACGCTTTCTCACCGAAGATAGCACGCAGCAGTTTCTCTTCTGGGGTCAGCTGGGTTTCACCTTTCGGCGTCACCTTACCTACCAGAATGTCGCCGCCGGTCACTTCCGCACCGATGTAAACAATACCGGATTCATCCAGCTTGGAGAGCGCAGCTTCACCCACGTTAGGGATGTCGGCAGTGATCTCTTCTGGCCCCAGCTTGGTGTCACGGGACACACAGGCCAGTTCCTGAATGTGGATGGTGGTGAAACGATCTTCCTGAACCACACGCTCGGAGACGAGGATGGAGTCTTCGAAGTTGTAACCGTTCCACGGCATGAACGCTACGCGCATGTTCTGACCGAGCGCCAGTTCACCGAGGTCGGTGGACGGACCGTCTGCCAGCACGTCGCCGCGCTCAACTGGCTCACCCAGAGATACGCAAGGCATCTGGTTGATACAGGTGTTCTGGTTAGAACGGGTGTATTTGGTCAGGTTGTAGATGTCGATACCCGCTTCGCCCGGATACATCTCGTCTTCGTTAACTTTGATAACGATACGGGATGCGTCAACGTACTGAACGGTACCGCCACGCTTAGCAACTGCAGTAACACCGGAGTCAACGGCCACAGCACGTTCCATACCGGTACCAACCAGCGGCTTATCAGCACGCAGAGTTGGAACGGCCTGACGTTGCATGTTCGCACCCATCAATGCACGGTTGGCGTCATCGTGTTCCAGGAACGGGATCAGGGACGCACCGACGGATACCACCTGCTGGGTGGATACGTCCATGTAGTCAACCTGGTCGCGGCTGAACAAGCTGGATTCGCCTTTGCTACGGCAGGTAACCAGATCTTCTACAAAGTGGCCTTCGTCATCCAGGTTGGAGTTCGCCTGAGCGATAACGTAGTTGCCTTCTTCGATAGCAGACAGGTAATGAATTTCGTCGGTAACCACACCGTCGGTCACTTTACGATACGGGGTCTCAAGGAAACCGTATTCGTTCGTCTGTGCGTACACGGACAGGGAGTTGATCAGACCGATGTTTGGACCTTCAGGCGTTTCGATTGGACATACGCGACCGTAGTGAGTCGGGTGTACGTCTCGAACTTCAAAGCCTGCACGTTCACGGGTCAGACCGCCTGGGCCGAGTGCAGAGATACGACGTTTGTGCGTGATCTCAGACAGCGGGTTGTTCTGGTCCATGAACTGGGACAGCTGGCTGGAACCAAAGAACTCTTTCACTGCTGCAGAAATCGGCTTGGCGTTGATCATATCCTGAGGCATCAGGGTATCCAGATCGCCCAGAGACAGACGCTCTTTCACCGCACGCTCTACACGTACCAGGCCAACGCGGAACTGGTTTTCCGCCATTTCGCCTACGGAACGGATACGACGGTTGCCGAGGTGGTCGATATCGTCCACTTCGCCTTTACCGTTACGGATATCGATGAGCTTCTTCATCACTTCGATGATGTCGTCTTTGCTCAGGATACCGGAACCTTCGATCTCGTCGCGCAGCAGAGAACGGTTGAACTTCATACGACCTACCGCGGACAGATCGTAGCGGTCTTCGGAGAAGAACAGGTTCTCGAACAGGCTTTCAGCCGCTTCGCGAGTTGGTGGCTCACCAGGGCGCATCATGCGGTAGATTTCTACCAGCGCGCTCAGACGATCGTTGGTTGGGTCGACGCGTACAGTCTCAGAGATGTACGGACCGTGGTCCAGATCGTTGGTGAACAGCGTTTCGATACGTTTGTGGCCAGACTGGCTCAGCTTAGCCAGCAGATCCAGGCTCAGCTCCATGTTCGCCGGGCAGATCAGCTCGCCAGTTGATTCATCAACGTAATCTTTCGCGGCTACTTTTCCTGCAATGTATTCAACCGGAACTTCGATGTGTTTGATATCATCTTTTTCCAGCTGGCGGATGTGGCGCGCGGTGATACGGCGACCTTTTTCCACATACACTTTGCCGTCGGCTTCGATGTCGAACGACGCGGTCTCACCACGCAGACGTTCCGGCACCAGCTCCATCTGCAGCTTGTTGTCGCGGATTTCAAAGATCACTTTCTCAAAGAACAGGTCCAGGATCTGCTCAGTGGTATAGTTCAGTGCACGCAGAATGATGGTTGCAGGCAGTTTACGACGACGGTCGATACGGACAAACAGGTTGTCTTTTGGATCGAACTCGAAGTCCAGCCATGAACCACGGTAAGGAATGATGCGTGCGTTATACAGTACTTTACCGGAAGAGTGTGTTTTACCTTTATCGCTGTCGAAGAAGACGCCCGGGCTACGATGCAGCTGGGAAACGATAACACGCTCAGTACCGTTGATAACGAAAGTACCGTTGTCTGTCATGAGTGGAATCTCACCCATGTAGACTTCTTGTTCTTTAATGTCTTTTACGGTGCCTTCCGGCGCTTCGCGCTCGTAGATCACCAGACGCAGTTTTACGCGCAGCGGTGCGGAATAGGTCACGCCACGGATCTGACATTCCTGAACGTCAAACACCGGTTCGCCAAGGCGGTAGCTGACGTACTGCAGCTCGGAGTTACCGCTGTAGCTCTGAATCGGGAACACGGAACGGAAGGCTGCTTCCAGACCGTACTGCCCTTCAGGATCTTGCTCGATAAACTTCTGGAACGAGTCAAGCTGGATAGAAAGGAGATATGGAATGTCCAGAACTTGTGGACGTTTACCAAAATCCTTACGAATACGTTTTTTCTCGGTATAGGAGTAAACCATAGGGTTCCTCAGCTCGCTGACAAGTCGACCCATCTGTCCGACGAAGGGACAGTTTGTGCAACACCATTTTGTGGACCGGAAAATTGAATACTTTCCGCAATACCTGTTGCTATCACGCTTAAACCATTTCATTGCGATTTACACAGAGCGAGCACCCTGTCGCAGTATATTAAGTCGTCGATAGAAACAAGCATTGTCAGGACAATCAGCAGTCAAACAGTGTGAAATGCTACTGATGCCTTACAGCGCAAAAAGGCTGGTGACTAAAAAGTCACCAGCCATCAGCCTAATTGCTTAGGCTGCAACCAGAAAAGTTGGCTTATTTAACTTCAACTTCAGCGCCAGCTTCTTCCAGAGATTTTTTCAGTGCTTCTGCGTCGTCTTTGCTCACGCCTTCTTTCAGCGCAGCTGGAGCAGATTCTACCAGGTCTTTAGCTTCTTTCAGACCCAGGCCAGTTGCGCCACGTACTGCTTTGATAACAGCAACTTTGTTCGCGCCAGCAGCTTTCAGAATTACGTCGAATTCAGTTTTTTCTTCAGCAGCTTCAGCCGGGCCAGCAGCTACAGCTACAGCAGCAGCAGCAGAAACACCGAATTTTTCTTCCATTGCAGATACCAGCTCTACAACGTCCATTACGGACATAGCTGCAACTGCTTCAATGATTTGATCTTTAGTGATAGACATTTAAATTGTTCCTGAAAATCAGAATAAGTTTATACGTAAGCAAATGCTTTATAAAGATAACTGCGATTAAGCAGCTTCTTTCGCATCGCGTACAGCAGCCAGAGTGCGAACCAGTTTGCCAGCCGCAGCTTCTTTCATGGTTGCCATCAGGCGTGCAATTGCTTCTTCGTAGGTCGGCAGGGTTGCCAGGCGATCGATTTGCGATGCCGGGATCAACTCACCTTCAAAGGCTGCAGCTTTGACCTCAAATTTTGCATTCGCTTTCGCGAACTCTTTGAACAGACGAGCAGCAGCGCCCGGGTGTTCCATAGAGTATGCAATCAGGGTCGGACCAACAAACGTGTCTTTCAGGCACTCGAACTGAGTACCTTCAACTACGCGACGCAGCAGGGTGTTACGAACAACACGCATGTATACGCCAGCTTCACGACCTGCTTTACGCAGTTCAGTCATTTTGTCTACAGTAACGCCACGGGAATCCGCAACTACTGCAGACAGCGCGCCTTTGGCTACTTCGCTGACTTCAGCAACAATCGCTTGTTTGTCTTGAAGATTTAAAGCCATTAGCTTTGCTCCTGGATGTTTGCCGGAACTCATGTTCCGGAACTCACTTCACTCAACCCAACGGGAAGAGCGTCTTAATACGGTGAGCAGAAACAAGCCAGAGTATTAAAAATAATCTTAGCGTTCTGTCACCGTCTACGCAGGGGATTAAGTTTCTTGCGAAACACCTGCGGTCTTCGACGGAGGCCTGGATAGGCCAGGCTCCAACGAACAAATCTTTTAGCCGCTAACTTTCGTTAGCAAACGTGGGGGTAAGATTGTAGACAAAATCACCGCCCACGTAAAGGCATTAGTTTGCAGCAGCGCTCAGGCCAGCCTGGTCAACTGCAACACCTGCACCCATGGTGGTGGAGATGCTAACTTTCTTGATGTACACGCCTTTCGCCTGAGTTGGTTTAGCTTTTTTCAGCGCAACCAGCAGAGCTTCCAGGTTTTCTTTCAGTTTGTCAGCGTCAAAGTCCACTTTACCGATGGTGGTGTGGATGATGCCGTTTTTGTCGTTACGGTAACGAACCTGACCTGCTTTAGCGTTCTTAACCGCTTCAGCAACGTTAGGGGTTACAGTACCCACTTTCGGGTTTGGCATCAGGCCGCGTGGACCCAGAACCTGGCCCAGCTGGCCAACAACGCGCATTGCATCTGGAGAAGCAATAACAACGTCAAAGTTCATTTCGCCTTTCTTGATCTGATCAGCCAGATCTTCCATACCTACCAGTTCAGCGCCGGCAGCTTTAGCAGCTTCAGCGTTTGCACCCTGAGCAAATACAGCTACGCGAACGGAACGGCCAGTACCGTGTGGCAGTACAGTTGCGCCACGAACGTTCTGATCGGATTTACGAGCATCGATGCCCAGGTTAACGGCAACGTCAACGCTTTCAACGAACTTAGCAGTCGCCAGTTCTTTCAGCAGAGCAATAGCTTCGTTGATGTCGTACTGTTTGGTCGCATCAACTTTGTCACGGATCACGGACATGCGCTTGGTCAGTTTAGCCATTTCTTAGTCCTCCACTACCAGGCCCATGGAACGTGCAGTACCTTCGATGGAGCGAGTCATCGCTTCAATGTCGGCACCAGTCATGTCGGCAGCTTTGGTCTGCGCGATTTCCTGCAGCTGAGCGCGGGAAATTTTACCCACTTTGTCTTTGTTCGGTTTACCGGAACCAGACTTGATACCAGCCGCTTTCTTCAGCAGAACTGCTGCTGGAGGGGTTTTGGTAACGAAAGTGAAAGAACGGTCAGCGTAAACAGTGATTACGACTGGGATTGGCAGACCTTTTTCCAGGGATTCAGTTTTTGCGTTGAACGCTTTACAGAATTCCATGATGTTCACACCCTGCTGACCCAGAGCTGGACCAACTGGTGGACTTGGGTTCGCCATACCAGCTGCAACCTGCAGCTTGACGTAGGCTTGTACTTTCTTAGCCATTCTAAAATCCTCTGATTGGGTAATAGCGCCTCAGGGAGGCTCCCCGTGAATAAAATTCGTTTTACGGGCCGGGACCCATAAAAACAAAAGGCGCGAAATTGTATTCCAATCCCGCGCCTTGTGCAACGATTAAATCGTCGCTTTTTTGATCGCTGCTTAGGCTTTTTCTACCTGGGCAAAGTCCAGCTCTACCGGGGTCGCACGACCGAAGATAGAAACAGAAACTTTCAGGCGGGACTTCTCATAGTCCACTTCTTCAACCACGCCATTAAAGTCAGCAAACGGACCGTCATTAACACGAACCATTTCACCCGGTTCAAACAGCGTTTTCGGACGCGGCTTATCACCCACCTGCTGCAGGCGGTTCATAATCGCATCAACTTCTTTGTCGCTGATTGGCGCCGGACGGTCAGACGTGCCGCCGATAAAGCCCATCACACGCGGCACGCTGCGCACCAGGTGCCAGCTCGCGTCGTTCATAACCATCTGAACTAGCACGTAACCCGGGAAGAATTTGCGCTCGCTTTTGCGACGCTGGCCGCCACGGATCTCAACCACTTCTTCGGTCGGAACCATAACTTCGCCAAACAACTCTTCCATGTTGTGTAATTTGATATGCTCACGCAGCGACGTTGCTACGCGGCCTTCAAAACCGGAAAACGCCTGAACGACGTACCAGCGCTTTTTAGGGGCTTCAGACATCTCAGAACCTCAGGCCAGTGATAAAGGATACCAGGCGAACCAGAATACCATCCAGTCCCCACAGGATCAGTGACATTACAGCGGTTACCGCCGCTACGATCAGCGTGGTGTGCAATGTTTCCTGGCGAGTCGGCCAAATGACCTTGCGGACTTCGGTACGCGCTTCGCGGGCAAACGCAACGGTCGCTTTGCCTTTTGTCGTCAACAGCGCGACACCACCCGCCGCAGCAATCAGAATTACCACTGCAAGCGCGCGTAGCGGCAGCATCATGTCACGATAAAGATAGTTGCCGACAATCGCCACAATCAGCAGCACGGCTACAACTACCCATTTCATCGCTTCCAGGCCGCGCCCGCTCCCTTGAGCTTCGGTATTCGCACTCATAAACCAACCTGTCAGAAGTATTCTACAAACATTTTCACCCCGCGAGTGCGAGGCAAACCAATCGAAATGCTATTCGCTTTTCGTATTATACGCTCTCCGCAGAGCCTGTCTCAGCAATGATTATGACAAAATTAATCACTGATGAGCCAGGTTCTGATGTGAAAGCGTGCAAAAAGGGCATCAAATGATGCCCTTTTATTGCGCATTGCGTCAAATGTTATCAGCGATTAGCCGAGAACTTTAGCAACAACGCCCGCGCCAACGGTACGGCCGCCTTCACGGATTGCGAAACGCAGACCGTCGTCCATCGCGATTGGGTGGATCAGAGTCACAACCATCTTGATGTTGTCGCCTGGCATTACCATCTCTACGCCTTCTGGCAGTTCGATGGTACCGGTCACGTCAGTTGTACGGAAGTAGAACTGTGGACGGTAGCCTTTGAAGAACGGAGTATGACGGCCGCCTTCGTCTTTGGACAGGATGTACACTTCAGATTCGAACTTGGTGTGTGGCTTGATTGAGCCTGGCTTCGCCAGAACCTGACCACGTTCGATTTCTTCACGTTTGATACCACGCAGCAGAACACCAACGTTCTCACCAGCACGGCCTTCGTCCAGCAGTTTGCGGAACATTTCAACGCCAGTACAGGTAGACTTCGCAGTCTCTTTGATACCAACGATTTCAACTTCTTCACCAACTTTGATGATACCGCGCTCTACACGACCGGTAACAACGGTACCACGACCGGAGATGGAGAATACGTCTTCAATTGGCAGCAGGAATGGCTTGTCAATCGCACGCTCTGGTTCTGGGATGTAAGAATCCAGGAAGCCAGCCAGTTCGATGATTTTCGCTTCCCACTCAGCGTCGCCTTCCAGCGCTTTCAGCGCGGAACCACGAACGATTGGAGTGTCGTCGCCCGGGAAATCGTACTGAGACAGCAGTTCACGAACTTCCATCTCTACCAGTTCCAGCAGCTCTTCGTCATCAACCATGTCGCATTTGTTCAGGAACACGATGATGAAAGGAACGCCTACCTGACGACCCAGCAGGATGTGCTCACGAGTCTGAGGCATTGGGCCGTCAGTCGCAGCAACAACCAGGATCGCGCCGTCCATCTGCGCAGCACCGGTGATCATGTTTTTAACATAGTCGGCGTGGCCTGGGCAGTCTACGTGTGCGTAGTGGCGAGTCGGGGTGTCGTACTCAACGTGAGAGGTGTTGATGGTGATACCACGAGCTTTTTCTTCTGGTGCGTTATCGATCTGGTCGAATGCACGAGCAGAACCACCGTAGGTTTTAGCCAGAACGGTAGTGATTGCAGCGGTCAGCGTTGTTTTACCATGGTCAACGTGGCCGATAGTACCGACGTTAACGTGCGGTTTTGTACGTTCAAACTTTTCTTTAGACATCGATTGTCCCTCTAAGACACGGATAAATCGGTGATATCACCACATCAACCAGGCGAAATGCCTGAATTGTTGAATACAGTAAAATTGAAACAGAGAGAAACGGGAAGGAGAAGTGAAGTGGTGCTGATACCCAGAGTCGAACTGGGGACCTCACCCTTACCAAGGGTGCGCTCTACCAACTGAGCCATATCAGCACGTATTGGAGCGGGCAGCGGGAATCGAACCCGCATCATCAGCTTGGAAGGCTGAGGTAATAGCCATTATACGATGCCCGCATCCTGAAACTCGGCTACCCAGTTCTTTCTGTAACAAAAAAAGAGATTTCTCTCTTTTTCAGTTTGAGCTGGCTAATTTTTCCAACCAGCTCCGGCGGCATTTACGCTGCCAGAAAGTGGTGGTGGGGGAAGGATTCGAACCTTCGAAGTCTGTGACGGCAGATTTACAGTCTGCTCCCTTTGGCCGCTCGGGAACCCCACCGGACTTGATGGTGCCGACTACCGGAATCGAACTGGTGACCTACTGATTACAAGTCAGTTGCTCTACCTACTGAGCTAAGTCGGCATCAAGTAGCGCGCATTCTATGGATACCTGCGCGGTCATGCAACTAAAAATTTGCATAAAACGTTCTTTCGCTCACATTTTATGCGAACGCAGCGCTAAGCGATGTAAAAGTAGCCATTCCGGGTCAAATAATCAACATACAGGCATGATTTACATCGCATACACCGTAGCGTGACGGCTTCCGCGTAACGCAGCGCTTTCCATCTTTTTTCTTATTATTCCCGCCATCTGGTGTTAACCTCCTGCCCATTGTCCAAAATTAACTGTGTGATGAGCCACGTCCCGGCAGCATAGCGCTGGCTCACTGAAGCATGCTTATGAGCAAAAAAGAGCAAACGTTAATGACGCCTTATCTTCACTTTAACCGCAGCCAGTGGGCTGCCCTGCGTGATTCCGTCCCTATGACGCTGACGGAAGGTGAAATCGCACGGTTAAAAGGGATAAACGAAGATCTGTCCCTGGAAGAGGTGGCAGAAATTTATCTCCCCCTCTCTCGCTTGCTTAACTTCTATATCAGCTCCAACCTGCGCCGTCAGGCGGTGCTGGAGCAGTTCCTCGGAACCAATGGTCAGCGCATTCCTTATATCATTAGTATTGCGGGCAGCGTGGCCGTGGGTAAAAGCACTACCGCACGCGTGCTGCAGGCGCTGCTGAGCCGCTGGCCGGAACACCGCAGCGTTGAGTTGATCACCACCGACGGCTTCCTGCATCCAAATGAAGTATTAAAAGAACGCGGGTTGATGAAGAAGAAGGGCTTCCCGCTCTCTTATGATATGCACCGTCTGGTAAAATTTGTCTCTGACCTGAAATCTGGCGTGCCGCACGTCACGGCGCCGGTCTATTCACACCTGATTTACGACCGCATCCCGGATGGGGATAAAACGGTAGTCCAGCCGGATATCCTGATCCTTGAAGGTTTGAACGTGCTGCAAAGCGGCATGGACTATCCTCATGACCCGCATCATGTGTTCGTTTCGGATTTCGTCGATTTCTCTATTTATGTTGATGCGCCGGAAGATCTGCTGCAGAACTGGTATATCAACCGCTTCCTGAAGTTCCGCGAAGGGGCATTCACCGACCCGGACTCCTATTTCCACCACTACGCCCAGCTTTCTGAAGAAGAGGCCATTAATGTGGCCAGGGGGCTGTGGAATGAGATCAACTACGTGAACCTCAAAGAGAACATCCTCCCGACGCGCGAGCGTGCGAGCCTGATCCTCACCAAGAGCGAGAAGCACGCCGTCGACCAGATTCGCCTGCGAAAATAGTCAGGCAGACATAAAAAAACCGGCTTAGCGCCGGTTTTTTTCGTTATGCGTGCGGCTTCTCGCCATTTTCATCCTGATCGACCGCAAAGCAGGCGACCAGCTGACCGCCATAATCCTTCAGCTGCGGCTGAAGCTGGGTGCACGGGCCAAAGCGGCGGCTGCAGCGCGCGTTGAAGGCACACCCCGGCGGCGGATTCAGCGGACTTGGCAGTTCACCCGTCAGCTTAATGCGCTCGCGACGATCGTCCGGGTTCAGACGCGGCGTCGCAGACAGCAGCGCCTGGGTGTACGGATGACGAGGATTACTAAAGATCTGCTCTTTGGTCCCCTTCTCCACGCAGCGCCCCAGATACATCACCATCACTTCATCGGCAATATGCTCCACCACCGACAGGTCGTGAGAGATGAACACATAAGACAGCCCCAGATCCTGCTGGAGATCCATCATCAGGTTCAGCACCTGCGCGCGCACGGACACGTCGAGCGCCGACACCGGCTCATCGGCAATCACCACATCCGGATCGAGCATCAGCCCGCGGGCGATGGCGATACGCTGACGCTGGCCGCCGGAGAACATATGCGGGTAGCGGTCGTAATGCTCGGTTTTGAGGCCGACCTTCGCCATCATCGCCAGCGCTTTTTCACGGCGCTGCTCTTTGCTCAGATTACTGTTAATCAGCAGGGGCTCTTCCAGGATCTGTCCCACTTTTTTACGCGGGTTCAAAGAACCGTACGGGTTCTGGAACACAATCTGGATTTTCTGGCGGCGCAGCTTCTGCGCCTGCGGGTCATGCTTGAGCAGATCCTGGCCCTGATAATAAAGCTCACCGCCGGTCGGGACTTCAATCATCGTCAGCAGACGGCCCAGCGTCGATTTCCCGCAGCCTGACTCCCCCACCACCGCCAGCGTTTTACCGCGTTCGAGGTTAAAGGAGACGCCGTCCAGCGCTTTCACCAGGCGCTCAGGGGCAAAAATCCCCTTTTTCACCGGGTAGTGTTTTTTCAGGTCGATGGCCTGCAACAGCGGTTGTTGCGTGGTGGCCTGTTGCGTACTCATAGTGTTGGCCTCCCGGCATCATCGAGTGGGTAGTGGCATTTTGACTGTCGACCGTCGGCCAGCAGATTCAGCTCTGGCTCCTCAACGCGGCATTTGTCCGTCGCATACGGGCAGCGCGGATTAAGCAGACAGCCCTGCGGACGGTCGTATTTGCCCGGAACCACGCCCGGCAGCGACGCCAGACGCGCTTTGTCCTGAGCAAACTCCGGCAGCGCGCGCAGCAGTGCCTGCGTATACGGATGACGCGGCGCGCGGAAGATATCGTGCGAATTCCCGGTCTCGACCACCTGGCCCGCGTACATCACGATGATCTTGTGTGCCGCTTCGGCCACCAGCGCCAGATCGTGCGTAATCAGCACCAGCGCCATGTTCTCTTTCTGCTGCAACTCCAGCAGCAGCTCGATGATTTGCGCCTGGATGGTCACATCCAGCGCCGTTGTCGGTTCATCCGCAATCAGCAGCTTTGGTCGACAGGCAATCGCCATGGCGATCATCACGCGCTGGCTCATCCCACCGGAAAGCTGGTGCGGGTATACGTCCAGCCGCGATGCCGGGTCAGGAATACCCACCTGGTTCAGCAGGTCGATCGCGCGCTGGCGACGGGTTTTCTTGTTACCACCCTGGTGCACCTTAATCGCTTCCATAATCTGGAAGCCGACCGTGTAGCACGGGTTCAGGCTGGTCATCGGGTCCTGGAAGATCATCGCCACTTCGGCGCCCACCAGCTGGCGGCGCTGTTTCTCAGAAATGCGCTTCAGGTCCTGACCGTTGAACTGCAGGTTTTCCGCCATTACGCGGCCCGGGTAATCAATCAGCCCCATGATTGCCAGTGAACTCACCGACTTACCGGAACCGGACTCCCCGACGATACCAACCACTTCGCCCTGATTGACGCTGTAGCTGATGCGGTCCACGGCGCGAAACGGGGTGCCTTCGTCGCCGAAGTGCACCGATAATTTATCTACATTTAATAACGCCATCTCGTGCCTCTTACTGCTTCAGTTTGGGATCAAGCGCATCACGCAGGCCATCACCCATCAGGTTAAATGCCAGCACCGTCAGCAGGATTGCCAGACCCGGGAAGGTGACAACCCACCAGGCGCTTTGTGCGAACTGCAACACGTCGGAGAGCATGGTGCCCCACTCCGGTGTTGGCGGCTGCGCACCCATGCCCAGGAAGCCAAGAGCGGCCATATCAAGAATGGCGTTAGAGAAACCGAGCGACGCCTGAACGATCAGCGGCGCAAGGCAGTTAGGGAAGATATTAACGAACATCTGGCGCATCGCACCGGCACCCGCCACGCGAGAGGCGGTGACGTAGTCGCGGTTCACTTCCACCAGCACCGCCGCGCGTGTTAATCGCACGTAGTGAGGAAGCGCCACGAAGGTCAGCGCCAGGGCGGCGTTACCGATCGACGGGCCGAAGATCGCCACCAGCACCAGAGCCAGCAGCAGGCTTGGCAGTGCCAGCATGATGTCGACGATACGCATAATGATGTTATCAACGATGCCGCCGAAGTAACCGGCAACCAGGCCGAGGATGATCCCCATAATCAGGGAGAGCACCACCACCAGACAGCCAACCAGCAGCGACAAACGCGCGCCGTACATCAGACGCGACAGCACATCGCGGCCCACATCATCGGTACCCAGCAGGTGCGCCAGACTACCGCCGTCCTGCCAGGCAGGAGGTGCCAGCAGCGCATCGCGGAACTGATCCGCCGGGTTATATGGCGCCAGAAAGTTCGCAAACACCGCAATCAGGATCATGATAGCGACATACACCAGCCCGACTACCGCGCCTTTATTGCGCTTGAAGTAGTGCCAGAACTCCTGCAGCGGCGTCATTGGAACCGGTGCAGCAACAGCTTTGTTTTCAGAAACCTGTGACATGATGGCCCCTTACTTCTTATGACGAATACGCGGGTTCACCACGCCGTACAGCAAATCGACCAGCAGGTTGACGAGGATAATCATCGTCGCGACCAGCAGCACCCCACCCTGCACCACCGGATAGTCACGGCGTTGCAGCGCATCAATCAGCCAGCGTCCGAGGCCCGGCCAGGAGAAGATGGTTTCCGTCAGGATCGCCCCCGCCAGCAGCGTACCCACCTGGAGGCCGATAACGGTCACCACCGGCAGCATGGCGTTACGCAGCGCGTGGACGATGATGACGCGCATGCGGGTTAAACCTTTGGCGCGCGCGGTACGGATGTAATCTTCACCCAGCACTTCCAGCATGGAGGAACGGGTCATACGCACGATCACCGCCAGAGGAATGGTGCCCAGCACCATGGCAGGCAGGATCATGTGCGCAACGGCATCAATGAAGTTGCCCTCCTCGCCCCAGATGGCCGTGTCGATCAGCATAAAGCCGGTTAACGGATTGGTATCATCAAGGAAGACCATATCGCTGACGCGTCCGGAGACCGGCGTCAGGTTCAATTGCACCGAGACCAGCATGATCAGCATCATGCCCCACCAGAAGATAGGCATGGAGTAACCGGTCAGCGCCAGACCCACGGCGGTATGGTCGAAAATAGAGCCACGCTTAACGGCAGCCAGTACCCCAACAGGAATACCCACCGCAGTGGCGAAAATCATGGCGCAGATGCCAAGCTCCAGCGTCGCTTTAAAACGCGGCACGAACTCGTCCCACACCGGAAGACGGCTTTTTAACGAAATCCCTAAGTCACCGTGCATCACGCCCCAGATATAGTGGAGGTACTGCTGCCACATCGGCTTATCGAGGCCGAGTTCAGCCAGCAGCTGCGCATGACGTTCAGGGGAGATACCACGCTCGCCCGCCATAATCATTACCGGGTCGCCGGGGATCATATGGACGAAGGCAAAAGTGAGAAGGGTGATACCGATAAACGTCGGGATAACAAGTCCCAGACGTCGGAGGATGAACTGCAACATAACCCGGATTCTCTCTGATGACGCACGGCCAGTGGCGTGACGTCTGTATTGCTCACAAATCTTATTCCCTCCCCTTTCGGAGAGGCAATAAAGCACTGCTGCCGGGTGGCGCTACGCTTACCCGGCCTACATACCGTAGGCCAGTGCAAGCGCAGCGCCGCCTGGCGTTGCTTTTAATTATTCAACCGATACGTTTTCGAAGTGGTGTTTGCCCAGTGGATCAACCACGTAGCCCTTCACTTCTTTACGCACTGGCTCATACACGGTGGAGTGAGCAACAATCAGCGCCGGAGCCTGATCGTGCATAACAACCTGAGCCTGCTTGTAGAGTTCAATACGTTTGTTGTGATCGTCGGTCGCACGCGCCGGCTGGATCAGGTCTTCAAACGGCTTGTAGCACCAGCGAGAGTAGTTAGAGCCGTCTTTCGCTGCCGCACAGCTGAACAGGGTGGCGAAGAAGTTGTCCGGATCCCCGTTGTCACCGGTCCAGCCCATCATTACCGCCTGGTGCTCACCCGCTTTGGCGCGCTTCAGATATTCGCCCCACTCGTAGGTCACGATCTTGGCCTGAACGCCAATCTTAGCCCAGTCAGCCTGAACCATTTCTGCCATACGGCGTGCGTTCGGGTTGTACGGACGCTGTACCGGCATCGCCCACAGCTCGACGGTAAAGCCTTTATCCTGGCCCGCTTCTTTCAGCAGCGCTTTCGCTTTCTCAGGATCGTAACTGTAGTCCTTAACGTCGTCGTTATAGCCCCACATGGTTGGTGGGATCAGGTTCTTGGCAGCAACGCCCGCGCCCTGGTAAACGGCCTTGATGATCGCTTCTTTGTTCACCGCGTAGGTCAGCGCCTGACGTACTTTCACGTCATCAAACGGTTTCTTCTCGGTATTGAAGGAGAGATAGCCCACGTTCAGGCCCGCCTGCTCCATCAGGTTGATGTTTTTGTCCTGCTTCATGCGCGCGATATCTGCCGGGTTCGGGTACGGCATCACCTGGCATTCATTTTTCTGCAGTTTAGCGTAACGCACGGATGCATCAGGCGTGATGGAGAAGACCAGACGGTCGATCTGCGGCTTGGTGCCCCAGTAGCCCGGGAAGGCTTTATACAGAATACGGGAGTCTTTCTGGTACTGCAGCAGCTGGAACGGGCCGGTACCGATTGGGTTCAGGTCCACTTTTTCCGGCGTGCCGGCTTTCAGCATGTTGTCCGCATACTCTTTAGAGAGAATAGAGGCGAAGTCCATGGCCAGGTCAGCCAGGAATGGCGCTTCCGGACGGGTCAGCACGAACTGAACGGTTTTATCATCTACTTTTTTCACTTCGGCGATCAGGTCCGGCAGCCCCATCCCTTCGAAGTATTCGTAGCTGCCGCCAGACACTTTGTGGTACGGGTTCTGGGCGTTTTTCTGACGGTCGAAGGAGAACACAACGTCGTCGGCGTTAAAGTCGCGCGTTGGTTTGAATTCTTTGCTGTCCTGCCACTTCACGCCCTGGCGCAGGTGGAAGGTATAGGTTTTGCCGTCTTCGCTGATGTCCCACTTCTCGGCCAGACCCGGAATCACTTCCGTGGTGCCGGTTTTGAATTCAACCAGACGGTTATAGATCGGTACAGAGCTTGCGTCGTAAGTCGTACCAGAGGTAAAGAGCTGTGGGTTAAAGCCTTCCGGCGAGCCTTCAGAACAGTAAACCAGGGTTTTTGCCTGTACGCTTGCTGCCACGGTCATAGCCACCAGGCTCAGACCAAGCTTCAGCATCCCTGACTTCTTCAAGGAAATACTCATTATTCTGCTCCAATGTGATGTTTTGCTTTGTTGTGTTACGCCGCCAGACCTTTATTTATTTTTTACCCGGTCTGGTCGGAGGTGCCCGAAGGCGTTAAAGGGATGGAGAATCCTTTCAGAAGAGCGTTTGAGTTGCAGCGCAGATCGTCCCTGAAATGCCCCTCATGCCCTACAATCTGTCAACAGAATGTGAAAACGTCAATACAGGTGACGGGGATTTGCGCCGAGTGTGAGAAACCGCAAACAAAGATTAAAAAAACCCTGAACGCCAGTTTTCAGCAGGGAAATTTATGCTACTCGCCAACTTGCAGCACAAATATCTTCATATTTCGCAACAATCAGTGATTAACTTTTATTCAGAATGGGTAAATTTTCTTGCAGAATGGTGATTATCTGAGCACTAAATACCGCGAACGTTAAAACGCACAGCGAAAAATGCTGAGGTTATCCATAAGCAACGCGAAAAAAGATCAATCTATATATAAAAAAATACAATGGATTATGTCACAAAATCGTTAACAGGCAGGAAGAAGCGGGGATAAGGGGCATTTTACTGAATCAGGATGAGTAAGCCGTTAATGCAAAAAGGGCTAACCTTGCGGTTAGCCCTTTTCAGAATGTGGTCGGCGAGAGAGGATTCGAACCTCCGACCCACTGGTCCCAAACCAGTTGCGCTACCAAGCTGCGCTACTCGCCGAATGCGGAGCGCATCTTACTGCTGAGGTGCGCCCCCGTCAATCCCTTATTTTCAAAAAGCCATTCAACTGGCGATATTCTCGCCAGAGCAGCTACTGCGCGGCTTTTGCGGTGTTATCAGGGAGTTTACACCAGTTGTTGTTTTCGTTAATCCCACCGTTCGGTGAGGTATAGCCGAGGCAACCCATAATGGTGTCATACAGCTCAACGTGACGGCGCGGCACCTTCATTTCCGCCTCTTTCTTAAGCTGAGCAAACATCTTCGCTTTCTCCGGATTTTCAAGATACTTATCCGACATCCACATGATCATCGGCACGCGGAACTGCTCCGGCGGTGCCAGCTTGCGCGGCGTACCGTGCAGGTGCTCTTTCTCATTAATGGACTCACCGTGGTCTGCGGCGTAGATAACAATCGCTTTTTTATCACGCAGCTGGTCGATCACCCGGCTCAGGAAGGTATCCACATACAGTACCGAGTTATCGTAGGCGTTGATCAGCTCCTGCTTGCTGCAGTCTTTATTAATGCCTACGCACTCAGGCTGCCATTTCGCGAAATCGCGCGTGTAACGCTGGTAATAACTGTAATGCGACCCTTTGGTATGCAGAATGACGAGATGTTTGCCCTGCGGGTGATTCTTCAGAGACTGGGACATCTCCTCAAGCAGCAGCATGTCGTCCACGTTTTTCCCGCGGTTGCGAGGCTCGGCACCAATCTGCTCACGATACGCGATGTTATCTGCCAGCGTGTTGGTGTAGAACCACATCTCACTTTGCATGGCGAACAGATCGGAGCTAAATCCAAGCTGCTTCAGCACGGCAAAGACGTTTTGTTCTTTCAGCGTACGTTGCGGGTTATCGCTCGCCCCGCCTTCACGCACAAACATACAGCGCAACGAGAGCTTCGTGGCGGTATCGCAGGAATAGCCGCGGTAAGCCACCAGATTCTTCTCCTGCGCCAGTTTCGGTGTGGTATCGCGGTCATAACCGAGGATACCCATATGATCCCAGCGCGTCGTTTCACCGATGACAAAGACTACGTAAGTATCATCCAGCCCGTCAGCCGGCGCCTGGTAGGTGAACTTTTTGGTCGGGTTAATCAGCGATTTTACATCGCTGGATTCGTCCGCCTGCGCCCAGGCGTAAAGACCTAACGCGGACAGCCAGTTGGACGGCAGATACGAGTTAGCCACCACGCCGCCATAGCTCGGCATATCCACGCCCGTCGCTTTTTCGATCCGTTTTTGCTGTTTTTCCATCAGGCGAATCGGCGCCCACACCAGCAGGCCCGCCAGCAGAACGACGGCGACGTTGCGGATGCGCTGTCCCCGGGTACGCAGCTGGCGTAACAGGGTATAACGGCAGGTATTACTCCAGATAAAGAAGAGCGGGATCAGGCAGGTCAAAATCGTCCATATGATGAACCCTTGACCCACCACCTCTTTCGAGAGGTCGATGTCCGTGGTCATCACCGAGGCGACAATACCGTAGCCAATGACCACGTTCATGAATGTCATGTAATAGCTTGCGGCGGCAGAGATAATCACCACCAGCGAGGCCAGAATTTGCCATGTACGTCGGCCAAAAAGCGAGAGCAGGCGTAACAGGAAGAAGGTTGCCAGGATAGAGCCAAACACTTCAATGACGGCAAAAATTCCATTTCTTACGCTGAGGTGTTCGAAATAACCTTCCACACGTCTGAACAGTACCGCGCCATTCAGAAACAAACCGATATAGACAGCCAGCATCAGACACAATCTTTGCTGGGTAAGAGACCTAATATATTTCATGCAAACAACCCTGGGGGAAGGGGTATAAAGACCCGCCGAATCTCAGTGAGAAAGCTGACAGAGTAAGTAGATGCGAGCGAAACCGTTATCAGAAACGTCTACAAGCGCGATAAGTAGACCACAGCGGGAAAGAAAAGTGGCAGCAGAGAGTGTGATCGAGGAAATTTTTTACAAAATAACAAGTCCGGAAGTGATGTTGAGATAAAAAAAAGAGGCCCTGAGGCCCCTTTTCATCGAATCATGCATGCGCTTCTTTATACACCTCGCGCTGCGGCTGACGAATCGTTGTGGACAGCGCCAGCGAGATAATCAGCAAGGCAAATATCACGCAGAAGGTTACGTAGAAGCCACCGAACAGCGAGGCAATCAGCGACCCGCAGATACTGCCGATACCGAAGCCGAGATAAATGACGCCGTAGTTTTTCGCCAGATTGTTGAGGCCAAAGAACTCGCTCACCAGCGACGGGAAAACGGTAATGGTGCCGCCGAAGTTAAAGGCGACGCAGGCAATCGCCGCAAAGAAGGTCGCCTCGTTCAGCGGTGCAAACAGCAGCGCCGCCATGCCTACCAGAGAGATGACCTGCCCCAGCGTAATCACGCGGATGCGGGCGATTTTGTCAGACAGGATACCGAGCACCAGACGACCCGAGAGGTTAGCAATGGAGATGACCGTCACCGCATTCGCCGCCGTCGCGGCATCCAGTTTTACCATCCCCTGCGCGATATCTTTCGCCACGCCAATAACATACAGACCGCTCATGCAGGCCGTCAGGAACATCACCGCCAGCATCCAGTACTGCGGCTTACGCATGGACTGTGCGAGGGTGAAATCATTCTCCACCACGCCGTTTACGGTTTTCACTTCCTGCTGCGGGGCATCTTTCATCAGCGTGGCACCAAACAGAATCATCACCAGGACAATAGCCCCCCAGATCATGAACGTTTTTTCGAGGCCAACGGACGCCAGCAGTTGAGAGTCGATAAATTTAAAGCCAAGGCTGCCCAGGCCATAGGAGCCGATAGCAAACGCGGAGATCAAGCCTTTACGCTCCGGGAACCACTTCACGCAGTTCGACAGCGTCAGCAGGTAACCTGCGCCGTCCGCCAGCCCCACCAGCACGCCGGCGCTCAGCCACAGCATCATCAGGTTGCTGGAATGCGCCGTCAGGAAAAAGCCCAGGCCCAGCAGAATGCCGGAGGCCATGGTCACGCGCTTCACGCCGAAGCGTTCCTGAAGTTTGCCCGCCACGGAAGAGGAAATCGCTAATCCAAGACTCAGTAAGCCGAAGGAGAATGCCACCTGGCTTATCGGCGCGCCGAGCTTATCAGACAAGGCGCTGTTAAACAGACTCCAGGTATAAACCGAACCCAGTGCGAACTGGGTAATGATGGTGCCGAATAGCGTCAGCCAGCGCGTGCGGTTATAGGTTGAGGTGTTCATGGCAGTATCCTGCAAGAGAAATTAAGGAAGTTCGCTGAGGACACGATAAACAAAACCCCAAAATGCCAGGGGTAAAACGGCATGAAATGCAGGAGAAACGGAATGAAATGCCTGGAAGCGGGAATGAACGACCTTGTCGGAGAAGAAAACGTTTAAAGGTGAGTGACCACTATCACCACACCCCTCGCCGTTATTGTATTAAATATGTTACCGCAGCGTTTAAAAAAGTAACAACCCTAAAATTTGGCGCTTAAGCCCAGGGTATACAAATATTCTTCTTCCGACTGCTGGTTGTAGCTGATCTTCGCCCAGGGGTGTAAATCGCCGTACTGGGTATCAACGCGCCACCCCAGCGAGTTCACGCTGGCATGCCAGAGGGGTTCGGTAAGCGACTGCGCGGTGGTTGTATCACTAAACGTATTTACCGTTGAGGGTGGAGTGCCCTCTGTGCGCCACGCCATGACCGGCCCGGTTGTGATATGCCCCGCCACGGGAAAATTCCAGCCAACGCTCAGAACGGTTTCCGCATCCGACCCGGATGGGTCGTTCAGCGCAAAGCCCGCAGCATTCTGCGAATGGTTAATACGCTCCGCGAGAATATCTTCATAACGAGGTTGGTGATCGGCGTCCCATGTATAGCGTTCTGTCGTATTACTTTGTGCATCTGAAACGATATATTCCTGTTGCCACGCAAAAGCGGTGTTACATATAAGCAGGCAGGCTGAAACGCCCACCAGGCCAGAAGCAGCATGGCGACCACTGATTTTTTTTATCATCATCAAAGCGACTCCAGAAAGAGCCGAGTTCGGCGATATATGTCATTGTTCGAAGAGGTATTGGGGCATATAGCCCTGTATTAACTATTGTCTCTTTAGCAGACACGTCAAGCCGGGCAGATTGAAATTTTTGCGTTTATCGTATCAGGAAGGGAGATGACCTATGCAACGTTGCGGTTGGGTAAGCCAGGATCAGCTTTATATCGATTATCACGACAAGGAATGGGGCGTACCGGAAACCGACGGTGAAAAACTGTTTGAAATGATTTGCCTTGAAGGCCAGCAGGCCGGTCTGTCGTGGATCACCGTTCTGAAAAAGCGTGAGAACTACCGCAATGCCTTCCACCGGTTCAATCCGGCTGCGGTAGCCGCCATGACCGACGACGACGTGGAAAGGCTGGTTCTGAATCCCGGTATCATCCGCCATCGCGGTAAAATTCAGGCCATTATCGGTAACGCGCGGGCTTATCTGGCGATGGAGCAAAACGGCGAACCCTTCTCAGCATTTGTCTGGTCGTTTGTGGATAACGAGCCGAAGGTGACGCGGGCCGCCACGCTTGCAGAGATCCCAACCTCGACCCCTGCCTCGGATGCCCTGTCGAAAGCGCTGAAAAAACGCGGCTTCAAGTTTGTGGGCACCACCATCTGTTACTCCTTTATGCAAGCCTGCGGGCTGGTCAATGACCATATTACGGGCTGCATCTGCCACCCGGAGGGCAACCATGATCCGCAAATGGCACAGTGAGAATACCGCTCAGCTCCTGAGACTGTGGCTTGAGAGCACCACCGAGGCGCATCCGTTTATCGACGCCGACTACTGGAAAGCGAACGAAGCGCTGGTGCGGGATGAATACCTTCCCGCCGCCGAAACCTGGGTCTGGGAGGAGAACGGCACGCCGCGCGGTTTTATCAGCGTCATACAGTCGCAGTTTGTAGGGGCGCTGTTCGTTACGCCAGCGTATATCGGAAAAGGCATCGGGCGCGCGCTGCTGAACCATGTTCAACAGCGCTTCCCGCACTTAACCCTGGAGGTGTATCAGAAAAACGTCCGGGCAGTGAATTTCTACCATGCTCAGGGCTTTCGCATTGAAGACAGCGCCTGGCAGGATGACACCCAACACCCGACGTGGATCATGAGCTGGCAGGCGGATCAAACGCCGTTAAGGTAAGCTCGGGCCCCTCATATTTCTCGACCCAGGCCAGCGCCGTGTTCCCTGCGCAACCATTCCCCAGCTTCGAGCTGGGGAGATCTTTGGTCAGCACGTTAACCGCCCCGTTTTTACAGATCCCACCTTCGGTGGGCTCAAGGTCGGGCCAGGCTCCCTGATGAATACAGATCACGCCTGGCTTAATCCCGTCGCTGACCACCGCCCCTGCCAGCACCTGTCCACGCTGGTTCCACACGCGCACCACGTCACCGTCCGCAATCCCACGCGCTTTGGCGTCTAAAGTATTCAGCGTAATTGGCTCCCGCCCGGCGACCGCATACTGCTCGCGCAGAGAGGTGTAGTTAAGCTGACTGTGCAGACGATGCGCCGGATGGGCAGACAGCACCTGCAGCTGCTCCGGCTGAGCGTTGCCGTGCCACTCGTCCGGCTCCAGCCACGAAGGGTGTGGCGGACAATCGGCATATCCAAAGCTGGCGATGCGCTCGCTGTAGATCACAATCTTGCCGCTCTCGGTTTTAAGCGGATGGTTTTCCGGGTCGCGACGGAAATCGGCGAAACGGACAAATCGGGCGTTCTGTTCGCTTTCCGGCATTTCGAGAATCTGGTTCGCCTCCCAGAATTCAGCAAATGGCGGAAGCGTCACGCCCTGCGCCGCACCGCGCTGTCCGGCGATCTGGTAGAAACTCTCCAGCCACTGCAGGTCATTTTTCCCTTCGGTAAAGCGTTCGCGACCGCCCGCTTCCCAGAGCTCGCTCAGTTCAGCAAACACGTCAAAATCATCACGCGCTTCATCACGCGGGGCCACCACGCGCTTCATCGGCACCATATGCTGGTTGCTGTAATCGCCGGTCATGGTGAGATCGTTACGCTCAAACGACGTGGTCGCCGGCAGCACGATATCGGCATGTTTGGCCGAGGCGGTCCAGAAGCACTCGGAAATCACCACCAGCTCCGGCTTTTGCCAGGCGCGGATCAGGCGATTGGTATCCTGATGGTGCGTGAAGTTTGCCCCGCCCGCCCACCAGACAAACTTAATGTCCGGGAAGTGGCGGTCCAGACCGTTATGCTGATAAAAACCGCCCGGGTTTTCCAGGGCTTCAACGATTCGCGCCACCGGGATTTTATCCACGGCATCCACGCCGCCCTGCACCGAGCCTTGCAGGGACGCCAGCACTGCAGCTTTACGCGTTGGGTTACCGCCGTTCGCAAAGTGATAGGAAAGACCAAAACCGCCGCCCGGCGTACCAATCTGTCCTAGCATCGCGGCAAGCGTCACCAGCATCCAGTGTTTCTGCTCGCCGAACTGCTGGCGCTGCATCCCCCAGCCGGACATTAACATCGTGGTATTTTTATGGAACAGTACCGCCAGTTCGCGGATTTTAGCGGCTGGAACGCCACAAATTTCCGCGGCCCACTCTGCCGTTTTCACTACCCCATCAGATTCGCCCGTCAGGTAGTCGGCGAATTTGTCGAAGCCGGAGGTGCACCGGGCGAGGAAATCGCGGTCGTGCCAGCCGTTCTCCACCAGCGTATGGGCGATACCCAGCATCATCGCCACGTCGGTGCCCATATGCGGAGCAATCCACTCGGCGCTGTCGCCGAAGAAATCCATAGTTTCAGAACGCATCGGATCAATGCAGATGATGCGTTTGCCGCTTTTGCGCAGCGCGTCGAAATACCCAATCCCCTGCTCGTCGCTGGCATTCCAGGCAATTTTCAGCGTGTTCAGCGGGTTGGCGCTCCACAGCACCACCACGTCGGTGTGCTGCAGCACCAGCGGCCAGCTGGTCTGCTGCTGGTACACTTCGTTCCCGCCCACGACGTACGGCATGATCGCCTGCGCCGCACCGGTGGAGTAATCCCCGAGATGACCGGTATAGCCCCCGGCCAGGCTCATGTAGCGCTGCAGCAGGGTCGAGGCCTTGTGCAGCACGCCGTTCGAGCGCCAGCCATAGGAGCCGGCAAAAATGGACGATGGGCCATAGCTGTCGCGAATGCGCTTATGCTGCGTATGGATCAGCGCCAGCGCATCGTCCCAACTCACGCGAACAAACTCATCCTGACCACGGATCCCCTGCGGTTTATCCGGCGAGGCCAGAAAACCTTTGCGCACCATCGGCCATCGCACGCGCGTTTTGCTGTGCACCTGATCGCGTACGACGGTCTGTAACGAATTGGGATGTTGTGTTGGCAGTGCCCCACGGGACGACAGAACATTTTCGCCATCGGTTTCGACCAGCATCGGCCCCCAGTGGGCGGCGGTCAGAATGGTTTTTGTTGAGGTGCTCAAGCGTGCGCTCCTGGTTGCGTGCAGGTTTACGGCCTTCTCGTTGAGGTCGTTTATGGTTTGTCACAAATTTCAGAGTTATACCCGGAATTTTCTCCGTATCTGGACGTCATAATCAACTGCCACGCTCGCCGTGGCAAAGAATAAAAAGGATTAAGGAAAGAAGATGAAAAAACGCGTACTCGTTATTGCCGCTCTGGTGAGCGGTGCACTGGCTGTTTCTGGCTGCACAACCAACCCTTACACCGGTGAGCGCGAAGCGGGTAAATCCGGCATCGGCGCAGGTATCGGCTCGCTGGTCGGCGCAGGCGTTGGGGCACTCTCCTCCTCCAAGAAAGACCGCGGCAAAGGTGCGCTGATTGGCGCAGCGGCAGGTGCGGCGCTGGGCGGCGGCGTCGGTTATTACATGGACGTGCAGGAAGCGAAACTGCGCGACAAAATGAAGGGAACCGGCGTGAGCGTCACCCGCAGCGGCGATAACATCATCCTGAACATGCCGAACAATGTGACCTTTGACAGCAGCAGCGCCACGCTGAAACCTGCGGGCGCGAACACCCTGACCGGCGTGGCGATGGTGCTGAAAGAGTACAACAAGACCGCCGTGAACGTGATTGGCTACACCGACAGCACCGGCAGCCAGGATCTGAACATGCGTCTGTCTCAGCAGCGTGCCGATTCCGTGGCCAGCTCCCTGATAACCCAGGGCGTTGAAGCAAACCGCATCCGCACCAGCGGCATGGGCCCTGCCAATCCTATCGCCAGCAACAGCACGGCGGAAGGTAAAGCGCAAAACCGTCGCGTAGAGATTACGTTGAGCCCGATTCAGTAATCCCCGAGGGAGAGGGCCGGGGTGAGGGCAACAGACCGCACACCCCGGCATGAACCACTTGCCATCGTTGATTTTCCCGCTAAGGTATTCTCACTAAATTCAGGGAAATCAGCGATGAGCAAACCAGCCCGGGCCACCATCAGCGACGTGGCGAAAGCCGCCAAAACCGGTAAAACCAGCATTTCGCGCTACCTTAACGGCGAGAAACATCTGCTGTCCGACGCATTGCTGGCGCGTATTGAACAGGCCATTGCCGATCTCGACTATCGTCCCAGCCTGATGGCGCGCGGGCTCAAACGCGGTCGCACCCGTTTGATCGGCCTTATTATCGCCGATATCACCAACCCCTACTCTGTCAACGTCCTCAGCGGTATCGAGGCCGCCTGCCGCGAGAAGGGCTTCACGCCGCTGGTCTGTAATACCAACAACGAAGTCGACCAGGAGCTGCACTACCTCGATCTGCTGCGCAGCTACCAGGTGGAAGGGATTGTGGTTAACGCAGTAGGCATGCGTGAAGAGGGCCTGAACCGCCTGCAGCAGTCCTCCCTGCCCATGGTCCTCATCGACCGTAAAATCCCGGAATTCGCCTGCGATGTCGTCGGGCTGGATAACACCCAGGCAGCCACAACCGCGACCGAGCACCTGATCGAACAGGGCTTCGAAGCGATTCTTTTCCTGAGCGAACCGCTGGGCATGGTAAATACCCGACGCGACCGCCTGGCGGCATTTCGCGCCACGCTTGCGCGTTATCCCGGTGCGATCGCCGAAAATGCCGAAACGCCGCTTCACGAAGCCGACCAGATCGACAACACCCTGCGCCAGTTCCATACCCGCCATCGCGGGATGCGCAAAGCCGTTATCTCCGCCAACGGGGCGCTGACGCTTCAGGTCGCCCGCTCGCTCAAGCGCATTGGCCTGCACTGGGGCAGCGATATCGGTCTGCTGGGCTTTGATGAGCTGGAGTGGGCGGAGCTCGCTGGCGTGGGTATTACGACCCTTAAACAACCCACCTGGCAGATTGGCTATGCCGCTGTAGAACAAGTGATTCGTCGTATTGAAGGTACCCGCGATGCCGTACGCGAGCAGGTCTTCTCCGGCGAGCTGATCGTTCGCGGCTCCACCGCCCGTTAATTCCCCCTTGTGATAGCGATCATAAATTCGACATCCTGATCTTTTCTTTGGAACCGGTTCCATCTAGCGTAATAGTATTGATATGTTGCGATGGAGTCCGAAGATGGGCAGGAAAATCATGGTGGTCACCGCCGCGTATGGCGCGGAACAGGTGCGACAGGCAGGCGGTCAGCGGGCGATGCTCCCCGTTATTGCAGGCGCAGGGGCAGACGGCGTGGAGATCCGCCGCGAACTGTTTAACAGCGAAGAGCTGCTGGCGCTGCCTGCACTGAGCGAATCCATCGAGCTAATGGGTCTGCTGGCGTGCTACTCCGCGCCCGCCGCCCTGTTTATGGCCGACGGCACCCTTAACCCGGACCTGCCCCGCTATCTCTCTGAGGCCAACACCCTTAACGCCCTGTGGCTGAAGGTTTCCCTCGGCCATTTCAGCGACACACAGCCTCTCGACGCCCTGCGCGCCCTGCTGAATGCCAGCGGTATGGCGCTTGTCGTGGAGAACGATCAGACCGACTGCGGGCAGCTCGCGCCCATGCGGCGCTTCCAGGCCTCCTGTCGGGAAATGGCGTTGCCCGTCACGCTGACCTTCGACATGGGCAACTGGCTGTGGGTCGGCGACTCCCCCGAAGAGGCCGCACGTCACCTGGCCCCTGCGGTGAGCTATATCCACGTTAAAGCCGCCGTTCCGCATAAAGATAACTTCCGCGCCGTAGCGCCGGACCGCGCAGACGCCCGCTGGCTGGATCTGCTCGGCCAGCTGCCTGCAGATGCTCCGCGCGGTATTGAGTTCCCGCTGGAAGGGGCGGATTTAACCGCCGTTACCCGTCATTACGTCAACCTGCTGCGCGAGGAGTAAATCATGCACAAAACGCTGGATGCCATCACGATCGGCGAGGCTATGGCGATGTTTGTCGCGACCGAAACGGGCGAACTGAGCACGGTAGAGCACTTTATCAAACGCGTAGCGGGCGCAGAGCTAAACGTCGCGACCGGCCTGGCGCGTCTCGGTCTGAACGTCGGCTGGGTCAGCCGCGTGGGGGATGACAGCTTTGGCCATTTCGTTCTCGACTCACTGAAAAAAGAGAATATTGATGCCGCAGGCGTCACCCTGGACGGACGCTTTCCTACCGGCTTTCAGCTTAAATCTAAAGTCGAAAATGGAACCGATCCCATCGTGGAGTATTTCCGCAAAGGTTCGGCGGCAAGCCATCTCTCAACGGAAGATTACCACGCCGGCTATTTTGCCTCCGCGCGCCATCTGCACCTGAGCGGCGTGGCGGCGGCGCTCTCTGACAGTTCCTATGAACTGCTGGACCATGCGGCAACGACCATGAAGTCGCTGGGCAAAACGATCTCTTTCGATCCGAATTTGCGCCCGGTGCTGTGGAAAAGCGAAGCGGAAATGGTCGAGAAGCTGAACCGCCTGGCGTTCCAGGCTGACTGGGTTCTGCCGGGCCTGAAAGAGGGGATGATTCTGACGGGTGAAAATACGCCGGAAGGCATTGCTGATTTCTATCTGAATCAAGGGGTAAAAGCGGTGGTGCTGAAGACCGGTGCCGATGGTGCATGGTTCAAAACGGCAGACGGCGAACAGGGCGCGGTCGCGGCGGTGAAGGTTGAGAACGTTGTCGACACCGTCGGCGCGGGCGATGGCTTTGCCGTAGGCGTCATTAGCGCCCTGCTGGAAGGCAAACCGCTGCAGCAGGCCGTCGCGCGGGGCAATAAGATTGGCTCGCTGGCGATTCAGGTGCAGGGCGACAGCGAAGGATTGCCAACGCGAGCAGAGCTCGGCGTTTAAATTCCCTCTCCCTGTGGGAGAGGGCCAGGGTGAGGGCAGCATGCCACACCAAATAATTAAGCCACCGTGTACCCTACAGACAACGGCGGTAACAACCTCAACAACAGAGGCAAGCCTATGAACAGTTCGACCAATGCAGTAAAACGCTGGTGGTACATCATGCCAATCGTGTTTATCACGTATAGCCTGGCGTACCTCGATCGTGCCAACTTCAGCTTCGCATCCGCAGCGGGGATCACCGAAGACCTCGGCATCACCAAAGGTATTTCATCCCTGCTGGGTGCCCTTTTCTTCCTGGGCTACTTCTTCTTCCAGATCCCCGGCGCGATTTACGCGGAACGCCGCAGCGTGCGTAAGCTGATCTTCATCTGTCTGATCCTGTGGGGCGCCTGCGCGTCACTGACCGGCGTGGTGAACAATATTCCTGCCCTGGCCGCCATTCGCTTTATTCTCGGCGTCGTTGAGGCAGCAGTCATGCCGGCGATGCTGATTTACATCAGCAACTGGTTTACCAAATCTGAACGTTCACGCGCGAATACCTTCCTGATCCTCGGTAACCCGGTCACCGTACTGTGGATGTCGGTAGTCTCCGGCTACCTGATCCAGTCCTTCGGCTGGCGCGAGATGTTTATCATCGAAGGGGTACCCGCAATTATCTGGGCATTCTGCTGGTGGGTGCTGGTAAAAGATAAGCCTGCCCAGGCGAAGTGGCTTTCCGAAGATGAAAAAGCGGCGCTGCAGGCGCAACTGGATAAAGAGCAGCAGGGGCTGAAGGCGGTACGCAACTACGGCGAAGCGTTCCGCTCCCGCAACGTTATCCTGCTCTGCGCGCAGTACTTTACCTGGAGTATCGGCGTGTACGGGTTTGTGCTGTGGCTGCCGTCGATTATCCGCAGCGGCGGCGAGAACCTCGGCATGGTGGAAGTGGGCTGGCTCTCTTCCGTACCGTATCTCGCAGCGACCATCGCGATGATCGTTGTCTCCTGGGCGTCGGACAAGCTGCAAAACCGCAAGCTGTTTGTCTGGCCGCTGCTGCTGATTGCCGCTTTCGCCTTCATCGGCTCGTGGGCGGTGGGCGCGAATCACTTCTGGGCCTCTTATACCCTGCTGGTGATTGCCGGTGCCGCCATGTACGCCCCGTACGGTCCGTTTTTTGCCATCATCCCGGAAATGCTGCCGCGTAACGTCGCGGGCGGTGCAATGGCATTGATTAACAGTATGGGCGCGCTGGGGTCGTTCTGCGGATCCTGGTTCGTCGGCTATCTGAACGGTGTGACCGGCAGCCCATCCGCGTCGTACATCTTTATGGGGGTAGCGCTTTTCGCCTCCGTGTGGCTTACTTTGATTGTTAAGCCTGCTAATAATCAACAGCACCTCGTCGGCGCACGCCACGCCTGAATCCTTAAAAATCAACGGAGATTAGCATGAAGCCGTCCGTCATTTTGTATAAAGCTCTGCCGGAAGATCTGCAGAAACGCCTGGAAGAACACTTCACCGTTACGCAGGTGAAGAACCTGAGCCCGGAGACCGTGGCGCAGCATGCCGATGCGTTCGCCAACGCCGAAGGCCTGCTGGGTTCAAGCGAAAAAGTGGATGTCGCCCTGCTGGAGAAAATGCCGAAGCTTCGTGCTACCTCAACCGTTTCCGTGGGTTATGACAATTTCGACGTGGATGCCCTGAACGCCCGTAAAATCCTGCTGATGCACACGCCGCATGCCCTGACGGAAACCGTGGCAGATACGCTGATGGCGCTGGTGCTTAGCACGGCCCGTCGCGTGGTGGAAGTGGCCGAGCGTGTGAAAGCCGGCGAATGGACGAAAAGCATTGGGCCGGACTGGTTCGGCGTGGATGTGCATGGCAAAACGCTGGGCATCGTGGGTATGGGGCGTATCGGGCTGGCGCTGGCGCAGCGCGCGCATTTCGGCTTCAACATGCCGATTCTGTATAACGCGCGCCGTCATCACAGTGAAGCAGAAGAACGCTTCAACGCGCGTTACTGCGAGCTGGATACGCTGCTGCAGGAAGCCGATTTTGTTTGCCTGATCCTGCCGCTGACGGATGAAACGCGCCATCTGATTGGCAAATCCGCGTTTGAAAAAATGAAGAAGTCCGCCATCTTCATCAACGCGGGTCGCGGCCCGGTGGTGGATGAGCAGGCGCTGATTGAAGCGCTGCAGAGCGGCGAGATCCACGCCGCGGGTCTGGACGTGTTTGAGCAGGAGCCGCTTCCGGTGGACTCCCCACTGCTGAGCATGCCAAACGTCGTCGCCCTGCCACACATCGGCTCTGCTACCCACGAGACGCGCTACAATATGGCGGCGACGGCAGTAGAAAACCTGATAGCCGCGCTTGCTGGAAAAGTAGACAGGAACTGCGTTAACCCGCAGATCCAACAGTAGAAACGAAAAAACCCGCCAGAAGGCGGGTTTTTGAATTTTGTGCTACTGGGTTGGAAGCTTACAGGCTTACAACGTTACCAGCTGCTGGGCCTTTAGCGCCGCTTTCGATGGTGAAGGAAACTTTCTGACCTTCGTCCAGAGATTTGTAGCCATCGTTCTGGATAGCAGAGAAGTGTACGAACACGTCTTTAGAGCCATCGTCAGGAGTGATGAAGCCGAAACCTTTATCAGCGTTGAACCATTTAACCAGACCAGTCATTTTAGCAGACATAGAAATTACCTTATTAACAAATATATTGTGCCTTCCGGCTTGATGGATTGCGTTACAGATTTTTAAGCGATGAAGGAAGGGTCACTACGAAGGGTATCTATGGATAACAATCTGGACTGCTTTACTAAACTGCTTTAGGTCTGTGTAACAAACCGACGCGAACAGTTATACCGATGTGGTAGAGGAATGACAAGCGTTATTTTCTGAATGCCGAAAAAAAACCCCGCCTGAGGCGGGGTTTTTCGGTTTATTCTGTAGCAGCGACTGCTGCGCCCCACGCCTGGCTAAAGGCCTGGTGCTGGGCGGCCAGCGGCCCAATCAGCGTATTGTACTGACTTGCCTGCTGCGAGGTAGGGAACTGAATGCCGTTGGCAACAAAGCTCACCTGTGTCCCCTGCTGCGAGATGAAATCCCCGACCTGAACCAGCTGCTGAGTGAAGACCTGCGCGGCCGGAATCAGCGGTTGTATCGCTTCAGACGGTTTCGTCACTACTTTCTCATACACTTTATCGAAGACCGGTTTTAGATCCTCGCCCTGCTTCAGCGCAGAACGTGACGCGTCAGCCTGCATTTTCGCATTTTGCAGCTGCTGGCTCAGCACGCCGAGCGCACCGTTGGACTGGCGCAGCGGCTCGCGCTGAGTCATATAATCCTGGGGAACACGGATGGCGTTCACGCTATCCACTACCGGGCGGATACCGGAGTCCATCGCCTGGCTCACCTGCTGTGAATACCCATAAAGAATGGCGTAATCAGACACAAAGGGGCCAAACTGTTTTTTCTGATCCGCAGTCAGCGTCGGCAACCGCTCGCCGCTGCGCATCACTGTATTCTGCAGAAAATCGATAAACGCTTTGCGCTGATCGCCTTCTTTATCAAAACACCCACTCAGGCTAACAACCATCAACAACGCCGCAATAGGCGCAAACCAGCGAGAGCAGGACTTTCCTGTCGCCATTTTATTACTCCTTTCACCCAAAAAAGCGCACACCGGCACACGCGTGCCCGACGCTGACAAGGATAGTCCAGGTCAGCCTTGCAAGATACTCTTTTCATGTAAAACGACTATTGCCGATTTATTTCTTACTATTTACAAAAAAATACCTGGCGAAGCCGACATATGGTTAATCAGGGAATTAGCATAACTATCCAGATAGCTGAATCGCGTAAAGCGATCGTTACCGCACGATTAATCACAGCCGTGACGATCCTTGGTTTGTATTAGGGACTATTCTTAATTGGCTCTCTGATGTTCTTGATCACGATGTGAGATTTAAGAGGAGTTCTCAATGGAATATAAAGATCCTGAGTTTGAGCTGCTGAGCAGTCTGGAACAGATCGTTTTTAAAGATGTACCGCAGGCCATTACCCTGCAACAAAAATCCAATCCCTTTACAGAATATGAGCAATTGCGCAAAGGGACAGGACTGAAAACTGAAGAATTCGCCAGAGCGATGGGTGTCAGCGTGGCTATGGTGCTGGAGTGGGAGTCAAAACGAGAGAAACCCACCCCAACCGAGTTAAAGCTGATGCGCCTGATTCAGGCCAACCCTGCACTCAGCAAACAGATAGCGTAGTAAAGTTTGAACGCCCCCGCCTCTGCGGGGGCTTGTGTTTAAAGGCTCTCGAAACGCCAGCCCGTCTCTTCCCACACCATCTCGTGCGTCAACGTTAACCCTTTTAAAAACGCATCATCGTGTGACACCACCAGCAGCCCGCCGGGGAAACCAGCCAGCGCCGCTTCAATAGCCTGCACTGAAGCCAGATCCAGATGGTTGGTCGGTTCATCCAGCAACAGCAGCTGCGTGGCCTCCCCGCGCCAAAGCACGCAGGCCAGCGCAGCCTTCAAACGCTCACCACCGCTCAGTTCCGCCAGCGGGAGCGAAACTTTGTCGGCCCCCAGCTGAAGCTGGGCTAAACGGGTACGTAAAATACCTTCTTCCAGGGGCGTATTGCCCAGGTTGAGGTGCGTCATGACCGACTGCGACAGATCGAGCCGGGAAAGATGCTGATCGAGATAAGCACAGCTGACCGATACCTTGCAGGTTCCTGAGCGTGGACTAATGTCGCCGAGGATGGCTTTCAACAGCGTCGATTTCCCGCAGCCGTTCGGACCTTTTAGCGCCACGCGCATTGGCCCATCCATCCGCCAGCTAAGCGGAGGAACAGGCACATGCGGTAACACCAGATCTTCCAGCACCAGCACCTGTTTACCTTCCGGGATCTGACTCCCCGGCAGGGTAAACATCACCGGGTTATCTTCTTCAACCCGCTCACGCGCCTTGTTTACCGCGGCATTCAGGGCTTCATTTTGCTCGCTGTGCTGTTTTTTCCAGGCGCCGATACGTTCCTTTGCCGCGCCTTTGTATTTGACGCGTTCAAACGACGCGATATTCAGGGTATCGACGGTGCGTAATGTTTTTGCCGAGCGCCGCTGGCTGTCGTCATGCTCTTTTTGCATACGAGCGCGGGTGCGTTTGCGCTCCGTGGCCGCATGTTCCAGCGCCGCGCGGGCCGCCTGCTGTTCGGCATCGCGCTGGGTTTGATAATCCGCATAATTCCCGCCGTAGCTGCGCAGGCCGCCGCTGCTTAGCTCAAGAATACGCGGCACCTGCGCCAGCAGCTCACGGTCATGGGAGGCGACGAGTACGCCGCCCTGATAACGGGCAAGCTGGTCGTAGAACCACGCCCGTCCTTGTCGATCCAGATGGTTAGTCGGTTCGTCCAGCAGCAGGAAATCCGCTTCAGCCGTAAATGCCCCGCACAGCAGCGCGCGAATACGCTCGCCGCCGCTGAGCTCACCGGCTGGCTTATCTGGATCAAACGGCGGAAGTTTCGCCCGGGCAAACGCCTCGCCAAGACGTTCAGCTAAATCCCAGAATCCATCAAGCAGTTCCAGATCGTCAGGCTGGTAATCGCCGCTGTCGATACGCGCTCGAGCCGCGAAGATGGCCTCGTACCCGAGCAGCTCAGCCAGCGTCGTGTGCGGCAAAATGTCCTGCTGCTGAGCCACATAGACATGGGTTCCGGTACGTTCAATATGCCCGCTTGCAGGCTCATCAAGCCCCGCCAGCAGACGCAGCAGACGCGTTTTCCCGCTGCCGTTACGGCCAACCAGAGCGCACAGAGACGGCTCCAGAGAAAAACTCAGCGGACCAAAAAGGGTATCGCCCGTCGCAAACTGACAGGTGACCTGATGCAGAATAAAAGAAGGGGACTGCGCAAAATGAGCCATAAGCACTCCTGAATGAAATCAAAACATCCCCTGCCCACGCGGTGGCGTTTAGCAAGGATCGAAATTCATCAGTCGTGTTTGTTCATTTTTGGGGGGCGCTCCAGAGCGAGAAATTTAACGGAGATAAGGATAGCGGTAATGGGTTGACTATTTCAAGGTTAAATTTTGGACGATTTGTACTCCCTCTCCCTTTGGGCTGAGGGATCCCCGCCAAATATTGCCTGCACAGACGGCCCCCTCTCCCTTGAGGGAGAGGGCTGGGGTGAGGGGAAGCATACGACTCTGGTGGTCATTCCGTTCACTTTATGTTCCTTGCTACTCTGTAACGACAATACCCGTGAACGTGCCAGGGTGGCTCAGTCGCCACCACCCTGGCTACCCGGGCTCCCGGCGGTAAATCGCCGCTACGCGGTACCTTCGGCTTATTCCTTCCGGCTTATCGGGGACGGGCGGAGGTAACATCCCTGTAAAGCCCGCCCTCTCGGCGCATCCATGCGCCTCGCCCCGGCCTGCAGGAAACGCCTCAGCGATTTACAGCCGGACCATAGCGTCGCTGTAAGACCTCTGCCCGCAGTATGCTTTTCATTGCGGTAATTTTGCGAGTCTCTTTCCAGAAATGGTAATATCCTCTGTGGCATAGCTCAAATCTATTGCCGCCTGTTTTGATGAGCAGTAAGTTCTCTTTGCACCTGCAAAATCAGGTGCCGGGTTTAGCATCCTGGCTTATCTTATCGGCGGCACATTATGTGCAGCATGCTTTGCTACATCTCAATGGTGGGCTGAGCAGGGGCATCGAAAGATGCGCCGGTATCCGATAAGGCCGGTAATGCTAACTCTGTTCAGTCCACCACCAGCGAAGTTAGCATTTCCGGTGGTGGAAGCTTTATCACTTATCGGAGGCTGCCAATATGGCTACTACCCCAACCCAAGCTCATTCTTTATTCACCCTGCCCTTCAACCACGCCACCGACTTCACCGAACTGGCGGATAACTGCGAACGTTTTACCGACGCACTGGTAGATTGCGAAGAACCCGCCCCAAAAATGGCGCTTTACGGCAGACTTTATGCCTGTCTGAATCTTCTGCAACCCACGCTTCTGGAACCTGTTCCGGACGCTTTAAAAGCCAGCCTGACCGTGAAGGAACTCCCGTCACGCGTTCCGGCTTTCGAACCCGAATGCGATCAGCTGGGGCGCTACTGTCAGGAGCTTACGCAGATGCTGATGAACGGCTCACTGTCGCGACAATCTGAAATCGTGATGGAAGATTTGCTGTGCGAGCTGGTCAGCTACTTTGCTGATACGCTGAAGGCACCGCGCTGGCTGCAGACAGACGAAGGTACAATCGCGATCGGCTAAACCTGCCGGATGGCGCTGCGCTTATCCGGTCTACAAAAGACCCATAAAAAAACCCGCCGAAGCGGGTTTTTAACATTTGTTACAACGGGCACATTACTGCAGCAGCGAAATATCCGCCACGCGCAGGAACAGCTCGCGCAGTTTTTCGAGCATGGAGAGACGGTTAATACGCAGTTCTTTATCTTCTACGTTCACCATCACTTTCTCGAAGAAGGCGTCGATCACGTCACGCAGCTCCGCCAGCTCCACCAGCGCTTCCTGGTAGCGACCTTCCGCGAAGTACGGCTCGAGCTTGTCGCGCAGCACCACAACCTGCATCGCCAGGGCGATCTCTTCCGGCTCTTTCAGCGTCGCGGCGTTTACGCGCTCGTTCAGCGTCTCGTCGGATTTCGCCAGGATGTTGGATACACGCTTGTTGGCCGCCGCCAGAGCAGATGCCGCTTCCAGCGTACGGAAGTGGGAAACCGCCTTCATACGCGCATCGAAATCAGCCGGACGGGTTGGACGACGCGCCAGCACCGCCTGAATGGTGTCGACGGTGTAACCTTCGTCCTGATACCACGCGCGGAAACGGCCGAGCATAAAGTCGATCACGTCATCCACCACGTTCGCGTTGGTCAGCTTGTCGCCGTACAGACGCACCGCTTCTTCGGTCAGGGTCTGCAGATCAAGGTTCAGGTTCTTCTCAACGATGATGCGCAGCACGCCCAGCGCGGCACGACGCAGCGCAAACGGGTCTTTATCGCCTTTCGGATGCTGGCCGATGCCGAAGATACCCGCCAGGGTGTCCATCTTATCGGCAATCGCTACAGCGCAGGCAACCGGGTTGGACGGCAGATCGTCGCCCGCAAAGCGCGGCTGATACTGCTCGTTCAGAGCTACGGCCACGTCTTCCGCTTCGCCATCGTGACGCGCGTAGTGCATGCCCATTACGCCCTGGGTGTCAGTGAATTCGAACACCATGTTGGTCATCAGGTCGCATTTGGAGAGCAGGCCCGCGCGGGTCGCGTGGTTAACGTCGGCACCGATTTCACGGGCGATCCAGCCGGACAGCTCCGCGATACGGTCGGTTTTGTCGCGCAGCGTACCCAGCTGCTGCTGGAACAGCACGGTCTGCAGGCGCGGCAGGTTATCTTCCAGACGCTTTTTACGGTCGGTATTGAAGAAGAACTCGGCATCCGCCAGACGCGGGCGCACCACTTTCTCGTTACCGGAGATAATCTGGCTCGGATCTTTCGATTCGATGTTCGCCACGAAGATGAAGTTTGGCAGCAGCTTGCCGTCGTTGGCGTAAACCGGGAAGTACTTCTGGTCACCCTTCATGGTGTACACCAGCGCTTCTGCCGGAACGGCCAGGAATTTCTCTTCGAATTTTGCGGTCAGCACAACCGGCCATTCCACCAGAGAAGTGACCTCTTCCAGCAGGCTGTCGCTCAGGTCGGCATTACCGCCAATCTTACGCGCCGCTTCTTCCGCGTCCGCTTTAATTTTGGCTTTACGCTGTTCGTAGTCGGCAATAACTTTACCGCGCTCCAGCAGGATCTGCGGGTACTGGTCGGCATTGTCGATGGTGAACTCTGGCTCGCCCATAAAGCGGTGGCCGCGGATCACGCGATCGGACGCCACGCCCAGAATGGTCGCCGGGATAACGGTGTCGCCCAGCAGCAGGGTCACGGTGTGTACCGGACGCACGAAGTGTACGTCAGACGCGCCCCAGCGCATCAGCTTAGGAATCGGCAGCTTCGCCAGAGAAGTGGCGATCATGTTTGGCAGCAGCGCTTCCGCGCTTTCGCCTTTCACGTGGGCACGATACAGCAGCCATTCGCCTTTATCCGTGGTCAGACGCTCGGCCTGATCAACGGTGATGCCGCAGCCGCGCGCCCAGCCTTCGGCAGCCTTGCTTGGCTTGCCTTCCGCGTCAAACGCCTGGGCAATCGCCGGGCCACGTTTTTCGACTTCACGATCCGGCTGAGACGCCGCCAGATTTGCCACTTTCAGCGCCAGACGGCGCGGCGCGGCAAACCACTCAATTTTACCGTGCGCCAGGCCAGCGTTATCCAGCTCGGCGGTCACGTTCGCAGCAAAAGATTCAGCCAGGCTGCGCAGGGCTTTTGGTGGCAGCTCTTCGGTGCCGATTTCCACCAGGAAAGTTTTCTCAGACATGGCCGCCTCTTATTTGTTTCGGTTGCACATCGGGAAGCCAAGGGCTTCACGGGACGCGTAGTAAGCTTCTGCAACGGCTTTGGTCAGGGTACGAATACGCAGAATGTAGCGCTGACGTTCAGTCACGGAGATCGCTTTGCGGGCGTCCAGCAGGTTGAAGCTGTGGGCGGCCTTCAGAATACGCTCGTAGGCAGGCAGCGGCAGCGGAGTTTCCAGCGCCAGCAGCTGCTGTGCCTCTTTCTCGTACTGCTCGAAGCAGGTGAACAGGAAGTCCACGTCCGCGTATTCGAAGTTATAGGTGGATTGCTCCACTTCGTTCTGATGGAACACGTCGCCGTAGGTGGTTTTACCCAGCGGGCCGTCGCTCCAGACCAGGTCGTAAACGCTGTCTACGCCCTGAATGTACATGGCCAGACGTTCCAGACCGTAGGTGATTTCACCGGTGATTGGCTTACATTCCAGACCGCCAACCTGCTGGAAGTAGGTGAACTGGGTCACTTCCATGCCGTTCAGCCACACTTCCCAACCGAGACCCCAGGCACCCAGCGTTGGGTTTTCCCAGTTGTCTTCCACGAAACGGATGTCGTGGATGGTTGGATCCATACCCAGCTCTTTCAGCGACCCGAGATACAGTTCCTGAATATTGTCGGGTGATGGCTTAATCACCACCTGGAACTGATAGTAATGCTGCAGACGGTTCGGGTTTTCACCGTAACGACCATCGGTCGGACGACGGGAAGGCTGCACATACGCGGTCGCCATTGGCTCTGGCCCCAACGCGCGCAGGCTGGTCATCGGGTGTGAAGTGCCGGCGCCGACTTCCATGTCCAAAGGTTGAACAATGGTACAGCCCTGACGAGCCCAGTAATCCTGTAAGGTCAGGATCAGGCCCTGGAAGGTCTTGGTATCAAACTTTTGCATAGTATTTCGTGCTGGATACGTGTGGTTTTAAATGGAAGGGACCAGTATACCCGCTGGCTGCAAGATATACAGTACGAAACGGGGTTGTTTAGGGAAAATTGGGAAATAAGCCTTCCGGCCAGAACGCTGGCGGCGTCTGGTTGTTGATTATGCGAGCAGGCTAGCGCATGGAGAGATGTAAAAACTGACCGTCCGCATCAAACGAGCAGACAAAGCCCTCTTTACGCGCCGTATACCCTCTAAGCTCATAGCTGCCCTGAAAGCGCTCGAATCCGATGACGTTAATTTTCTGAACGTCCGAGTTATAGCGCCGAGCGGCCCGCTCTTTACAGAGCGCTTCCATATTCAGCGAACGCTCCGGGCTTATTTTTCCCTGCTGCGCTTTTTGCACGGGGACTTCCTGTGGCGCACTGCATCCTGCCAGCATCAACAGCAGAAAGAGTGATGCCACACGCTTCATCATCATTTTTATTACCGTCCTGGTCAGCGGCTGTTATTTTTAATATCAACACTTTTATAGATTAAGGTCTGCCATTCTGCGAATCTCGCGGTCTCCCGGCAAGCCTGCGCATAAAACTCAGAATTTTCCAAACGAAGACTTTTGGACAATGGGAGTCCCACTCACTTTACAGGGAATACGAGGAACTGATGCCGTCAAAAATTAACTGGATTGATAACCTGCGCGGAATAGCGTGTCTGATGGTGGTCATGATCCACACGACGACCTGGTATGTCACGAATGCCCACAGCATCAGCCCCGTTAACTGGGATATTGCCAATATCCTCAACTCCGCGTCGCGCGTCAGCGTGCCGCTGTTTTTTATGATTTCCGGCTTTCTCTTTTTTGGCGAGCGTAGCGCGCAGCCGAGGCACTTCATCCGCATCGCGGCCTGCCTGGGGTTCTACAGCGCCGTTGCCCTGCTCTATATCACCCTGTTTACCTCCATTAACGCCGGGTTATCCCTCAAATATTTGCTGCAAAAACCGGTTTTCTACCACCTGTGGTTCTTCTTCGCCATCATCGTTATCTATCTGGTCTCTCCGCTCATTCAGGTGAAAAACGTCAGCGGGAAAATGCTTCTGGCCCTGATGGTGGTGATTGGCATCGTCGCCAACCCGAACACGGTCTCGCAGAAAATCGATGGTTTCGAATGGTTGCCGGTAAACCTCTATATCAACGGCGACACCTTCTACTACGTGCTTTACGGCATGCTGGGGCGCGCCATCGGGATGATGGACACGCAAAAGCGCGGTCTGAACTGGCTCTGCGGAGCGCTGTTTATCGCCGGTGTGGCGGTGATTTCACGCGGGACGCTACATGAGCTTCAGTGGCGCGGCAATTTTGCCGATACCTGGTATCTGTATTGCGGGCCGATGGTCTTTATCTGTGCCGTATCGCTGCTCACGCTCGTTAAAAACACCCTGAATGCGCGTCCCCTTCCCGTGCTGGGCTTTATCTCGCGGCACTCGCTGGGAATTTACGGTTTTCACGCGCTGGTGATCCACGCCCTGCGAACGAGGGGCGTTGAGTTCAAAAGCTGGCCGGTGCTGGATATCGTCTGGATTTTTGCCGCTACGCTGGTTATCAGCCTGCTGCTGTCGATGCTGCTGCAAAAAATCGACACGCGCCGCTTCGTCAGCTAACGCTGCGCTGCCGGGCGCGGTGGTACTGGCGCGGGGAGGAAAACCCTGCCGCCAGCGAGGCCTGTTCCACGCCGCGCCCCTGCATCAGCCACTGCTCCGCCACCGCCAGACGCAGCTGCTCCAGATAATCGCGGACGCTAATCCCTAAATGCGTCTGGAAAAGCCGGGTGAGATGGCGCGGGCTGACGTGCGCCAGTGCGGCGATATCAGGCAAGCTCCACGTTTTTTGCGGCTCGGCGGTGAGCGCATCCTGCGCCCGATGGATCGCCGGATGAAGATGGTTGCGGTAGCGCAGCCACGGTGAAAGCTGGGGATCGTCACCGGAACGGCGGAACCAGACCACCATCTCGCGCGCCACGGCCAGCGCCTTTTCGGGACCGCACAGGCGGTTAATCATATGCAGCGCCAGATCGATACCCGACGTGATCCCCGCGCTGGTCCAGATATTCTCGTCCTGTACAAAGATGCGGTTTTCTTTAATCGTCGCCGTGGGAGCCACAGTGCGTAAACGGCTGATAACGTCATGGTGGGTTGTGCACTGTTTGTTATTCAGCAGGCCCGATTTCGCCGCCAGCAGCGCACCAGAACAGACGCACATCACCGTGATATCCCGGCGCTGAATGACCGGCTGCAGGCGCATTAGCCAGTGCTGGATCTGCTGCGCCTGCGGCGTTGAGAACTGAACGCGGGAGTCACTCACCCCCGGCAGGACCAGCAGACTCCCCGGAGGCAGACTTTCCGGCAACGGCTGGATGCCGCCCATCGTCAGGCCTATCGACGTCGGCACGTCCGGTTGCGGCCCAATGTAATGCAGACGAAACGCGTCGCCAGCCAGCACAAAGGTCTCCGCCGGGCCTGACATATCCAGTGCCAGTACCCCGGGTAACATCACGAACCAGACGTCGATGCGCATTACAGTGACTCCAGCGTCTCCGCTACCGTTTTAATTTCGGCAAAACGCCCGGCCAGTACCGTCTCGGTACGATGGCGAATTTCCGCTGCGCTCAGGGTAATGCCCTTGTACATCATGGGAAACGTCAGCGTTGCCTCGCTCACAAACGTCACAGCATAACCCAGATCGGATGCTACCCGAGCGGTGGTTTCACAGCATTGTTCCGTGCGAATGCCACAGATAATCAGCTGGTTGATATCACGCTCGCGCAGCCAGCGGTCAAGCCCGGTATCCGTGAAGGCATTATGGACGTGTTTCTGGAAAACCACATCCGGCTGATGACGCAAAAAGGCCATCGGTTTGACATAGCCGCTTTGCAGCGTGAAGGGGCCGTCTTCATCCACATGAAAAATATCAACGACTGGAATACCGCGCGCCTGGCAGCCTTCAATCAGCCCCAGCATCGCCTGCTGAAAGGCAGGAATGTCGCCCTCCTGCCAGTAAGGGCGATGATGGAAGGACTGCTGAGTATCAATATTGATGAGTGCAATGCGTGACATGATAAATCTCCTCGCCAGTGGGTGTGTCACCATACTGGCAAGGAAAGAGAGGCACGCACAGACCAAAAAAGGACAACCTCGTGCCTCTGTCGGACAAGCGAGTTTATGACATCAGCGGCAGCAGCTGCTGATAGATTTTGCGGAACACCTCGCGCCTTTCTGCATAACGGGCATGTCCTGCCGCGTCAGGCACATGCGCCTGTTCAAGCGTAAGCTGCGGCAGCAGTTGCGAAAGCGGCTTTTCCGGGTTCATAGCGATCTGCGCCAGACGCGCGGCGCCGAGCGCGGGGCCAACATCCCCTCCCGTGCGGAAATCCAGCTGCAACCCGCTGATATCCGCCAGCATCTGTCGCCAGTAAGGGCTTCGCGCGCCGCCGCCAATCAGGGTGACGCTCGCCGGTTTCAGGCCGCAGTCGTGCACTACATCCATTCCGTCGGCCAGTGCATACCCCACACCTTCCAGAACCGCACGCGCCAGCTCTACCGGGCCGTGCTGATGGGTTAGGCCAAAGAATACCCCTTTCGCTTCCGGGTTGTTGTGCGGCGTACGCTCGCCAGAAAGATAGGGTAAAAACCAGACGGTACTCGCCGCGTCATCCGCCTGCTGCGCCGCCGCAATAAGTGCCGGAACGTCCGCCATGCCGGTAAGCTTCGCCGCCCAGTCCAGGCAGGATGCCGCGCTCAGCATCACCGACATCAAATGCCATTTTCCCGGAAGCGCATGACAGAAACTGTGCACAGCGCTTTCGGGATTGCTGCGATAGCCGTCGCTGACGGCAAAATAGACCCCAGAGGTTCCCAGCGACAGCATCGCCTGCCCCGCCTCAACCATCCCGACACCCACGGCACCCGCCGCGTTATCGCCGCCCCCGGCCACCACCGGTACGGCAGGCATATTCCAGCGTTCCGCAACGTCTGGCAGCAGCGTACCCGTCACCTCACAGCCTTCGAACAGCGCGGGCATATGTTCCCGGGTCAGATGGCAGGCATCCAGCATCGCCTCGCTCCAGTCGCGCTTCGCCACGTCGAGCCACATGGTACCCGCGGAATCGGACATGTCGCTGGCGAAATCGCCTGTCATGCGAAAACGCAGATAGTCTTTTGGCAACAGGACTTTCGCCACCTGACGGAAAATCTCCGGCTCGTGGCGCTGTACCCACAAAAGTTTTGGTGCGGTGAAGCCCGGCATCATCAGGTTGCCCGTAATCTCGCGGGACGTGGGCACACGCGCTTCAAGGATTGCGCACTCTTCCGCACAGCGGCCATCGTTCCAGAGAATAGCCGGGCGCAGAACGCGATGCTGGCTATCCAGCAACGTTGCACCATGCATTTGTCCGGCAATGCCCAGCGCTTTCACGTCGCGCAGGCTGTGCTGCTCGCCTAAGGCTTTCATCGCGCGATCCGTCGCCTGCCACCACTGCTCCGGGTCCTGCTCCGACCACAGCGGATGCGGGCGTGAAACCTGCAGCTTTTCAGTCTGCGTTGCTAACACGTCGCCCTGCTCGCTTAACAGGATGGCTTTCACACCCGATGTGCCAAGATCGATCCCGATATACATTGTGGTGACTCCTTTGACAGAAATGCCCGGTGGCGCTTCCGCTTACCGGGCCTGGATGCTGTTATTTATCGAACAGGTAGTGATTAACCAGGTTTTCCAGCAGTTCCTGATGCCCGCTCTGGTGCTGCGGCGCCAGCTGCTGTTGTTCAGCGTACTTCGCGATGTCCGCAAGCGATAACTGACCCTTCAAAATTTGCTGGCCCAGCTCACTGTTCCAGCCGCTGTAGCGCTTCGCCACGCGCTTATCCAGCTCGCCGTCTTCAATCATACGCGCCGCCACTTTCAGCGCCAGCGCCATGGTGTCCATCGCGCCAATGTGGCCGTAGAACAGATCGTATTTGTCGGTGCTCTGGCGACGCACCTTGGCGTCAAAGTTAAGGCCGCCGGTGGTGAAACCGCCCGCTTTGACGATCTCGTACATCACCAGCGCATTCTCTTCCACGCTGTTCGGGAACTGGTCGGTATCCCAGCCCAGCTGCGGATCGCCGCGGTTCGCATCTACCGATCCGAAGATGCCCAGCGCAATCGCAGAGGCAATTTCGTGATGGAATGAGTGGCCCGCCAGGGTAGCGTGGTTAGCCTCAATATTCACTTTGATCTCTTTTTCCAGACCAAACTGCTTCAGGAAGCCATACACGGTGGCGACATCATAGTCGTACTGATGCTTGGTTGGTTCCTGCGGTTTAGGCTCGATCAGCAGCGTGCCGCGGAAGCCGATTTTGTGCTTATGGTCGACAACCATCTGCATAAAGCGGCCAATCTGCTCGCGCTCCTGGCGCAGGTCGGTATTGAGCAGGGTTTCATAGCCTTCTCGGCCGCCCCACAGGACATAGTTTTCGCCGCCCAGCTGATGCGTAGCGTTCATTGCCGTCACCACCTGCGTAGCCGCCCAGCTAAACACTTCCGGATCCGGGTTGGTGGCCGCACCCGCACCGTAGCGTGGGTTGGTGAAGCAGTTTGCCGTACCCCAGAGCAGCTTCACGCCGCTTTGCTGCTGTTTTTCTGCCAGCACGTCCACCATCTGCGCAAAATTGTTCAGGTACTCTTTCAGCGACGCCCCTTCCGGCGATACGTCAACATCATGGAAGCAGTAGTACGGCACGTTCAGCTTGTGGAAGAACTCAAACGCCACGTCGGCTTTGCGTTTCGCCAGCTCGATGGCCTCACCCGGCTGTTGCCACGGACGGTCAAAGGAACCCACGCCGAACATATCGGCGCCGTTCCAGCAGAAGGTATGCCAGTAACAGGCGGCAAAGCGCAGATGATCTTCCATGCGCTTACCCAGCACCAGCTCATCCGGATTGTAGTGACGAAATGCTAAAGGATTGGTCGTTTTTGGGCCTTCGTAACGAACGCGATCGAGTTGGTCGAAATAAGCTTGCATATTGAGCTCCATAATCAGGGTATGCGGCGAGTCGTTGATTCAGGAGTAATAGTGAATAGACATTTTGGGTTGCTCAATTACGTTATTTCACACTGCTATTGAGAGAATGCACAACTGTGCGCTGGCTCGCAAAATAATGCGCAGACAAACTATTTTTCGGCGCGCATTCCAGAATCAAATGTAATTAAGGCGTTACGAATTTTAAAATCCGATCGCGGTCATAAATTCAGAAATAAACCAAATATCGTAATGAGAAGATAAAAATCTGTAATTGCCAGCCCGCCTTTCCGCGTTAAAAATTTGCTGCGACCCAGCAGTGAATGTTTCTTTTATCTCAGCAACACATACCCCTACAAAAAGGCCTAATAATTATGAAGATAAAGAACCTGACCCTAACACTCTGCACTACGCTCCTCCTTGTAAGCTTTGCAGGGCATGCCAAGGAGGTCAAAATTGGCATGGCGATTGATGACCTGCGTCTGGAGCGCTGGCAAAAAGATCGCGATATTTTTGTGAAAAAAGCGGAATCACTCGGTGCGAATGTGTTTGTTCAGTCGGCTAACGGCAATGAAGAAACGCAAATGTCGCAGATCGAGAATATGATCAACCGGGGAGTCGATGTTCTGGTCATTATCCCTTATAACGGCCAGGTATTAAGTAACGTGGTGAAAGAAGCGAAGCAGGAAGGCATAAAAGTTCTCGCTTATGACCGCATGATTAATAACGCCGATATTGATTATTATATTTCCTTCGACAATGAAAAAGTGGGCGAATTACAGGCGCAAAGCCTGATCGACAAAGTGCCTCAAGGCAATTATTTCCTGATGGGCGGTTCGCCGGTGGATAACAACGCCAAACTGTTCCGCGAAGGGCAAATGAAGGTCCTTAAGCCGTACATCAACAGCGGCAAAATTAAGGTGGTCGGCGATCAGTGGGCCGACGGATGGTTACCAGAAAATGCCCTGAAGATTATGGAAAATGCGCTGACGGCCAATAACAACAAAATTGATGCTGTCGTGGCTTCCAACGATGCCACAGCAGGCGGGGCTATTCAGGCTCTGAGTGCCCAGGGGCTGGCCGGTAAAGTCGCGATTTCTGGTCAGGATGCCGACCTGGCGGGCGTAAAACGCATTATTGCTGGAACTCAGACCATGACGGTCTACAAACCGATTACTGAGCTTGCCAATACGGCGGCGGAAATTGCCGTTGAGCTGGGCAACGGTAAGCAACCTAAAGCAGATGCAACGCTGAATAACGGCCTGAAAGACGTTCCGGCTCGCCTGCTCACGCCAATTGAAGTCAATAAAGAGAACATTGACGCCACCGTTATTAAAGACGGTTTCCACAAGAAGAGCGAACTGTAATCCGGCGCTGCCCCTGCTCTGCGGGGGCGCATCACGTTGTACTGTTCTTCCCTCGGGTTATGTGGAGCAGTTATGCCTTATTTACTTGAAATGAAAAGCATCACCAAGCGCTTCGGCGCGGTGAAAGCCGTCGACAACGTCAGTCTCCGGTTGAACCCTGGCGAAGTGGTTTCGCTGTGTGGCGAGAACGGTTCGGGCAAATCAACGCTGATGAAAGTCCTGTGTGGGATCTACCCGCACGGCAGTTACGAAGGCGAAATTGTCTTTGCTGGTGAAGTCATCCAGGCGACGCACATTCGCGACACCGAACGTAAAGGCATCGCCATCATCCACCAGGAGCTGGCGCTGGTGAAACATCTCACCGTGCTGGAGAACATCTTCCTCGGAGCCGAGATTTCCCGCCACGGCGTGCTGGATTACGACACCATGACGCTCCGCTGTGAAAAGCTGCTGGCGCAGGTGAGCCTCAACATTTCACCGGATACACGCGTGGGCGATCTGGGCCTGGGGCAACAGCAGCTGGTCGAAATTGCGAAGGCGCTGAATAAACAGGTCAGGCTGCTGATCCTCGATGAGCCAACGGCGTCACTCACCGAACAGGAAACTGCGGTTCTGCTCAATATCATCCGCGATCTGCAAAACCACGGTATCGCCTGCATCTACATTTCGCACAAGCTGAACGAGGTAAAAGCCATTTCGGACACCATCTGCGTGATCCGCGACGGGCAACACATCGGCACGCGTGAAGCTGCGGGCATGAGTGAAGATGACATCATCACCATGATGGTGGGCCGCGAGCTGACCGCGCTCTACCCGAATGAGCCCCACACTACGGGCGGTGAAGTGCTGCGCGTGGAAAACCTGACCGCGTGGCACCCCGTTAACCGCCACATTAAGCGGGTCAATAACGTTTCGTTTTCCCTTCACAGCGGCGAAATTCTTGGGATTGCTGGGCTCGTCGGTGCCGGGCGTACCGAAGCCGTGCAGTGCCTGTTTGGCGTGTGGCCAGGACGCTGGGAGGGCACGATATATATAGACGGCCAGCCCGTGAGAATCGACAACTGCCAGCAGGCGATTGCTCGCGGCATTGCCATGGTGCCGGAAGACCGCAAAAAAGACGGCATCGTACCGGTCATGGCGGTGGGTAAAAACATCACCCTTGCGGCACTCGATCGGTTCTCCGGCGCGCTGAGCTGCCTGGATGATGCCGCCGAGCAGCAGTGCATCCTTCAGTCACTTGCCCGGCTGAAGGTCAAAACCTCCTCGCCGGAACTGGCGATTGGTCGACTGAGCGGCGGTAACCAGCAGAAGGCGATTCTGGCACGCTGTCTGCTCCTTAATCCACGCATATTAATCCTTGATGAGCCGACGCGCGGGATCGATATCGGTGCCAAATACGAAATCTACAAACTGATTAATCAGCTTGTACAGCAAGGGATTGCCGTCATTGTCATCTCGTCTGAGTTACCCGAAGTGCTCGGCCTGAGCGACCGCGTGCTGGTCATGCACGAGGGGAAACTGAAAGCCAACCTGATTAACCAGAACCTGACGCAGGAGCAGGTGATGGAAGCCGCTTTAAGGAGCGAACGTCATGTCGAAAAGCAATCCGTCTGATATCAAAGTCGCTGTTCCGACGCCCGGCGCGTTCGCGGGGCTAAAAGCGCTGAACCTGCAGGTTTTCGTGATGATCGCGGCGATTATCGTCATCATGCTGTTCTTCACGTGGATGACGGATGGCTCGTACTTAAGCGCGCGTAACGTCTCAAACCTGCTCCGCCAGACCGCCATCACCGGCATCCTGGCCGTGGGCATGGTGTTCGTGATCATCTCTGCGGAAATCGACCTGTCGGTCGGGTCGATGATGGGTCTTCTCGGCGGCGTGGCGGCCATTTTTGACGTCTGGCTCGGCTGGCCGCTACCGCTGACCGTGGCGGTGACGCTGGTACTGGGGCTGGTTTTAGGGGCCTGGAACGGCTGGTGGGTTGCCTATCGGAAGGTGCCATCGTTTATCGTCACCCTGGCGGGAATGCTGGCCTTCCGCGGGATCCTGATCGGTATCACCAACGGCACGACCGTCTCCCCGACCAGCGCGGCGATGTCCCAAATTGGCCAGAGTTACCTCCCGGATAGCATAGGCTTTACTATCGGCGTGGTGGGACTGCTGACGTTTGTCGCGTGGCAATGGCGTGGACGTATGCGCCGTCAGGCGCTGGGTCTTGCGTCGCCAGCGTCAACGTCCGTGGTAGGACGTCAGGCGCTGACGGCGGTCATTGTGCTGGGCGCCATCTGGCTTCTTAACGACTATCGCGGCGTTCCGACGCCGGTACTGCTGTTGGCGCTGTTACTGCTCGGCGGCATGTTTATGGCGACGCGCACCGCGTTTGGCCGTCGTATTTATGCCATCGGCGGCAATCTTGAAGCTGCTCGCCTGTCGGGTATTAACGTCGAACGTACCAAGCTGGCGGTTTTCGCCATTAACGGCCTGATGGTCGCTATCGCCGGGTTGATCCTCAGCTCGCGTCTGGGGGCAGGCTCTCCTTCCGCCGGTAACATCGCCGAGCTGGATGCTATCGCTGCCTGCGTCATCGGTGGCACCAGCCTCGCAGGCGGTATCGGTAGCGTGGCGGGCGCGGTCATGGGGGCATTTATCATGGCGTCGTTGGATAACGGGATGAGTATGATGGACGTCCCGACGTTTTGGCAGTATATCGTCAAGGGGGCCATTCTTTTACTGGCAGTCTGGATGGACTCTGCCACCAAGCGACGAGCCTGATAACCGCATTGTGACTTAACTGGGAAGCGAGCCATGTTTGAAAAGCGTCACCGCATTACGTTGTTATTCAATGCCAACAAAGCCTACGACCGTCAGGTGGTAGAAGGCGTGGGTGAATATTTGCAGGCGTCGCAATCCGAATGGGATATTTTTATTGAAGAAGATTTCCGCACCCGTCTGGAGAACATCAAAGACTGGCTGGGTGATGGCGTCATCGCCGACTATGACGATCCCATCATCGAGCAGCTGCTAACCGACGTCGACGTGCCGATTGTGGGCGTCGGCGGCTCGTATCATTCACCCGAACACTACCCGCCGGTCCACTACATCGCCACCGATAATCATGCCCTGGTCGAGGCCGCCTTTCTCCATTTAAAGGAGAAAGGCGTCCATCGCTTCGCGTTTTATGGTTTACCCGCCACCAGCGGCAAGCGCTGGGCCGTGGAGCGTGAACATGCGTTTTGCCAGCTTGTCGCGCAGGAGAAGTACCGCGGCGTGGTCTATCAGGGGCTGGAAACCGCACCGGAAAACTGGCAGCACGCGCAAAACCGTCTGGCGGACTGGCTGCAAACGCTGCCACCGCAAACCGGCATTATTGCCGTGACGGACGCCCGCGCCCGACACGTGCTGCAGGTCTGCGAACATTTGCATATCCCGGTGCCCGAAAAACTGTGCGTGATTGGCATTGATAACGAAGAACTGACCCGCTACTTGTCCCGCGTGGCGCTCTCCTCCGTAGCACAGGGCACACGTCAGATGGGCTATCAGGCGGCAAAGCTGTTGCACCGTCTGCTGGATAAAGAGGCTCTGCCGCTTCAGCGCCTGCTGGTTCCCCCCGTCCGCGTCGTTGAGCGTCGCTCAACCGATTATCGCTCCCTAAGCGACCCGGCCGTCATTCAGGCCATGCACTATATCCGCAACCACGCCTGCAAAGGGATTAAGGTCGATCAGGTCCTGGACTCGGTGGGCATTTCCCGCTCGAATCTGGAGAAGCGATTCAAAGAAGAGGTGGGCGAAACCATTCATGCCGTCATTCATGCGGAGAAGCTGGAGAAGGCCCGCAGCCTGCTTGTCTCCACGTCACTGTCGATCAACGAAATCTCGCAGATGTGCGGCTATCCGTCGCTGCAGTATTTCTATTCGGTGTTTCGCAAAGAGTATGACACCACGCCGAAAGAGTACCGGGATCGCCACAGCGAGGTGCTGATATAGAAAAGGAAACGCCTTCCACTGGAAGGCGTTTTTTGAGATTACATATGGGCGGCAATTAAGCGCTGGTTATCCTGGTACATAGCGAACAGATAGTTGTTATAGCTATTTCCCTTCGTCGAATAACCTTTTAGCTTATGAATCATTGCGCTGGCCGTTACTTCCTGATCCGCTTTACGCAACTGAGCGCGTGATTTACGGAACGATGAGTAGGCCGGGTGCGTATTAAGATTCACCGCGTAAGCATTCACGGAATCTTTTACTGATTCAAACTGAGAATAGCCCTTCACTTTGCCGGGCGCATTATTACAACGCCCTTTCGCACATTTCATGCCGAACAGGTTGTTGTTATTACGCGCCAGCTTAGACGTTCCCCAGCCGCTTTCGGCTGCTGCCATGGTCGCTACCATGCTGCCTGGGATAATGTCCACACGCTCAAGGAGAGCATTCCACGGTACGCGACGCGTGTTACCGTTCCAGCTCAGTTTGTAGCGCTTCGTGATGTCTTTCAGACGCGCGCGTTCAGACGGCGACCAGCGGCTATCGTACTGCTTTGAAATTAACCAGTTACGATCCGCCGTAATCGCGGCATTTTGACTTGTTATGTAAGGCATTACCGTCCGGAGAAACGCTTTTTTTCTTGGTGTTCCGGAAGGGTATTTTCGCAAATCAGGAAGTGAACTACTCTTTGCACTATTGCGAGAATACTCTTGTTTACTGCTAACCTTACTACTTGTCGTCTTTATTACGTGGGCTTTCTTACTCGTTGTATCCGTGTGCGTCTTCGCAAGCACCCCACCCGAAAATGTCGTGGTGAGTAACATGAGTATCGCGGCCCCATATCGTCGAATGGGAGTCGATATCATTAGGTCTCCTGGTCGGATGTAATCATCCCAACACCTTATTTTTTTCACAAATTTGAGAGCGGAATCTCAAATCATATCAAAAATAGACTTCAAGAGCACGTATAGAAATAGTCCAAATCCGAAACTATGTCACCTGAAACTTGCTCATAAAAACATCATTCCTGAAAAAATGTGTGCGATATCGCAGATAACTGTCTCATTTCGCGCGGGATCACTCATCCTCACAGGTCATCCCGACAGAAAGCGATGGGGGATGAGTTTTTAACCACAACCTGATGGCACACTGGTCAAAAATGCCGCGACAGGAAATGGAATGAAACGCACCGCATTAGCTTTTCTGATGTTACCCGCTCTGGCACATGCCGACTGGTCATCGCCGGGGTTTAACACATTACGCGCCGAAGGCACCGGTGTTTTCACCAGCCAGGCAAAGCTTACGAAGGGTACGCGTCCTCTGACGCTGGGTTTTGACAAGACGTGCTGGCAGCCTTCGGAGGCGATAAAACTCAATGAGATGCTGTCGCTCAAGCCCTGCGACGGGTCTCCGCCGCAGTGGCGCCTTTTCCGCGACGGTGAATACCAGATGCGGATTGATACCCGATCCGGCACGCCCACGCTGCTGCTGACAATTCAGAGTACCGCAGAACAGCCGGTTGCAAGCGTTATCCGCCAGTGCCCGAAGTGGGACGGTAAACCGCTGACGCTGGACGTCAGCCATACCTTCCCGGAAGGCACCGTGGTGCGTGATTTCTACAGCAAACAGACCGCGACAGTGCAGAACGGAAACATAACCCTGCAGCCAGACGCCAGCAGTGGTGGCCTGCTGCTGCTTGAGCGCGCCGAAACCGACAAACCAGCGCCGTTTAGCTGGCAGAACGCCACCGTCTATTTTGTGCTAACCGACCGCTTTGTGAATGGCGACCCGGGCAACGACAACAGCTACGGTCGTCACAAAGACGGCATGCAGGAGATTGGCACTTTCCACGGTGGCGATCTCAAAGGGCTCGCCAGCAGGCTCGACTATTTACAGCAGCTGGGGGTGAACGCGCTCTGGATAAGTTCCCCGCTTGAGCAGATCCACGGCTGGGTAGGCGGTGGCACCAAAGGGGACTTCCCACACTACGCCTATCACGGCTACTACACCCAGGACTGGACGAAGCTCGATGCCAACATGGGCACCGAGGATGATCTGCGACATCTTGTTGATGAAGCGCACAGGCGCGGCATTCGCATCCTGTTCGATATCGTCATGAACCACGCGGGCTACGCGACGCTTGCGGACATGCAGGAGTACCAGTTTGGCGCGCTGTATCTGCAGGGTGATGAGCTGAAAAAGACCCTGGGCGACCGCTGGACGGACTGGAAGCCGGGCGCGGGCCAAAGCTGGCATAGCTTCAACGATTACATCAACTTTAGCGACAAAGCCGCATGGGAAAAATGGTGGGGCAAGAAATGGATCCGCACCGACATTGGTGATTACGACAACCCCGGCTTCGACGATTTAACCATGTCGCTGGCGTTCCTACCGGATCTGAAAACGGAATCCACCGCCCCTTCCGGATTACCCAACTTTTATCAGCACAAGCCCGATACCCACGCGAAAGCCATCCCGGGATATACCCCGCGCGACTATCTCACCCACTGGCTCAGCCAGTGGGTGCGCGACTACGGCATTGACGGTTTCCGGGTGGATACCGCGAAGCACGTCGAGCTTGCGGCCTGGCAGCAGTTAAAGGACCAGGCTAGTCAGGCGCTGGCCGCGTGGAAAGGGGCCAACCCGGACAAAAAGCTCGATAACGCACCGTTCTGGATGACCGGCGAGTCCTGGGGCCACGGAGTGATGCAAAGCGACTATTACCGCCACGGTTTCGACGCGATGATCAACTTTGATTATCAGGAGCAGGCGGCAAAAGCGGTGGATTGCCTGGCCGATATGGATCTCACCTGGCAGCAGATGGCGGAAAAGCTGCAAAGCTTCAACGTGCTGAGCTATCTCTCCTCCCATGACACACGCCTGTTCCGCGAAGGAGGCCAGCGCGCTGCGGAACTGCTCCTGCTGGCACCGGGCAGCGTACAAATCTATTACGGTGATGAATCCGAGCGTCCGTTTGGCCCGACGGGGTCTGACCCGCTGCAGGGTACCCGCTCGGATATGAACTGGCAGGACGTGACGGGCAAGCAGGCCTTAACCGTCGCCCACTGGCAAACGCTGGGCCAGTTCCGCGCCCGCCATCCGGCGATCGGTGAAGGCAAGCAAACCACGCTGTCGCTGAAAGAGGGGTACGGCTTCGTGCGCGAGCACAAGGGCGATAAGGTGATGGTGGTATGGGCGGGTAATCAATAATTATCCCCCCCTCACCCTGGCCCTCTCCCCGCATGGGGAGAAGGCCGGGGTGAGGGGTGAAACCCACCAGAACTATTCACTACATAAATCCCACTCCGCCATACAAAACAACAAATCCGACCACATCTCCCGATTTGCACCAGCACAGTGCTAGCGTTATGGTTACCCACTTTCAAAATAAGCTCGATAGAACACCTGCTATGACGTTTTCACTTTTTGGCGACAAATTCACCCGCCATTCAGGCATTACTCGCCTGATGGAGGACCTCAACGACGGGCTGCGCACACCGGGTGCCATCATGCTCGGCGGCGGAAACCCGGCGCAAATTCCGGAGATGACAACCTATTTCCAGACGCTGCTCGCGCAGATGCTGGAAAACGGCAAAGCGACCGATGCGCTCTGCAATTACGACGGTCCGCAGGGTAAAACCGAGCTACTGACTCTCCTTGCCAAAATGCTGCGTGAAGAGCTGGGCTGGGATATCGAACCACAGAATATTGCACTAACAAACGGCAGCCAGAGCGCGTTTTTCTACTTGTTTAACCTCTTCGCAGGGCGTCGTGCCGACGGCACCACCAAAAAGGTGCTGTTCCCGCTGGCACCGGAGTATATCGGCTATGCTGATTCCGGCCTGGAAGAGGATCTGTTCGTCTCCGCGCGCCCGAACATCGAGCTGCTGCCGGAAGGCCAGTTCAAATATCACGTCGATTTTGAACACCTGCATATTGGTGAAGAGACGGGGATGATCTGCGTATCGCGCCCGACGAACCCAACAGGCAACGTGATTACCGACGACGAACTGATGAAGCTGGATGTCCTGGCGAACCAGCACGGCATCCCGCTGGTGATCGACAATGCCTACGGCGTGCCGTTCCCGGGCATTATCTTCAGCGAAGCACGTCCGCTGTGGAACCCGAACATTGTCCTGTGCATGAGCCTCTCCAAGCTGGGTCTGCCGGGCAGCCGCTGCGGCATCATCATCGCCAACGAGAAAATCATCACCGCCATTACCAATATGAACGGCATTATCAGCCTTTCACCGGGCGGTATCGGCCCGGCGATGATGTGCGAAATGATCAAGCGCAACGACCTGCTGCGTCTGTCTAATGAAGTCATCAAACCGTTCTATTACCAGCGCGTTCAGGAGACGATTGCGACGCTTCGCCGCTACTTACCGGAAGAACGCTGCCTGATCCACAAACCCGAAGGAGCGATTTTCCTGTGGCTGTGGTTTAAGGATTTGCCGATCACTACAGAACTGCTCTATCAGCGACTGAAAAAGCGTGGCGTGCTGATGGTGCCGGGCGATTACTTCTTCCCGGGTCTGGATAAGCCGTGGCCGCACACGCACCAGTGCATGCGCATGAACTACGTGCCCGATCCGGCAAAAATCGAAGCGGGCGTCAAAATTCTCGCCGAAGAAATAGAAAAAGCGTGGCACGAAGGCAGCCAGTAACACGCTACCCCTCACGCACGTTAAAACCCAGCTCTTTTGATATCGCCTCTGCCGTTTCGCGCAGAGGCTTGAGCAGGTTTTTCTCGCCAACCTGCTTCATGCGGGACGTCGACAGCGAAATGGAGATCGCATACGGCACGCGACCATGAATATCAAACACCGGCACGGCGATACAGGAGACACCCAGCTCGTTCTCTTCTTTATCCATTGCCATGCTGCGATCGCGAATTTCCGCCAGCTCATCGTACATAGCACTCAGTTCAGTGATGGTATTGCGCGTCAGCGGTTGAATCTGTTCCTGATGGCTTTGCCAGTAGCTGGCCACGTAATCCTGATGACCAAAGGCCATATAGATCTTGCCCATTGCAGAACAATAGAGCGGCATATGCTGGCCGATGTAAGCACGCGTACGCAGCATGCCGGTTGTCGGCTCGAGCTTATAAATTAGGATCGCGTGGTCATCTTCCCGACTGGAAAAGTTCACCGTTTCGCCAGTGGCAATGTTCAGCGCCTCAAGATGCGGGGCCGCCACGTGAATAATGTTGAGCGATGACAGCGCCTTTTGCCCGACAGCAATGAATTTAGTGGTCAAACGATAGCTGCCCGCCGCTGGCGCCGGGGTAACGTACCCGCACGACTGCAGACCCTGGAGTAACCGGTGGACGGTGCTCTTATTCAAACCTGCCAGTTCCGATAAATGCGCAAGCGGACACCCGTTCGGGTAGTTGCTGAGGATCTCAATCAGCATCAGGCCGCGAAACAGGCTCTGGCTGCCTGCTGGCCTCTCTTTTTCCTGCGTTATTTCGCTCTCTTTCATGCTCATCAAATCGCTCCTTTTTATCGCGCTCCTGATGGTAGCGCAAAGTGTGGTTTAGTTCACGATCTCAACAGAAAAAACACAACCAGTTGATTTTAATGATTTTTGAAAAACGTGAATGTCGTTGATCTGATAAAAATTGATCGCTATATTTGAAATCAGATTTCGCATAGTGAAATTTAACGATAAAAAAGCGTTCGCACTTGCCCCTAAAAAACAGGAGAACAGGGATGAAAGTGACCTTCGAAGAGTTGAAAGCGGCGTTCAATCGGGTTCTGCTCGATCGCGGCATAAAAGTGGAGACTGCCGATGCCTGCGCGGAGATGTTTGCCCGCACCACCGAGTCCGGTGTCTACTCGCATGGCGTAAACCGCTTCCCGCGTTTTATTCAGCAACTGGATGCGGGCGACATCATCCCTGACGCCCAGCCACAACGGGTGACCTCATTGGGTGCCATCGAACAGTGGGATGCCCGACGCTCCATCGGCAACCTGACGGCGAAAAAGATGATGGATCGCGCCACCGAACTGGCATCCGACCACGGTATCGGCCTGGTGGCGCTGCGTAACGCCAACCACTGGATGCGCGGCGGCAGTTACGGCTGGCAGGCGGCTGAGAAAGGTTACATTGGAATTTGCTGGACCAACTCCATTGCAGTAATGCCTGCGTGGGGATCAAAAGAATGCTGCATCGGCACAAACCCGCTGATCGTCGCTATCCCGTCGAATCCTATCACCATGGTCGACATGTCGATGTCGATGTTCTCCTACGGCATGCTGGAAGTGAACCGCCTGGCCGGGCGCGAGTTGCCTGTAGATGGCGGCTTTGACGACGAGGGCAATCTCACCCGGGAGCCTGGCGTGATTGAGAAAAACCGCCGTATTCTGCCGATGGGCTACTGGAAAGGTTCAGGCTTATCCATCGTGCTCGACATGATCGCTACCCTGCTCTCTAACGGCTCTTCCGTCGCAGAAGTGACCCAGGACAACAGCGACGAATATGGCGTATCGCAGATCTTTATCGCTATTGAAGTGGATCGCCTGATCGACGGGCCAACCCGCGATGCCAAACTGCAACGCATCATGGACTTCATCACTACCGCCGAACGCGCTGATGAAAATGTTGCCGTTCGTTTGCCGGGACATGAATTCACGCGTCTGCAGGAAGAGAACCGTCGCAACGGCATAACCATTGACGACAGCGTATGGGCGAAAATCCAGTCTCTGTGAGGAGGGGATGATGATATTCGGACATATTTCGCAGCCCAATCCGTGTCGCCTGCCGCTGGCGATTGAAAAAGCGCTTCATTTTCTGCGCACCACGGATTTCACCACCCTGGAGCCAGGCGTGGTGGAAATTGAAGGCCGCACTATTTTTGCCCAGGTGCTCGACCTCACCACAAAGGAACAACACGAAAACCGTCCTGAAGTGCACCGCCGCTATCTGGATATTCAGTTTCTGGCCTGGGGTGAAGAGAAAATCGGTATCGCTATTGATACCGGCAATAACAAAATAAGCGAATCATTACTGGAACAGCGAGATATTATTTTTTATCACGACAGCGAAAATGAGTCGTTTATAGAAATGGTACCTGGCAGTTATGCCATATTTTTCCCGCAGGATGTTCATCGTCCTGCCTGTATTAAAAACAAGGAAACGGTAATTCGTAAAATTGTGGTGAAAGTGGCAATTAGCGAATTATTGTAATTTTCTGACGAATACAGGAACGCGAAATGACCAACACCGGTTTTATTATTGGTGCGTACCCCTGCGCACCCTCGTTTCACCAGAAAGGGGAACAAGAAGAACAATCCTTCTGGCGGGAACTTTCCGACACACCGTACATACGCGGGCTGGAACAACCTTGCCTGGAAAACCTTCATCCTTTCGGTGACGAGTGGCTGTTCCGTCATACGCCGGACGAGTGGCAAATCGTGGTCACGGCGGTGATGGAAACCATGCGCCGTCGTGGCACGAACGGCGCATTTGGTCTGGCATCAGCAGACGAAGAACAACGTAAAGCATGCGTTGAATTTTACCGGCATCTGCACCAGAAAATTGACGCTGTAAATGTGCGTTTTCCGGGAAAAGTCATAGCCCTGGAGATGCAGGCGGCGCCGCAGGCCGGGAACGCATCCGTCGAACAGGCCACTGAGGCATTCTCCCGCTCAATCCGCGAAATTGTGAGCTGGAACTGGTCCTGCGATCTGGTGCTGGAACACTGCGATGCCATGACCGGACCTGCACCGCGTAAAGGTTTTTTACCCTTAGAACAGGTGCTGGAGGTGGTAAACGGAACCGACATCAGCGTCTGCATCAACTGGGCACGGTCGGCCATTGAAGGCCGTAATTCCACCGTTCCGCTTGAACACGTTCAGGCCGCATGTAAAGCCGGAAAATTGGGCGCGCTGATGTTCTCTGGCACCACCACACGCGGCGAATATGGCGAGTGGCAGGATCTGCACGCGCCGTTTTCTTCGTTCTGTGCCGACAGTTTAATGACGACTGAACAGGCTACATCACTCTTTACTGCGGCGAGCGCCGCAACATTGAAATTCTCCGGTATTAAATTACTGGAAATAAATGCTAATGCTGATGTCAGCCATCGCATCGCCATTTTGCGTGACGGCATAAGCGCTATGAATAAAGCGACACAATAAAAATAAAAACATATTCCGATTACATTCACAGAGACATTAACTATGAATATTTCAACGAATGCTCTACATGCGGATATTCCGCGCCAGCGCTGGCTAAGAATCATTCCACCTATTCTTATCGCCTGCATTATTTCTTACATGGACCGCGTAAATATCGCCTTTGCGATGCCCGGAGGTATGGATGAAGAACTGGGTATTTCCGCCACCATGGCAGGCCTGGCAGGCGGGATCTTCTTTATCGGCTATCTGTTCCTGCAGGTTCCGGGCGGCAAGATTGCTGTTCATGGTAGCGGCAAGAAGTTTATCGGTTGGTCCCTGGTCGCCTGGGCAGTCATCTCAGTCCTGACCGGTATTGTCACCAACCAGTATCAGTTGCTGGTGCTGCGCTTCTTACTCGGCGTGGCGGAAGGCGGGATGCTGCCCGTTGTGTTAACGATGATAAGCAACTGGTTCCCGGATGCCGAACGTGGCCGCGCCAACGCGATTGTGATCATGTTCGTGCCGATTGCCGGGATCATCACCGCGCCACTTTCTGGCTGGATTATCACCGCGCTCGACTGGCGCTGGCTTTTTATCATTGAAGGTTTGATGTCCATAGTGGTGCTGGTGCTGTGGGCGTTCACCGTTTACGACCGTCCGCAGGAAGCCCGCTGGATCTCAGAGGCCGAGAAAAACTATCTGGTGCAAACGCTGGCCGCTGAACAGCAGGCCATCGCCGGAAAAGAGGTGAAAAATGCCTCATTGAGCGCCGTGCTTTCCGATAAAACCATGTGGCAATTAATCGCCCTGAACTTCTTCTACCAGACCGGGATTTACGGTTATACCCTTTGGCTGCCCACCATCCTGAAAGAGTTGACGCACACCAGCATCGGCCAGGTCGGGGTGCTCGCCATTCTGCCTTACATCGGTGCCATTGCGGGGATGTTCCTGTTCTCTACGCTTTCTGACCGCACCGGCAAGCGCAAGCTGTTTGTCTCCCTGCCGCTGATTGGCTTCGCACTTTGCATGTTCCTCTCCGTGGCGCTGAAGGCAAACACCTGGCTGGCCTATGCCGCGTTGGTCGGCTGCGGATTCTTCCTGCAGTCCGCCGCTGGGGTGTTCTGGACGATTCCTGCACGTCTGTTTAGCGCCGAAATGGCAGGCGGTGCGCGCGGTGTGATCAATGCGCTTGGTAACCTCGGCGGATTCTGCGGCCCTTATGCGGTAGGCGTACTGATAACGCTGTACAGCAAAGACGCGGGAGTTTACTGCCTGGCGATTTCTCTGGCACTGGCTGCGCTGCTGGCACTGCTGTTACCAGCGAAATGTGATGCCGGAGCAGAACCCAATCCCACGGTGAATCCGCATAAACGTGCGGCCTGATGCCCTCACCCAACCCACTAAACCGAACCGTAGGCCGGGTAAGCGAAGCGCCACCCGGCGAATAAGTGAGATGAAGATGAGTGAAAAAGAGCCCTTCTGGCTGGGTATCGATTGTGGCGGTACTTATCTGAAAGCCGGGTTATACAACCGCCAGGGAAAGGAAATGTGTATCGAACGTCGCTCAGTGGCCACGCTCAGCCCACGCGCAGGCTATGCGGAGCGGGATATGCACCAGCTCTGGCAGCACTGCCACGCTACCGTCGCCACGCTGCTCAAACATTCAGGCGTAGACGGAGAGCAGATCAAAGGCGTCGGCATTTCTGCTCAGGGCAAAGGACTGTTTCTACTCGATAAACAGGATCGGCCCCTGGGCAACGCCATGCTCTCTTCTGACCGGCGGGCGCTGGAGATTGTGCAACGCTGGCAGCAGGACGGCATTCCAGAAAAACTCTATCCGCATACGCGCCAGACGCTGTGGACCGGGCATCCGGCCTCGCTTCTGCGCTGGGTAAAAGAGAATGAGCCTCAGCGCTTCGAGAAAATTGGCTGCGTGATGATGGCGCACGATTATCTTCGCTGGTGCCTCACCGGCACCAAAGCCTGCGAAGAGAGCAACATTTCGGAGTCCAATCTCTACAATATGAATACCGGCCAGTACGACCCACAGCTCACACGCTGGCTCGGTATCAGCGAAATTGACGGCGCCCTGCCGCCGATTGTCGGTTCAGCAGAAATTTGCGGGGAAATCACCGCTCAGGCAGCCGCACTGACCGGTCTCGCGGCGGGTACGCCCGTCGTTGGTGGACTGTTTGACGTGGTTTCCACCGCGATCTGCGCCGGGCTACACGACGAACACACGTTGAATGCCGTAATGGGCACCTGGGCCGTCACCAGCGGGATTGCGCTTGGCATCCGCGACAGCGAGCCGTTCCCCTACGTCTATGGCCGCTACGTTCATCCGCAGCAGTACATCGTTCACGAAGCCAGCCCGACTTCCTCCGGCAATCTTGAGTGGCTAACCGCGCAGTGGGGCGATATGTCATTCGATGAAATCAACCATGCCGTCGCCGGTCTGCCAAAAGCCGGAAGCGATCTGATTTTCCTGCCCTTCCTCTACGGCAGCAACGCGGGTCTGGAGATGACCAGCGGTTTCTACGGCATGCAGGCGCTACACACCCGCGCGCACCTGCTGCAGGCGGTTTACGAAGGCGTGGTATTCAGCCACATGACCCATCTTAACCGCATGCTTGAGCGCTTTACCGAGGTGCAGGCACTGCGCGTCACGGGTGGCCCGGCCCATTCGGACGTGTGGATGCAGATGCTTGCGGACGTCAGCGGTCTGACAATTCAATTACCCCAAGTAGAAGAGACTGGCTGTTCCGGTGCCGCGCTGGCCGCACTGGTCGGTACAGGCATCTATCCCGATTTCCACACGGCGCAACGCGCCCTTAAACATGACATCCGGGTGATTGAACCCGACATGAACGCCCATGCGGCCTATCAACGCAAATATCACCGCTATCAGTTACTGATTTCAGCATTACAGGGCTATCACGCCCAGGTTAAGGAGCACGACCTATGAGCCGACCATTACTGCAGCTGGCGCTCGATCACACCTCACTTCAGGCCGCGCAGCGCGATGTTGCCCTGCTTGTGGATTACGTCGATATCGTCGAAGCCGGTACCCTTTTATGTCTGACCGAAGGACTAAGCGCCGTCCGCGCGCTGCGCAAACAGTGCCCGGAGAAAATTATCGTGGCGGACTGGAAAGTGGCCGATGCCGGAGAGACGCTGGCAGAACAGGCGTTTGGCGCGGGCGCGAACTGGATGACCATTATCTGCGCCGCTCCGCTGGCGACCGTTGAGCGAGGCCACGAGGTGGCACTGCGCTGCGGAGGAGAAATCCAGATAGAGCTCTTTGGTAACTGGACGCTGGACGACGCGCGCGCATGGCAACGTATCGGCGTAAAACAGGCGATATACCACCGGGGAAGAGACGCGCAGGCCAGCGGTCAGCAGTGGGGTGAGACGGATCTCGCCAGAATGAAAGCCCTCTCAGATATCGGTTTACAGCTTTCGATTACCGGCGGCATCACGCCTGCCGATCTCCCCCTGTTTAAGCAAATCAACGTCAAAGCGTTTATCGCCGGGCGCGCGCTGGCGGGCGCGGATAATCCGCCGCAGGTGGCACAGGCATTCCATTCGCAAATCCGCGATATCTGGGGAGCGTAACCATGCGTCAGCATCCGTTAGGTATTTATGAAAAAGCGCTGCCGAAAGATCTCTCCTGGCCGGAACGCCTGGTACTGGCGAAGAGCTGCGGATTCGATTTCGTTGAGATGTCGGTTGATGAAACCGACGAGCGTTTATCGCGCCTTGAGTGGAGTACCACGCAGCGCGCCTCTCTGGTTGAGGCGATGCTGGAAACCGGGGTGTCTATCCCATCTATGTGCTTGTCTGCCCACCGTCGCTTCCCGTTCGGCAGCCGCGACGAAACGGTGCGCCAGCGCGCCCGTGAGATCATGACCAAAGCCATCAGGCTGGCACGCGACTTAGGTATTCGCACCATTCAGCTTGCGGGTTATGACGTCTATTACGAAGAGCACGATGAAGGTACTCAACAACGTTTTACCGAAGGGCTGGCATGGGCCGTCGAGCAGGCCGCCGCCGCACAGGTGATGCTGGCGGTCGAGATCATGGATACCGCATTTATGAATTCCATCAGCAAGTGGAAAAAGTGGGACAGTATGCTCGCCTCGCCGTGGTTCAGCGTTTACCCGGACGTTGGCAACCTGAGCGCGTGGGGTAACGACGTTACCGCCGAGCTGACGCTGGGCATTGACCGCATTGCGGCTATTCACCTGAAAGATACCCAACCCGTTACCGCGCAAAGCCCCGGACAGTTCCGCGATGTACCGTTTGGCGATGGCTGCGTCGATTTTGTCGGCGTGTTTAACACGCTGAATAAGCTGAACTATCGCGGCGCGTTTCTGATTGAAATGTGGACCGAAAAAGCCAAAGAGCCGGTGCTGGAGATTATCCAGGCACGCCGCTGGATTGAAGCCCGTATGCAGGAAGGAGGCATGACATGTTAGAACAACTGAAAACCGAGGTACTGGCGGCAAACCTGGCGCTGCCAGCCCACCAGCTGGTGACCTTTACCTGGGGCAACGTCAGCGCAATAGATCGCGAAAGCGGCATGATGGTCATCAAGCCGTCCGGCGTGGAGTACGACGTGATGACGGCGGAGGATATGGTGGTGGTGAACATTGCCACCGGCCTGGTGGTCGAAGGCAGTAAAAAACCCTCCTCTGACACACCAACCCATCTGGCACTGTATCGCCGTTATCCGGAGATTGGCGGCATCGTACATACCCATTCCCGCCACGCCACCATCTGGTCGCAGGCGGGACAGGATTTACCCGCCTGGGGCACGACGCACGCAGACTATTTCTACGGAGCGATCCCCTGCACGCGGCTGATGACCACGGCAGAAATTGCCGGGGAATACGAATACCAGACGGGCGAAGTGATCATTAAAACCTTCGAGGGGCGCGATCTCAGCCCAATGCAGGTCCCGGCGGTACTGGTTCACTCCCACGGCCCGTTCGCCTGGGGCAAAGACGCTGCCGATGCGGTCCACAATGCCGTCGTGCTGGAAGAGTGCGCCTATATGGGCCTGTTCTCACGCCAGCTCGCACCACAGTTACCGGCTATGCAGCAGGCGCTGCTGGACAAGCATTATCTGCGCAAGCACGGGGCGAACGCCTATTACGGGCAGTAATCAACCGGAATTAATATGCTCTTTACAGTACCGCCGTTTCCAGACGGCGGGGGTTAACCCGGTATGCTTCGAAAATATCTGTCGGAAATATCCCACGTCGTTAAAGCCGCAGCGCGCTGCGACCTCGGTTAATGACGCAGCGTCGTTGAGCAGGAGTTTTTCCGCCGCCCTGACGCGCTGGCGATGTATCGCCTCCGTCAGGGTTAAATGGAAAGTCCGGCGAAAGACGCGCCCGAGATAATCTGCATTACAGTGCAACGCTTTTGCCAGCTGCGAGGTGGATATCGGTAAATGAAACTGCGTGCGAATAAGCTGTTTTGCCTTCCATGCCATCGCCGCGCCGGCCTGATCTGCGCTGTCTTCATATCCTGAAGAGTTCGACACCTGCTGTAAAATCAATAATAAAATCATCTCCAGCGCCACGCTACGCCGTAATTTCTCCTGCTCGCTGAGGAATTGACGAAAGAGCGCAATCACATATTCCGCATCCCTTACGCGGCAGTGTTGTTCTATTGCCAGAGGAGCAGCGTTGGGTAACGTTGGATCTTGCGGCTCCACCTCAAAATGCAGCCAGTAAAAGCGCAGGTCCGCCGGGAAATCCTCCACGCCCACATGCCGACGCTGCGGCCAGAGCAATAAACTCTCTCCCGCATTGACATCAAAAACATGATTTTCTTCCTGGATCGTTAAAGTCCCTTTTTCGACAAAAATAATCTCCCACGATGTTAATTTTCGCGCAGGGTGGCGGCCCACTCCGCGGGAGATAAATAGCCCGCCATTTTGAACCTTAACCGGAAGCGCTATGGATAATTCGAGCATGGATATTCACCATTCCGCTTTTATTGTCGTTAATATTCGACTTACCCGTTGATTATTAATCAATATTAAAATATCTGTCCGATCGGAATCACATTTTTATCATCAGGTCGGAATCGTCACCTTTTTATACTTTTCCCTTCCCTTGTTGGCCTTCCCGTTCGATGCAGAATAAAGAGGTACCCAGCATAAATACGATAATAAATTCGATCTCCGAGGAGTTACTTCATGACTTCCACACCGATTACAGACGCAGACGCTGCAAAACAGAAAGTCGATGACCGGCTGTCCGTCCGCGAGAAAATGGGCTACGGCCTGGGCGATGCGGGCGGCACGGTGATTACCTGCCTGATCATGAACTTTCTGACCTTTTTCTATACCGATGTATTTGGTCTCACCCCTGCGCTGGTGGGCACGCTGTTTATTGCCCTTCGCGTGTTTGACGCCATTTCCGATCCGGTGATGGGCGTCATTGCTGACCGCACGCAGAGCCGCTGGGGCCGATTTCGTCCCTGGCAGCTGTGGGTCGCCGTCCCGATAGGCATTATCGGCGTAATGACCTTCACCGTTCCGGAAGCCAGCATGGGCGTGAAAATCGCCTGGGCGTTCGGCACCTATTTGCTGTTATCCGTGGGCTATACCGCCATCAACGTGCCCTACTGCGCGCTGATCAACACCATGACCACCCGCCACAACGAGGTGATCGCCTGCCAGTCCTGGCGCTTTGTGTTGTGCGGCGTGGCGGGCTTTCTGGTCTCCGTTGGCCTGCCGTGGCTGGTAGCGGAGCTGGGTCAGGGCGATGCCGCGAAGGGTTATCAACTGGGCGTTGGCGTGCTGTGCGCTATCGCCGTGGTGATGTTCTTGTGCTGCTTCTTCTGGGTTCGTGAACGCGTTCCGCTGGCGTTGATGGGCAAATTCACCCTGCGCGAGCACCTGGCGGGCCTGCGTAAAAACGATCAGCTGCTGCTGATGTTGTTGATGTCGTTTCTGCTGATCAACGTCTTCAACATTCGCGGCGGTGGATATATGTACTTTATCACCTACGTGCTTCAGGGCAGCACGGCGTACACCTCGCTGTTTTTCACCATGGTGACCTTTGCCGCTATTCTGGGCGCGGTGATCGTCAGCCCGCTGTCGCGCCGTATTGATACCGTCAAACTCTACTACTACACCAACCTGGTGCTCGCTGCGCTTGCGGTGGGCATGTGGTTTCTGCCGGGTGGCCCGGCGCACCAGACGCTATGGCTGATCGTCATTTTAAGCAACGGCGTGATCCTGGGCTTCACCCTGCCGCTGCACTTCTCGCTAATGGCTTTTGCCGATGACTACGGCGAGTGGAAAACCGGCGTGCGTTCGTCGGGCATGAACTTCGCCTTCAACCTGTTTTTCATCAAGCTTGCGTGGGCATCCAGCGCCGGGATTATCAGCCTGGTGTTTATTGCCGTGGCCTATCAGCCAGGCGCGGGCAACCAGACGCCAGCCTCACTGCAGGGCATCACCGCCATGGAGACGCTGCTGCCTGCCCTTTTCCACCTGCTGCTGGCGGTCACTATCCGCTGGTGCAGGCTTAATAACCCAATGATGTCGCGCATTTCCACCGACCTGCGCCAGCGTCACGTACCGTCCTGAGGAGAACGCTATGTCCATAATGGAACCCGACCTGCACCAGCTGAAAATCAACGATCCGTTTCTCGGGCAATATCAACGGCTGGTCCGTGACGTGGTGATCCCTTACCAGTGGGATGCGCTTAACGACCGCGTGGCGGAGGCCGAACCCAGCCACGCCATCGCTAACTTCCGCATCGCGGCCGGGCTGGAACAGGGGGAGTTTTACGGGATGGTGTTTCAGGACAGCGACGTGGCGAAATGGCTCGAAGCCGTGGCGTGGTCGCTGTGCCAGAAGCCGGATGCAGCACTGGAAAAAACCGCCGACGAGGTGATTGAGCTGGTCGCGGCGGCGCAGTGTGAAGATGGCTACCTCAACACCTACTTTACGGTAAAAGCCCCCGAGGAACGCTGGACGAATCTGGCCGAATGCCACGAGCTGTACTGCGCCGGGCATATGATTGAAGCGGGCGTGGCGTATTTCCAGGGAACCGGAAAACGTCGCCTACTGGACGTGGTGTGCAGGCTGGCGGACCATATCGACAGCGTGTTTGGCCCGGGAGAAACACAGCTACACGGTTACCCTGGTCACCCGGAAATCGAGCTGGCGCTGATGAGGCTGTACGACGTCACGCAGGAGCCGCGTTATCTCAATCTGGTGAAATACTTTATCGAAGAACGCGGCGCGCAGCCTCACTTCTACGATAGCGAATACGAGAAGCGCGGCAAAACATCTTACTGGAACACCTATGGTCCGGCGTGGATGGTCAAGGACAAAGCCTACAGCCAGGCGCATCTGCCCCTTGCGGAACAACAAACGGCCATCGGCCATGCCGTGCGTTTCGTCTATCTGATGGCGGGCATGGCGCATCTGGCGCGCCTGAGCAACGATGAGGGGAAACGCCGGGACTGTCTGCGGCTGTGGAGCAACATGGCGCAGCGCCAGCTGTATATCACCGGCGGGATTGGCTCGCAGAGCAGCGGCGAGGCGTTCAGCAGCGATTACGATCTGCCCAACGATACGGTGTACGCCGAAAGCTGCGCCTCAATCGGCCTGATGATGTTCGCCCGCCGGATGCTGGAGATGGAGGCAGACGGCCACTACGCCGACGTGATGGAGCGCGCGCTGTACAACACGGTGCTGGGCGGGATGGCGCTGGACGGTAAGCATTTCTTTTATGTCAATCCACTGGAAGTGCATCCGAAAACGCTGGCCTTTAACCATATCTATGACCACGTGAAGCCGGTGCGTCAGCGCTGGTTCGGCTGCGCCTGCTGCCCGCCGAATATCGCCCGCGTGCTGACCTCGCTGGGGCACTACATTTATACCGTTCGCCCGGATGCGCTGCTGATAAACCTGTACGTGGGGAACGACGTCGCCATTCCGGTGGGCGATAACGCCCTACAGCTGCGCATTAGCGGTAACTATCCGTGGCAGGAGCAGGTGAAGATCGAAATCACCTCGCCGGTTCCGGTCACCCACACGCTGGCACTCAGGCTGCCGGACTGGTGCGCGGAGCCTGCCGTTTCGCTGAATGGCGAAGCCATTACCGGTGAAGTGTCACGCGGATACCTCTACCTCAACCGCCGCTGGCAGGAAGGCGACACCCTGACCCTGACGCTACCGATGCCGGTCCGCCGCGTGTACGGTAACCCTCAGGTGCGCCAGCAGGCGGGTAAAGTCGCGCTACAGCGCGGGCCGCTGGTTTACTGCCTGGAAGAAGCTGATAACGGCGCCAACCTGCATAACCTCTCCTTGCCCCGAGATAGCGAGTTCCGGGTATATGAAGGCAAAGGCATTTTCGCGCATAAGATGCTGATACAGACAGAAGGGATTGGGTGTCACATGAAGGAAACGGATGCACTGTGGCAGTACGACCGCTCGCCGGTACAGCGCCAGCCCCGGACGTTGACCTTTATTCCGTGGTTTAGCTGGGCTAACCGGGGAGAAGGGGAAATGCGGATATGGGTGGATGAAGCATAAATAAGGGTAATACTAATTTTCATAATATATAATATTTTTATCGAGCTCGGTGATGCCGAGCTCTGTGATTTATTATCAATCGAAAGACAATGTGATCTAACCCTCGGTATTGTTTTTTTGGTGTCCATCATCTCAGCATACCATTGTCTAGTACACATTTTAGTGTTATTCCATAAAGACACACAGCTAAAAATAAGGATATCCCATGGAATTCACTGAAAGATTAAATGCCTTATCAAATAAAATAAAACAACAAATTGATGTAATAAATACTGAAGAAGGAACAAAAACTGCATTTGTAATGCCATTCATTCATAATGTCCTGGGCTACGATGTTTTTGATCCTTCAGAGGTAACACCTGAATTTGTCTGTGATATTGGCACAAAAAAAGGAGAAAAAATCGATTACGCCATAATGAAAAACAATGACGTACAAATACTTATTGAATGTAAAAAAATTGGCGAACCATTAAATATAAATCATGCGTCGCAGTTATTCAGATATTTTCACGTAACAAACGCAAGGATTTCAATTCTTACCAATGGTCAAAATTATAAATTTTTCACTGACCTTGACGCACCAAACAAAATGGACGAAAAACCATTTTTGGAAGTCGATCTACTTGATATTGACGAAAATATAATACCTGAATTAAAGAAACTAACTAAATCTTCATTTGATCTCGAATCAATTATCAATGCTGCTGGTGAGTTAAAATATGTTAGCCAAATCAAAAAAATCCTTCACTCTCAGCTTAATAATCCCGAAGATGATTTTGTGAAATTTTTTGCATCCAGGGTTTATGATGGAATTCTGACGCAAAAAGTCAGAGATTCATTTTTAAATTTAACTAAAAAGGCTGCAAGTCAGTACATAAATGATCAAGTTAATGAGCGACTTAAGTCTGCCATTACGGGTATAACCCCAGCGATTACCGAAACATCAAATGAGCCATCGCATATTGAAGAAGATGACCATAAAGATGAAAGCGATGTGATAACAACGCTAGAGGAACTTGAGGGATATCATATTGTTAAAGCAATTACCAGAGCAGTACTAGAGGCACCACGTATCACTCACAGAGATACCAAAAGCTATTTTGGCATTCTTGTGGATGATAACAACCGCAAACCAATATGCCGATTGCATTTTAATCGTACGCAAAAATACATCGGACTTTTCGACATAGAAAAAAACGAAACACGTCACCCTATATCGACAGTCGATGATATCTATTCCTTTGCAGATATCCTTAAAGCAACAGCGGCTCTATATAATTAATTTTTACCCAGGCAGCACGCGACGTGCTGCCTCAGCCAGAAATGCGCTTCGATTACCGAACTGAGGATGCTCGCTAACAAAGGAATCAATCTTTACCAGCAAACGTCGAGGCATCGTGATGTTGATACGCTCGGCTCTGCCGTCAAACTGCTTCATATTAATATCCACCAGCAACCATTGCCCGCCCGTGAAGTCGTCAGGGTGATTTTCAAGGTGCACTTCGACATTCCCCGGAAGAGGCAATGCTTCATCCATTTCAAACAGCTCTTCGAAGTGCGCGGTGAGCGCCTCACGTGCATCCTGAAAAGCGTCGTCCAGGGAATCACCTGCAAAAAAACAGCCTGGAACGTCAGGAAAAAAGCCGCTGGCGCTACCGTCGGTGTCAGAATGAATGTAAGCCGGATAAAACATAACTACTCCTGATATCAGTGTTTAATTCCCGCCTGCCGCCATATCTGCGCGAGCGTGCCCGGTTTAATATCCTTCTTAGGATGTGGGACAGTAACCAGCCCTTTCTGTTCGGGATGGCGAAACTGATGATGGCTTCCTTTCGTTCTGACACATTTCCAGCCGTGGCCGATCAGAACGGTAATGACATCCGCACTTTTCACATCCCAGTCCTTCCATGATTATACACATGATACACACCATTGCTATCGGGTCGAATCACATTAGCGCATAAGGAACATCAGTGCAGCCGTGTTTTGGCGGAACAGGAAGAAGCATCGAGAAATGAAAAAGGAATACGTTGTATTGCAGATAAAAATGCAGGCAAGATCGTAGGCCGGGCAAGGCAACACCGTCGCCCGGCTTTACCCCATCAGAAGCGCCAGGTCAGGCCGGTCATTAGAGCGAAGCTATCATCGCGGTCGATCATCGGGCTGTTCTTCACGTCATCAGGCAACACGGTGTAGACCGCGCTGGCGTTGAGGTACAGCTTCTGGGTTAACTGATATTTAGCTACCAGACCAACGTAGGGCGTCCAGCTGTCGCCGGCGGTGTATTGATCCAGACCTGAGCGGCGTGACTCGCTGCCGGATACGCCGTAGTAGTAGTCGTTATAGCTCTCGTCGCTGTAAAAAACACCGACAGAAGGCGTCAGGGTCAAACGCTCCATCCTGATTGGACGGAAGTAGGATACCTCGCCCACCACGCCGCCGCTTTCATCCGTGGCATCGCCTGAAACCGCCACTTTCAGAGAACCCCAGCTTTCGTGGCGGTAGTACGCACCGCCGAGGAACGCAGAGGCTTTACGCTCATCAAGCTGCTTCATCTGGTGGTCGTCGTTATCATCCGGATCAAAATGCAGCGGCATCCAGGATGCGGTCAGGCTGAGTTCATTTTTTGCGTCTTTCCAAAGGATCCATCCGCCCGTGGTCTGGCGAACATAGAAGCGATCGCTCTCATAGCTAATTAACGGCACCGCGGTGGTATTTTCGTTATAGCCTTTATAAGGAGACTCATTAAATACGGCCCCCGCGCCAAGTGAAAAATCACCGGCCATTGCAGAAGAGGTTGCAAATAACGTGGCAGCAATCAGTAAATTGTATTTAATAGTCATGTGAAGTAATCCATTTATACGCCAAATAAGCGGGGCGAATAATAATGGTTACAAATTTGCCGGTGCAACGCTGCAGTTTATATAATATTATATATAAAACCATATAGATGGGTGCGCATGATGAATAAATTACAGCTAAAGCCACGCGAGTTAAAAATAATCTCCGTCATCGCAGCCACCCACAGCATTGGTGATGCCGCCGCCCTGCTGGGCATGGCGCAGGCCAACGTCAGTAAATATCTCTCGGATTTTGAAACGCGGGTTGGGCTTAAGGTTTTTGAGCGCACGACCCGCCAGCTCGCTCTGACGCAGTTCGGTGAGGCGTTGCTCCCCTATGTCGACGCCACGCTGGACAAAAACACACAACTTATTAATTTCATTGCCGATTATAAGCATGAAAAGCGTGGAAAAGTCACGATTTACGCCCCAACGGGCATTGTGACCTATCTCGCGCGCCACGTGATCCACCAGATAAAGGACATCGGGGACATTCGCATTTCCCTGAAAACCTACAACCTGGACCGCAACGAATATTCAGAAGGTGTGTCCTTCCCGGATGACTGTGATATTTTAATTACCTATGCTCAGCCAAAAGATGAAAGTCTGGTCGCCAGCGTGTTAGCAAAATATTCCGTCACTGCATTCGCAACCCAGGAATATTTAAATAAACATCCTTTAACCGGACCTGAAGATTTAAGTAATCACTCCTGTATTCTGATCGACTCCATGCTGGTCGATGATGCCAACATCTGGCGTTTTCGCATGCATGGCAGTGATGATGTGCATGATTATCGGGTAACCGGAAACTATATTTGCGACAATACCCAGACGGCACTGGAGCTGGCAAGAAATAATCTTGGCATTGTGTTCGCGCCGAAAGAAAGCCTGAAGAAAGAATTAACGCAAGGCACGCTGGTCCCCTGTTTCCCGCATCAGGAAGAGTGGTGGCTCGATCTGACCGCCATCTTCCGCAAGCGCGAATATCAGCCCTGGCGCGTACAATATGTTCTGGATGGTGTCCTCAACTGCCTGCGCCAGCAAATTGCTCAGGCCGTCCATGGACGGCCTGAACTGGGTGGTTAGAATAGCCCCAGCGGTTTATCGGAGTAACTGACAAGCAGACATTTCGTCTGCTGATAATGCTCCAGCATCATCTTGTGCGTTTCACGCCCGATGCCCGATTGCTTATACCCGCCAAATGCCGCGTGAGCCGGATAGGCGTGGTAGCAGTTGGTCCATACGCGCCCGGCCTGTATACCCCTGCCCATTTTATAGGCCAGATTACCGTTACGGCTCCAGACTCCCGCCCCCAGGCCATACGGCGTGTCGTTGGCAATCTCCAGCGCCTCCTCCATCGTTTTGAAGGTAGTCACCGCCAGCACCGGTCCGAAAATCTCCTCCTGGAAGACGCGCATGTTGTTCTGCCCGAACAGGATCGTCGGCTCAAGGTAATACCCTTCCTGCAGATCTCCGCCGAGCACCTTACGGCGACCGCCGGTCAGGATATCCGCCCCTTCCTTCTTGCCGATATCGATGTAGTTGAGGATAGTCTCCAGCTGGCCATGCGAGACCTGCGCCCCCATCTGCGTAACATTATCGAGCGGGTTACCGCTGCGGATAGACTCGACGCGGCGAATGGCCCGCTCCATAAAGCGCTCGTAGATGGACTCCTGCACCAGCGCGCGGCTTGGGCAGGTGCAGACTTCGCCCTGGTTAAAGGCAAACAGCGCAAACCCTTCCAGCGCCTTGTCGAAGAAAGCGTCCTCTTCCTCCATCACGTCCGCGAAGAAGATGTTCGGGGACTTCCCGCCCAGCTCCAGGGTCACCGGAATGATGTTTTGCGTGGCGTACTGCATAATCTGCTGGCCCACTTCCGTCGACCCGGTAAACGCCACTTTAGCAATCCGTTTTGAGGTGGCCAGATATTCCCCTATCTCACCGCCCGCGCCGTTCACCACGTTAATCACCCCCGGCGGCAGAAGATCGGCAACAATTTCCATCAGCAGCAGGACAGAGAGCGGGGTTAAACGCGCCGGTTTAAGCACAATGCAGTTCCCGGCGGCCAGCGCGGGTGCCATTTTCCAGCTCGCCATCAGCAGCGGGAAGTTCCACGGAATAATTTGCCCGACGACCCCCAGCGGCTCGTGGAAGTGGTACGCCACGGTGTCGCTATCTACCTCGCTTATTCCGCCCTCCTGCGCGCGAATACAGGAGGCAAAATAGCGGAAGTGGTCGATAGCCAGCGGCACGTCTGCCGCCATCGTTTCCCGGATCGGCTTGCCGTTATCCCAGGTTTCCGCCGTCGCCAGCAGCTCCAGGTTCTGCTCCATCCGGTCGGCGATTTTGAACAAAATGGCCGCGCGCTCCTGAACGGAGGTATGGCCCCATTTATCTTTCGCTTTGTGCGCTGCATCCAGCGCCAGATCGATATCCCGCTTGCCGGAACTGGCAATCTCGCACAGCGGCTGGCCGGTAACGGGCGTCAGGTTGGAATAGTATTCGCCGTCGACGGGGGCCACCCAGTCGCCGCCGATAAAATTGTCATAACGGGGCTTCAGCTTGAGGGGAAAACCATACTCGCCGGGCTGGATACGCGAAGAGGGAGGATTGTTTGTCATGACCGTCTCCTTGCTGTTGGTGTACAACAAGGGTAGTCCCGGCTGGCGGTTTTCTCGCCAGTGGGTGACGGGTTTACGAGCCGTATCACGGATTACCGTACTTTACGTTTCGTTTCTGCCACTGAGCCATACTTAACAGCTCAAGGGCTCATGAGGAACGATGCGATGCAGCTGTTTATCGGTTTTGACGTAGGCGGAACCCACATCAAACACGGCGTGATTGATGAAAATGGCAAGGAGCTGACGACGGACGAGTACGATACTCCTGAGGATAAAAACACCTTCAAAAAGAAGTGGAAAGCGGTAGTTGAAGCGTATCAGGACGAACACGACATCGTCGGCATCGGCGTGAGCTTTCCCGGCCATATTAACCACCACAGCGGCGAAGCGGCAAAAGCGGGCGCGCTCGACTATCTCGACGGCGAAAACCTGTGCGAACTCTTCGCCGGTCTGACCGATCTTCCCGTCACCGTGGAAAACGACGCCAACTGTGCGGCGCTGGGCGAGCGCTGGCAGGGCGCGGGTAAGGACTACGAGCATTTCGTCTGCATCACCATCGGCACGGGCATCGGTGGCGGGATTGTGATGGAAGGCGATCTTTATCGCGGGTCGCATTACCGCGCCGGCGAATTTGGCGTGCTGCCCGTGGGTAATAACGGCGAACCCATGCATGACGTGGCGTCGGCCAGCGGCCTGATGAAAGCCTGTCGTCGCGCGCTGGCCGTATCAGAAGAAGAGATGCCTGACGGCGAGGAGCTGTTTAAACGCATGGAGAGCGACGTGCATCTGCGTGAGGCCATTGAGGAGTGGGCCCATTGCCTCTCGCGCGGCGTTTACAGCGTAATCTCGATGTTCGATCCACAGGCAGTGCTGATTGGCGGCGGGGTAAGCGAGCAGGAGAAAATCTATCTCCTGCTCGATAAGTACCTGCAGCGATTCGAGGAGTGGGAGGCGCTCAAGGTGCCCATTCTGCCCTGCGAGCTGGGTAACCAGGCGGGGAGGCTGGGCGCGGTATGGCTGGCTAAGCAGAAACTCTCCCGCCGCACGTAGCGCTCAGGGGAACAGCTGCGCGTCGCGAAGCAGATGGTCATTACCCCGGCGACGCGTAAAACCGATGCGGTTGAAATATTCCAGGATCTGGATCGCCAGCTTGCGGCCAACGTTCAGCCGGTCGCGGAAATCGGCTGCGCAGGTGGAGCCGCGCGCCTGATCCAGTTCGCGGATCAGGTTAGCAAACGCCACAATGCGATCGTTACGGTAATAACGATCTTTCACGATCGCGACTATCAGCCCCTGCTGCGCCGCATGGCGCAATACCTGGCGCATTACCTGCTCGTCGGTGTTCGTTTCACGCGCCAGATCGCGAACCCACCAGGGTTCATCGCCAAACAGCGAGGCCACTTTTTGCCAGATTGCCTCCTGCTCTGCGGTGAACCCGGCTTTGTGATCCGGCAGATGCAGCCAGCCGTGATGGCTTTTAATCACCCCGCTTTCGCGCATGTTTTCAATCAGCAGCAGCACCAGCGCATCGTCTTCCATCGGCAGCGCCATGCGTCGCAGGCGCTCGCGACCAGGACCGGGTTCATCCTGATGCTGTTCATGGTAAGTGGCGAGCGTGTTCAGGATCTTACGCTGCCAGTTTGCCGCAACCGGCGCATCGAGCAGGCTGTTGCCGGCCTGAATAAAGCCCGGCTGTTGGGTCAGCTGATGCAATCCTTCGCCGCTCAGCTGGCGTGCCCATGCAAAATCACTCAGGCTCACGGCCCCGCGCTCAAGATGCACCCGCAGCGCGGCGTTATCATCCTGAGCCTGTGCAAGCGCAGCCAGCCATTGCAGGTATTCAGGCTTACGCTTGCCGCGTCGCGGCGGGTTCAGCGTCACTACCCGCGCCCCGGCCAGCGTTTCCCGTGCGGAAATGTCCCGCAGTACCAGACGGTCGTTATCCGCCAGCCAGAGCGGCGAATCAAAAACCAGTTCGGCAAGATCGTTTTCCAGCAGGGACACGCGCCCGGTGATATGGCTGGCCGCGTGGTGAATATGCAGCGGCTGCCATTGGGTCAGCGGGACGTTTGTCTGCAGGGAGACGATGACGCGTTCAGACGGCTCCGGCGGGGCGTCGGCCAGCAGCCAGTCGCCGCGGTTAAGCTGCTCTTTTTCCGCATCCCCGGCAATGTTGAGCGCGATCCGCTGCCCGGCGTGGGCGTGCTCCGCAGGCTGATTTTGCGCATGTAAGCCGCGCACGCGCATCGGTTTATTAACGCCCGTCAGCCAGAGGCTATCGCCCACCTTCACTTCACCGCTTAACGCCGTACCGGTGACCACCAGCCCCGCACCTTTGACGGTAAACGCCCGGTCAATCGCCAGACGGAAGCGGTGATGGCTGGCGTGGTCTCGCGACAAAAGCTGCTGCAAATGGTGGCGAAGTTCGCCGATACCGCGCCCTTCTGTCGCTACGGTGACAAAAAGCGGTGCATCGGCAAAACCATATTCCCGTAAGGTCGCCTGCACCGCTTCGCGCACCTCGTTGACGCGCGCGTCGTCAACGCGATCGGCTTTCGTCAGCGCCACGGTCAGCTGCGGGTTGCCTGTCAGCTGGAGGATCGCCAGATGCTCACGGGTTTGCGCCATCACGCCGTCATCGCAGGCCACCACAAGCAGGGCATGATCGATGCCCCCCACGCCCGCCAGCATGTTGGAAAGAAATTTTTCATGCCCCGGAACATCAATAAAGCCCAGCACGCGGCCATCGGGCTGGGGCCAGTAGGCATAGCCCAGATCGATGGTCATGCCGCGCTTTTTCTCTTCCGGCAGACGATCGGCATTTATGCCGGTAATTGCCTGCAGTAACGTGGTTTTTCCGTGGTCGACGTGACCGGCGGTGGCAATAATCATTTCAACAACATCTCCAGAAATCGCTCTTCATCTTCAAGGCAGCGCAGATCCAGCCACATGCGGCCGTCGTAAATCCGTCCGATAACCGGCGTCGGCAGGCTACGCCAGCGCAACGACAGGGCCTCAAGGCGGCTACCGCGCCCGTCACGCGGGGTGAAGGTGAGCGCTTGACTCGGCAGCCTGTCCACCGGCAGCGAACCGCTGCCAATTTGCGACTGACAGGGCTCAATGCGAACGTCAAAATCGGGGTAGTGCGGGGCAACGCGCGGCAGCAGCCGTTCGGCCTGGCCGCGAATCGAGGCGGCATCCCGGCTTAACAGACGCAGCGTGGGCAGGCGGTCAGCCAGTTTCTCCGGGTGGAGATAGAGGCGCAGCGTCGCGTCCAGCGCGGCAAGGGTCATTTTATCGGCGCGCAGGGCGCGCTTGAGCGGGTGCTGCTGCAGCTGCGCAATCAGCTCGCGCTTGCCGACGATAATTCCGGCCTGCGGCCCGCCCAGCAGTTTGTCGCCGGAAAAGCTGACCAGGCTCACGCCCGCCGCAATCATCTCTTGCGGCATCGGCTCTTTAGGCAGCCCGTACTGGCTGAGATCCACCAGCGAACCGCTGCCGAGATCGGCAATCACCGGAATATTCAGCTCGCGCCCAATCGCCGCCAGCTCGGCCTCTTCAACCGTTTTGGTGAAGCCTTCAATATGATAATTGCTGGTGTGGACCTTCATCAGCAGGGCGGTGTTTTCATTCACCGCCGCGCGATAATCTTTCGCATGGGTACGGTTAGTCGTACCCACTTCATGCAGCGTGCAGCCCGCCTGGCGCATCACGTCCGGGATGCGAAACGCTCCGCCAATCTCCACCAGCTCGCCGCGGGACACCACCACCTCTCTGCCGCTCGCGGTCGCCGCCAGCATCAGCAGCACCGCCGCCGCGTTGTTATTCACAATGCAGGCATCTTCCGCACCGGTTAGCTGGCAGAGCAGATCCGCCAGCGCGCGATCGCGATGCCCGCGCCCGGCGCCGTCCAGATCGTACTCCAGCGTCACCGGCGAGCGCATGGCCTGCACGACCGCAGCCACCGCCTCTTCCGCCTGCTGGGCGCGTCCCAGGTTGGTGTGCAGCACGGTCCCCGTCAGGTTGACCACCGGGCGTAACGCGCTTTGCGCCTTCTCACCCAGCCGATGCTCAACTTCCTGCTCCCACGCTGCACACCAGTCGGGCAAGGCGTTTTCGGCCTGGATATGGCCTCGGGCTTCATCCTGAAGCAGACGTAACATCTCCACCGTCGCGGTATGGCCGAAGCGCTCAACGGCAGCGTGAATGCGGGGCTCGCGAAGAAGTCGGTCGGTCGCGGGGATCTGGCTGTACAGCGAATGATGAGTAGTCATGAAAGCGCCTGGCGAGTAAATATCTTCCCCCCTCCCGACGGGAGAGGGAGTTAACATGTTGAGGGATTGTACCGCCTCCGACGCCGAAGTGTTATAACCCGCGTCAAGCCTTTGGCGGTTCGGTGCGGGCAAAGCTCTCGCGGCTAAAGAGCGTTTCTGCGAGTTTCACCAGCAGCGGACGGTCAACGCACCAGCCAGGGGACACCCGACGGAAGTTGAGATAGCCGATGGCGCAGGCGATGGCGATGGTTGCCAGGTCCAGGCTGTCGGTGTGGATCTTGCCCTCCCGGATAAGCTTTTCGCACATATCCAGACTGCGGCTGATTTTTTCCCGCTGGCGCAGCAGCTCGCTTTCTGACTGCTGGGCGGCGGGCCTTGCCTGCTCGCGAACGGAGGTGAGTGCTGCATCCATAATGCCGTCGGCCAGGGCTTCAATTTGCTTCACCGCCAGCGCCGCTTTAGGGTCAGACGGCAGCATTGCCGGGGCAATGCCCAGCTGTTCGATATACTCCGCAATAATGGGGGAATCGAACCAGTAGTCGCCCTCGTCCGTCACCAGCGCCGGAACTTTCCCCAGCGGGTTATACTGCGCGACGCCGTTTTCGGCGTTGTAGGGCTGTTCATTAACGAATTCAAATTCAATCCCTTTCTCCAGCAGGAGAATCGAGATTTTTCGCACGAAGGGACTGGTGTAGCTACCGATGAGTTTCATTGCCTGATCCTTGATGCCGGGAAAAAGTCAGTATGGATCAAGCGATGAAAAAAGGGCAGATATGCGTGTCGCATTCCCGCCCCGGAAGGATTAGTGATCGAGATAGAGGTAGTGCATCCAGCTGGTCATACGCAGCAGCACTTTACGCATCACCGAGACGTGGGCGAAATGATCCGAATAGACCGCCACCTGGGCATAAATACCGTCCGGCAAAGCATCGACGTCGGCGTTAGGCTCCAGTTCAATCAGTGCCTGTACCCCATCCGTCCCCGGCGCAACGGTCAGTGCCTGCAAGGCACCCTGCGCCTGATACGACCCGCCGGGCACTACCGGCAGAACGCTGGTGAGCTTACCGGTGAACACCTGGCCCGGCAGCGCGTTAAATACCACTTCCGCTTCATCGCCCGGCTTCAGACGCAGCAGCGAGTTCTGACGGAACTGGGCCACAATCTGGCGCTTCTGTTCAGGAATGAAGACCATCACCGGGCGCAGCGGCAGCGCGGCGGCATAGGTTCCCGGACGAATCAGCACCTGGGTGATATAGCCATTGCTCGGCGCGCGCACCACGGTCTGATCGAGGTTGTATTTCGCTTCAGCAAGCTGGGCGCGTAACGAGGCAATCTGCGACTGCTCGCCGTTCACCATGCTGTCCAGCTGGCTTTGAATCTGCGTCTGTTCAGCAACGGAGCCTTTCACCATGGCATCCTGCGCCAGATAGTTCTGCCGCGCGTTATCAATATCGCTTTCAGAGAACGGATTCACCTTCGCCTGGCTGCCTTTGAGGTAGCGCTGATAATCTTTATAGAGTCGATCGCGCTCAGCGGAGACGCGTGTCGTATTGGCAACCGCTTCCGAAAGCTGCGCTTTCAGAGTGTCGATATTGTGCGTCGCGGTCACCAGGTCCGCCTTCAGTCTGTCGACGCGCGCCTGATAGCGGCCCGGATCCAGTTTAAATAACACTTCGCCTTTTTTAATGAGCTGGTTATTTTTATCGGTCACTTCAGTAACCACCCCCGTGACCTGCGGCGTAATCGGAATGGAAATTACCGCTTTTTGCGCCGTAAAGGTATACGGATGGTTATAGTTCATTAGCAGAATGAGTCCGGCAACAATAAACACCCCGCCTAACGTCGCGGTAGCAAGCGTCCACTGATTTACCGGAATACGGAATATTTTAAAGATTGCCCAGGCAAATGCCACATAGGTCAGAATAATCAACAGATCCATGATTAGCGCTCCAGCGTGTTTTTATCATCAGAGGGCTGAACCGCTGCCAGCTTGTGTTCTAACTCGGCCACGCGTTTGGCCAGCGCATCCATCCCCGGAACCTCATCAGGCTTAATAATGTGGTTCTGCATGCCCCAGCCGCGATCTTCGCGATACAACGTGGCCCAAATCCACAGGAACGGCCAGATGGCATGGAGCGTAAACAGGCTTATCCAACCTGCCGTATGAATAGCATCGGCATGGGGATGATTACGCTTTTTAGCCATATTATAGGGGATGTCATGGATGGCGATGATTCCGTAAAAAAGAACCAGAAATACAAAAATCAACACGCCCAGCGCGAAATAGTTGAGAAACATAGTCTCCTCACTTAAACAACGTCAACTCATTACATTAATAAAACAGCACGCAGCCTAATTAATTTATTTTTAAATTTAAAAGGCACGCTGATTATTTCAGAGCCGGGGAGTATCGGTTTTTATAATATCTCCACGCAAGTTTATAAGCGTGTCAAAATATATCCTGAATAATAATATACTCAACCTTACATTATGAGCGTAATTCAGGTTTCAACTTTCCGCCATACTACATATGAAAACTGTTTTATTAGCTTTCCGTGTTACTCGAGGCCGTCCTGACGCCGATCGCAGTCGGAGAAATCTGCATAAAAATATTTTGTGAAACCAGTCACAATCCAGAAACAAACACGCAAAAACAAAATGTGATATCAATCACATAAAGAGGTGATTTTTGCTCTATTTTTCGCCATCGTATTTTTTTTACTCGCCTATTTTGTGACTCAGATCACTTCATTCAGCGCCACACCCCCTACATTTACGTGACATACATCACACAAAATTCCGCTATCTGGACAGTTGAACGATTCAGTGCCAGATTTCACAGCATCAGAACAGGGTCCGGCTACCTCTGCCGCCTCATTAACAATAAACCTCGGGCCGCAAGCCTAAGCGTAAACAGAAGAAGGGGTGTTTTATGTCATCCGATTTCAAGATCAAAGTTCAAAGCTTTGGTCGTTTCCTCAGCAACATGGTGATGCCAAATATCGGCGCGTTTATCGCGTGGGGTATTATCACCGCATTGTTCATTCCGACAGGGTGGTTGCCTAACGAAACGCTGGCGAAACTTGTTGGCCCAATGATTACCTATCTCCTGCCGCTGCTCATCGGTTATACCGGTGGTCGTCTGGTGGGCGGTGACCGTGGTGGCGTCGTGGGTGCCATCACAACCATGGGCGTGATCGTCGGTGCGGATATGCCGATGTTCCTCGGTGCGATGATTGCCGGTCCTCTGGGCGGCTGGGCGATTAAGAAATTCGACGTCTGGGTTGATGGCAAGATCAAGTCCGGCTTCGAAATGCTGGTGAACAACTTCTCTGCGGGCATCATCGGGATGATCCTCGCGATTTTGGCGTTCCTCGGCATTGGTCCGGCTGTTGAAGTGCTGTCCAAACTGCTGGCGGCGGGCGTTAACTTCATGGTGGCGCACGACATGCTGCCGCTGGCGTCTATCTTCGTTGAACCGGCGAAAATCCTGTTCCTGAACAACGCCATTAACCACGGTATCTTCTCGCCGCTGGGTATTCAGCAGTCTCACGATCTCGGCAAGTCCATCTTCTTCCTGATTGAAGCGAACCCGGGTCCGGGTATGGGCGTTCTGCTGGCGTACATGTTCTTTGGTCGCGGCAGCGCGAAGCAGTCTGCTGGCGGCGCGGCTATCATCCACTTCCTGGGCGGTATCCACGAAATTTACTTCCCGTACGTGCTGATGAACCCACGTCTGATCCTGGCCGTTATCCTCGGCGGTATGACTGGTGTGTTCACCCTGAGCGTGCTGGGCGGCGGTCTGGTCTCCCCTGCTTCTCCAGGCTCTATCCTGGCGGTGCTGGCGATGACGCCGAAAGGCGCATACTTCGCGAACATCGCGGCGATCTGTGCGGCGATGGCGGTCTCCTTCGTGGTCTCTTCTATCCTGCTGAAAACCAGCAAGGTGAAAGAAGACGACGATATCGAAGCGGCAACCCGTCGTATGCACGACATGAAAGCCGAATCCAAAGGTGCGACCCCGCTGGCGGCTGGCGATGTTTCTAACGACCTGAGCCACGTGCGTAAAATCATCGTTGCCTGCGACGCCGGTATGGGTTCCAGCGCAATGGGTGCCGGCGTGCTGCGTAAGAAAGTGCAGGATGCGGGCCTGACCAACATCTCCGTAACCAACAGCGCGATTAACAACCTGCCGCCGGACGTAGACCTGGTTATCACGCACCGCGATCTGACCGAGCGCGCTATGCGTCAGGTACCGCAGGCACAGCACATCTCGCTGACCAACTTCCTGGACAGCGGCCTGTACACCAGCCTGACCGAACGTCTGGTTGCCGCGCAGCGCCACGAAGACAACGAAGTGAAAGTGCGCACCAGCCTGCAGGACAGCTTTGACGAGAGCAACGCTCACCTGTTTAAGCTGGGCGCGGAGAACATCTTCCTCGGCCGTACCGCGAGCACCAAAGAAGAGGCGATTCGCTTTGCCGGTGAACAGTTGGTGAAGGGCGGCTACGTTCAGCCAGAATACGTTGACGCGATGCTGGAACGTGAAAAACTGACGCCAACCTACCTGGGTGAATCCATCGCGGTTCCGCACGGTACGGTTGAAGCGAAAGACCGCGTGCTGAAAACCGGCGTGGTGTTCTGTCAGTATCCTGACGGCGTGCGCTTCGGTGAAGAAGAGGACGACATCGCCCGTCTGGTGATTGGTATCGCCGCTCGCAACAACGAGCATATTCAGGTGATTACCAGCCTGACCAACGCGCTGGATGATGAGTCCGTCATCGAGCGCCTGGCACAAACTGAAAGCGTTGAAGAAGTTCTGGCCCTGCTCAACAAATAGCAGCGCCTCTTCCCTCTCCCCTTCGGGGAGAGGGCTAGGGTGAGGGGGAAACGTTCCTCACCCCAGCCCTCTCGGGTAAAAACATTGATGAAGGTTAACACTATGAAAGCATTACATTTTGGCGCAGGTAATATCGGTCGTGGCTTTATCGGTAAACTGCTGGCAGACGCGGGCATTACCCTGACATTCGCCGATGTGAATCAGGTGGTTCTGGATGCCCTGAATGCCCGTCATAGCTATCAGGTTCATGTGGTGGGTGAAAACGAACAGGTTGAAACCGTCTCTGGCGTCAACGCGGTCAGCAGCATCGGCGACGACGTGATTGACCTGATCGCCAGCGTTGATCTGGTGACCACCGCCGTGGGTCCGGTGGTGCTTGAACGTATTGCTCCTGCTGTCGCGAAAGGCCTGACGAAGCGTAAAGCACAGGGCATTGAAACACCGCTGAACATCATCGCCTGTGAAAACATGGTGCGCGGCACCACGCAGCTGAAAGGCCACGTTATGGCGGCCGTGGCTGAGGAAGATAAAGCCTGGGTTGAAGCGCACGTCGGGTTTGTGGATTCCGCTGTAGACCGCATCGTTCCGCCGTCCGAATCCGCCACCAACGATCCGCTGGAAGTCACTGTTGAAACCTTCAGCGAGTGGATCGTCGATAAAACTCAGTTCAAGGGCGCGCTGCCGACCATTCCGGGAATGGAACTCACTGATAACCTGATGGCATTTGTCGAACGCAAACTCTTCACGCTGAACACCGGGCATGCTATAACCGCGTACCTCGGAAAGTTGGCCGGTCATCAGACCATTCGCGACGCGATCCTCGATGAGAAGATCCGCGCGGTGGTAAAAGGGGCAATGGAAGAGAGCGGCGCGGTGCTGATCAAACGCTACGGTTTTGATGCTGATAAACACGCAGCATACATCCAGAAAATCCTCGGTCGTTTTGAAAACCCGTATCTGAAAGATGACGTTGAGCGCGTGGGCCGTCAGCCGCTGCGTAAGCTGAGCGCGGGCGACCGCCTGATTAAGCCGCTGCTGGGCACGCTGGAATACGGTCTGCCGCACGCCAACCTGGTGAAAGGAATTGCTGCCGCGATGCACTACCGCAGCGAGCAGGACCCGCAGGCGATTGAGCTGGCTCAGCTGATTGATGACAAAGGCGCGCAGGCTGCGCTGGCGCAGATTTCCGGTCTGGACGCCAGCAGCGACGTGGTTGCGGAGGCGGTTAACGCATACAACGCAACCAAATGATGCAGAATCCGGCGCAGGTAAGCCTGCGCCCGAATAACAGATTGTCAGATATGCAGGCAATAATGGAACAAACCCAGGCCTTTGAAAATCGTGTGCTTGAGCGTCTGAATGCTGGCAAAACCGTACGAAGTTTCCTGATTGCCGCCGTCGAGCTGTTAACCGAGGCGGTGAACATTCTGGTGCTTCAGGTGTTTCGCAAAGACGACTACGCGGTAAAGTACGCTGTAGAACCGTTACTGGACGGAGACGGACCGCTGGGCGATCTGTCGGTGCGTCTGAAGCTGATTTATGGTCTTGGCGTGCTCAACCGCCAGGAGTATGAAGACGCTGAACTGTTAATGGCGCTGCGCGAAGAGCTCAATCATGACGGTAATGAGTACACTTTTACCGATGATGAAATCCTGGGGCCGTTCGGCGAGCTGCACTGCGTCACCGCCCTGCCTCCTGCTCCCCATTTTGATAACAGCGACCCTGAACTGTACGCGATGCAAAAGCTGCGCTATCAACAGGTTGTCCGTTCCACGATGGTCCTCTCCCTGACTGAGCTGATTTCTAAAATCAGCTTAAAAAAAGCGTTTCAGAAGTAAGCCCGTTCACATTGGTGTATCCTTCCCTGTAATTCCCCCGATTTAGAGTCAATTGTCATGAAAGAAGTCGAAAAGAACGAAATTAAACGCCTGAGCGACCGTCTGGATCTGATCCGTCACCAGATGGCTGGCCTGTCTCTGGTTGATTCCGCCGAGAAATATGCCGAGCTGGAAAAAGAGTCCGCGAAGCTGGAAGCGGAAATCGAGCGCCTGCGCGAAGTGAAAGGCCAGAAGCTGAGCAAAGAAGCGCAGAAGCTGATGAACATGCCGCACCGCCGCGCAATCACCAAAAAAGAGCAGGCCGACATGGGCAAGCTGAAGAAAAGCGTCCGTGGTCTGGTGGTGGTACACCCGATGACTGAGCTTGGCCGCGAAATGGGCCTGAAAGAGATGACGGGCTTTTGTAAGACCGCATTCTGATTTCATGCCGGGTGGCGCTGCGCTTACCCGGCCTACTCTTTTCCCCTTCGCGTGAATTGGTCCAACCAATAACGCAATCAATCCTCCCCCGGTTCACAATTCCATTATTTGCGCTCACAAAACCATTGCCACTCCATAACATCTGGTTAACCATTCATTGTCATTAACCCTACAACACAATATTGGCAGGACCACTTTTACACAGTTTGTGACGCAGAGTTGAGCGGAGACTCACCCGCAGCACAGGCTGTCTGGTCCCCAGGAGACCTGCATGAGCCTCTGGCAACAAAACTACGACCCGGCCGGCAATATCTGGCTGTCGAGCCTGATCGCATCGCTACCGATCCTGTTCTTCTTCTTTGCGCTGATTAAGCTCAAGCTGAAGGGCTACCTCGCCGCGACGTATACCGTTGCCATCGCCCTGCTGGTGGCGCTGTTCTTCTACAAGATGCCGGTCGATCGCGCGCTGGCCTCCGTTGTCTACGGTTTCTTCTACGGCCTGTGGCCGATTGCGTGGATCATCATCGCCGCGGTCTTTGTCTATAAAATCTCGGTAAAGACCGGGCAGTTCGACATCATTCGTTCGTCGATTCTCTCCATCACCCCGGACCAGCGCTTGCAGATGCTGATTGTCGGCTTCTCCTTCGGGGCGTTCCTTGAAGGCGCGGCAGGATTCGGCGCACCGGTGGCGATCACCGCCGCGCTGCTGGTCGGGTTGGGCTTTAACCCGCTCTACGCCGCTGGCCTGTGCCTGATTGTGAACACCGCACCGGTGGCGTTTGGCGCGATGGGGATTCCGATTCTGGTGGCCGGACAGGTGACCGGGCTGGACAGCTTTGAGATCGGCCAGATGGTTGGCCGCCAGCTGCCGTTCCTGACCATTATCGTGCTGTTCTGGATCATGGCGATTATGGACGGCTGGCGCGGCGTGAAGGAGACCTGGCCTGCGGTGATGGTGGCAGGCGGCTCGTTCGCGATTGCCCAGTACCTCAGCTCGAACTTCCTTGGCCCGGAGCTGCCGGACATCATCTCTTCCCTGGTGTCGCTGGTCTGTCTGACGCTGTTCCTGAAACGCTGGCAGCCGGTACGTATCTTCCGCTTTGCCGACATGGGTGCGTCGCATGTGGATCAGACCCTCGCCCGCACGGGCTATACCGCAGGACAGATCGTCCGCGCGTGGTCGCCGTTCCTGTTCCTGACCGCTACCGTGACGCTGTGGAGCATACCGCCGTTTAAAGCGCTGTTCGCTCCCGGCGGCGCGCTGTACGACATGGTGATTAACATCTCCGTGCCGTTCCTCGACAAGATGGTTGCCCGTATGCCGCCGGTCGTGCACGACGCCACCCCGTATGCGGCAGTGTTTAAGTTTGACTGGTTCTCCGCCACCGGTACGGCCATCCTGTTTGCGGCACTCCTTTCCGTGGTGTGGCTGCGCATGAAGCCTGCCGCCGCGGTACAGACTTTTGCGGCAACGATTAAAGAGCTGATGCTGCCGATCTACTCCATCGGCATGGTGCTGGCGTTCGCGTTTATCTCGAACTACTCCGGCCTGTCATCGACGCTGGCGTTAGCGCTGGCCCACACCGGACACGCGTTCACCTTCTTCTCGCCGTTCCTCGGCTGGCTGGGGGTGTTCCTGACGGGTTCAGATACCTCGTCTAACGCCCTGTTTGCCGCCCTGCAGGCGACGGCTGCGCAGCAGATTGGCGTGTCGGACGTGCTGCTGGTCGCCGCGAACACCACCGGCGGCGTGACCGGCAAAATGATCTCCCCGCAGTCCATCGCCATTGCCTGTGCGGCGGTGGGACTGGTGGGCAAAGAGTCGGACCTGTTCCGCTTTACCGTGAAACACAGCCTGATATTCACCTGCATGGTGGGCGTGATCACCACCCTGCAGGCCTATGTCTTAACCTGGATGATCCCATGATAGTGATGCCCAGACGCCTGTCCGACGAGATTGCCTCTCGCGTGCGGGCGCTGATTGAAGAACAACAGCTGGAAGCGGGCATGAAATTGCCCGCCGAGCGCCAGCTTGCCGCCCGGCTTGGCGTATCGCGTAACTCACTTCGCGAGGCGCTGGCGACGCTGGTCAGCGAAGGCGTACTGGTGAGCCGTCGCGGCGGCGGTACTTTTGTGCGCTGGCAGCATGACGACTGGTCCGAGCAAAACATCGTTCAGCCGCTAAAGACGCTGCTGGAAAACGACCCGGACTACAGCTTCGACATTCTTGAAGCGCGTCACGCCATCGAAACCAGTACCGCATGGCACGCAGCGATGCGGGCAACCGAAGCCGACAAAGAGAAGCTCAAAACCTGCTTCGAAGCCACGCTAAGCAGCGACCCGGACATCGCCTCCCAGGCGGACGTGCGTTTCCATCTGGCAATCACCGAGGCGTCGCACAACGTGGTGCTGCTCCAGACCATGCGCGGGTTCTTCGACCTGCTGCAATCCTCCGTGAAGCAGAGCCGCCAGCGCATGTATCTGGTCCCGCCGGTCTTTGCCCAACTGACCGAACAGCACGAGGCGGTGCTCAACGCCATTCTGGCTGGCGATGCCGAAGCCGCGCGCAAGGCGATGATGGCGCATCTCGGCTTCGTGCACACCACCATTAAACGATTTGATGAAGACCAGGCCCGACAGGCGCGTATTACCCGTCTGCCTGGCGAAAGTGATATTTCCAGGGAGAACAAAGCATGATTATTTCAGCAGCCAGTGACTACCGCGCCGCGGCGCAGCGCATTTTGCCCCCGTTCCTGTTCCACTACATCGACGGTGGGGCGTATGCCGAATACACCCTGCGCCGCAACGTGGAGGATCTGTCAGAAGTGGCCCTGCGCCAGCGCGTGCTGAAGAATATGTCTGACCTGAGCCTTGAGACGAAGCTGTTTAACGAAACGCTCTCCATGCCCGTCGCGCTCGCGCCCGTCGGCTTATGCGGCATGTACGCCCGCCGGGGCGAAGTGCAGGCCGCCGCCGCAGCGGATGCCAAAGGCATTCCGTTTACCCTGTCTACCGTATCCGTCTGCCCGATTGAAGAGGTCGCGCCGACCCTCAAGCGCCCGATGTGGTTCCAGCTGTACGTCCTGCGCGATCGCGGCTTTATGCGTAACGCGCTGGAGCGCGCCAAAGCGGCGGGCTGCTCAACGCTGGTCTTTACCGTTGATATGCCGACCCCCGGCGCGCGCTACCGCGATGCCCACTCCGGCATGAGCGGCCCGAACGCCGCGATGCGCCGCTACTGGCAGGCGGTTACGCATCCACAGTGGGCGTGGGATGTGGGTCTGAACGGCCGTCCGCACGATCTGGGGAATATCTCGGCCTATCTCGGTAAACCGACCGGGCTGGAGGACTATATCGGCTGGCTGGCGAACAACTTCGATCCGTCGATCTCGTGGAAAGACCTGGAGTGGATCCGCGAATTCTGGGATGGCCCGATGGTGATCAAAGGGATCCTCGATCCGGAAGATGCCCGCGACGCGGTGCGTTTTGGCGCGGATGGAATTGTGGTCTCTAACCACGGCGGACGCCAGCTCGACGGGGTGCTCTCCTCCGCACGAGCCCTGCCGGCCATTGCCGATGCGGTGAAAGGCGATATTGCCATTCTGGCCGACAGCGGGATCCGCAACGGGCTGGACGTGGTGCGCATGATTGCGCTGGGTGCCGACAGCGTGCTGCTGGGCCGCGCATATCTTTACGCCCTGGCCACCAGCGGCCAGGCGGGCGTGGCAAATCTGCTGAACCTGATCGAGAAAGAGATGAAGGTGGCGATGACCCTGACCGGCGCGAAGTCGATCAGTGAAATCAGCAAGGATTCGCTGGTGCAGGAGTTGAGCAAACTACCGGCGGCACTGGCTCCGCTGTCACATGGCGACGCGGCCTGATCCTCTCCCGTTACCCCACCTTTTCCATGCGTCCGATTTCCCCCTCGGGCGCTTTTTTTGCCGAAAATAACACCTGCGTAACATTCTGGATAAGAAAATTTGACACATCCCTCCCGTTCGCAATTGTATAGACAAGCAAATACAAGAACACAATAACAACATCACATCAGAGGGGAGCGTATGACCTATTCAGGTAAGGTGGATATTCAGCAGGTGATCGACGAGAGTCCTTTTTCAGGGTTTCACTGGCTTCTTATCGTGCTGGGCTTTCTGGTTCTGGCGATCGATGGTTTTGATACGGCAGCGATGGGCTACATCGCGCCTACGCTGTCGGCGGAGTGGGGAATACATAAAGAGGATCTGGGGCCGGTGCTGAGTGCGGCGCTGCTGGGGCTGTCGCTTGGAGCCCTTATTGCAGGTCCGGTATCGGACCGGATGGGACGCAAGCGCGTGCTGGTCTTCTCGTGCCTGTTCTTCGGCCTGGCGAGCCTGGGGACGGCCTGGGCGCAAAGCCTGAATACCCTAACGCTGTGGCGCTTTCTGACGGGTCTCGGGCTCGGCGCCGCCATGCCAAACGCCATCACGCTGATCTCAGAGTTCGCCCCCCAGCGCTGCCGCGCCATGGCGATTAATACCATGTACTGCGGCTTCCCTTTGGGCGCTGCGGGCGGCGGCGCGATCTCTTCCTGGCTTATTCCCCACCACGGTTGGCGAAGCGTGCTGTTGACCGGCGCGATTGCGCCGCTGATTTTAACCGTGCTGCTGGCGCTGCTGCTGCCGGAATCGGTGAAGTTTCTGGTGCAGCGCGGGAAAGACGTCGCGCAGGTTCGCCGCATTGCCAGCCGGTTCAGCCGCAGCACGCTGGAGAGCGTTACGGGCTTTTTCCTGGCGGAAGAGAAAGCCGCGTCTAAAAAAGGAAGCGTGGGGCAGCTGTTTTCCATGCCCTGGCTACCCGGCACCCTGATGCTGTGGGTGACTTATTTTATGGGGCTGGTGATTTACTACGTCCTGCTTAGCTGGATGCCGACGCTGATGCAGGGGATGGGTTATGCCCTGGCGGAATCCGCCTGGCTCACCTCGCTGTTTACCTTCGGCGGCACCGCAGGCATTCTGCTCGCGGGCTGGATGATGGACCGCTGGGAAGCGCACAAGGTGGTCGCAGGTGGTTTTGTGCTGACGATGGGCCTGATTCTTTTGCTTGGCCTTGAGCATAACCATATCGCCCTGTTTGGCGGGCTGATTTTCCTGATGGGGATCGCGATGAACGGCGCGCAGTCGGGCATGCAAACCCTGGCCGCCACCTTTTACCCTACCGAGTGCCGCGCGACGGGTATCGCCTGGATGCAGGGCATCGGTCGCTTTGGCGGCGTGGCGGGAACCATGACCAGCGCCCAGCTTCTTTCCCTGCAGTGGCAGGCAGACAGTATTTTAATGATCCTCAGCGTGCCCGCTCTGGTGGCCGCGACGGCAACCGTCTACAAAATGCTGTACAGCCGCTCTCAGGAACCCGGCGTCGCGTAGTTCCTCTCTTTTCTGCTATTCTGCCCCCGCAATTAAGGGGGCAGCATGCTTAACATCGTTTTATTCGAACCAGAAATTCCGCCGAACACCGGCAATATCATCCGCCTGTGCGCCAACACCGGTTTTCGTCTGCACATCATCGAGCCGATGGGCTTTACGTGGGACGACAAACGCCTGCGCCGCGCGGGGCTGGATTACCATGAATTTACCGCCGTGGTTCGCCATCACGATTACGCCGCGTTTCTGGAAGCAGAGAAGCCGCAGCGCATGTTCGCCCTGACCACCAAAGGCACGCCAGCGCACAGCGCCGTGAGCTATCAGGAGGGTGACTATCTGATGTTTGGCCCGGAAACCCGCGGCCTGCCGGCCACGATCCTGGATGCCCTGCCCGCTGAGCAGAAAATCCGTATTCCGATGATGCCGGACAGCCGCAGCATGAACCTGTCGAACGCGGTGTCGGTGGTGGTGTATGAGGCCTGGCGCCAGCTGGGTTACCCGGGCGCCATTCTCAGAAGTTAAATGCCGTCACCATACTCGAAGGTATGGTGAATGCCGTTGAAGTGCTGATCCATATCCATCGACGGCTTATCGCTGTCTGGCTTACCAACGATGCGCGCCGGTACGCCAGCGGCGGTGGTGTGCGGTGGCACGGGCTGGAGCACAACCGACCCCGCGCCAATCTTCGCGCCGCGTCCGACTTCGATATTGCCGAGGATTTTAGCCCCCGCGCCAATCATCACCCCTTCACGAATTTTCGGGTGGCGATCGCCGCTGGTTTTCCCGGTACCGCCCAGGGTAACGGATTGCAGGATCGAGACGTCGTCTTCAATCACCGCCGTTTCCCCGACAACGATCCCGGTGGCGTGGTCGAGCATGATCCCGCGGCCAATCTTCGCCGCCGGGTGAATATCAACCTGAAACGTCACGGAAACCTGGTTTTGCAGGAAGATCGCCAGCGCGCGGCGGCCTTCATTCCACAGCCAGTGGCCAATGCGGTACGCCTGCAGCGCGTGGAAGCCTTTCAGGTAGAGAAGCGGCGTAGAGTATTTATCGACCGCCGGGTCACGGGTGCGCACGGCCTGGATATCACAGGCGGCAGACGCAATCATTTCCGGGTCAGCGGCGTAAGCCTCTTCCACCACCTCACGAATCGCAATCGCGGGCATGATCGAGGACGCCAGCTTGTTGGCGAGCATATAGCTCAGCGCGCTGCCGAGGTTTTCGTGCTTAAGTAGCGTTGCGTGGTAGAAACTGGCCAGCATAGGCTCACAGTCGGCCAGCGCCCGGGCTTCGGCTTTAATGTTATTCCAGACGATATCCAGTTCTTCACACGGCATTGCTTACTCCAGACGATAGTTAATGACCAGCCAGTTCTGCGCTGGCTGGGTCATTCAGGTGACAACGGTTCCGACTAGTTACTGCTGCGCTCGTCCTTGCGCGCACGACCTAATAGGGTCAATGCTGCCTCGCGCGCATTTTTTCCGCAATACAATACCTGATAAATTTCCTCGGTTATTGGCATTTCGACACCAAACCGGTGCGCCAACTCGCGGACTTCTTTGGTATTGCGGTAGCCTTCCACCACCTGTCCAATCTTCTCCTGCGCGCTTTTTACATCGCTGCCCTGTCCGAGCATCATGCCAAAGCGGCGGTTACGAGACTGGTTATCGGTACAGGTCAGCACCAGATCCCCCAGACCCGCCATACCCATAAAGGTGGCCGGATCGGCACCCAGCGCTTCGCCCAGACGGGACATCTCGGTTAAGCCGCGGGTAATCAACGCCGTACGCGCGTTGGCGCCAAAGCCAATACCGTCAGACATCCCGGCCCCGATGGCAATCACGTTCTTCACCGCGCCACCCAACTGCACGCCGATAAAATCGGGGTTGCTGTAGACGCGGAAGCTCTTGCCGCAGTGCAGCAATTGCTGGAGATCGTCGGAGAAAGCCTGATCGGTGGATGCCAGCGAGATCGCCGTCGGCAGGCCCGCAGCCAGCTCTTTGGCAAAGGTCGGCCCGGAGATGACCGCCAGCGGGATCTCATCCCCCAGCGCTTCGCGGGCAACGTCCTGCAGCAGACGTCCGGTTTCCGCTTCCAGCCCTTTGGTCGCCCAGACGATACGCGCATCCGGGCGCATCAGCGGCTTGATCTGATTCAGCACGTCGCCAAAGACATGGCTTGGCACCACAATCAAAATGTTGCGGCTGGCCGCCAGCGCGGTTGCAAGATCGCTTTCCAGGTGCAGGGTGTCAGGGAACGGAACGTCCGGGAGAAACGCCACATTGCAACGGTCGCGCTGCAGCGTGGCGATATGTTTTGGATCGTGGCCCCACAGGACCACGTCGTGACCATTTCTTGCCAGCGTGATGGCAAGAGCGGTGCCGTATGAGCCGGCACCGATCACAGTCATTGACGCATTAACAGTGCTCATCAGGCATCCTGATGTTGTTCGGCACCTTCGCCAGCCTGCTGCTGCAGATAGTTCATGAACAGCGCATCAAAGTTCACTGGCGCAAGGTTCAGTTGCGGGAATGTACCGCGAGAAACCAGGCTGGTGATGCATTCACGGGCATACGGGAACAGGATGTTCGGGCAGTATGCACCCAGGCAATGCGCCATCTGGTTGCCTTCGATGCCGCCGATGGAGAAGATACCGCCCTGCTGTACTTCGCACAGGAATGCAGTTTCTTCGCCCAGAGAGGCGGTCACGGTCACACGCAGTACGACTTCATACACGTCATCCGCCAGCTGGGTGGATGCGGTATCCAGATCAAGTTTAACCTCTGGCTGCCAGTCTTTCTGGAAAACGTGCGGCGCATTTGGCGCTTCGAAAGAGACATCCTTGGTGTAGATACGCTGGATCTGGAAAGTCATTTCGGTGTTGTTTTGTTCTGACATGGAAATACCCTTTTTAATTGTCCTAAAGTCTCTTAGCTCAGCAGCGGATCGAGTCCACCACGGGCGTCGAGCGCATACAAGTCATCACAGCCGCCAATGTGCTGCGCATCAATAAAAATCTGCGGAACCGTCGTACGACCACTACGTTGGATCATCTCTTCGCGTTTGATCGCGTCACCGTCGATCGGCAGTTCCTGGTACGTGACGCCTTTGCTGCTCAGCAGCGCTTTCGCACGGTGGCAGAACGGGCACGTCGCTTTGGTGTAGATCTCAATATTGGCCATGACTGAACTCCTTATTTACCGCGAACCAAAGGAAGATTTTCCCCGCTCCAGCCGGAAATCCCTTCTTTCAGTACCGTTACGTTTTCGAAGCCCGCTTTGTAAAGCGCGCTGGCAGATTCCTGCGCCTGCATACCGGTCGCATCCACAACGATAATGGGCTGGGCTTTGTGTTTCTCAAGCTCACCAACGTTGTTGGCTTTGATTTCAGCTGGCAACAGGTTGATTGCGCCGGCAATGTGACCTTTACGGAAATCGTCACGCTGACGCAGATCGACAACGACGGCATCTTCTTTGTTAATCAGACGCGTCGCTTCACCACGGGTGATAACCTTAATCTTAGACGTCAGGCTCTTAAATGTGGTGAACAGCACAGCAGCCAGCAGGCCAATCCACGCGATGCTCAGTACCGGATGGCGGCTAACGAATTGCATAATTTCTTGCATGGAGGGTAACTACTCCCGACTAAGTGATAAAAAAACCAGGACAGGAGTATACCTGTGCGTTCTGGCAAATACAGCCAGCGACCATAACCTAATCCATTTTCTGCGGCATGCCACCTAAAAAAATGCCTCAAAATGGTCCGGTCAGCATCTTGCCCCCGCGTTTTCTTTGATCTTCTGCGGCTATTTGATCGATTCAGCTGTAGTAAAATTACGCAAATTTTGACTCTTGAGCATGAGGTTGTTGCAATGTCGGTTTCTAAAAAACCTATGGTACTGGTGATTCTGGATGGCTATGGCTACCGTGAAGATAGCCAGGATAACGCTATTTTCAACGCAAAAACCCCGGTCATGGATGCACTGTGGGCAAAACGTCCGCATACCCTGATTGACGCATCCGGTCTGGAAGTGGGCCTGCCGGATCGCCAGATGGGCAACTCCGAAGTTGGCCACGTTAACCTCGGCGCGGGTCGTATTGTGTATCAGGATCTGACCCGTCTGGACGTCGAAATCAAAGAACGCACCTTCTTCGCTAACCCGATTCTCTGCGGTGCGGTAGATAAAGCCGTTGCGGCAGGTAAAGCGGTGCACATCATGGGTCTGCTCTCCGCAGGCGGCGTGCACAGCCACGAGGATCACATCATGGCGATGGTTGAACTGGCCGCTGAACGCGGTGCGGAAAAAATCTACCTGCACGCCTTCCTGGACGGTCGTGACACGCCACCGCGCAGCGCAGAAGGGTCCCTGAAAGCTTTCGAAGACAAATTCGCTGCGCTGGGCAAAGGCCGCGTGGCCTCCATCATTGGCCGTTACTACGCTATGGACCGCGACAACCGCTGGGATCGCGTTGAACAGGCCTATGACCTGATGACTCTGGCAAAAGGGGAATTCCAGTTCCCGACCGCGGTTGAAGCGCTGGAAGCCGCTTACGCGCGTGATGAAAACGATGAATTCGTGAAAGCGAGCGTGATCCGCGCTGAAGGCCAGGCCGATGCCGCAATGGAAGATGGCGACGCGCTGATCTTTATGAACTTCCGCGCTGACCGCGCGCGCGAAATCACCCGTGCGTTCGTCAACAGCGACTTCGACGGTTTTGCCCGTAAGAAAGTGGTGAACATTAACTTCATCCAGCTGACCGAATACGCGGCAGATATCAACGCGCCGTGCGCGTACCCACCAGCCTCGCTGGCTAACACCTTCGGCGAGTGGATGGCGAAGAACGACAAAACGCAGCTGCGTATTTCCGAAACGGAAAAATACGCTCACGTGACCTTCTTCTTTAACGGCGGCGTTGAAGAGCCGTTCAAAGGCGAAGAGCGCATTCTGATCAACTCGCCGAAAGTCGCGACTTACGATCTGCAGCCAGAGATGAGCTCTGCGGAATTGACTGAAAAACTGGTCGCGGCCATCGAAAGCGGCAAGTACGACACCATCATCTGTAACTACCCGAACGGCGACATGGTCGGCCATACCGGCGTAATGGAAGCGGCAGTGAAGGCGGTTGAAGCGCTGGACCACTGCGTTGAGCAGGTTGCGAAAGCGGTTGAGTCCGTTGGCGGCCAGCTGCTGATCACCGCTGACCACGGTAATGCCGAGCAGATGCGTGACCCGGCAACCGGTCAGGCGCACACCGCCCATACCAACCTGCCTGTTCCGCTGATTTATGTGGGTGATAAATCACTGAAAGCAGTAGAAGGCGGCAAGCTTTCCGACATCGCGCCAACCATGTTGTCGCTGATGGGTATGCCGATCCCTGAAGAGATGACTGGTAAGCCGCTGTTCATCGTGGAATAATCGCTCCCCATGAGGGGAAAGGCGATTTTTTCAATCACATGGGTCGTGAAGCCGCTTAGGCTATCAGTCAGACCTCTGCTTTGCGCCAGCGCACTCAGCGCTGGCGTATTGCTGTGCGCCGCATCCGCCCACGCGGATGACCGCGACCAGCTGAAATCCATTCAGGCCGATATCGCCGCCAAAGAGCGTGCGGTACGCCAGCAGCAACAGCAGCGCGCCACCCTGCTCGCCCAGCTTAAGCAGCAGGAAGAGGCCATCTCCGCTGCCGCACGTAAACTCCGTGAAACGCAAAACACCCTCACCCAGTTGAACAAACAGATCGACGAGATGAATGCGTCGATTGCCAAACTGGAGCGCCAGCGTGATGCGCAGGAGCGCAACCTCGCAGCACAGTTGGATGCCGCATTCCGCCAGGGTGAGCATACCGGACTCCAGCTGATCCTCAGCGGTGAAGAGAGCCAGCGCGGCCAGCGTCTGCAGGCCTATTTCGGCTATCTGAACCAGGCGCGTCAGGAGACCATTGCACAGCTGAAGCAGACGCGTGAAGAGGTTTCCACCCAAAAAGCGGAGCTGGAAGAGAAGCAGAGCCAGCAGCAGACGTTGCTCTACGAACAAAAAGCGCAGCAGGCGAAACTTGAGCAGGCCCGTAACGAACGCAAGAAAACGCTGTCCGGTCTTGAGTCCTCCATTCAGGCAGGACAGAGCCAGCTGAGCGAAATGCGCGCCAACGAATCAAAACTGCGTAACAGCATTGCCCGTGCGGAAGCCGCAGCGAAGGCGCGCGCCGAAAAAGAGGCCCGCGAGGCGCAGGCGGTTCGCGACAAGCAGCAGGAAGCCTCCCGCAAAGGGACCACCTACAAGCCAAGCGAAAGCGAACGCTCCCTGATGTCGCGTACCGGCGGTCTGGGTTCCCCGCGCGGTCAGGCCTACTGGCCCGTTCGCGGCACTATTCTTCATCGCTATGGCGAACAGCTGCAGGGTGAGCTACGTTGGAAAGGGATCGTTATCGGTGCGTCTGAAGGTAGCGAAGTGAAAGCCATCGCCGATGGCCGCGTGATCCTGGCCGACTGGCTGCAGGGTTACGGGCTGGTGGTGGTGGTCGAGCATGGTAAAGGCGACATGAGTCTTTACGGCTACAACCAGAGCGCGCTGGTCAGCGTCGGCACCCAGGTGCGCGCCGGCCAACCCATCGCCCTTGTGGGCAGCAGTGGCGGTCAGGGCCGCCCGTCACTCTATTTCGAAATTCGTCGTCAGGGTCAGGCGGTCAATCCACAGCCGTGGTTGGGAAGATAAGTTTTGCTTCAATTTCGTCGAATGGTTCTCTCCGTCGTCAGCGCACTGGCGCTGGCTGCACCGGTATATGCAGGTAAACTCGCCATCGTGATTGATGACTTCGGTTATCGACCACACTATGAAAATCAGGTGCTGGCGATGCCGTCAGCCATCTCCGTCGCCGTCCTGCCGAATGCGCCTCACGCGCATGAAATGGCGACCAAAGCGCACAATAGCGGCCACCAGGTCCTCATCCATCTTCCGATGGCACCGCTCAGCAAGCAGCCGCTGGAAAAAGACACCCTGCGCCCGGATATGAGCAGCGATGAGATCGAACGCATCATCCGCGACGCCTACAACAAGGTGCCGTATGCCGTGGGTCTGAACAACCATATGGGCAGCGCGATGACCTCCAGCCTGTACGGTATGCTGAAGGTGATGCAGGCGCTGGAGCGTTACAATCTCTATTTCCTCGACAGCATGACCATTGGCAACAGCCAGGCGATGCGTGCCGCTCAGGGTACGGGTGTGAAGGTCATTAAGCGCAAAGTCTTCCTGGACGACTCCCAGAACGAAGCGGATATCCGCGTGCAGTTCAACCGCGCGGTACAGCTGGCGCGCCGTAACGGTTCGGCGATTGCCATCGGGCACCCGCATCCGTCTACCGTTCGCGTTTTACAGCAAATGCTGCCGACCTTACCTGCCGATATCACGCTGGTACGCCCGAGCGATCTGCTGAACGAGCCGCAGGTGGATACCTCTACGCCGAATTCTGCGCAGCCCGTCCCGACGGCACCGCGTAACCCGTTCCGCGGCGTGAAGCGCTGTGTACCGAAGCAGCCGCTAGAACCGGTCTACGCGACCCGAGTCTTCTCTGTCATCGGAGACAGCATCAGTAACAGTACGCTGGTGAAATACGTCCAGCAGCAGTGGCAGGGATGGGGCAAGAAAGCCTGACGCTTATTTCGCAATCTGAGAGCCCGTCTGCTCATTCGCAACGGGCTCTTTTTTCTCCTGATGCAAATACCAGGATTTGAAATACTTCAAAAAGCTGTAGGCTGTGGCATACAGTCCTGTCGCCACTCCCACTTTACCCTGACGCCAGGCGCCGCTAAACAAATACCATTTAAAAAAAGCCCCGATGGCACTGATGATGCCGCGCCCGATAGAGGGGCGTATTTTATGATATTGTACCAGACGGGTTGTATAACAATTTAATTTGTTAAAAAGCTCATGCAGAGTGGGAAACGTATCATGTTTTACATAGCCCGGAATACATTCACAACGGAGAAAACCTTCCACCTGATCGTCTACCGGTCTGTTATTAAATCGGGACTGTTTACGGTTAAAAAGACGTACAGGGTAATCAGGGGATGAAACAGGATAGATCGTCCGGACTTCTTTACCCAGAACAAACCAGTGGCGGCATATTCGCCATGCCGTTCCGGGGTCAGGCTCATCACCTGCTTTTAACGCTGAAATAGCATCAACTGTTTCCTGGTCAAGAATTTCATCACTGTCGATGCACAGGACCCAGTCATTGCTGGCTAAGGATATGGCATAATTCATCTGCTCGCCATGCCAGCCAAATTTTTTATAGACAGGGAGCAGTCCATAGCTCTCACAAATAAAACGTGTTTTGTCCGTACTGCCTGAATCTACAACGACGATCTCATCCGCTATTTTTAAAAGAGGCGGAATAACATCGTGCAATAATCTTTCAGAATTAAACGTTAATAAGCAGATCGTTATTTTAAACATGTTTCCACTCTCAACAGCAGCATAAATGAATATGATTAATACTATATAAATGAGTAGAGATGATTAAAGTCCTGAATCACACTTTTCAAATAAGCACGTATGACGTTTTGTCTAATTCTGAAGCGCAATAAAATAGAAAAATCTATTTTATTTCAACAGATTCTTTATAATGCAGTCAGATGAAGGGTAGCACACGGATTCAGACATGCCGCACAAAAGTAAAATTCTCCTCCTGGATACGGGTAAAGAATGGGGGGGAGGCACCAACAGTATGCTTGAGCTCCTGAAGCGGATCAATCGCGATAAATTCGATATTACGTGTTGTTTTTACAGTGATTATAGCCGCGCTGAAGGTGAGACGATTGGTCAGGTGCTCAACAGCATCGGGATCCCGCTCATCGTGATCCCTCAGCGTCAGCAGCCGCTCTGGGCCAAATTACTGAAGGAAGCGGGACGTAGCCTGCTTTTTTTCTCACGCAGCGCCCGTAAGGCATTGACTCGTTACGTGGATATCCTGTGGCGAATCAGGCCTAACGTCAGCAAAATCGAGACGCTTTTCATGGAGGGCGGTTTCGATACGCTCTATATGAATAACCAACCCGGCTCAAATGAGGAAGGCTATCTCGCGGCAGCGAAACTGCAGGCGCGGTTGATTCAGCACTGTCGCATTGAACCTGTATTGACCCCGCCGCTGGTGAAGCTGGTCAACGCACATGCCACAAAAATCATCGCGGTTTCGCACGGCGTTGAACGCGTGCTTCTTCAGCATGGCGTCCGGCCCGAGCTGTGTACCACGGTCAACAACGCCATCGACATCCACCAGCCTTTGCCCGACCGACGCGCCATGCGCCAGCGTCTGAACATTGATGACGACACCTTTGTGTTCGGCAGCATTGGCTCGCTTATCCCTCGCAAGTCCAACCACCATACTCTGGAGGCGCTGGCCCAGTTCAGCCAGAAGCACCCGCAGGCAAAATGGAAGATGGTGCTGGTCGGTGAAGGGGCTGAACGCGGCGCGCTGACGGCGCAGGCTGACGCGCTGGGGATTGCTGAGCACATCATTTTTACCGGTTTCCAGAACACGCCTTTTGACTATCTCGCCACCTTTGACGCGTTTATTCTGGCTTCGAAGAGCGAAGGTTTGCCCCGCGTCGTGCTGGAGGCAATGCTGCTGAACATCCCGGTGATTGGCTCAAAGGTAACCGGCACGGCAGAATTGATCGACCATGAGTCGACCGGGCTGCTGTTCCCGTGGAGCGATGTGTCGCAACTTGCTCAACATCTGGATAATATCTGGCAGGATCCTGCTCTGCGCGCCCGGCTCGCCGCAGCCGCGCACCAGAATGTCTGCAACGTGTATGCCATTGAAAGCTATGTTAACGGTGTCGAGGCCGTTCTTGGCGCGCAATAACCAAACGAGAAGAACATGTTTAAATTCCTGAATGCTCGCTACCGCCACATTACCGGGCGTCATAACATTCCGTACGCTTCCCTTCCGGTCACGCGCGATCTCGTTGCGGTTGATTCCATCGTGATCCCTTGTACGGGCGCGGATTTCGTCGAAGAGGCGTTATTATCAGCGACCTTTGCAGAGCGTTACGCCACCGACGTCAGCGAGATTGTTATCGTCAGCGATCAGCCTGAATCCGCTTTCGGCGAGCTGCCGCCAAAAACCCGCGTTGTGACCCTCACGCTGCCAAAACGTGAAGAGGGGTACCGCTATAAGCAAATCTACCTCAGCCGTCTGGTGAAGCTTAACGCTCCGCTTCAGGCGCGCGGAGAAGGCGTATTGATGATCGACTCCGATCTCAACCTGCTGAAGATGCCCCAGATCAACATGGCCGATATGCACATCTACTCCAGCTTCCGTCAGGGCAAAATGATCGCCAAGCTGGACGGCGCCCCCGCAGAAAAAGTGCCGGCATATTACAAAGAAACGGTGCGCCCGTATCTGGTCGACCACGTTAACGGCGCGTTTCTTGCCGCAACCAAAAAGACCTGGCGTCGCATCTGCCCGCTGTGGCTGACGCTGTTCCAGGATACCTGGGAGCTGATGGACGATACCCAGCCGCCGACCGATCAGCTGCCGCTCGCTGCGCTGCTGGACATGCTGGATGTTAAAACGGTTAACCTGGGCGACTGGATGAACTGGCCTGTATCCAAGAAGATCGGCGGACAGGAAGCCGTTGTGCCGAAAGAGGTGATTGGCGCGCACGGGGGTTTCCCGCTTTCCGAATGGCAGAAGTATCTGGAATCTCCGGATAACAAATTGCTGTTCAAAGGGCAGGACTATACCCGCAAGGTGCGCTACCTGACGGACGAAGAGAAAAAGAATCAGTAAAAAAGGGGCCGCTGGCCCCTTTTTTATTACTTATCCCAGCTCAGGATCACTTTCCCTGACTGACCGGAACGCATCGCGTCGAAGCCCTGCTGGAACTCATCGATGGAGAAACGGTGAGTGATAATCGGGGACAGATCCAGGCCGGACTGGATCAGCGCTGCCATCTTGTACCAGGTTTCGAACATCTCGCGGCCATAGATGCCCTTGATGAACAGCCCTTTGAAGATGACTTTGTTCCAGTCGATGGACATATCTGACGGCGGAATGCCCAGCATCGCGATACGGCCACCGTGGTTCATGGTGTCCAGCATCGTGCGGAACGCCGGCGGCGCGCCGGACATCTCCAGGCCGACGTCAAAGCCTTCGGTCATACCCAACTCTTCCATCACGTCGGTCAGGCTCTCTTTCGAGACATCCACCGCGCGGGTGACGCCCATTTTGCGCGCCAGCGACAGGCGGTATTCATTCACGTCGGTGATCACCACGTTGCGCGCACCCACGTGCTTCGCCACGGCTGCCGCCATAATGCCGATTGGGCCGGCGCCGGAAACCAGCACGTCTTCACCGACCAGGTCGAAGGAGAGCGCAGTGTGTACCGCGTTGCCGAACGGGTCGAAGATGGAGGCCAAATCGTCAGAGATATTGTCCGGGATTTTGAAGGCGTTAAACGCCGGGATCACCAGGTATTCCGCGAAGCAGCCCGGACGATTTACGCCCACGCCGACGGTGTTGCGGCACAGGTGGGTGCGACCGCCACGGCAGTTGCGGCAGTGACCGCAGGTAATATGGCCTTCACCAGAGACGCGATCGCCAATGCTAAAGCCTTTGACTTCCTGGCCGATGCCGACCACTTCACCAACATATTCGTGACCGACAACCATTGGGACAGGAATGGTTTTTTGCGACCACTGATCCCAGTTGTAGATGTGAACGTCAGTACCGCAGATGGCGGTTTTACGAATTTTGATCAGCAGATCGTTATGACCGACTTCCGGCTCCGGCACGTCGGTCATCCAAATCCCTTCTTCCGCTTTCAGTTTGGATAACGCTTTCATCACACGTCCTCAGGCAATTACGCCCAGCTGTTTGCCGATGCGGGTAAAGGCTTCCACCGCACGCTCAATTTGTTCAGGCGAATGCGCCGCAGACATCTGGGTGCGGATACGCGCCTGACCTTTTGGTACCACCGGGAAGAAGAACCCGGTGACGTAAATTCCTTCTTTCTGCAGTTCGCGGGCAAACTGCTGCGCCACAACTGCGTCGCCCAGCATCACAGGAATGATCGCGTGGTCAGCGCCGGCCAGGGTGAACCCTGCGGCGCTCATTTTTTCACGGAACAGACGGGCGTTAGACCACAGACGGTCGCGCAGCTCGGCGCCGGACTCCACCATCTCCAGCACTTTGATAGAAGCGGCCACAATGGCTGGCGCCAGGGAGTTGGAGAACAGATACGGACGGGAGCGCTGACGCAGCCACTCAACCACCTCTTTGCGCGCAGCGGTATAGCCGCCGGACGCGCCACCGAGCGCTTTGCCCAGCGTACCGGTGATGATATCCACGCGGCCCATCACGTCGCAGTATTCGTGGGAACCTCGGCCATTTTCGCCGACAAAACCGACCGCGTGAGAGTCATCCACCATCACCAGCGCGTCGTATTTATCCGCCAGGTCGCACACGCCTTTCAGGTTGGCGATCACGCCGTCCATGGAGAACACGCCGTCGGTCGCGATCAGTACGTGGCGGGCACCCGCTTCGCGTGCCTCTTTGAGCCGCGCTTCCAGCTCAACCATGTCGTTGTTGGCGTAGCGGAAACGCTTCGCTTTACACAGGCGAACACCGTCGATGATGGAGGCGTGGTTCAGGGCGTCGGAGATAATCGCATCTTCTGCGCCGAGCAGGGTTTCAAACAGACCGCCGTTGGCGTCGAAGCAGGAGGAGTACAGAATCGCGTCTTCCATTCCGAGGAAGTTTGCCAGCTTTTGCTCAAGCTGCTTGTGGCTATCCTGGGTACCGCAGATGAAGCGCACGGAGGCCATGCCGAAGCCGTGGGTGTCCATGCCGTTTTTCGCGGCGGCAATCAGCTCAGGGTGATTCGCAAGACCTAAGTAGTTGTTCGCGCAAAAGTTGATCACATGGCTGCCGTCGGCAACGGTGATATCCGCCTGCTGGGCAGACGTGATAATACGCTCTTCTTTGAACAACCCTTCCGCACGTGCGGTGTCGAGGTCGCTGTTTAACTGTTTGTAAAAATCACCACGCATTGCAATTCTCCAGACTCGGCAAATTTTGGCACATATTACCCAAACCTATAGTTCATGACGAGATGACGCCGTATCTCTTCTCGTTTTTGCAGCATAAATCACGTGTACCCCTGCTGCATATCGGTGAATGGCTGAAGACCGGGCATTGTGATGATATGATATGAATATTAGCGTCCGGGATTGTCCCCGGGCTCAACACTTCAAAGGTTACAGTTATGATCATCGTTACCGGCGGCGCGGGCTTTATCGGCAGCAACATTATTAAGGCCCTCAATGATAAGGGCATCACCGACATTCTGGTGGTGGACAACCTGAAAGACGGCACCAAGTTCGTTAACCTGGTGGATCTGAACATCGCTGACTACATGGATAAAGAAGACTTCCTTATCCAGATTATGGCGGGTGAAGAGTTCGGCGAGATCGAAGCCATCTTCCACGAAGGTGCGTGCTCTTCCACCACCGAGTGGGACGGCAAGTACATGATGGATAACAACTATCAGTACTCTAAAGAGATCCTGCACTACTGCCTGGAGCGTGAAATTCCGTTCCTGTATGCCTCTTCCGCGGCAACCTACGGCGGGCGCACCTCGGACTTTATCGAATCCCGCGAATACGAGCAGCCGCTGAACGTCTACGGCTACTCCAAGTTCCTGTTTGACGAGTACGTGCGTCAGATCCTGCCGGAAGCGAACTCACAGATTGTCGGCTTCCGCTACTTCAACGTTTACGGGCCGCGCGAAGGGCACAAGGGCAGCATGGCGAGCGTGGCGTTCCACCTGAACACCCAGTTGAATAACGGTGAAAGCCCGAAACTGTTCGAAGGCAGCGACGGCTTCAAGCGTGACTTCGTCTACGTAGGCGACGTTGCAGCCGTAAACCTGTGGTTCCTGGAAAACGGCGTCTCCGGCATTTTCAACCTGGGCACGGGCCGCGCAGAGTCCTTCCAGGCGGTGGCTGACGCCACGCTGGCGTACCATAAAAAAGGCAGCATCGAGTACATTCCGTTCCCGGATAAGCTGAAAGGCCGCTACCAGGCGTTCACGCAGGCCGACCTGACCAACCTGCGCGCCGCGGGCTACGACAAACCGTTCAAGACCGTTGCCGAAGGCGTAACGGAATATATGGCCTGGCTGAACCGCGACGCGTAAGTATGAAGATTCTGGTGATCGGCCCGTCATGGGTGGGCGACATGATGATGTCGCAAAGTCTCTATCGCACGCTCAAGGCGCGTTATCCCCAGGCGATAATCGACGTGATGGCACCCGCATGGTGCCGTCCGCTGTTATCGCGTATGCCGGAAGTAAACGAGGCGATCCCGATGCCGCTCGGCCACGGGGCGCTGGAAATCGGTGAACGCCGCAAACTCGGTCATAGCCTGCGCGAGAAGCGCTATGACCGTGCGTACGTGCTGCCTAACTCCTTCAAATCCGCCCTTGTGCCCTTCTTTGCAGGCATCCCGCACCGTACCGGCTGGCGCGGCGAAATGCGCTACGGCCTGCTGAACGATGCCAGGGTGCTGGATAAAGAAGCCTGGCCGCTGATGGTGGAGCGCTACGTGGCGCTGGCCTACGACAAATGCGTCATGCGCAGCGCGAAAGATCTGCCGCAGCCGCTACTGTGGCCGCAGCTTCAGGTGAACGAGGGGGAGAAATCCCACACCTGCAACGCGTTTGGCCTTTCGTCCGAACGCCCAATGATTGGCTTCTGCCCCGGCGCAGAATTTGGCCCGGCAAAACGCTGGCCGCACTACCACTATGCAGAGCTGGCGAAACAGCTGATCGACGAAGGCTACCAGATTGTGCTGTTTGGCTCGGCGAAGGATCACGAGGCGGGCAACGAAATTCTCGCCACGCTGAGCACCGAGCAACAGGCCTGGTGCCGCAACCTGGCTGGAGAAACGCAGCTTGAGCAGGCGGTTATCCTGATTGCCGCCTGTAAGGCCGTGGTCAGCAATGACTCTGGCCTGATGCACGTCGCCGCCGCGCTGGATCGTCCGCTGGTTGCGCTGTATGGCCCAAGCAGCCCAGACTTCACGCCGCCGCTGTCGCACAAAGCGCGCGTAATCCGTTTGATCACCGGCTACCACAAGGTACGCAAAGGCGATGCCGCTGAAGGTTACCATCAGAGCCTGATCGACATAACGCCGCAGCGCGTTCTCGAAGAGCTCAACGAACTGCTGTTGAGCGAAGAAGGATAACGGATGCGGGTATTGATCGTTAAAACCTCCTCAATGGGTGATGTGCTGCATACGCTACCGTCACTGACGGACGCGATGCGGACCATTCCCGGCATCCGTTTTGACTGGGTGGTAGAAGAAGGCTTCGCGCAGATCCCCACCTGGCATGAAGCGGTTGACCGCGTGATCCCGGTCGCGATTCGCCGCTGGCGCAAAGCGTGGTTCTCCGCGCCGATTAAAGCCGAGCGTAAAGCCTTCCGTGAAACGGTGCAGGCGCAGCGTTACGACGCGATTATCGACGCGCAGGGGCTGGTGAAAAGCGCGGCACTGGTCACGCGTCTGGCGCACGGCGTAAAGCACGGCATGGACTGGCACACCGCCCGCGAACCGCTGGCGAGTCTGTTCTATAACCGCCGCCACCACATCGCAAAGCAGCAGCACGCCGTAGAACGCACCCGCGAGCTGTTTGCGAAAAGCCTCGGCTATGCGAAACCGGAAGCGCAGGGCGACTACGCCATTGCGCAGCACTTTTTGCGCAATACAGATCCCTGTGCTCAGCCTTATCTTGTCTTTCTGCATGCCACAACGCGCGACGATAAGCACTGGCCGGAAACACACTGGCGAAGGCTGATTGAACTAATGCAACCCTCCGGTATCCATATTAAACTCCCGTGGGGCGCTGAGCATGAGCGGCAGCGTGCGGCGCGTCTGGCAGCAGGCTTTTCCCACGTCGAGGTGTTACCTAAACTCACGCTGGCGCAGGTTGCCGCAGAGCTGGCAGGCGCTAACGCCGTTGTTTCCGTGGATACGGGTTTAAGCCATTTAACCGCGGCGCTGGATCGCCCAAATATCACCCTTTTTGGCCCGACCGATCCCGGCCTGATCGGGGGCTATGGCAAAAACCAGCATCAGATGGTCAGCCCGACTCAGCAAACGAAGGATATCAGCGCAGATGCGATTTTTTCATTTTTACAGGGCAGCCGTTGGCTTTCCAACAGGGATATTTAACCCATGAGTTACGTATTTCTGCTGATTTTACTCTTTCCGGTGAAGCTTATCCGGAAGCTGTTGCGCAAAGAGACAGGGAAAAACCTGGTCATTCAGACAGCCAAAATCGGTGATTTTGTTAATGCAACGCCTCTTCTGGCCTGGCTGCAAAAAAGCGACGTGCTCATCAGCCGCAGCGTGGGTGCGCTGGCGAAGCATGACGAGACGGTCGAAGAGATTTATTTTATTGAGCAGCATAAGCGTAACCTGTGGCGTAAGCTCTGTTTCGCCTGCAGGATCATGAACCGCTATGACAACGTCTACCTTCTGCAGCCTAACAGCGTGAATCTTTTTTTCGCCTCCGTTTGTAACGCCAAAAATAAGCAATTTTTAAGCACTTACACGCGCAGGTGGTATCACGGGATTTTCTATTCAACGGCCGATGGTACGGTTGACCACGGTAGAAAAACGTTAACAGTCACTGACTATCTTAAGCTGGCCGACCGCGCTCTGACCTGGCAAGACTCTCCAAAGCACGCCACAAAGCCACTGTTTAAACCCGCGACTTATCCGGCGATCCTTGATAAACCCGGCGCGGTCCGCATTGGCATCAGTATCGCCGCCGGGAATAAAGCCAAAACCGTTCCGCCTGTCATCTGGAAGCAAATTGCCGATCGTCTCGCCGACCTGCCCTGCGAGTTTTATGTCTTTGGCGCCCCAAATGAACAGTCCTGGATGGATGACATCACCCGCGCTTACGGTGAACTGCCCAACTTTATTAATCTGATTGGCAAGATCTCGCTTGAAGAGCTTCCGTGGGCAATTTCTAAAATGGATTGTTATATCGCCTCCGACTCGGGGAATGTCTACATCGCCGATGCGGTTGGCGTACCGGTCGTCTTACTGTTCGGTCCGTGCTGTCACTACGAGCAGCGCCCGCTTGGCAACGTGTTGCTGATTGGCAACGATGACAATATTTGCTCGTATGTTTTTGAAACTCGTTATTATTTCTCGCAAGGCCGGGAAGAACTCTTCGCGGTAACAGATGAATCGCTGGACGAACTCAAACATTTCATTTGCGGTCTACCAACAGCAAAATCTGCCTTTGATGCTCAGGGAAACTAATTACTATGGCTTTTCTCAGCATCATTATTGCCGCACATAATGCCGAAAACACGCTTCACGCCACACTGGAAAGTCTGCAAAACGCGATTGAGAATGCAGGCGATGATGTAGAAGTTATTATCATTAATGACAGTTCCAACGATTCCACACAGGTTATTATTGAGGCGTGGTTGCCAAAGCTTCCGCATGCGCAATGCCAATACGTTGAGTACCGTAACGTAGGGCATGTTCGAAACAGCGCAGTCTCGCTGGCGTCAGGCGATTACATCACGATGCTTGATAGCGACGATCTGTTAAAGCCGGGTAGCATCCGGGATGCCGTCGCCTTCCTGAAAGCAGAGCGTCCTGATATGTTGCTGACGCGCCTGCTGGAAATACGCGATATGCGGAAAATCACCTCCGCCTGGCAGGGATTCACGCCCGTCTCATTATCGCAAAATGATGCAATAAAGCGTTTCCTGCAGCACAAAGATTTTCAGGCGCATCTCATCGGGCAATTCATCCACCGCAAGCTGTATGCAAGCAACCCGATCCCGTCTATGGTCTGCTATGAAGATTTCGCGGTATTTCCCGGCATGCTGAGGCAATCGCGTAAAATCTTCTTTCAGCGTCAGGGACACTATTTTTACATCAAACGCAGCGACAGTTTGTCGAGCCGTCTTGACGCCAGTAAAATCGCCACGCTGATTGAATGTACGCTACAGATGGAAAATACATTCCCGCAATCATTTAAGCATCTTATTAATTGCCACTGGTTTGATATTTACAGTAATCACCGACAATATCTGACCGACCTGCAGCTCAAACTGGTTAAGGCGCGGGTAAATGCACTTTATTCTTTCTCTTTTTTCTTCTCCAGAGATGTACGTTTCAGCTACAAAAAAAGGGTCATTGAGGCATTATGGAAAAAGTAAAACTGCGGCTCTATCAGCTGACGCTGATTTTGAGCCTCATTTCGTTTGCACTGGCGCTGCTGAGCTCAGGTAAACAACGCGAATTTTTCTATATTGCGGTTTATGCCAGCATTATCGGCTTAGCTTGCGAATATAAAAAAATCACCCTGCGCCCCTTTTCAATCGCGCTCCCCATATTGCTGATTGGGCTACTCAATCTTGTCTGGTATATGGTGTACGAATATCATAGCGAAGGTTTAAACGCTTACAGCGATTATCTGGGTGCCAGTAAGAAACTGATATTAGCGAGCATTCTCGTTTTCTATCTTGACCGGTTTAAAACTTACGTCGATAAAAGCGCTTTCCAGAAGTACTTCCTGTACGCGGCAGGTACAGGGTTTGTCCTCGCCACGGGATATGGCTTATGGCAGGCGACGCAGGGTATGGCACGTATAGAGATGGCCATCAATCGCGCCACCGTGTCTGCCTATGTTTACTCCGTACTGTCACTGGCGCTGGTATACAGCCTTTATCTTCAAAAAAACAGAAAACTGTATGTAGTCGCGGGTCTTACCATCTTAATATCTTACTTCGTTATTCTTTTAACGGGGACGCGTGCTGCAATGGGATTATATTTGCTCCTTGCGATTGTACTCACGCTCTACCACTTCAGAAGAATTCATCTGAAATCAACGCTGATTTTTTTATGTATTGTGGCAGGTGTAGTTGTCGTTAGTTACAAACCATTAATTTCACCCAAGATTATGCAAGTACAGGCTGAGCTTGAGAAATATGAAAGCGGAGTAGACGGCACCTCACTTGGCTCTCGTTTTACCATGTGGAATGTAGGTATTCAAAACGGGCTTGCACATCCACTAGGGCAATCATTAGAAGAAAGATATTTCTGGACGCAACATTATATTAATGATGGACATCCTAATCTAATCACTGCACTTGGCTATTTAAAAATACACCTACACAATGAATTTATCGAAAAATACTCTCTGCAAGGGCTTCCGGGTCTGGCGATATTACTCTTTTTCTTCGTTTCGATGATCGCTTACGCGCTTAAAAACCGAAATGGCCTGCTGCTGACAACGATGCTTCTTTTATTACTCTATGGCCTGACAGACGTCATTTTATTGAGCTCAGAAGCCCTAATATTCTTTGTTACTCTGTTTGCATTGAGTACTCCTTTATCGCAAACCAGACAACATCAATAAGAGATAATGCCCGCCAGCCGGGCATTATTTTTTCTTGTATTGATAAAACTCCGCCAGCGTCATCCCCACCGTCTTATCGGATAGCCAGCTAAAAAGCGCTTCTAAATCCCGATATAACCCTTCAATCGCCGCCTCATCTTTAAAGGTCGGACTTCCGCCTGGCATAAATTCAGACGAGTGAAGCATAAACTCCACATAATCCTGTCCCCGCGACAGGCACTGCTGCGCGACCTGAATCATCTGCGCCGCATTGCCGCCGGACGGTCGCAACCAGTTTACGGACGGAGAGCGGTATTTCCCGCGAAGCCGATCGTATCCCTGTTTGATCGTGTTCAACCAGGCCGGATGTTTATACTGAATGCTCATCGGCACTTGGAGTAAGGGGCTATTTCCCGCCTGGGAAATAGTATCTAAATCCATAAAATAGGCGTGGTCGGGGAAATGCTGATAATCCGTTCCGCCATTGCCCTGCGGAGCACCTTTCGCATTGCGCCAGTTCACGCGTGGCGTCACGGAGCAATCAACCTGGTAGCCCAGTTCAACGAGCAATTTTGCATAGCGGCTATCAAATGCCCAACGCCCGGCGCGGTGGCTCAGCATTTTGGTCTGGAATGTTTCTTCCAGCAGACGGGTCATGAACAGCACTTTCTCACGCATCACCTCGTCTGAAAATTCAATCAGATACGGTTGCCAGCGCCAGTCATCTCCCGTGAGATCGTGCTCAGGTGGGCTATTCCATGCATGAAGGTGCATACCCACCTCCCCCTGACCGCGAGCGATCGCGTCCCTGGCGAATTCAATGAAAACGGGCTCGATTGCCATCTCATAGTTTGTCAGCCATACGGGCTTAAAACCAAAACGCTCACAGAGGGCCTGGAACCGGGCCAGATAGCGCGCATTTTCCGTTTTAATGACGCGGTGATTCTCCCAGAGATTATCGCCCTCAGTATCAATCGTGATGATAAACGCTGGTTTTTTCATAATGAGTCCGCATGACAGGGAAGTTAGCGCTATGTTACGCACTCTCCAAAGCCTGAGTAAACCCTTCCTGGGAAATTCCTGAGATTATGGAGAAAGAGTGCAAGTCGCTACCAGGTCTATTAGAATTGCCAACAGTACAACGCCGATAAGATGATGATGAATAACTTACCTGACACGCCTGATTTGCGCATTCTACTGATCAAACTCCGCCATCATGGCGATATGTTATTGACCACCCCCGTCATTGATTCATTACGTCAAAAATGGCCACAAGCGCAAATTGACGTGCTGTTGTATGAAGAAACGCGCGATATGCTCGCCGCGCACCCGACGATTGGCACTATTTATGGAATCGATCGTAAATGGAAGCAGCTGGGCACGCTAAAGCACCTTCAAAAGGAGTGGCAGTTACTCTGCGCGTTACGAAAGCAACATTATCATCTGGTGATAAATCTTGCCGATCAGTGGCGTAGCGCTATCGTCACCCGTTTCACTGGTGCGCCGGTTCGCCTCGGATTCGCCTTTAACAAACGCAACAATCCATTCTGGCGTTTCTGTCATAGCGATTTAGTCTCTGTTGCAAATCACAAATCCCTGCACACCGTCGAACAAAATCTCTCCATTCTGTCACCATTACAGGTCGCGCCTGAGCCAGCTGTTACCATGGCCTACAGCGCAGAAGACTGGCACCACGCCCACCAGCAACTGGTGCAAAAAGGAGTGGGCGATAACTACATCGTCATTCAGCCGACATCACGCTGGTTCTTCAAATGCTGGGATGAAAGCAAAATGGCGCAAACCATCACCGCGCTGCAGCAGGATGGGCATACCGTTGTACTCACGGCCGGGCCGGATAAAAAAGAGCTGGCGATGATAGATCGCATACTCGCCGCCTCACCGAAAACGGGGGTCGTCTCGCTGGCGGGACAGCTAACGTTGCGCCAGCTGGCCTCACTCATCGACCACGCGTGTCTTTTTATTGGCGTTGACTCCGTTCCGATGCATATGGCCGCCGCGCTGCAGACGCCCTGCGTGGCGCTGTTTGGCCCTTCCAAACTGACGTTTTGGTCTCCATGGCAAGTCAACGGTGAAGTCATCTGGGCTGGCGACTACGGTCCCCTTCCCGATCCCGACGCTATTGATACCAAAACGAAAGAACGCTATCTCGACGCCATTCCTGTTGATGCTGTCGTCTCCGCTGCAAGGAGATATTTGTCATGAAACACCATCGTCTGGCGATTGTTCGCCAAAAGTATCGCCCTGATGGCGGAGCGGAGCGCTTCGTTTCACGTGCGCTCACCGCGCTGAGCAATCAGAATCTTGAACTCAACGTCATTACGCGTGAATGGCAGGGCGAGAGACAGGACGACTGGCATATCCATATTTGCGACCCGCGCAAATGGGGCCGAATTAGCCGCGAACGCGGGTTTGCCCATGCTGCCCGCGCGCTGTGGCAGCAACAGCAGTTTGATATTGTGCAAAGCCACGAGCGGATTCCGGGCTGTGATATCTACCGCGCTGGCGATGGCGTTCATCGCCGCTGGCTGCTACAGCGTGCGCGCATCCTGCCCGCCTGGCGCGCGAAAATGCTGATGGTCGACCGCTATCACCGCTACGTGATGCACGCCGAGCGTGAAATGTACCAGGCGCCAGAGCTGAAAGCGGTTATCTGTAATGCGGAGATGATCAAACGCGAAATCGTCGAAGACTTTGATATTGACGCAAAAAAGATCCATGTGATTTATAATTCAATTGATTCCAGCCGCTTCGTTCCAGCCCAGGAAGCACAGCGTGCCGCGCTGCGTCAGCAATTTGGTTTGCCAGCCGATGCCGTGGTGTTCTGTTTTGTAGGATCGGGATTTGAACGAAAAGGATTGGCCAGCGCCATACGCGCTATCGCAGGAACTTCAGCCTGGCTGATTGTGGTTGGACAGGATAAAGCAGAACATCGTTATCGTGACCTCGCCCGTTCATTGGGCTGCGAAGGGCAAATCCGTTTCCTGGGAATGCAGAAAGAAACGCTGCCTTTTTATCAGCTATCCGATGGTTTACTGTTGCCAACGCTGTATGATCCCTTTCCAAACGTCATTCTTGAAGCGATGGCCTGCGGCTTGCCCGTCATTACTTCAGAGAGTTGCGGAGGCGCTGAATTTATTCAGCAAGGCCAGAACGGATTTTATTGTGACGCCCTGGATATCAACACATTGAAGGAGGCAATTGCAGCCACTCCTTCTCTGGGAAAAAATAACACGATGGGGCAAGCGGCACGTGAACGGGTAAAAGACGCCACCCCCGAAAAACTGTCAAGTCAGCTTATTTCGCTTTATCAAAAATTACTGGATTAAAAATGCGCATCCTAATGATTATTGATGGTTTACCCGGTGGGGGAGCTGAAAAAACAGTTCTTACACTTTCCAGCGGATTAACGGAAATGGGGCATCAGGTCTCCCTTTTCTCTCTGCGGAAAGTGTGTGATTACGCCATCCCGGAAGGCATTGATTATCAGGTGGTTCAGGATACCTGCAAAAAACCGTGGCGCAAGCTGACGGAGATCCCACGCCGAGCCCGCCTGCTGGATCAGGCGATTGAGCGGGCTGAGCGCAGCGGAAAATTTGACGTTGTGTTCTCTCATCTGCACAAAACTGACCGCATTGTGGCGCACTGCCGCGCGCTGGAGCGTGAAAAAGTCTGGTTCTGCGTGCATGGCATGTTCTCTTTCTCCTATCTTCGCCATCGCAGCGGGCTTTCGCGCTGGTTTAAGCATCTTAAAATTCGTCATACCTACGAAAACCGAAACGTTGTCGCCGTCTCAGGCGCCGTGCTGAAAGACCTTTCCGAGACCCTGGCTCTGAAACTCCGGCGTAAAGCGGTTATCCACAATCCTTTTGATATCCCTGAAATTCAGCGTCTGGCGGATGCCCCCTTCGAGATGCAAGGGAAGGATTACATCATCCATGTCGGCCGCTTCCATGAACACAAACGCCACGACCGTCTTTTACGCGCGTTCGCACAGAGCCGGCTCGACACTACGCTTGTCATGATGGGCAATGGTTCCGAAGCCAAAATTCAAAAGCTCAAACAGCTTGCCCGCGACCTGGGTATTGAAGACAAGACGGTTTTCCGTCCCTTCGACTCCAATCCCTACCCCTGGATTAAAGGGGCACGCCTCTTAGTGTTAAGTTCTGACTGCGAAGGTTTTGGTAATGTGCTGGTGGAATCCATTATCTGCCAGACGCCACCGGTCAGTACCAATTGTCCGGGTGGCCCCGCAGAAATCCTCACCGGCGCCTTAGCGCGCGGGCTGGCAGAGCTAAATGACGCGTCACTGGCAAAAACCCTGGTAGATATTTATACCGCCCCGCCGGTCGTTGGCGATGCAACGATTGCGTCGTTCGGTATCAATGCCATTTGCCAGCAGTACATTGCTTTGGTCGACAATCAAAAATAATCAGGTTTCTTATGCAAAATTCAGCGCCATTGTTAAGCGTGGTGGTTGCCGTTTATAACGGCGAAGCTTTTCTGGATCAGTTCTTTACCTGCCTTGTGAATCAACGCATCGACAGCATGGAAGTCATTATTGTCAATGATGGCTCAACTGACCGCTCGATGCAGATCGTCGAAAGCTGGCGTGAAAAACTGCCGCAGATGCAGGTGATTGAACAGCAAAACCAGGGCGTTTCCATTGCGCGAAATACCGGCCTGGCCGTTGCAACCGGTCAGTATCTCTCTTTCCCGGATATTGATGACGTATTCAAACCAGGCATGTACCAGCGTCTGCTGGATATGGCCGTCACGCAGGATCTGGATGTCGCCACCTGCAACGGCAACTACGTCTGGGAAAATGATAAGAAACCGTCTCGACCTATCTTCCCCGAGGATAAACTCGCCTCAACGGGCGTTATGACGGGCCCGGCATGGTTAAAGATGGCGCTGGATTCACGTAAGTTCCTGCACGTGACCTGGCTTAATATCTATCGCCACGATTTTATTCGTAAACACAGTTTCCATTTCGAACCCGGCCTGCGCCATCAGGATATCCCGTGGACTACCGAGGTGCTGCTTGCCGCAGAGCGCGTTCAGTACACCAGTGAACGCTTTTATGACTACTACATTCACTCTGCCTCGGTATCGCATACGCCGGATAATGACGACACGCTGATCCGCTCCGCGCGCCACTACATGAAAATCCTGCAGATGCTTGATGCCATTAACCAGCGTTACCCGGATAAAGTGAAAAATATCCCCGCCTGCCACTGGCAAATCGCCAAAGAGGGGCTGGGGATCATTCATACCTTCGACAACATGAAGGATGAGACAAAGAAAACAATGATTATCAAAGAGTTCTTCGACACCGGGATCTGGAAGCTTATCTGGAAAAGTGCCAAAAGCCCGCGTTTGCGCTGGCGCCTGGGCCGACGCTACTTCCGTTTAAAACGGTATCTGGCATAAGAGATAGCTTTACCTGGCTTAAATGCTTAGAATTTGCCCGCCGAAACTAAAAAGACGGATAATCGCTTGGAATTGTTGTATACCGCCCTGCTCTATATCATTCAGCCACTGGTGTGGCTGAGACTGTTGCTTCGTAGCCGTAAAGCGCCTGCGTATCGTAAACGCTGGGCTGAACGCTATGGCTTTTGCCGCAATAAAGTCGCCCCGGACGGTATTTTGCTGCATTCCGTTTCTGTCGGTGAAACGCTGGCGGCGATCCCGCTGGTTCGCGCTCTGCGCCACCGCTACCCGTCTCTGCCGATTACCGTCACCACCATGACGCCAACCGGCTCAGAGCGCGCGTTATCCGCGTTTGGCAAAGACGTTCATCACGTCTACCTCCCTTACGATCTGCCCTGCGCTATGAATCGTTTCCTGAATACCGTTCGCCCGAAGCTGGTGATCGTGATGGAAACCGAGCTGTGGCCGAACATGATTTCCGCTCTGCATGCCCGTAAAATTCCGCTGGTGATTGCCAACGCGCGCCTTTCAGAGCGCTCGGCGAAAGGCTACGGCAAGCTGGGCAAATTTATGCGCCGCCTGCTGAGCAAAATCACGCTGATTGCCGCGCAGAACGAAGAAGACGCGGCGCGCTTTATCTCCCTGGGCCTGAAGCGCAACCAGCTTGCCGTGACCGGCAGCCTGAAATTCGATATTTCCGTTACCCCTGAACTGGCCGCCCGCGCCATCACGCTGCGCCGCCAGTGGGCTCCGCGTCGCCAGGTCTGGATAGCGACCAGTACTCATGAGGGCGAAGAGGCGATTATCCTGCAGGCACACCGTAAGCTGCTGGAAACCTTCCCGGACCTACTGCTGATTCTGGTGCCTCGTCACCCCGAACGTTTTAAAGATGCCCGCGAAATGGTGCAGAAAGGCGGCTTCAGCTTCACCCTGCGCAGCAGCGGAGAGATCCCTTCCGGCAGTACCCAGGTGGTGATTGGCGATACGATGGGCGAACTGATGCTGCTCTACGGCATTGCTGACCTCGCCTTTGTTGGCGGCAGCCTGGTGGAGCGCGGAGGCCATAACCCGCTGGAGCCGGCAGCCCACGCCATTCCTGTGTTGATGGGTCCACACACGTTTAACTTCAAAGATATCTGCGCTAAATTGCAGCAGGCCGATGGTTTAATTACCGTGACCGATGCGGACTCGGTCGTCAAAGAAGTATCGACCCTTCTGACGGATGAAGATTACCGCCTGTGGTACGGTCGCCACGCCGTCGAAGTGCTGCACCAGAACCAGGGCGCACTCACCCGTCTGCTGCAGCTTCTGCAACCTTATCTGCCTCAGCGGAGCCACTAATGTCTACGCGTCTGTCGGTCGTCATGATCGCCAAAAACGCCGCCGACCTGCTTCCGGACTGCCTGGCCTCCGTCGCCTGGGCTGACGAAATTGTTATCCTCGACTCCGGAAGCACGGACAACACGGTGGACATCGCCCGGGCTGCGGGCGCAAAAGTCTTTACCGATACCGACTGGCAGGGCTTCGGCATTCAGCGCCAGCGCGCGCAGGGTCACGCCACGGGCGATTATGTGCTGATGATCGACACCGACGAGCGCGTCACCCCGGAACTCCAGCAGGCCATTCAGGCGGTGCTTTCCTCACCCCAGCCTGGCGCCGTATACAGCATCGCGCGTCGTAACTACTTCCTTGGCCGCTTCATGCGCCACAGCGGCTGGTATCCGGATCGCGTAATGCGCCTCTACGAGCGCGGGCGCTTTCAGTACAACGACAATCTTGTCCATGAGTCACTGGCCTGCGACGGCGCCCAGGTCATCCCCCTGACGGGTGATTTGCTGCATCTGACCTGCCGTGATTTCGCCAGCTTCCAGCAAAAGCAGCTCAACTATGCCACCGCATGGGCGCAGGAACGCCACCAGCGCGGCAAGAAGGCCTCGCTGACAGGAATCTTCACCCACACGCTGGGCGCGTTTCTGAAAACGCTGCTGCTGCGCGGCGGCGTGCTGGATGGTAAGCAGGGCTGGTTACTGGCGGTAGTGAATGCCCAGTATACTTTCAACAAATACACCGAGCTGTGGGCGCTCTGCCGCGGCTACTCAGAGAAAACGTGAGCCATGAGCACAAAAGCGATTTATCCGGGTACCTTCGATCCGATCACTAACGGTCATCTTGACATCATTACCCGTGCAGCGTGCATGTTCGACAAGGTGATCCTGGCGATTGCCGCCAGCCCCAGCAAAAAGCCGATGTTTGATCTTAACGAGCGCGTGCAACTTGCCACCGACGCCATTTCGCACCTGCCGAATGTTGAAGTTGTCGGGTTCAGCGATCTGATGGCGAACTTTGCCCGCGCCCAGCAGGCCAATATTCTGATTCGTGGCCTACGCGCGGTGGCAGACTTCGAGTATGAGATGCAGCTGGCGCACATGAACCGCCACCTGATGCCAGAGCTGGAAAGCGTATTCCTGATGCCGTCAAAAGAGTGGTCGTTTATCTCGTCCACGCTGGTGAAAGAGGTGGCGCGCCATCACGGGGACGTTACCCATTTCCTGCCGGATAACGTCCACCAGGCGCTGATGGAAAAGTTAAAGTAGTTCTATTTCTGGCACTGGCGGCAGTAGAACGTGGCGCGCTGGGCGTGCTTCGTGGCAATAATCGGCGTCCCGCATGCCCTGCATGGCTCGCCCTTACGGCCATACACCTGCAGCTCCTGGGCAAAATAGCCTGGTTTACCGTCGCTTTGCAGAAAATCCTTCAGGGTGGTCCCGCCTTGCTCAATCGAGCGCAGCAGCACTGCTTTAATGACCCGAACCAGCAGCTCACACTCCTGCGCGGACAGCGACGAGGCCAGCCGATCGGGATGGATCCCGGCCGCGAACAGCGATTCACTGGCGTAAATATTCCCCACGCCGACCACCAGCTTATTATCCATCAGCCAGGGCTTGATCGGGGTCTTTTTCTTCGCGCACTTCTCTTTCAGGTAGTCCGCATTAAACGCGTCTGAAAGCGGCTCAGGGCCCAGATGCGCCAGCACGTTGTGTCCTTCCAGCTCCTTCGTCCACAGCCACGCGCCAAAGCGCCGCGGATCGGTGTAGCGGAGCACTTTGCCGTTGCTCATTACCAGGTCAACGTGATCGTGTTTTTTCGCAGGCAATTCTTCGGTCAAGATGCGCAGGCTCCCGGACATCCCAAGATGGATAATGATCCAGCCGTCAGGCAGCTCCAGCAGCAGGTATTTCGCGCGGCGCTGCACGCTAAGGACGGGTTTGTCGCTTAACGCGTGGATCTCATCGGACACCGGCCAGCGCAGTCGTCCATTGCGAACGACGGCATGAAGAATAGTCGCGCCGACCAGATGGGGCTCAATGCCGCGACGGCTGGTCTCTACCTCAGGTAATTCAGGCATGGTTCCTCCGTTGAGATGCAGAATGCAAAAAACCCCGCAGTTGCGGGGTTTTTCAATACAAGGAGGCTAAAATTATTTGATTTTAGCTTCTTTGTACAGTACGTGCTGGCGTACAACTGGATCGAATTTTTTCAGTTCCAGTTTTTCCGGCTTAGTACGTTTGTTCTTCGTGGTGGTGTAGAAGTGACCTGTACCAGCAGAAGAAACCAGCTTGATTTTCTCGCGAATACCTTTAGCCATGATTTATTTCCTCTTTAAGTACTTAGTACTTTTCGCCACGGGCACGCAGTTCAGACAGAACTGTATCGATGCCTTTCTTATCGATTACACGCATACCTTTAGCAGATACACGCAGGGTGACAAAACGCTTCTCGCTCTCAACCCAGAAACGGTGAGAGTGCAGGTTCGGCAGGAAACGGCGTTTAGTCGCGTTCAGTGCGTGGGAACGGTTGTTACCGGTCACCGGACGCTTGCCAGTAACTTGGCAGACTCGGGACATGTCTATTCTCCAAAAATCAAATTAGCTCGAGCTTCGTATGGGGTATCGGCGCCTCGTCAGGCTTTACAGCCCGGTCATCGCGTAGTTCTAAGTGAACTCTCGATTGCCAGGCCCAAATGCCAAACCCGAGATTCTCAAAGGTGGCGTAGTATACGCTGACTCGGCGGTGTGCTCAAGTCCCGAACAGACAAAGATCCCGATGGATCGCGAGAAATAGCCTAAATCCAGCCATGTTCTGCAAAAGAAATGTACTCTCCGCGGCCAATTATCAGATGGTCCAGAACACGAATGTCCATGAATTGACAGCATTTGATAATGCGTTCGGTGATTTCTTTGTCAGCTCTGCTCGGTTCTGCACAGCCAGAGGGGTGATTATGCGCGAGGATCACCCCCGCTGCATTCACTTTTATCGCTTCACGCACAATTTCACGCGGATGTACCTCAACGTGGCTCAGTGTACCCGAAAACAGGCGGCTGTGCTTCAGTACCCGGTTCCTGTTGTCGAGAAAGATCACCATAAAGATCTCCCGCTCCAGACCGGATAGCTGGCTTTGCAAAAATTCGCGGGTCATGTCAGGGGTAAGGATCGGATCTTGCTCCTCCATCTGTACGTTATAAAATCGCCGGGCAAGTTCAGCAATACCCCGTAACTGGGCATACTTCGCGACGCCAATGCCTTCTACGTGCGTAAACGCCTCCAGTTCGGCTGTCAGCAAACCATGTAGTGAACCAAAATGGTCTATCAGATTTTTCGCCAGCGTAAATACCGTTTTTCCCTTCGTACCTGTACGTAAAAAGAGCGCCAGCAGCTCCTCGTCTTTTAATAACGCGACGCCATGACGCAGCATTTTTTCGCGCGGTAGCAGCAGTTCAGTCTCTTCCATGCCCGGCCTCCTTCTGTTTGCCATTATGCTGCCACAGGCAAATCCGGGGCTCGACGCTGAGGTTTCGTTCTTGCGTAGCGCCTCGCAAAGTGCATAAAGGACTTCATCACCCCCCTATTTGGGATTGTGGTAAAATGCCCGCTCTCTGGTGAAACCCAACAGGAAAGAATCATGATGAGCCTGGCCGGTAAAAAAATCGTTCTTGGCGTGAGCGGCGGCATTGCTGCCTATAAAGCGCCGGAGCTGGTGCGTCGTCTGCGCGAGCGCGGGGCGGACGTGCGGGTCGCGATAACCGAAGGCGGTAAAGCCTTTATCACCCCTCTGAGCCTGCAGGCGGTTTCAGGATACCCGGTATCTGACAGCCTGCTCGATCCGGCCGCCGAAGCCGCGATGGGGCATATTGAGCTTGGGAAATGGGCCGATCTGGTGATTCTTGCCCCTGCCACGGCAGATTTAATTGCCCGCGTGGCGGCCGGTATGGCGAACGATCTGGTTTCGACCATTTGCCTCGCGACGCCTGCGCCCGTCGCCGTTGTGCCCGCCATGAACCAGCAGATGTACCGCAATGCCGCCACCCAGCATAATCTGGAGACGCTGGCTTCGCGCGGCCTGCTTGTCTGGGGCCCGGACAGCGGCAGCCAGGCCTGCGGCGACGTTGGCCCGGGGCGTATGCTCGACCCGTTGACGATTGTGGATATGGCCGCCGCCCATTTTTCACCTGTCAACGACCTGCAACATCTCAACATCATGATTACCGCGGGCCCGACGCGCGAGCCGCTGGACCCGGTGCGTTACATCACCAACCACAGCTCCGGCAAAATGGGCTTTGCAATTGCTGCCGCAGCGGCAAAACGCGGTGCTAACGTCACGCTGGTCAGCGGCCCGGTCTCGTTACCTACGCCACCTTTTGTACAGCGTATTAATGTTACCACCGCGCTGGAGATGGAAGCCGCCGTGCAGGCTCATGCGCAACGCCAGCAGATTTTTATCGGCTGTGCGGCCGTGGCAGACTATCGCGCCGAGACCATCGCCGAGTCTAAAATCAAAAAGCAAGGCGATGAATTAACACTGAAAATGGTGAAAAACCCGGACATTGTTGCCGGTGTCGCCGCATTAAAAAGCCATCGTCCTTACGTTGTTGGATTTGCCGCAGAAACGAATAATGTGGAAGAATATGCCCGGCAAAAACGTACCCGCAAAAACCTCGATTTAATTTGCGCGAACGACGTATCGCTGGCCACGCAAGGATTTAATAGCGACAGCAACGCACTGCACCTTTTCTGGCAGGATGGAGATAAAATCTTACCGCTTGAGCGCAAGGAACTCCTGGGCCAACAATTACTGGACGAGATCGTTACCCGTTATGATGAAAAAAATCGACGTTAAGATTCTGGACCCGCGTGTTGGCGAGCAATTCCCGCTGCCAACCTATGCCACCTCCGGCTCTGCCGGACTTGACCTGCGCGCCTGTCTCGATGACGCCGTAGAACTGGCTCCCGGTGCCACTACCCTGATCCCGACTGGCCTGGCGATCCACATTGCAGACCCGTCTCTGGCGGCAGTGATCCTGCCGCGCTCGGGTCTGGGCCATAAGCACGGCGTAGTGCTGGGTAACCTGGTCGGCCTGATCGACTCCGACTACCAGGGTCAGCTGATGGTGTCCGTCTGGAACCGTGGTCAGGACAGCTTCACCATTGAACCGGGCGAGCGTATCGCGCAGATGGTTTTTGTACCGGTGGTACAGGCAGAATTTAACCTGGTGGCAGATTTTGATGCCACCGACCGTGGCGAAGGCGGCTTCGGCCATTCCGGGCGCAAATAACCGCCCGACACACGTATCTCGCAGCGCCATAACGCAATAACAAACCGCAAACGTCAGTTTGCGGTCGCTGTGTGGATGCCAGCCTGGCAAGTGCTTATTTTCAGGGGTATTTTATAACATGGCAGAAAAACAAACCGCGAAAAGGAATCGTCGCGAAGAAATACTTCAATCTCTGGCTCTGATGCTTGAATCCAGCGATGGCAGTCAACGCATCACCACCGCCAAACTGGCCGCCTCTGTGGGCGTGTCTGAGGCGGCGCTGTATCGTCATTTCCCCAGCAAAACAAAAATGTTCGACAGCCTGATCGAGTTTATTGAAGACAGTCTGATCACGCGCATTAACCTGATTCTGAAAGATGAAAAAGATACCACCGCGCGTCTTCGTCTGATTGTGCTGTTAATTCTGGGCTTTGGGGAGCGCAATCCGGGTTTAACCCGTATCCTGACCGGCCACGCGCTAATGTTTGAGCAGGACAGGCTGCAGGGCCGCATCAATCAGCTTTTTGAGCGTATTGAAGCGCAGCTGCGCCAGGTGCTGCGCGAGAAGAAAATGCGTGAAGGCGAAGGATACAATACGGATGAGACATTGCTGGCAAGCCAGATTCTGGCGTTTTGTGAAGGCATGCTCTCCCGCTTTGTGCGCAGCGAATTCAAATACCGACCAACGGACGATTTTGACGCCCGCTGGCCGTTAGTGGCAGCGCAGCTGCAGTAGCACCGCAGGCCCGGTAAGCGTAGCGCCGCCGGGCATTTTAATTACACGCCAAACTCTTCGCGATACGCCCGCACCGCCGCCAGGTGATCCGCCATCTCTGGCTTCTCTTCCAGATACGCAATCAGGTCTTTCAGGGTGATGATAGAGGTCACTTTGCAGCTGTAATCACGCTCTACTTCCTGGATAGCAGAGATATCGCCGCGACCACGCTCCTGACGATCAAGAGAAATCAGCACGCCAGCCAGCGTCGCACCGTTGGCCTGGATAATCTCCATAGATTCACGGATCGCGGTGCCTGCGGTAATCACGTCGTCGACCAGCATCACGCGGCCCTGCAGCGCGCTGCCCACAAGATTACCGCCTTCACCGTGGGTTTTGGCCTCTTTGCGGTTAAAGCAGTACGGCACATCACGGTCATGGTGCTCCGCCAGCGCCACCGCCGTGGTGGTTGCAATCGGAATGCCCTTGTACGCAGGGCCAAACAGCAGGTCGAAATCAATCCCGGAATCCACCAGCGCTTCGGCATAGAAGCGGCCTAACAGTGCCAGATCGCGCCCGGTATTAAACAGCCCGGCGTTGAAGAAATACGGGCTCTTACGCCCGGACTTCAGCGTAAATTCGCCAAACTTAAGTACCTGTTTATTAATCGCAAACTCAATAAACTGGCGCTGATACGATTTCATGGATTCGCTCCTTTGGTTTTTTCTGTCTTACAGGCAAAAAAAAGGCGACTCATTGGTCGCCTTTAAAATCAATTTTCTAACGCCGCTTTTTGCGTCGTTACAATGGATTCGATTCCCCCTCGGGCCAACGCCAGCAGGGAGAGAAGTTCTTCATGGGTGAACGGCTCACCTTCCGCCGTCCCCTGCACCTCAATGATGCGACCATCTTCGGTCATCACCACGTTCATGTCGGTCTCGGCGGCAGAATCTTCAACATATTCCAGATCGCAAAGCGCTTCACCGTTAACGATCCCCACGGAAACCGCCGCGACCATCCCTTTCATAGGGTTGGTTTTCAGCTTACCGGCTGCAACCAGCTTGTTCAGGGCATCGGCCAGCGCCACACAGGCACCGGTAATGGACGCGGTACGCGTGCCGCCATCTGCCTGAATCACGTCGCAGTCCAGGGTAATAGTGAATTCACCGAGGATTTTCAGATCAACGGCGGCGCGCAGCGCACGTGCGATCAGGCGCTGGATTTCCATGGTACGTCCACCCTGCTTACCCTTTGCCGCTTCACGGGCGTTACGGGTATGGGTCGCGCGTGGCAGCATGCCGTACTCGGCGGTGATCCAGCCCTGGCCCTGACCTTTCAGAAAGCGCGGAACGCCTTCTTCGATGGACGCGGTGCAAAGCACTTTGGTGTCACCAAACTCAACCAGCACGGAGCCTTCAGCGTGTTTTGTATAGTTACGGGTCAGGGTGACGGGACGCACCTGATTGGCGCTACGACCTGATGGACGCATGATGGATTCTCCGGCTTGAAACGAATGTGGCTGCGCATTATACGGATAAAGGACGCTTATTCCTATCCTGAGAAGCCCCCGAAAGCTATAATCCCCCCATCTCTCCTTTAAAAACGGGAATGTCTATGATCCGCAGTATGACCGCCTACGCCCGGCGTGAAATCAAGGGTAGCTGGGGTAGCGCTACCTGGGAAATGCGTTCGGTAAACCAGCGCTATCTGGAAACATATTTCCGTATGCCGGAACAGTTCCGCAGCCTTGAACCTGTGGTGCGCGAGCGTATCCGTACGCGTCTGACCCGCGGGAAAGTGGAATGCAACCTGCGCTTTGAGCCCGATGCCAGCGCACAGGGCGAGCTGATCCTCAACGAAAAACTGGCGAAACAGCTCGTGAATGCGGCGAACTGGGTCAAAATGCAGAGCGATGAAGGCGAAATCAACCCCGTTGATATTCTGCGCTGGCCTGGCGTCATGGCCGCCGGCGAGCAGGATCTGGACGCGATTGCCGCAGAAATTCTGGCAGCCCTCGACGGCACGCTGGATGACTTTATCGTTGCCCGCGAAACCGAAGGCCAGGCACTGAAAGCGATGATTGAGCAGCGCCTTGAAGGCGTCAGCGCTGAAGTAGCCAAAGTCCGCACCCACATGCCGGAAGTGCTGCAATGGCAACGCGAGCGTCTGGTCGCCAAGCTGGAAGAAGCGGAAGTTCAGCTGGAAAACACCCGTCTGGAACAAGAGCTGGTGCTGATGGCGCAGCGTATCGATGTTGCCGAAGAGCTGGATCGTCTGGAAGCGCACGTGAAAGAGACCTATAACATCCTGAAGAAGAAGGAAGCTGTAGGCCGCCGCCTGGACTTTATGATGCAGGAGTTCAACCGCGAGTCGAACACTTTGGCGTCTAAGTCTATCAACGCTGAAGTGACCAACTCAGCGATTGAACTCAAGGTTCTGATTGAGCAGATGCGCGAGCAGATCCAGAATATTGAGTAATCGCTTTTTGGATGGCGTCGGCTGACGCCATCCATTATTATTTCTAATCCGAATTCCCGCCTTTTTTTCAAATTCAGCAGCCGAGAATCAAAGATATTCAACATGTATTGATTAAATTTTATAGGTGAAACCCAATCGCCTTAGAAAATCTCAATCGTGATCTTGCGCACAAATCGCTAACCTTTCCGCGTTCACACCGGAGGGTATATGCTGCTTCACATTCTTTATCTTATTGGTATCACCGCCGAAGCCATGACTGGCGCTCTCGCCGCCGGGCGTCGCCGGATGGACACCTTCGGTGTGATCATTATTGCCACTGCAACCGCGCTGGGCGGCGGTTCCGTGCGCGATATCCTGCTTGGCCATTACCCGCTCGGCTGGGTGAAACATCCTGAGTATGTGATTATCGTCGCAACGGCTGCCGTATTAACCACCATCGTGGCACCCGTTATGCCCCATCTGCGCCGCCTGTTCCTGGTGCTTGATGCACTGGGGCTGATCGTCTTTTCTATCATCGGCGCGCAAATCGCGCTCGATATGGGGGAAGGTCCGGTTATCGCTACCATTGCCGCCGTGGTCACGGGCGTTTTCGGCGGCGTGCTGCGCGATATGTTCTGCAAACGCATTCCTCTGGTCTTCCAAAAAGAGCTTTATGCCGGCATCTCCTTCGCCGCAGCGGTGCTCTACATTGCCCTGCAGTATTACGTTTCAAACCACGACGTGGTGGTCATCTCCACGCTGCTGTTTGGCTTTACGGCCCGCATGCTGGCGCTGCGTCTGAAGCTCGGATTGCCCGTGTTTCACTATAAGCACAGCGCCCACTGATCTCAGAACCCATTGATGTGCTGCTGAGCAAGCCATCTGATCAACACATCGATCTCTGGCGCGTGCAGCCAGGCAACGATTTGCCGCGCCTTCTCCGCTCCCGTACCCGGCAAGGCCTGCCAGGCCTTTTCACTGCGTTCGCTCATCTTCTGCCACGACACATCTTCCAACGCCTTCAGCGAGGCCTGTGGCAGCGGAACACCCAGCGCCATAATCCAGCGGATAAAAGGCTGCTCATGCACCTGATTAAAGCGATGCCAGAGCGCCAGCCCGCGTGCGGCAGAGAATCCCGGCGTCGACTGCAGCTGCTCCTGCGTTAATAGCAGCCACGAAAAGAGATGTTCAAAATGATGCGCCTGCCAGAGTGTGCGCCAGCCTGACTCACCTAATCCTTCAATGTTGAATACCTGCTTTGAACTGAGCCACGTCAGCCGGGCAAAGAACTGTTCCATACACTCCGGCGAGGCATAAAAGCAACTCAGGGAGTGATAACGCGAGGCCGGAGGCTCAGGTTTTTGTCTGTCCGCCCCTCGCCAGACCACCTTATCAAACCGGGGGATACCCTGCCCTGCCAGGCTGACCTGGATCTGATCGCCCGGGGCAATATCCAGCCTCTGCCAGCGCCCAACCGAACCGAGACTCACTCGCTGCACCCGTTTATCGTCCAACTGCACAGACTCAAGTGCCGCCACGACAGAAATTTTGCCCGTGCGCCCCACGGAAAAAAGAATATTCCTGACCTCTGCGACCTGTGCCGCAGGCGAATATTTCCACGCGATAATCCAGTTGCCTTCGCCGGGCAGCCAACTTTCCCCTGTAGGTGACTCCGCAGATCGAACCACTATGCCATCCGTGGCAAAGGGCAATGCCGTGTTTTGCCAGGCCAAACGCTGTTTTTCAACAGCATCAACCGCTTGTACGGGCAACGTATAGCGCGCCGTCAGGGAAAAGCCTGCGCTGGACAGCTCAGAAAGCCTGTTTTCCATTCCCTTCGGTCCATCCGGCCAGGCCCAGATAAATATTCCTGTCTGGCTCAGAAGCGCGTTGTCCTTTTGTCGCATCATCGCGCCCGCCACTTTTGCGCGAGCATTCATTCCGCCCATCTGCCGCTGGACGTGGTTTTCGCGTAGCCAGAAAAGCTCCCCCTGTAAGACGCTGTTTGCAAGCGCGCCGGATACCTCCTTGGGCACGGACGGGATCAAACGCACGCGGGCCGTCCAGTCCTCGCCTTTTAGCCCATTACCACGGCTGATGGCCCGCGCTAGCTTTCCGTTGCGATACACCAGCGTCACCGCCACGCCATCGACTTTTGGCTGCATCCAGAGATTTTTCCGGCCGTGCATCCAGTGACCCAGCGCTTCTTTGCTGGCTGCTTTACGTACCCCCGTATGGGCAACAGGATGTTTTACGTTTCCCTCCAGCGCAGGAAGGGCGCTATCAGCAAAATCGTTGCCGAAACAGCGCTGCCACTGGGTTAAACGGCCGTTGAGCTGGTCATACACTTCGTCACTGACCTCGCTCACCCCCAGCTTCCAGTAAGCCTCATCCCAGCGTTTGATTTGTGCACTTAATGATGCAATCTCTTTTTCGGCTTTTGCCTGTGACCACACCGGGCACACCGCCGCCCCATAACCACACCACAACAGCATTAACCCGCTTATCCATCGCCACATCGCTATCCCTCCTTTGCAATGCAGGAGGTATAACCTGACGTGAGAAACGACGCTAATAGCAACCTTTCACGTTGCGAGGCGCTATCCAGCGTTAATTTTTATTGCTGCAAACCGCAGGTAAAACCTGAAAACGGTACGCAAAATTCAATAATCCAGGGGAAAAAGTGTGACAAAGGCTACGTCACACAGCGGCGACGTGTATAATAAGCCCGTATGTAGGACTTCTTCGTTAACACATACAAAAGACTCTCATGGCTCAAGGCACGCTTTATATTGTTTCTGCCCCTAGCGGCGCGGGTAAATCCAGCCTTATTCAGGCACTGTTAAAAACCCAACCGTTGTACGACACACAGGTTTCTGTTTCTCACACCACGCGAGCGCCGCGTCCGGGTGAAGTGCACGGTGAACACTATTTCTTTGTGGATCACGACGAGTTCAGAGCGATGATCGGCAGAGATGCGTTTCTTGAACACGCAGAAGTGTTCGGTAACTACTACGGCACCTCGCGTGAAACCATTGAGCAGGTTCTGGCGACGGGCGTGAATGTGTTCCTCGACATCGACTGGCAGGGCGCACAGCAAATTCGCAAGAAAATGCCTGACTCGCGCAGTATCTTTATTTTACCGCCGTCGAAGGATGAGCTGGATCGCCGCCTGCGTGGCCGCGGTCAGGACAGTGAAGAAGTCATCGCAAAGCGTATGGAACAGGCAGTTGCAGAAATGAGCCATTACGCGGAATATGATTACCTTATTGTGAATGATGATTTTGATGCCGCGCTGAGCGATCTCAAAACCATTCTTCGCGCAGAACGACTGCGTATGAGCCGCCAGAAGCAGCGACATGACGCATTAATCACCAAACTGTTGGCAGACTGAACCCACTTTCAGTATCATGCCCAGTCATTTCTTCACCTGTGGAGCATTTTAAGTATGGCACGCGTAACTGTTCAGGACGCTGTAGAGAAAATTGGTAACCGTTTTGACCTGGTGCTGGTCGCCGCGCGTCGCGCTCGTCAGATGCAGGTGGGCGGTAAAGATCCGCTGGTACCGGAAGAAAACGATAAAACCACCGTTATTGCACTTCGCGAAATCGAAGAAGGTCTGATCAACAATCAGATCCTCGACGTGCGTGAGCGCCAGGAGCAGCAAGAGCAGGAAGCCGCAGAACTGCAGGCCGTAACCGCCATTGCTGAAGGTCGTCGTTAATTAAACCTGCGGGTCGCCCTTGTATCTGTTTGAAAGCCTGAATCAACTGATTCAAACCTACCTGCCTGAAGACCAGATTAAGCGTCTTCAGCAGGCGTATCTCGTTGCACGTGACGCTCACGAGGGCCAGACACGTTCAAGCGGTGAACCCTACATCACGCACCCGGTTGCGGTAGCCTGTATTCTGGCCGAGATGAAACTCGACTACGAAACGCTGATGGCTGCCCTGCTGCACGACGTGATCGAAGATACCCCTGCCACCTACCAGGATATGGAACAGCTGTTTGGCAAAAGCGTTGCCGAGCTGGTGGAAGGGGTCTCTAAGCTTGATAAGCTGAAATTCCGCGACAAGAAAGAGGCGCAAGCCGAAAACTTCCGCAAGATGATTATGGCGATGGTGCAGGATATCCGCGTCATTCTCATCAAACTCGCTGACCGTACCCACAACATGCGCACGCTGGGCTCACTTCGCCCGGACAAACGCCGCCGCATTGCCCGTGAAACCCTTGAAATTTACAGTCCGCTGGCGCACCGTTTAGGTATCCACCACATCAAAACCGAGCTGGAAGAGCTGGGCTTTGAAGCGTTGTACCCGAACCGCTATCGCGTGATTAAAGAGGTGGTGAAAGCCGCACGCGGTAACCGTAAAGAGATGATTCAAAAGATCCTCTCTGAAATTGAAGGGCGTTTGCAGGAAGCGGGAATCCCGTGCCGCGTCAGCGGTCGCGAAAAACATCTTTACTCCATCTACTGCAAAATGGTGCTCAAAGAGCAGCGTTTTCACTCGATCATGGATATCTACGCGTTCCGCGTAATCGTCCACGACTCTGACACCTGCTACCGCGTGCTGGGGCAGATGCACAGCCTCTATAAACCGCGCCCGGGGCGCATGAAAGATTACATCGCCATTCCGAAAGCGAACGGCTATCAATCTTTGCATACCTCGATGATCGGTCCGCACGGCGTGCCTGTTGAAGTGCAGATCCGCACCGAAGACATGGACCAGATGGCAGAGATGGGTGTAGCCGCACACTGGGCTTACAAAGAGCACGGTGGCGAAAGCAGCACCACCGCGCAAATCCGCGCCCAGCGCTGGATGCAGAGCCTGCTGGAGCTTCAGCAGAGTGCGGGTAGCTCGTTCGAATTTATCGAGAGCGTTAAATCCGATCTCTTCCCGGACGAGATTTACGTTTTCACCCCAGAAGGCCGCATTGTCGAACTGCCTGCGGGCGCAACACCGGTCGACTTCGCCTACGCCGTGCATACCGATATCGGGCACGCCTGCGTGGGCGCGCGCGTCGACAGACAGCCTTACCCGCTGTCTCAGCCGCTCTCCAGCGGACAGACGGTCGAAATTATTACCGCGCCGGGTGCACGTCCGAACGCGGCCTGGCTGAACTTTGTCGTGAGTTCCAAAGCGCGCGCCAAAATTCGTCAGCTGTTGAAAAACCTCAAGCGCGATGACTCCGTCAGCCTGGGGCGTCGCCTGCTCAACCACGCGTTGGGCGGCAGCCGCAAGCTGGCTGAGATCCCACCGGAGCATATTCAGCGTGAACTCGACCGTATGAAGCTCACGTCTCTGGACGATCTGCTGGCGGAAATTGGTCTGGGTAACGCGATGAGCGTCGTGGTGGCGAAAAACCTGCAGCAGGGCGAAGCGACGCCATCTGCTCCAGGCGCATCCGGCCATGCTCATCTGCCGATCAAAGGCGCGGACGGGGTGCTGATCACCTTCGCAAAATGTTGCCGTCCAATCCCTGGCGACCCGATTATTGCGCACGTCAGTCCGGGCAAAGGGCTGGTTATCCACCATGAATCCTGTCGTAACATTCGCGGCTACCAGAAAGAAGCCGAGAAGTTTATGGCGGTCGAGTGGGATAAAGAGACGGCGCAGGAATTTATCACCGAAATTAAGGTAGATATGTTTAACCACCAGGGTGCCCTGGCGAACCTGACGGCAGCCATCAACACGGCCTCGTCCAACATTCAGAGCCTGAATACGGAAGAAAAAGACGGCCGCGTCTATAGCGCCTTTATTCGTCTGACCGCTCGCGACCGCGTGCATCTGGCGAACATTATGCGCAAGATCCGCGTCATGCCGGACGTGATTAAAGTCACCCGAAACCGAAACTAGGTTTATGAATTCACAACGTTATGCCCGTATCTGCGAAATGCTTGCCAGACGCCAGCCTGACCTGACGGTCTGCATGGAGCAGGTGCATAAACCTCATAACGTCTCTGCCATCGTCCGTACCGCAGATGCCGTCGGCGTGCATGAAGTGCACGCCGTCTGGCCGGGTCACCGGATGCGAACCATGGTCTCTGCTGCGGCAGGCAGTAACAGCTGGGTATCCGTCAAATCTCACCAGACGATTGGCGATGCCGTATCGCATCTGAAAGGACGCGGGATGCAGATCCTGGCGACAAACCTGTCCGATAAGGCCGTGGATTTCCGCGAAATCGACTATACCCGCCCGACCTGCATTTTGATGGGTCAGGAGAAAACCGGGATCTCCCAGGAAGCGCTGGATCTGGCGGATCGGGACATCATCATTCCGATGATCGGCATGGTCCAGTCCCTTAACGTCTCCGTGGCGTCCGCGCTCATTCTGTATGAAGCGCAGCGCCAGCGTCAGAACGCCGGGATGTACGAGCGCAGCAACAGCATGCTGCCGGAAGAAGAACAGCAGCGCCTGCTGTTTGAAGGTGGCTATCCGGTGCTGGCACGCGTTGCGAAGCAGAAAAAATTGCCTTACCCCCACGTCAACGCGCAGGGCGAAATTGAAGCCGATGCCGAGTGGTGGGCCACTATGCAGTACGCCGGGTAACCGATGAAAGGCCGCCTGCTGGATGCTATCCCGCTCAACAGCCTGACGGGCGTGGGCGCGGCGCAAAGCAATAAGCTGGCAAAAATTGGCCTGCACACCGTGCAGGATCTCCTGCTTCACCTCCCCCTGCGTTACGAAGACCGCACTCAGCTCTACAAGATTGGCGATCTGCTTCCCGCCATTTACGCCACCGTTGAAGGCGAAGTCCTGAACTGCAATATCACTTTCGGCGGACGCCGGATGATGACCTGTCAGATCAGCGACGGCACCGGCATCCTCACCATGCGTTTCTTCAACTTCAGCGCGGCGATGAAGAACAGCCTGGCGATCGGCCGTAGGGTGCTGGCCTATGGCGAAGCTAAACGCGGGAAATACGGCGCAGAGATGATCCACCCGGAGTACCGCGTACAGGGCGATCTCAGCACGCCGGAACTGCAGGAGACGCTCACCCCGGTTTACCCGACGACCGAAGGCGTTAAGCAGGCGACGCTGCGTAAGCTCACCGATCAGGCCCTGGAACTGCTGGATACCTGCGCCATTACCGAACTGCTGCCGCCAGAACTGGCTCAGGGGATGATGAGCCTGCCCGAGGCGCTGCGCACCCTGCACCGCCCGCCGCCAACGCTGCAGCTCAGCGATTTAGAAAGCGGTAAACACCCCGCCCAACGGCGTCTTATCCTTGAGGAATTACTGGCGCATAACCTGAGCATGCTGGCGCTGCGTGCCGGCGCGCAGCGTTTCCACGCTCAGCCGTTAAGCCCGAATGATGTGCTCAAAGATAAGCTGCTGGCCTCGCTGCCCTTTAAGCCCACTGGCGCGCAGGCGCGCGTCACCGCCGAGATTGAGCGCGATATGGCGCTCGACGTGCCGATGATGCGCCTGGTGCAGGGCGACGTAGGTTCAGGTAAAACGCTGGTTGCCGCCCTGGCCGCGTTACGCGCCATCGCCCACGGCAAACAGGTCGCCCTGATGGCACCGACAGAGCTGCTGGCCGAGCAGCACGCCAATAATTTCCGCGCCTGGTTCGCACCGCTCGGGATTGAGGTGGGCTGGCTCGCCGGAAAGCAAAAAGGCAAAGCGCGTCTTGCGCAGCAGGAAGCCATCGCCAGCGGCCAGGTGCAGATGATTGTCGGCACACACGCTATCTTTCAGGAGCAGGTGCAGTTTAACGGCCTCGCGCTGGTGATTATCGACGAGCAGCACCGCTTCGGCGTGCATCAGCGTCTGGCGCTGTGGGAAAAAGGGCTGCAGCAGGGCTTCCACCCGCATCAGCTGATCATGACCGCCACGCCGATCCCGCGTACCCTGGCGATGACCGCCTACGCCGATCTGGATACCTCTACCATCGACGAACTGCCGCCGGGCCGAACGCCGGTGACGACGGTCGCCATACCGGATACGCGCCGCAGCGACATCATTGACCGGGTGCGCAATGCCTGCACCCATGAAGGGCGTCAGGCCTACTGGGTCTGTACCCTGATTGAAGAGTCTGAACTGCTGGAAGCCCAGGCCGCCGAAGCGACGTGGGAAGAGCTCAAGCTGGCACTGCCCGAGCTGAACGTTGGCCTGGTTCACGGCCGCATGAAGCCTGCCGAGAAGCAGGCGGTGATGCAATCCTTCAAACAGGGGGAACTGCATTTGCTGGTCGCGACGACGGTCATCGAAGTGGGCGTTGACGTACCCAACTCCAGTTTGATGATCATCGAAAACCCGGAACGTCTGGGGCTTGCCCAGCTCCACCAGCTGCGCGGGCGCGTTGGCCGCGGCGCGGTAGCGTCTCACTGCGTGCTGCTTTACAAAGCACCGCTTTCAAAAACCGCCCAGATGCGACTGCAGGTGCTGCGCGACAGCAACGACGGCTTTGTGATTGCGCAAAAAGACCTGGAGATACGCGGCCCGGGCGAACTACTGGGCACGCGCCAGACGGGAAATGCTGAATTCAAAGTGGCGGATTTACTGCGCGATCAGGCCATGATCCCCGAAGTTCAGCGCCTTGCGCGCCATATTCATGAACGCTACCCCGAACAGGCGGCAGCGTTAATTGAGCGCTGGATGCCGGAAACCGAACGGTATTCCAACGCCTGATCTCAGGCAAATATCGGCAGCATCAGGTACAGCTTGATCACCAGCGCGTTGACGATATCAATGAAGAATGCGCCGACCATCGGGACCACCAGAAACGCCATATGCGATGGCCCGAACCGTTCGGTGATCGCCTGCATGTTGGCGATAGCCGTTGGGGTAGCCCCCAGACCAAACCCGCAGTGACCGGCCGCCAGCACCGCCGCATCATAGTTTTTCCCCATCATGCGCCAGGTCACGAACATGGCATAAAGCGCCATAAACAGCGCCTGCACCGCCAGAATCGCCACCATCGGCAGCGCCAGCGAGGCCAGCTCCCACAGCTTCAGGCTCATCAGCGCCATCGCCAGGAACAGCGACAGGCAGACGTTGCCGAGCACCGATACCGCCCGTTCAAACACGCGGTAGAAGCCCATCAGCGCCAGACCGTTGCTCAGGATCACCCCGATAAACAGCACGCAGACAAACGTCGGCAGTTCAAACGCGGTACCCGCCAGCCATTGCGCAACCACTTTGCCCACGGTCAGGCAGATGGCAATCATCGCGATGGTTTCAATCATCACCAGCGAGGTGATGCTGCGTCCAACGTCCGGCTTTTCGAACGCGGTCGGCACCATTTCATCGTCTGGCCTGCCGTTCGGCGTGGTGGAGTGCTTCACCAGATAACGCGCTACCGGGCCGCCAATCAGGCCACCCAGTACCAGGCCAAAGGTCGCGCAGGCCATCGCCACTTCCGTCGCGTTTTCAAAACCGTAGCGTTCGATGAACAGCTTGCTCCACGCCGCGCCGGTGCCGTGACCGCCCGAAAGGGTAATCGACCCCGCCAGCAGCCCCATCAGCGGATCCAGCCCCAGCAGCGTTGCCATACCGATGCCAATCGCATTTTGCATCAGCAGCAGCCCCACCACCACAATCAGAAACACGCCGAGCACCTTACCGCCCGAGCGCAGGCTCGCCAGGTTGGCGTTCAGGCCGATGGTGGCAAAGAAAGCCAGCATCAGCGGGTCTTTCAGGGACATATCAAAATCAATTTCCCAGCCCATGCTTTTTTTCAGTATCAGCAAGGCCAGCGCCACCAGCAGACCGCCGGCGACAGGTTCAGGAATAGTGTATTTTTTCAGAAAGGAAACGCTGTGGACCAGCTTGCGACCAAGCAGAAGAACCAGCGTTGCGGCAACAAGGGTCGACAACGTATCGAGATGAATCATAAAAGGCTCCTGTTATGCGCGTATTCCATACACACGCGGCGTTATCCTGGGCCGGTTTGCGCTCGTCATGAGCCCCCGGCGCAAAAAGTGTAATTTTTTTTTCCGATAGGTTGTAAAAAACCTGCTCACAGCGGCAGATTTTCTTCCTTTTTTTTGCTGGCAATCGTTTGCTTTTACCAGGTGGTCAGATAAAATGCCCGCTTTTCCACCGTGGGATTGCCGCCGATGTCCGTTAACACCATAGAATCGCCAGATGCGCAACCGATTGCGCAGAAGCAAAATAGCGAACTGATTTACCGCCTTGAAGACCGACCGCCGCTGCCGCAGACGCTTTTTGCCGCCTGCCAGCATCTTCTGGCGATGTTTGTTGCGGTGATCACCCCGGCGCTGCTGATTTGCCAGGCACTCGGTTTACCGGCGCAGGACACGCAGCACATTATCAGTATGTCTCTGTTCGCCTCCGGCGTGGCCTCCATTATTCAAATTAAAGCCTGGGGCCCGGTGGGGTCTGGGCTACTGTCGATTCAGGGCACCAGCTTTAACTTCGTGGCGCCGCTGATCATGGGCGGTACGGCGCTGAAAACCGGCGGTGCGGATGTTCCGACCATGATGGCGGCGCTGTTCGGCACCCTGATGCTGGCAAGCTGCACGGAGATGGTCATCTCCCGCGTGCTGCACCTGGCTCGCCGTGTGATCACCCCGCTGGTTTCCGGCGTGGTGGTGATGATTATCGGCCTGTCGCTGATTCAGGTGGGCCTCACCTCCATCGGTGGCGGCTACGCGGCAATGAGCGACCACACCTTCGGCGCGCCGAAAAACCTGCTGCTGGCGGGCGTGGTGCTGGCGATCATTATTTTGCTTAACCGTCAGCGTAACCCTTACCTGCGCGTGGCCTCGCTGGTGATCGCCATGGCGGCGGGCTATCTGCTGGCGTGGGCGCTGGGGATGCTGCCGGAGAACACCGCGCCGACCAACAGCGCGCTGATCACCGTCCCAACGCCGCTTTATTACGGCCTGGGCATAGACTGGGGTCTGCTCCTGCCGCTGATGCTGGTCTTTATGATTACTTCTCTGGAGACCATCGGTGATATCACCGCCACCTCCGATGTCTCCGAGCAGCCGGTGTCCGGCCCGCTGTACATGAAGCGTCTGAAAGGCGGCGTACTGGCGAACGGCCTGAACTCGTTTGTCTCTGCGGTATTTAACACCTTCCCGAACTCCTGCTTCGGCCAGAACAACGGTGTGATCCAGTTGACCGGCGTGGCCAGCCGCTACGTTGGTTTCGTGGTGGCGCTGATGCTGATCGTCCTCGGCCTGTTCCCGGCGGTGAGCGGCTTTGTGCAGCACATTCCTGAGCCGGTGCTGGGCGGCGCAACGCTGGTGATGTTTGGGACTATCGCGGCCTCCGGCGTGCGTATCGTCTCCCGCGAGCCGCTGAACCGTCGCGCGATCATGATTATCGCGCTGTCGCTGGCCGTTGGTCTTGGTGTCTCCCAGCAGCCGCTGATCCTGCAGTTTGCGCCTGACTGGGTTAAAAACCTGCTCTCTTCCGGCATTGCCGCGGGCGGTATCACCGCTATCGTACTGAACCTCGTTTTCCCGCCTGAGAAGAACTGATCTCCCTCACGGCAGGCAGTCAATGCCTGCCGTGACATCTAATTACACCATTCCCGCCTTGAGCATTGCGCATAAATCGTGCATAACTCCCTTATGTTCGTTTCGCGGGATGGAAGACCATGAAATTTATTGGAAAGCTACTCGTCTATCTTCTGGTAGCCCTGCTTATTGTGCTGCTGGCGTTCTATATTTTGCTGCAGACCCGCTGGGGCGCGGCGCAAGTCAGCAGCTGGATTACGGTGAATACCGACTACGAACTCAGTTTCGACAAGATGAATCACCGCTTTTCATCGCCTTCCCACCTCATTCTGGAAAATGTCACCTTTGGGCGGGACGGTAAACCCGCCACATTAGTTGCCAAAAAAGTCGATATTGGCCTGAGCAGCCGTCAGATCACCGCTCCGCTGCACATGGGCACTATCACCCTGTTCGACGGCACGCTGAATCTCTCGCCTCAAACAGCGCCGCTGCCCTTCCAGGCCGATCGTCTGCAGCTGAACAACATGGCCTTTAACAGCCCGAATACTGAATGGGATCTGAGCGCACAGAAGGTCACGGGCGGCGTCAGCCCATGGCAGCCAGAAGCCGGGAACGTGCTGGGTAAAAACGCGAAGATCCAGATGAGCGCCGGCTCGCTGACCCTGAACGGCGTACCAGCCACCAACGTGCTAATCGACGGCCAGTTGAACGGCAAGGAGGTGGTGCTGAACACCATTGGTGCCGATATGGCCCGTGGCTCGCTCACCGGCTCCGCCCTGCGTAACGCTGACGGAAGCTGGATAATCGACACCATGCGCCTGAACGAGATCCGCCTGCAGAGCGACAAAACGCTGAAAGCATTCTTCGCGCCGCTGGCTACCATCCCCTCCCTGCAAATTGGCCGTCTGGAGGTCACCGATGCCCGCCTGCAGGGCCCGGACTGGGCGGTGACCGATCTCGACTTAAGCCTGCGCAACCTGACTCTCAGCAAAGGCGACTGGCAGAGCCAGGAAGGTCGCCTGTCCATGAACGCCAGCGAGTTTATCTTCGGCTCGCTGCATCTGTTTGACCCGATCCTGAATGCGGAGTTTTCCCCGCAGGGCATAGCGCTGCGTCAGTTCACCTCCCGCTGGGAAGGCGGTATGGTGCGTACGTCCGGCAACTGGCTGCGCGACGGTAAAGCGCTGGTTCTGGACGATGTTGCCATCGCCGGGCTGGAGTACACCCTTCCTGAAAACTGGAAAACGCTGTGGATGGAGCCGCTGCCGGAATGGCTGAACAGCGTCACGCTGCAAAAATTTGGCCTGAGCCGCAACCTGGTGATCGACATCGATCCCGCCTTCCCGTGGCAGATCACCTCCCTGGACGGCTACGGCGCAAACCTGCAGCTGGCGAAAGATCGCCAGTGGGGCGTCTGGGGCGGCAGCGCAACATTAAACGGCGCGGCGGCGACCTTTAACCGCGTCGACGTGCGCCGTCCGTCGCTGGCGCTGAATGCCAACGCCGCCACGGTGAACATTAGCGACCTGAGCGCCTTTACAGAGAAAGGGATCCTGGAAGCGACCGCCACCGTGTCACAGCTGCCACAGCGGCAAACCACCGTGAGCCTGAACGGGCGCGGCGTACCGCTCAACGTGCTGCAGCAGTGGGGCTGGCCTGCGTTACCGATTACGGGCGACGGCAATATTCAGATGACCGCCAGCGGCAGCGTGCAGGCCAGTGCGCCACTGAAGCCAACGGTGAATGGGAAGCTAAGCGCGGTGAATATGGATAAGCAGCAGGTTGAGCAGACGATGACGGGCGGCGTGGTTGCAACGCCTGTGCAATAAAGTTTTTGATGTTTGTTCCCTCTCCCTGTGGGAGAGGGTCAGGGTGAGGGCATCAGAGCGCAGAATTACCGTAGGCCCGGTAAGCGAAGCGCCACCGGGCATTTTCCACCTCAGAGCTGAACCACCACCTCATCCCCCTCCGCTTTCACCACCACACCCCACTCGCTGCCCGCGTGCGAGCCGCCTTTCACGCCACTCACCTTCTGCACGTTGCGCAAGCACACCGACCAGTTTTTCGCATCACCCGCGCCGGTAAAGGTCACAATGTCGCCCCGACGTGACGCCTTCAGCGTAAACGCCACAGAACCGTCCGCCGCAGGCACTTCGCTCACCGCCGCTGCGCCATCCTCCAGGTTAAACAGCTGGAAGGCCGTCCCCTCGTTCCACGCGTAGTCCGGCTTCTGGTTATTGTTACCCAGCGCCAGCAGGGTGTTGTCGCGCACGTAGACCGGCAGGCTCATAAAATCGTGCTGCTGCTTATGCCAGCGGCTGCCATGGATTTCGTCGTTGTGCCACAGGTGGGTCCAGCGGCCTTCCGGCAGGTAGAACTGCACGTCCCCCGCCTCGGAGAACACCGGCGCCACCATCATGGAATCCCCCAGCATGTACTGACGGTCGAGGTAATCACACGCCGGATCGTCCGGGAACTCCAGCATCATCGCACGCAGCATCGGCGTGCCGAACTCGCGGGCCAGCGCCGCCTGACGGTACAAGTACGGCATCAGCTGACACTTCAGCTGCGTGAAGTGGCGCACCACGTCGCAGGACTCGTCATCGTACGCCCACGGCACGCGGTAGGATTTGCTGCCGTGCAGGCGGCTGTGGCTGGAGAACAGCCCGAACGCGCACCAGCGTTTATAAACGTGCGCCGGAGCGGTGTTTTCGAACCCGCCAATATCGTGGCTCCAGAACCCGAAGCCGGACAGGCCAATCGACAGCCCACCGCGCAGGCTTTCCGCCATCGACTCGTAGTTGGCGTAGCAGTCGCCGCCCCAGTGTACCGGGAACTGTTGCGCCCCGACGGACGCCGAGCGGGCAAACAGCACCGCCTCCTCTTCGCCGACGGTCTCTTTCAGCACGTTCCACACCAGTTCGTTATAAATGTAGGCGTAGTGGTTGTGCATCTTCTGCGGATCGGAACCGTCGAACCACTGCACGTCCGTCGGGATACGCTCGCCGAAGTCGGTCTTGAAGCAGTCAACGCCGATATCCACCAGGCCTTTCAGCTTGTCGGCATACCACCGGCATGCGTCCGGATTGGTGAAGTCGTAAATCGCCAGCCCCGGCTGCCATTTGTCCCACTGCCACAGGGAGCCGTCCGGACGCTTGAGCAGATAGCCCTTCTCTTTCAGCTCGCGGAAAATCGGGGATTTCTGGCCGATATACGGGTTGATCCACACGCAGACCTTCAGCCCTTTCTCTTTCAGGCGGCGGATCATCCCTTCCGGATCCGGGAAGGTCACCGGGTCCCATTCAAAGTCGCACCACTGGAAAGCCTTCATCCAGAAGCAGTCGAAGTGGAACACGTGCAGCGGCAGGTCGCGCTCGGCCATGCCGTCGATAAAGCTGTTCACCGTCGCTTCATCGTAGTTGGTGGTGAACGACGTGGTCAGCCACAGGCCGAACGACCACGCAGGCGGCAGCGCCGGACGCCCGGTGAGCTGCGTATAGCGGTTCAGCACCTCTTTTGGCGTCGGGCCGTCGATCACGAAATACTCGAGATATTCCCCTTCCACGCTGAACTGCACTTTAGAGACCTTCTCGGAGCCGACTTCAAACGAGACGTTTTCCGGGTGATTCACCAGCACGCCGTAGCCGCGGTTAGTCAGGTAGAACGGGATATTTTTGTAGGACTGCTCGGTGCTGGTGCCGCCGTCGCGGTTCCAGGTTTCGACCGTCTGCCCGTTGCGCACCAGCGCGGTAAAGCGCTCGCCCAGGCCGTAGACTGTTTCCCCCACGCCCAGATCCAGACGCTCAAAAACGTAATTACGGTGGGTATTGCTGTCCTGCACGTAGCCGTTGTTTTTCAGCTGGCTGCCGGTAATGCGCTGGCCGTTGCGCAGGAAATCCAGCGCCCAGAACTCGCCTTTGGTGACGCGCACGCTGACGCTGCCGCTTTTCAGCTCGGCAAATTCGGCGTTGTTTTCAATCTCGACCTTCACGTCTTTCAGAACGTTCAGCGGATAGTGCGGGCCGTTGTTCAGCGCGCCCTGGAAGTGCTCGATGCGCACCCCGACAATCCCTTCCTGTGGAGCAAACAGGCGCACCGTGAACATCAACGTGTCGAGCTGCCAGGTGCGCTCACGCACGTCGCGCGGCGCAACATACACCACCAGGTCATTGCCCTGCTGCTCCACGTCGAACACCTGAACCGGACAGGTCACGTTCAGGCCCGGTTGAATAAGCCAGTTTCCATCACTGATTTTCATGCTTTCGTCCTCTTAGTTCTGCAATTCTTTGCTGACCGGCAGGTTTTCAAAATCCTGCTGATTGCGGCGCGCGCCCTGCGCCAGCTCGCGCAGGATTTTGGTCAGGAAGGGGGTTTTCAGCGTGTAGTAGCGTTTGGCGATAATCGCGCTCAGCACGTAGCAGATCGCCGGTGCCAGCGTAAACAGGCCGATAATGATACTGATGGTCGCGCTGTTCTGGGTTTTGGCCGCCGCGTCGTAGCCGCCGCCTGCCAGCATCCAGCCGATCATCGCCCCGCCCAGCGCCAGGCCGAGCTTCAGCACGAACAGGGTGCCCGCAAAGCTGATGCCGGTCAGGCGTTTGCCGTTGGTCCATTCGCCGTAGTCGACGGTATCGGACATCATTACCCACTGGATTGGCGTCACCAGCTGGTGCAGCACGCCGATAACGAAGATAAAAGCGAACATCAGCACGGTGGCATGCATCGGTACGAAGAACATCGCCACGCTGACCACCGCCAGCGCGGCGTTGGTCCACCAGAAGATGCTGACCTTGCACTTCCAGTCGGTGAGCGGTTTCGCCAGCGCGGAGCCGATCAGGTTGCCGACACAGTAGGTGGTGAGGAACGCGACGAACACCTCCGGCGAGCCCATGATCCAGGTGCAGTAGTACATCATCGCGCCGCCGCGCACGCAGACGGCGAGGATGTTGAGGATGGTGAGCACGCCGACAATGCGCCACTGGTCGTTTTGCCAGATATCACGCAGGTCTTCCCGCATGGAGGTGGTGCTCGGCGGCACCTGGATGCGCTCTTTGGTGGTGAAGAAGCAGAACGCCAGCATCAGGAACGCGACCACCGACAGCACGGCGATCCCGCCCTGGAAGCCGAACGCCTTATCGTCGCCGCCGATCAGGTTCACCAGCGGCATCATCAGCACCGTGGAGAGCATGCCACCCGCCGTCGCCAGCACGAAGCGCCAGGACTGAAGGGAGATACGCTGCGTCGGGTCGCTGGTGATTACCCCGCCCAGCGCGCAGTACGGGATGTTGACCACGGTATAGAGCAGGGTCAGCAGCGTGTAGGTAATTGCCGCGTAAACCATTTTGCCGTTGAGGCTGAGGTCCGGTGTGGTGTAGGCCAGCACGCAGACGATGCCGAACGGGATGGCGCCGAACAAAATCCACGGACGGAACTTGCCCCAGCGGCTGCGGGTGCGGTCGGCGATCAGCCCCATACACGGGTCGGAGATCGCATCCAGCGCGCGGGCCAGCAGGAACATGGTGCCGACAAACCCGGCGGGAATGCCGAAAATATCGGTGTAGAAAAACATCATGTACAACATGACGTTATCAAAAATGATGTGGCTGGCGGCGTCACCCATGCCGTAGCCAATCTTCTCTTTTACTGACAATACTTCGCTCATCTTTTTTATCCTTCACGCTGTAGGGGGCGCTGAGACCGGTTGCATTGGTTTTAAACCATTGTTTCAACGGCGGGTATTGCGTTTTCTGGTTAGCAGATTACGTTTCTTGTTTTTTGTGATCGCGATAAATGTTGGAGAGCACAAAAGGCTAACCTGAGGATTTTCTTAAGAATTAGCTGAAACAGGGGGGTACAGGTCAAAAGAGAGGTGAAAAAAGTGGTGTGGGGTATGTGGTAAATGCCTGAAAGTAGCTATAATGCGCCCCGCCTCCATGTAGCAATAGAGGCGCGGAAGATCGTCATCTCCGGTGAGGTGGCTGGACTTCAAATCCAGTTGGGGGCGCCAGCGTTCCCGGGCAGGTTCGACTCCTGTGATCTTCCGCCAAAAATGTTTATATGTTATCTTCGGAAATATATTCCTTAGGATAGTGAAAAAATGGGAACCATTATTCCGCTAGATATCTGGTTATTCTTCACTATAGCTTACATTTCCCTTTCTTTATTTACTTTTATTCCTGTATTTAAGGCGATTCTAAAAAAAGTAAAGCTTCATGATGGAGGGGATAGTTTTGAGAAGAGTAAATACTTCAATGATGATGAAAAAGTCAGATTGATCTCTCATTTTAGCAGAATATCAGGGACACTAGGCTTTTGGAAAAACCAAGCATTAAAATTTAAAAGATTTCATTATTATGTTTTGTGCTGGACGATTCCATCTTCCGTTTTAATACCCGTGCTAGTTCAATATGTTAATGACGCAGATCATTCTAAATTATTTATAACGGTCGTCTCATCGTTTACAGCTATCTTATTAGCATTCCATAAAGGACTAAAAGTCGAAGATAACTTCAAATCCTATAGACACGGAGAATCTGAATTTTTTGATACTTTCAGGAAACTTCTTGATCGACCTCATGAATTTGGAGCTAATAAAGAGGAACAATTAATTGAATATTTCAAACAAGTCGATACAATCCGAAAATATGTACGTAACGCTGAAACAGATAACTTAGCAGCACTTGATTCATCGACAAAAGAAATATTTAACATTAATAAGAAGCGATTTTGATTAATAGTTTGTACATGGAGGTAAAATGAACACTGCTGCAGGGAATTACGGAGAAGATCTTGTTAGAACAGAGCTAAGAAACCTTAAAGACAATAAATTAATTGCTGGGTTTATTCGTTCAAAAAATATATTATTTTATGGCAGAAATTTCCAAATTGATTTCCTAGTTTTCGTCCCCAGCATTGGTCTTATAACTATTGAAGTGAAAAATTGGGCTGGAACTGTAAAAGCTACATCGCTCGAAAAATGGACTCAAGAAAATAGTGGTATCAAGAAAGAATTTGGAAATCCCTGCTTACAAGTTTCTAGAACTTGTGGATTATTACTTCAAATACTTGAAAAGGCAAGAATAAATAAGTGGCCAATTCGGCCACTGGTTGTTTTTGTTAATTCTAAAGCGAAAATTTTAAGATCTAAAGTTAATGAACCTCAGACTGATATTATCTTGCGAAGCATGATCGGTTCATGGATTAGAGAAAACTCAACGTCAGAAAATAGTTATAATTTTACTCAAGAAGAATTTGATTCGGTACGCAATGCTATAGCAGCCTACACTCATGAGTATCAGAAAAATTGAATCCAGATTCAAAATTAATTTTTATAATTTTTTAAGTCTCTGCATACATGCTTCCTTCACCCACTTACTAAAATTCCCTTTCCCCGTAGCCTTCTCAATCTGTTCCAAAAGCTCATCCTCGAACCAGATATTCTTCATAGTGCTTTTGGTACGGTCAAAATTTGGTTTCTTTTTCTCTTGCATGGTAGGTACCACTTCGGTTGATTAACCTGTGTGTGGTACCTACCACATGGATTCTGAATTCTAATAACGCCCAGCAGGGTTGGAGCACTAATGGGCGTTTAACCTCACCAACTATCAAGGAGTTGATTATGGCTGATTCGCATTCTACCCCAGACTCCGACCAATCCGGAACCGAGCATTCGTTAATTGTGCGATACCGCCCGAATGTTTTCGACAAATCCACGCCGAAAATCATCCTTTCCGGCAAGTGGCTGCGCGCGGCGGGTTTTGATACCGGACAGCAGGTCACGATAAAAGTCATGAAAGGATGCATCGTTCTGGTGGCGTATAACGAGCAGGAACAAAGGATTCTGGACGATTACAAACGCACTAAAGCAAAGTTATGCCAGATCGAGAACAAGCTGGCGAGCCTGCAATTATCATAACCGTTCCCGCTATTATCAAGTTGGCTGCTGGGCATGCAGCCAACATAAAACACATTATGGAATGCCAAATTTCTTCCATAATATCCAAAAAGCGATCGAACCCAACATGTAATACTGACTTACAGGTTCAATATTTGATGACATCCATCATTTCAATACCTGATGCTATTTTAAGTTAGCATTTATCTTACGATGGCAACGAAATCATAATTCAACGTTATAATCTTTAAAAACCCATCTGAGAAACGTATACATCGCAAAGAGCAGTTTTAAATCCCACTTCCATATTTTATTTTCCATTTTGAAATGAAAGTCACAATTTAAATCCATAATGAAGAGTAGTTTCCCTCAGTCTATAAAAGGAGATTGAGATGGCTATACCTGTTTACTTATGGATCGAGGATGATTCAGGCCGGAGGATTAATGGATCTGTCGATATAATGGGTCGCGAAGGTTCAATAGAAGTCATTGAATTTATGCATTCTATAGAGCAGCCTATAGATAAGCTCTCCGGTAAAATCACAGCAAAACGCATTTGTAGTACCTATGCATTCATGAAAGAGATTGATTCATCATCCTCATATCTATACAAAGCCTTGTGCACTGGACAAACACTAAAAAAAGCTGAATTCATATTTTACAAAATCAACTATAACGGACTCGAAGAGGCTTACTTTAAGACAACGTTAGAAAATGCAAGAGTTGTTCAAATTGAACCTGTCATGTTTGATATTAAACATCCGCATAACGAACACTATACACACCATGAATATGTAGATCTGACATATGAAAAAATCACATGGCACTACATTGATGGAAACATCACTCACTCTGATACATGGAACGAACGCGCTTGAGGAGAAAGTATGTCCTGGGAATATGATGTAAAAGAGCATAAATTTTATCTGGATGGTGTCTACCAATTTGATGCAGATTACGCAGGTGCAAGTGGTTACAAAAACGATCCGTCACAAGAATGTGTAAAAAACAGCGGACCGCTGCCACGAGGTACCTACACTATTGGGTCCCCTCATAATTCAGCCCACACTGGGAAATATACTCTCAGTCTCACGCCCTACTCGACAAATGATATGTGTGGTAGGGACTCATTTAAAATACATGGTAAAAGCAGTTTGCACCCCGACGACTCTTCTGAGGGCTGCATCATTGCTCCTCTGAGTGCCAGAAGGAGTATCTGGAAAAGCAACGATACGGTATTGATTGTCAAATGAAGCGTTTATTTTGTTTATTGCCATTACTCGTTGCAGTCAGTTCGCACGTCTCAGCAACGGAAATGACCGGCTTCGCGACCCGGTATTACGATGAAGACGGCTCGCTGACGGAAATTTCAACAACAATGCCCCTTACCCCAATCATCACCATCGGTAAGAAAACCGTGCAAATGGAGGTTACTCATCTGGCAGACATCTCCAGCACACCAGTCAACAAAGACAGTTCCACTCGTTGGGTCTGCCTTCATGACGACGATGGCACGAATTACTGGTTCATCTCGGATAACGAAATGGGTGCAGGATTGTTAACGGCACTAGCCATAGCCAGGGATGGGATTCATAAAGAGTGTGCAAAAACAACGGAACCAGTCAGAGTCTCAGTCGCTAATGTTCCGTTGTTGAATGCTACTCACGGGAATTTAGTTAAACTGTTCGGTCATAAGGAGATCGCCACAAAGAAAGCGATGCTTTTTTATCATGAGACGCCAGTGCAGGATGGATTCATCCAGAGTAATACCGTCTCTTATTCCTTCGATGACGAAAAAGTGCGTAGTGTAATCATCGGGCAAATTACCAGCAACTAGTTCGCAGACTCCCTCTTCCACAGGAACGGGGAGTTAAGCCTGTCCACTCAACCGCATATGCAACAACGGAAACGGATTCCCCTGCCCGTCCAGTTCCGAGCGTCCGACCTGCTCAAACCCCATATGGCGATAAAATGCGACGCCCTGCGGGTTCTGCTCATTCACGTCCACTTCGTTTACGCCGAACTCGGCGATGGCGTGTTTTAGCAGCAATTTCCCAACGCCCTTCCCGCGGCTCGCGTCATCCACAAAAAGCATTTCAATGCGGTTTTCATCCACGCCCAAAAAGCCGTGAATAACGCCTGCGTCATCGCGAGCAATCACGACCTTGAGGTTAGGCAGATAGGCGTTGAGCAATAACGGGCGCAGCGCCGCAATATCGCTTTCCTGTAAAAAGTGATGGGTGGCGCGAACGGAAGATTCCCAGATCGCGACCAGACGTTCAAAGTGTATGGGGAGTGCGGTTTCTATTTTCATGGGGGGATCATGATTAGAAAACCGAACTATTTCAATCCACTCTTTACAATCTGTTCCCCATCACCCCATCCCTACGGTGACGTTTTCCATCGGCACGCCTGCCGCAAGGTGAATATCCTGTAGCTGCTGTGACGCTCCCCGCAGGGATGGCAGCTCCGCTCGCCCGTTCATGCCGTCTTTCTCCGTTGGGCTTTTAACGGAAGTCTATCCAGGCGAGCCAATAATGCCCCTGGAAGAAAGCACGATTTTTACTGCTTCACCCATACCAGCTGATCAACCCGGAAGCCCAGACTGCGCGCGGTGTTCAGGTAATCCTGCTTTACCGCATCCGGGATGGTCGGCATGCGTGACAGGATCCACAGATAGTCGCGGTTCGGGCCGCTCACCAGCGCGTACTGGTACTTATCGTCCAGCCTGATCACGTTATACCCGCCGTAGAACGGGCCGAAGAACGATACCTTCAGCGCGGCGGTGGTCGGCTCGCCGGTAAAGTACGCTTTCCCCTCGCTCTCGCTCCACTTGTTCTTCACCGGATCAAAACCCCGGTTAAGCACGCTGATGCCGCCGTCGCTGCGCTCGCCGTAGGTCGCCGTCACCTGTTCCAGACCGCGTTCAAAGCGGTTTTCCAGACGGGCGACTTCGTACCATTTGCCGAGATAGCGGCTGGCGTCAAAGTGGGTAATAGGCTGCACGCCTTTCGGCGGCGTGGGGGATTTACAGGCGACCAGCGTCAGGGCAATCGCAACACCGGTCACAACAGGCCATAGCTTCATGAGAATTCCTTTCATTTGCACGGTTGGAAGTTAAGTGTAGTGCACCGTTTCGGCGCTTCATCCCGTTCGGGAAAATTCGTAGTATATTGAGAGTATTCCTCCACCCTGGACACGGACATGGCTTACTCCATCGGCGAATTCGCCAGACTCAGCGGCATCACCGCCACCACCCTGCGGGCGTGGCAGCGTCGCTACGGTTTACTCAAGCCCCAGCGCACGGAAGGCGGCCACCGCCAGTACAGTGATGAGGACGTCCAGCAGGCGCTCAAAATCCTCGACTGGGTAAAAAAAGGCGTCCCGATCGGCCAGGTCAAACCGCTACTGGAACGCCCGACGCCAGGGCGGACCAACAACTGGCAAACGCTGCAGCAGAGCATGCTGCAACGCCTGCAGGACGGCAAAGTCGAGTCCCTGCGCCAGATGATTTACGACGCCGGGCGCGAGTACCCAAGGCCGGAACTGGTCGCGAACGTACTGCGTCCGCTGCGCAGCCAGGTCTCGGCTAACGTCGCCGCCGCCATGACCCTGCGCGCGATCCTCGACGGCATCATCATCGCCTACACCTCGTTTTGCCTCGAAGGCGATAAAAAAGCGCCGGGCGACAATATTCTGCTCAGCGGCTGGCACCTGAACGACCCGTGCGAGATCTGGCTCGAAGCCCTAACGCGCACCGGGCAGGGCCACCGCATCGACATCCTGCCGGTTCCCCCTGACGCGCTGGCACCGGAGATTTTCCCGGAGCGGAAATGGCTGCTGGTCACCAGCGGCAAGCTCACCGCCGGGCGGAAAAAGCAGGTGGAGCAGTGGCAGCAGCAGGTATCGCTTGAAGTAATTATCCTCTGATAATTTTCTCCTGCGGGAATCTTCACGAAAAGTTGAATATTTTCCCGCGCCGCAGATGCTAACGTTTTCCTGTGACGAATAACTCAACAGGAAAACACCATGAAAAAAACTGCCCCTCTGCTGATCCTGGCCTCGATGGCCTTTGCCCCTGCCGCCTTTAGCGCCCCTGCCGGCACGCTAAGCGTCCACATTCTTGACCAGCAAACCGGAATGCCGCCATCAGACGTTACCGTTACGCTGGAGAAGCAGCAGCAGGACAAATGGACTCAGGTTGCCAGCGGTAAAACCGACCAGGATGGCCGTATTAAATCGCTCTATCCGCAGGATCAGGACATGCAGCCTGGCGTGTACAAAGTAACCTTTAAAACCGCAGAGTATTTCCACGGCAAAAAGCTGGATACCTTCTTCCCGGAGATCCCGGTGCTGTTTACCGTGACCCGCACCAACGAGAAGCTGCACATTCCACTTCTGCTTAGCCAGTACGGCTACTCGACCTACAAGGGCAGTTAAGAGGCATTGATTTTAAAGGATTATAAAAAATAGTTCCGCGAATACTTGGACAAATTAGTCATGTTGTGTAAGTTTTAGTTATATGAACGGGAGGACAACACCATGACAACGAAACCTGTGCTCGGTATTAGCGGATGTTTGACCGGATCCGCCGTTCGCTTTGACGGCGGACATAAGCGCATGGGCTTCATCATGGATGAGCTGGCCCAGTGGGTGAATTTCAGGCCCGTCTGCCCGGAGATGGCCATCGGCCTGCCGACGCCTCGTCCGGCGTTGCGTCTGATCGTCACGACAGAAGGTGAAACGCAGATGCGCTTCAGCCACGCGCCTCACGAAGACGTAACGCAGAAAATGGCTGACTTTGCGGCAGATTATTTGCCGAAAATCGGCGATCTCGCAGGCTTTGTTGTCTGTGCAAAATCCCCAAGCTGCGGCATGGAACGCGTGCGGCTGTACGATGAAAACGGCAACCGGGGCCGCAAGGAGGGGGTCGGGCTGTTCACCGCCGCCCTCCTTGAAACCTTGCCGTGGCTGCCCGTGGAAGAGGACGGACGCCTGCACGACCCGGTGCTGCGGGAAAACTTTGTCGAACGTGTTTTTGCGCTGCACGAACTCAACACGCTACGTAAAAATGGCATGACGCGCCGCGCGCTGCTGGACTTCCACAGCCGCTACAAGCTTCAGCTGCTGGCGCACCATCAGGCGGGTTACCGTGAAATCGGCCCGTTCGTTGCCTCGCTGCACGAGTGGGAAGACCTGGACGCCTTCTTCGTGGCGTACCGGGAAAAGCTGATGACCATCCTGAAAAAACCCGCCTCGCGGAAGAATCACACCAACGTGCTGATGCATATTCAGGGTTATTTTCGTAACCAGCTCAACACCCGCCAGCGCGGCGAGCTGCGCGACGTGATCCTGCATTATCGCAACGGACAGTTGCCTATCCTCGCGCCGATCACGCTGCTGAAGCACTACCTGGCCGAATACCCCGACCGGTATCTGATGACGCAAAACTACTTTGATCCCTATCCTGATGATTTGGGTCTGCGTCTGGCAGTCAAGTGATGTAAAAAATGCGAAGGCCCCATTGACCCATAGAGGCCCAAAGCAGTACCCCGTTTAGACGACATCCTCACTGTCGTCTCTTTTTTGCATTTCATCTTAAAGACTGTGATTATATACAGGCTTATTCTGCAAAAGGGGCCTGCCTGTGATCAACACCCTGCACATTCAAAACTACCGCTCCATCCGCGAGATGTCGCTGGAGCTGGAGCAGCTCAACATCGTCTTCGGGCCGAACGGTACCGGGAAATCCAATATTTACAAGGCGATACACCTGATGCACAGCGCCGCGCAAGGGCAGTTTTCCCAGGCGCTGGCGAACGAGGGCGGCATTCTGAAGGTGTTCTGGGCAGGCAAAACCCGCAGCGACCAGCTGCGGCGGATGAATCTGGCGGTAGAAACTGAGACCTACGAATACGAGCTGCAGGTCGGTTTTGTGGAGAAGCTGCCGTATCCCTCACAGTTTCAGCTCGACCCGGTGATCAAAGAGGAGTCCATCTGGCTGAGCGGCCAGCACCGTCGTCCTTCGTCACAGCTGATGAAGCGCAGGAATCAGGCCGTATTTCTGAACAACGTGCATCATGAAAAAGTGACCCACAGCGGCACGCTGTACGAGAACGAATCGGTATTCGGACAGCTCGGCGAACCGCACCTTTACCCGGAAGTGTCGCAGATGCGCGAGTCCCTTCGTAACTGGCGCTTTTATCATGAGTTTTCTGTATCAATCGGCTCGGCGATGCGCGCCCCGCAGGTCGGTTTCCGCTCCCCGGTGCTGGCCAGCGACGGCGCCAACCTGGCAGCGGCGTTTCAGACCATCGTGGAGATTGGCGACGAGCTGCTGCTGATGCGCATTCTTGAGCAGGCCTTCCCCGGCTGCGTGTTTTACAGCGACAACAGCGGTGGACGTTTTCGCATGATGATGCAGCGCGAGGGGCTGAGCAGGCCGCTGGAACCGGCGGAGTTCTCCGACGGCACCCTGCGCTTTCTGTGCCTGGCGGTGGCGCTGTTAAGCCCGCGCCCGCCGGCGTTTATCGCGTTAAACGAACCGGAAAACAGCCTGCACCCACAGATGCTGCCCGCCCTGGCGAGCTTAATCGCCGAGGCCAGCCGCTACTCGCAGATCTGGCTCACCAGCCACTCGCCGGAGCTGGCGAAGCTGATTGAGAAGCACAGATCGTTTTCGCTGTATCAGCTGTCGATGGCGGAGGGGGAGACGAGGGTGGAGAGGCTGGGGTAGCCGGTAAGAAAAAATCGTCAGGAAGGTCTCGTTTGTAGCAAAATTATGCCTGGAAAGAATATTTCCCAGGCATATCAAATTTCCATACAACCCGGATGGGCCTGTCAATTAGTGGCGATCTATTGAGGATGATCTTCTCGCTTTGCGTTCATCTATCTTTGCAAAGAGCCATACTCTGGCACCTGCGGCGACGCCAACAATAGCGCTCACCACAGACAAATAACTTAATGATTTTGATGAAAAATCAATCTTTCCAGAGCTTATAAACTCGATCAGCACATTGTTTACAATAAAAATAAGTGCAAAAAAACATACGCCGTAATAAAGGGTACTAAGCAGAAAAACCAAAAACGTAGCCCGATGAAACGTCTTTTTATTTGCCATTAACTTTATCCTTAACTTTATCGCCGATTAACTCCCCTCCCAAACCACCAATCAGATCATTAACTTCCCCAGGGAAAGGTGCCAGCTCACCGAATTTACCGCCAGCCCATGAACCTAATGCTGAATCAATAAGCGATCCCGTATCTGGGCCATCAGTAAAGAATGCCCCTCCCATAGCTATGCCGACGTTTTGCCAGGTATTCCTGCCCGGAGCAAGCATTCCTCCTACGCCAGCACTAATGCTGCTTTTATAATCCCATGATTTATTTTCATTGCCAGGCTGACTCAGACTAAACCACTGGTACCCTCCGTTGGCGATTTCCGCAATCACTCCCCCGCCAACAACTTTACCCACGGATGCCGCAGGTCCTAAATACCAGGCAGCTCCGATCATTACCCCATCCTGGTAACCTTCGACAATCACTTTTGTGATATTAGCGCCCTCAGGTAAGTCGCCTTTCGCCAGTTTATCCAGACCGGCCTGTTTTTCTTCTACAGATAAGCCCTGGCTTTCAGCATATTGATTCCATGACCCCACGGCTTTCATGTAATTATCAAGGCCGGAGGGGAGCGGAATGGAGGTTGCATTATTCTCTGCCGCGTTCTTCCCACCTTGCGCCCCAGCAGCTGCCGAAGCCGTACTACCTCCCGCCAATCCACCCGCCATCCCCGCCGATACTGAAGCCAGCGTAATGACCGTCTGCATTTGATCTTCGCTCATTTTCGACAGGTCTTTCACTTCCGGATAGAGCACGCTGGCTATAGCATGCGCAGCCAGCTCCCCTGACGCGGCCCCCGCAGCTCCCGCAGCACCAGCGAGTCCAGACTATGCGGTTCGGTGATGTGCTGCTGCAGGTAGTCGATCAGGCAGTTAATACGTGCGTCACGGGTATCTTTCGGAACCGGCTGGGCGATGAACTGCGCCTGCCCGCCCTCGTGATGGGGCGGTACAATCATCCGACGGGCAATCTGGTTGGCGACGACGCTGCCAAAACGCTGGCGAATGATGTACAGGCAGCAGTCCAGCGCAGCCGCGGTACCGGCAGAGGTGATGATATTGCCGTCATCCACGTAGAGGGCATTGATATCCAGCTGGACGTTCGGAAAGAGCGACTGGAAGTGATGTTCAAACTCCCAGTGGGTGGCGGCCCGTTTACCGTCGAGGATCCCCGCCCAGGCCAGCACAAACGACCCCAGACACAGGCCGACAATTTCCGCGCCGTTGTCTCTCGCCAACACCAGGCTGTCGAGCAGCGCCTGAGGCGGCCGTTCAAGGACGTGCTGCCAGTAGGGAACGACAACAATGTCGGCCTGCCCGATGGCGGTGTAATCCTGCGTGGCGTTGAGGGCAAACCCGTCTTTTGAGGTAAGAAACCCCGGCGTTTCGGCGCAGATCGTCACGTTAAAGCGCTTTTCGCCGGAGACCGAATCACCAAACAGAATGCAGGGAACGGAGTAGTGGAACGGGCTAAACCCGTCTACCGCGACAATCGCGACGTTGATTAGCGACATCTGTCTCTCCTTTCCCGTTAACGCACTCAGAATATAACGGTTTCGCCATCCTGGGGAATGCTCACCACATCGCTCACCTGGTTGGCTTCGACGTACTCACGCAGCGCGCTGCGGGTCAACAGGCAGTGGTTAATCGCCTCCATGTGGCTCGCGACGATTTTAGCCTGCGGCAGCAGGAAATGGACGTTAAGCACATCTTCCTGTCCCATAATAATGGGCCCAAAGCCGATGACGTGGGCATAACCGGCGTTCAGTACCACCACATCCGGCTGGTGTTTTTGCAGATCGGCTGCCACCTCTTCGCGCCAGATGGTATCCCCGGCAAGATAGAGCGTCTTCTCATCAGGATGACGCAGCACCACGCCACAGGCCTCGCCCAGCCGCTCCGCCAGTTCTGGCACGGCGTATGCGCGGTCGGTCCCGTGCTGACCGCCGTACGTTTTCGCAATCCGAACCTCCCCGAAGGTGGTCTCGTCGGTCATGATCGTCAGGTTGGTAAATCCCTGGCTGCGCAGCAGCGCGGCGTCACGATCGTTTTGCACGTAGATCGGTTTGTCTTTGGCGATCAGCTCTGCCGCGGTGCGATCCCAGTGATCGTCATGGGTATGGGTGACGATCACCGCGTCAGCGTCCAGCAGCGTATTAACGTCGACGGGAAGTTCGACCGTCGGGTTACGGCGTTCGGCATGCGCCGTACCGGGAAAGCCCGGATAAGCGCCTTTCGGGGCCAGCATCGGGTCGATTAAAAGGCGTTTTCCGGCGTAGGTAATCAGCAGGGTGGCATTGCGAATTTGGGTAATGTTCATGGGCTATCCTCCGGTTGGTGAGATAAGGAGGATAGCCAGCCGTCACAATTGGTGCTGTGGGCTAAAGGGCGATTACCGATGGTATCGGGCCATTTTCATCACCGCGTTTTCTGCCGGCACCTTTACCAGCCCGGCACCGCCCCGCCGTTGAAGATCGTCTCTGCCGCTTTCGCCACTTCCGGTGACTGATAGGACTGGATAAACGCCTTCACGTTCTCCGCGTCCTTATTGTCTTCGCGCGTCACCACGATGTTCACGTACGGCGAGTTTTTATCTTCAATAAAGACGCTGTCATGCACCGGCGATAGCCCTGTTTGCTGAATATAGGTAGTGCTGATGATGGCGACATCCACTTTCGGGTCATCCAGCACGCGCGGCAGCTGTGCCCCTTCCAGTTCCATGATTTTCAGCTGCTTAGGGTTGGCGGTAATATCCAGCGCCGTCGGCAGCAGCCCGGTGTCCGGCCTCAGGGTGATGAGCTTCTCTTTTTGCAGCAGCAGCAGCGCGCGGCCAAGGTTGGTCGGATCGTTTGGAATGGCGATAGTCGCCCCGTCCTTCAGGTCAGAGACGGATTTGATTTTGCGGGAATAGCCGGCCATCGGGAAAACAAAGGTGTTCGCCACGGCGACCAGCTTGTAGCCATGCGCCTTGTTATCTTCTGCAAGGAACGGGCGATGCTGGAAGACGTTGGCATCCAGCTCTCCCTGGTTAGTGGCATCGTTGGGCAATAGCGAGCCGCTGAAGCCGACCAGCTCCACGTCCAGGCCATATTTTTCTTTTGCCACCTTTTTGGCGACTTCCGCCACGTCCTGTTCAGCGCCGTTGATGACGCCCACTTTTATGTGTTTGGCATCGCTGCCACTTTGATCGCACCCTGCCAGCAGCAGGCCAGCGAAAACCAGAGCACCCAATCGACGTTTCACGAGAAAGTTCCTTTTGCTGAATGTTGTAGTGACTATATCGACAACGAGGCGGTGAAATAAAAAACGAAAAAGAATCAATAAGAAGGATAAGTTATATGCGGGTATGGCCGGGTGACGCTGCGCTTACCCGGCCTACGGATTCAGAGCTTAAAGGACTTTCGCCAGGTAATGTCGCTGCATGCCCGGGTACGGATAATCCTGCAAAGACATCTGCAGCTGGTACCCCTGTTTTTCATAGAACGGACGCGCCTGGAAGCTGACGGTATCCACCAGCGCGTGCTTGCAGCCTTTGCGTCTGGCTTCCTCTTCCGCCGTTTTGATAAGCTGGCTGCCCACGCCAGATCCGCGCACGGCATCGCTCACCCAGAGAAAGTCGATATTCAGCCAGTCGCCTTTACGCACTCCAATGAGCCCGCCGAGCATGACGCCTTTATCGTCTCGTACATAAACGCCAATGTCGCCGCTAAAGTTTGTCAGATCGATAAACTGTCCGTTATAGGCTCTTAACCCCACAAATAGCTCTTCTTTTTCTGCGGGTGTTACATTATAAGTAATGCTCAGGTGCATATTTCTCTCCTTATTTTCCGCGCAATTTGAATATCTCACAGCTTAACCTTCATAAAAACTCCTAATTTCCTCCATTTTTTTAATACAGAAACATTCACTCAATAACTAAATAAAAAAAGCCTTTCCAATACGCACCCAAAACGTATAATGAGAACGATCATTCTCACTTTTACACGGTAGACGACGATGAGCACAAAGCTGGAAGAACGACAAAAACAACGTCAGGACGAAATCATCACCGCCGCGCGTCGCTGCTTTCGCGCCAGCGGATTTCACGCCGCCAGCATGTCGCAAATTGCCAGTGAGGCGAAGCTTAGCGTCGGGCAAATTTACCGTTATTTCAGTAACAAAGATGCGATTATTGAAGAGATGATCCGCCGCATTATCGACTCACGCATCGAAGGGATGCAGGACAAAACGGTGGTGGAAGGGATGCCGCAGGCGCTCGCCTGGCGTCAGACGCTCAACGAAGACGACGATGCGTTGATGCTCGAAATGTCTGCCGAGGCGACCCGTAACCCGCAGGTGGCGGCCATGCTGATCGCAGCCGATGCCCGGATGTTTACCAACGCCTGTGCGCACCTGAAAAAACAATTTCCCCATCTGAGCGATGAACATATTCGCTGCTGCGTGGAAATTACCGCGGTGATGATCGAAGGCACGATTTACCGTCGACTCACGCCTTTAAAAGTACCGTCAGAACAATTAGAGCCTATCTATCAGAATATTTTAAATATGCTTTTCTCTGCGAAGTAATCGCATGTGAATAATTAGCGGGAATAAGTAATTTCCCAACTTAACATTTCCGGCCATGCCGGAGATGCGGTATCGCTGTGCCTTTAAATAGCCCCCCTCCCTGTTGATCCTTTAACAGGGCAGGCATCGTTCACCCTGGAAAAAGATTATGAAAACCATAACAACCTCCATCGCGGCATTACTCCTCCTGACCGGGTGCGATAATGCGCAAACATCTGCTCCCCAGCGTCCTCTTCCGGATGTGGGGATTGTCACCCTCATGAGCCAGCCGGTCTCCGTCGTCAGCGAACTCACGGGCCGCACCACCGCCGCCATGAACGCCGAAGTGCGCCCGCAGGTGGGCGGCATTATTCAGAAGAGGTTGTTCACCGAAGGCGATACCGTGAAGGCCGGACAGGCGCTGTATCAAATTGACCCTTCCAGCTACCGCGCGGCGTTTGATGAAGCCGCCGCGGCGCTGAAACAGGCCCAGGCGCTGGTGCAGGCCGACTGCCAGAAAGCCCAGCGCTATGCGCAGCTGGTGAAAGACGACGGCGTGTCGCGTCAGGACGCAGAAGACGCGAAGTCCACCTGCGCGCAGGACAAGGCCAGCGTTGAATCAAAGAAGGCCGCGCAGGAGAGCGCGCGCATTAACCTCAACTGGACCACCGTCACCGCGCCGATTGCCGGACGCATCGGCATCTCCTCCGTCACCCCCGGCGCGCTGGTCACCGCCCAGCAGGATACCGCGCTCGCCACCATTCGCGGGCTGGACAGCATGTACGTCGACTTAACCCGTTCCAGCGCCGATCTGCTGCGTTTACGCAAGCAAACCCTTGCCACCAATAGCGATACGCTAAGTGTGTCGTTAATCCTCGAAGACGGCAGCACCTACAGCGAGAAAGGCCGCCTGGCGTTAACCGAAGTGGCGGTGGATGAATCAACCGGCTCGGTCACGCTGCGCGCCGTCTTCCCGAACCCGCAGCATCAGCTCCTGCCGGGCATGTTTGTCCGCGCCAGGGTGGATGAAGGCGTCATGAGCGACGCGATCCTCGCGCCGCAGCAGGGCATCACCCGTGACGCCAAAGGCACCGCCACCGCTCTGGTGGTCAATGCCAGCAACAAGGTCGAGCAGCGTCAGCTGGAAACGGGTGACACCTACGGCGACAAATGGCTGGTGCTGAGCGGACTGAAGGCGGGCGACAGGCTGATTGTGGAAGGTACTGACAAAGTCACCGCCGGGCAGGAAGTGAAGGCCGAAGAGATGAAAGCCAACGGAGGAAACGCCTGATGTTTTCCCGTTTCTTCGTGCGTCGCCCGGTCTTTGCCTGGGTTATCGCTATTCTTATCATGCTCGCCGGGATGCTGGCCATCCGCACGCTGCCGGTCGCGCAGTACCCGGACGTTGCGCCGCCGTCGATCAAAATCTCCGCCACCTATACCGGTGCCTCCGCGCAGACGCTGGAAAACAGCGTAACGCAGGTGATCGAGCAGCAGCTGACCGGGCTGGATAACCTCCTCTACTTCACCTCCACCAGCAGCTCGGACGGGTCGGTGAGCATTACCGTCACCTTCGAGCAGGGCACTGACCCGGACACCGCTCAGGTGCAGGTGCAGAACAAAGTCCAGCAGGCGGAATCGCGCCTGCCCACCGAGGTGCAGCAGTCCGGGATCACCGTCGAAAAATCCCAGAGCAACTTCCTGCTGATCATGGGCGTGTACGATAAAACCGACACCGCCAGCAGCTCGGATATTGCCGACTGGCTGGTGAGTAATATGCAGGATCCGCTGGCGCGCGTGGAAGGCGTCGGGAGCCTGCAGGTGTTCGGGGCGGAATACGCGATGCGCATCTGGCTCGACCCTGCGAAGCTGGCATCCTACTCGCTGATGCCGTCCGACGTGCAGAGCGCGATTGAAGCGCAGAACGTGCAGGTCTCCGCCGGTAAAATCGGCGCGCTACCCTCGTCGAACGCCCAGCAGCTGACCGCCACCGTCCGCGCCCAGTCGCGCCTGCAGACGGTGGATCAGTTTAAAAACATCATTGTGAAGAGCCAGTCCAACGGCGCGGTGGTGCGCATCAGCGATGTCGCCCGCGTGGAGATGGGCAGCGAAGATTATACCGCCACCGCGAAGCTCAACGGCCACCCGGCGGCGGGTATGGCAGTCATGCTCTCACCGGGTGCGAACGCGCTCAACACTGCGACGGCGGTGAAAGACAAGATTGCCGAGTTCAAAAAGTCGATGCCGGAAGGCTACGACGTGGCCTACCCGAAGGACAGCACCGAGTTCATCAAGATCTCCGTTGAGGACGTGATTCAGACCCTGTTCGAAGCCATTGTCCTCGTGGTGGTGGTGATGTACCTGTTCCTGCAAAACATCCGCGCGACGCTGATCCCCGCGTTGGCGGTACCTGTCGTTCTGCTGGGTACCTTCGGCGTGCTGGCGCTGTTCGGCTACTCCATCAATACCCTGACGCTGTTTGCGATGGTGCTGGCGATTGGGCTTTTGGTGGATGACGCCATCGTGGTGGTGGAAAACGTCGAGCGTATTATGCGCGACGAGGGGCTGCCCGCCCGGGAAGCCACCGAGAAATCGATGGGCGAAATCTCCGGCGCGCTGGTCGCCATTGCGCTGGTGCTCTCTGCGGTATTCCTGCCGATGGCCTTCTTCGGCGGCTCGACTGGGGTGATTTACCGTCAGTTCTCGGTCACCATTATTTCGGCGATGTTCCTCTCCGTGGTGGTGGCGCTGACCCTGACGCCCGCACTCTGCGGCTCGATTCTGAGCCACACGACGCCGCACAAAAAGGGCTTCTTCGGCGCGTTTAACCGCTTCTACAGCAGGACCGAGCGTGGTTATCAGAACAAGGTGCTGCGCGCTCTGCGCCGTTCCGGCGGCATGCTGGTCATCTACGCCCTGCTCTGCGGCGCGATGGGCTTCGCCATGCTTAAGCTGCCGGGCAGCTTCCTGCCGACGGAAGACCAGGGCGAAATCATGGTGCAGTACACCCTGCCAGCCGGCGCGACGACGGTACGTACCGCCGAAGTCAGCCGCCAGGTGCGCGAGTGGTTCCTCACCAAAGAGAAAGCCAACACCAACGTGATCTTCACCATTGAAGGTTTCAGCTTCAGCGGCAGCGGCCAGAACGCCGGGATGGCGTTTGTCTCCCTGAAGAACTGGTCAGAGCGTAAAGGCGATGCAAACACGGCTCAGGCCATCGCCCTGCGTGCCACGCAGGAACTGAGCACCATCCGCGATGCGACCATCTTTGCGATGACGCCGCCTGCGGTAGACGGCCTGGGCCAGAGCAACGGCTTTACCTTTGAGCTGATGGCCAGCGGCGGCACCGACCGCGATGCGCTGCTTAAACTGCGTAACCAGCTGATTGGCGAAGCCAACCAGGACAGCTCGCTGCACGCCGTGCGCGCCAACGATCTGCCGCAGATGCCGCAGCTTCAGGTGGATATCGACAACAACAAAGCCGTGTCGCTGGGACTGTCCCTGAGCGACGTCACCAACACCCTCTCCAGCGCCTGGGGCGGGACCTACGTGAACGACTTTATCGATCGCGGCCGCGTGAAAAAGGTCTACATCCAGGGCGACAGCGACTATCGCGCCGTGCCGTCCGATCTCAACAAATGGTATGTGCGCGGCAGCGACAGCACCATGACCCCGTTCTCCGCCTTCGCCACCACTCGCTGGGAGTATGGCCCGGAAAGCCTGGTGCGCTACAACGGCTCGGCGGCGTATGAGATACAGGGCGAAAACGCCAGCGGCGCGAGCTCCGGCACGGCGATGAGCAAAATGGAGCAGCTGGCAAACAGCCTGCCGTCCGGCAGCACCTGGGCGTGGAGCGGTTTGTCTTTGCAGGAAAAACTGGCAAGCGGTCAGGCGATGAGCCTCTATGCCCTTTCCATTCTCGTGGTGTTCCTGTGCCTGGCGGCGCTGTATGAGAGCTGGTCGGTGCCGATTTCGGTCATCCTTGTGATCCCGCTTGGGGTGCTGGGCGCGGCGCTTGCCGCCTCCCTGCGCGGCCTGAGTAATGACGTCTACTTCCAGGTGGCGCTACTCACCACTATCGGCCTGTCGTCGAAGAACGCCATCCTGATTGTCGAGTTTGCCGAAGCCAAAGTCGCAGAAGGTTACTCCCTGACGCGCGCCGCCCTGCGTGCCGCCCAGACGCGTCTGCGTCCCATCATCATGACGTCGCTGGCGTTTATCGCAGGGGTGACGCCGCTGGCCGTTGCAACCGGTGCAGGTGCCAACAGCCGCGTGGCAATTGGTACCGGCATTATCGGCGGAACGCTGGCCGCGACGCTGCTGGCGATCTTCTTCGTCCCTTTATTCTTTGTACTGGTGAAACGTCTGTTCTCCGGTAAACACGCGAACCGGAGGTCATAATGTTTCGTGTCACTGTTTTAGCGTTAGCCCTGCTGAGCGCAGGGTGTGTGTCGTTAGACCCTACCTATCAACGCCCGGACGCTCCCGTCCCGGCGACCTTGCCCGGCGCGCACGGCGAAGCCACCGCCGTGGTGAGCCAGTGGCAGCAGGTGATGAACGACGCGAGGCTGAAAAGCGTGGTGACGATGGCGCTGAACAGCAACCGCGACGTGCAAAAAGCGATCGCGGATATCGACGCCGCCCGCGCACAGTACGGTGAAACGCGCTCGTCCCTGTTTCCGACGGTGGACGCCGAGCTGAGCCACACCCGCAGCCGCACGCTGGCAAGCGGTGTTGCGACAAGCGACGAAGCCAACGGCGCGGTCTCCAGCTTTGAGCTGGATCTGTTTGGTCGCAACCAGAGCCTCTCCCGCGCCGCGCGTGAAACCTGGCTTGCCAGCGAGTTCACCGCGCAGAACACGCGCCTGACGATGGTTAGCGAGCTGACCACGGCCTGGGTGACGCTGGCGGCGGATAATAGCAACCTGGCGCTGGCGAAATCCACAATGGAGAGCGCGGCAAACTCGCTGAAGATTGTGAAGCGCCAGCAGGAAGTGGGCGTCGCGGCGGCTACGGACGTTAGTGAAGCGATGGCGGTTTACCAGCAGGCGCGCGCCAGCGTAGCGAGCTACCGGACGCAGGTAATGCAGGACAAAAACGCCCTCAATCTGCTTGCGGGCGATACGGTGCCGGAGAACCTGCTGCCCGGTACGCTGGAGAGCCTGAGCAACAACGCCATCACGCTGATCCCGGCGGGCGTCAGCTCCAGCGCGCTGCTGCGCCGCCCGGACATTCAGGAAGCGGAACATAACCTGCTGAGCGCCAACGCCAATATCGGCGCGGCGCGCGCCAACTTCTTCCCGACCATTTCACTGACCGCCAGCGCGGGCGTCGGCAGCGACTCGCTCTCCTCCCTGTTCAGCCACGGGATGAAGGTCTGGTCATTCGCGCCGTCCATCACCCTGCCGCTGTTCAGCGGTGGCAACAATCTGGCGCAGCTGCGTTATGCAGAAGCCGAGAAAAAAGGGTTAATTGCGACCTATGAAAAAGCCATCCAGAGCGCGTTTAAAGACGTGGCCGACGCGCTGGCGCGCCGTGAAACGCTCAGCGAGCAGCTTGATGCCCAGCGAGAATACGTGGCGGCCGAGCAAAAAACGCTGGATGTGGCAACGCGCAGCTATAAGGCGGGCGCGGGGGATTATCTGACGGTACTGACCGCGCAGCGGTCGCTGTGGTCGGCGCAGGAATCGCTGATTGCGCTGCAGCAAACCGACCTGGAGAACCGCATCACGCTGTGGCAGTCGCTGGGCGGGGGGATCCAGTAACCTTATCGGTGGGCGATTCTCATGCGCAGAAAAGAGAAAATCATACTTTCGACTGGAATCGCTACACTGAATGTAACGATATATTTCATGGGAAGCCTGTGACGTCTAAAGGGGGTTGTTGATGAAAGCTGCGCACCTGGTCTGCCTGCTGGTTTGTCTGCTCTTCGCCGCGTTTGTCCATGCTCAGGAAAAGGACGATCCGGCGAAAGAGGCGCAGATTAAGCAACAGGTCCTGAAAGATATTAAGAAAACCTGTACGCCACAGAAAAAGCAGAGCGATAAGGCCTGGCAGGAGATGATTTTGTCGTCCGAGGCCAATCAGCTGCTGATCAAAAACGCCATCACCGCCGTGAAGCGCGACAACCTGGACGCCTACTGGGCTGCGGTTGGTCAGGTGGATTGTCTGGAAGATTATTGAGTTCTCGCCGGGTGGCGCTGCGCTTACCCGGCCTGGAAAATGTTTTAACGCTTCCGCACGTCCGGAATGATGAGATCCCCGCGCAGAACATAGGACCCGAGCATCTGCGTTTTCTCCGTCAGCCAGCTTACGATACGCGCCGCCATGGCATCCATGGAATATTCAATCGCCGGGATCACCGGAATACCCGGCAGGTGCAGCGATCCGGCCAGGCTAAAGACCATAATGTCGTCCGGTACGGATTTATTAAACGCCTGCAGCTGCGGGATCACCCGCTGGGCTTCCTGCTCGTCCGCCACCAGTAACGCGTTGAAGTTCAGCGTGGACGCGTTGTTGAGTAATTCCTGAAGCGCAACGGACGAGGAGGTCGCGTCCATAAAGACGAGGTTGCGATTAAAGGGCAGGAAATTTTTCTCCAGCGCGTGCTTATAGCCAAGCAGCACCTGGTCGGCAAACCCGCTGCCGTGCGGGTGGATCAGCGCAATCTGGCGACGCCCCTGGCTGGTCAGATAGTTACAGGCGGTTTCGGCGGCAAAGGCGTGATCGAACTGAATGCTGTTGGCGTTATCGGCCTCCATGCAGTCCACCAGAATGACGTTTTCCATATCCACGTCCAGCGGGAAACGGGCGCCAATCACCAGAATGTCGTCACACAGGCCGCAGGAGAGTTCTTCAAGAGCATTCATCACTTCCGCTTTGCTATGGGCGAAGCGCAGCAGCAGGTGTTTTTGGTGCTGGCTGAGCTGTTTTTCCAGCGCGTAAAGATACCCGGTGGTCTGGTTAATGTTTTCCTGCGCGCAAATCACCCCAATGCAGCCCGTCGACTGGCTCAGCAGCGACTGGGCAATCACGTTGGGACGGTAGTTCAGCTCATCCACCGCCTTCAGCACGGCCTGACGGCTGGCTTCCTTAACGCCACGTGACCCACTCAACACTCGCGATACCGTGGCTTTAGACACCCCGGCCAGACGTGATACATCATTGATTGTCGACATCTCTTTCCCCTGGCAGGCTAACCTCGCGCCTGCAAATTCCATAACCGCTACGGCTCACATTATAGCCAGAACGGAGTATATCCGTTTCCGTTTTTCATGGAAACCGATTTTCCGTTTCCACTCAAAATGATGTCAAAACAGCCAAATTATGTGACCCACATCCGGTTAATTAGCCTCATAAGCATTGGATCTTGATGGTTATCACAGTTCTGCTTTTTATAAATGGAAACCGGTTTCCGTATCATGTCCAATCATCCTCGCAATAACTATTTACATTTAGAGGATGGTTGTCGATGTTCAAGATTATGCTGTGTTGCTCTGCCGGGATGTCCACCAGCCTGCTGGTCAGCAAAATGGTCGATGTCGCGAAAGAACGTGGTTTGCCGGTGAAGATTGATGCGTACGGTGTTTCCGAATTTGATACGCAGTTTCCGCAATACCAGGTGGTACTTCTCGGACCGCAAGTGAAATACATGTTACAGACACTCTCAGACAAGGCGGCTACGAAAGGCATTCCGGTGCAGCCCATCGATATGATGGACTACGGCATGCAACGTGGCGATAAAGTACTGGACTATGCTCTGTCGCTCATCGAAGCGGCACACTAAAAGGTGTTCACATGAGTTCGTTATATCAATCCATGGTCGCGGTGATTGAGAAGTCAATTACCCCGCTGGCCGCAAAGCTGGGTCAGCAAAAGTATGTGATTGCCATTCGCGACGGCTTTACCGCCGCGCTACCGTTCATGATCATCGGCTCGTTTATGCTGGTGTTCATCTTCCCACCGTTCTCGGCGGATACCACCAACAGCTTTGCCCGCGGCTGGCTGGATTTCTCCCAGACCTACCGCGAACAGCTGATGCTGCCGTTTAACCTCAGCATGGGCGTGATGACCTTCTTCATTTCGGTGGGGATTGGGGCGAGCCTGGGGCGTCAGTTTAACCTCGACCCGGTGATGTCCGGCCTGCTGGCCTTTATGGCCTTCCTGCTGGTCGCCGCGCCGTATGCCGACGGTAAAATCTCGACCCAGTATCTCTCCGGTCAGGGCATCTTTACCGCGCTTATCACCGCGATTTACGCCACCCGCGTCTATGCGTGGCTGAAGCAGAACAACGTGACCATCCGCCTGCCGAAGGAAGTGCCCACCGGCGTGGCGCGTTCGTTTGAGATCCTGATCCCGGTGATGGTGGTGATCGGTACGCTGCACCCGCTGAACCTGTTCATTGAAGCGCAGACCGGAATGATCATCCCGCAGGCGATCATGCACCTGCTGGAGCCGCTGGTATCCGCATCCGACTCCCTGCCCGCGATACTGCTCTCCGTGCTGCTGTGCCAGATCTTCTGGTTTGCCGGTATTCACGGCTCGCTGATTGTCACCGGCATCATGAACCCGTTCTGGATGGCGAACCTCTCCGCAAACCAGGCGGCGCTCGCCGCAGGCGCGGCGCTGCCGCACGTTTACCTGCAGGGCTTCTGGGATCACTACCTGCTGATTGGCGGCGTAGGCTCCACGCTGCCGCTGGCGTTCCTGCTGCTGCGCAGCCGCGCCACGCACCTGCGTACCATCGGCAAAATGGGCATTGTGCCGAGCTTCTTTAACATCAATGAGCCGATTCTGTTCGGCGCGCCGATCATCATGAACCCGATGCTGTTTATCCCGTTCGTGTTTGTTCCGCTGGTCAATGCCTGCCTGGCGTACGGCGCAACGAAGCTCGGCTGGCTGGCTCAGGTGGTGTCATTAACCCCGTGGACCACCCCCGCGCCGATTGGTGCCTCATGGGCGGCAAACTGGGCGCTCAGTCCGGTGATAATGTGCCTGGTCTGTATGGTGATGTCCGCGCTGATGTATCTGCCGTTCCTGCGCGCCTATGAGCGTACGCTGATGAAAAACGAAGAGCAGAAAGCCCAGGCAACCGTCGGTACCGCTGAAGCCGCAAGCAATTAAGTCAAAGAGGAAAGGACATGAAATACGCATTTCCCGATAACTTCTGGTGGGGCAGCGCAAGCTCCGCTCTCCAGACCGAAGGGGCAAGAGAGGGGGAAACCACATGGGATTACTGGTTTGCCCGCGAGCCGAACCGTTTTCACAACGGCGTGGGGCTGCAGCAGACCTCCACGTTTTATCAAAACTGGAAAACGGATATTCAGCTGTTAAAGCAGCTGAACCACAACAGCTTTCGTACCTCGATTAGCTGGGCGCGCCTGATCCCCGACGGTATCGGTGAAGTGAACCCGGAAGCGGTCGATTTTTACAATCAGGTCATTGATGAGCTAAATGAACAGGGCATCACGCCGTTTATCACCCTGTTCCATTTCGACATGCCGATGGCGATGCAGGAGATCGGCGGCTGGGAAAACCGTGACGTGGTGGACGCTTACGCCCGCTATGCGCAGATCTGCTTCGAGCTGTTCGGCGACCGCGTGCTGCACTGGTTTACCTTCAACGAGCCGATCGTGCCGGTGGAAGGCGGTTATCTGTATGACTTCCACTATCCCAACGTGGTGGATTTCCGCCGGGCCGCCACCGTGGCGTATCACACCGTGCTGGCCCACGCGAAGGCCGTTCAGGCTTACCGCGCCGGACATTACGCGGGTGAGATCGGCATCGTGCTGAACCTGACGCCGTCCTACCCGCGCTCGCAGAACCCGGCGGACGTGAAGGCGGCGCACATCGCGGACCTGATGTTTAACCGCAGCTTCCTTGACCCGGTACTGCGCGGGGAGTATCCGGCCGACCTGGTGGCGTTGCTGAAATCCTACGATCAGTTGCCCGCCTGCAAGCCGGAAGACGGCTTCCTGATTGCGGAAGGGAAAATCGACCTGCTCGGCGTGAACTACTATCAGCCGCGTCGCGTGAAGTGTCGCGACAGCGCGGTGAACCCGCAGGCGCCGTTTATGCCGGAGTGGTTCTTTGATAACTACGAGATGCCGGGCCGCAAGATGAATCCGTACCGCGGCTGGGAAATCTACGAGCCGGGTATTTACGATATTCTGGTTAACCTGCGCGACAATTACGGCAACCCTCGCTGCTTTATTTCTGAAAACGGCATGGGCGTCGAAAATGAACAGCGCTTTATTGAAAATGGCCAGATTAACGATCAATACCGCATCGAGTTTATTTCTGAGCATTTAACGTGGCTGTATAAAGGGATTAGCGAAGGGTGCAATTGCCTTGGCTACCATATGTGGACATTTATTGATAACTGGTCGTGGTGTAATGCCTATAAAAATCGCTACGGATTTATCCAGCTCGATTTAGAGACGCAGCAGCGCACCATTAAGAAAAGCGGAGAGTGGTTTGCCGCCACCGCCTTAAATAATAGTTTTGAAAAAGAGTAATAATGATGATCGCACTAGAAGAAGCCGTAATGGAAATTATCGTCAACGCCGGACAGTCCCGCAGCCTGTGCTTTGAAGCGCTGCACGCAGCGCGTCAGGGCAACTTTGACGAGGCCAAAAGCCTGCTGCACGAAGCCGACGGCTACGCGCGCCAGGCGCACAAGATGCAGACCAAACTGATCGAGCAGGATGCAGGCGAAGGCCGCCAGCCGATGACGTTAATCATGGTGCACGCGCAGGATCATTTAATGAATTCCTTATTAGCGCGTGAACTGTCTGAAGAAATTATTCATTTATATCAGAGATAGTCTATGGCGAAATAAAGTTAATGTAATACCTCTGTACCCTAAATAGAGATCCACTTGTTCTGATGATAGCGACATACTCTGTCAGATCGGAGCGGGATGGTTATTGTCTGAATAAAATTAAACTATATTGAGATAACCATGAATACGATTAAAAAACTTCCATTAACCATGGCGGTTATCGCCGCGCTTTGCCCAATTTCCGTACTCGCACAAGAATTTACCCAGGAGCAAATCGACGCCATTGTGGCGAAAGCGGTAGATAAAGCTCTGGCCGAGCGTCAGGCCAAGATGGATGCGGCGGTTGCGAAAAAAGCGGACGTGGTGACCGAGCCGCAAAGCGCGGCGCAATCCCCGGATATGGCGATACCGTTCGGCATTAAATTTACCGGCTACGCCCGCTACGGCGCGCACTTCCAGGCCGCCGATCAGAAATACGTGGCGGTGGACGGCTCCTACAACGGCGCGTCCGCGATTGGTCGTCTGGGTAACGAAGGTAACGGCGGGGAATTCCAGCTCTCCAAGGCCTTCAAAGGGGACAACGGCGCCATCTGGGACATCAACGTGATGATCGACCACTGGGGCGACGAGGTTAACCTGAAAAAAGCCTACGCGGGGGTGACCAACATTATGGCCTCCAACCCAAATGCCTACTTCTGGGCTGGTCGTGACTTCCACCAGCGTCCGCAGCAGGGCATCAACGATTACTTCTGGATGAACCACGACGGCCAGGGCGCGGGCGTGAAGAACTTCGACATCGGCGGCGTGCAGTTTGACGTGGCTGCCGTGGCGGCGGTGGAATCCTGTAGCCCGGAAGTGATGGAAGACGAAGCGAACCCGTCGCGCATCACCTGTACCGGCGGTTCCGGCACGGGCGACAAGGGCAACTACGCCGCGACCTCCAAAATCCACGGCATGAAGCTCGGCCCGATCGACATGGAGCTGTACGCCAACTACGGCTTTGATTCGAAAGCGGTTGAAAGCGACGAACGCCTGAACGCCTGGCAGGGCGGCGTGGTGCTGAGCCACACCAACGACAGCGGCGTGAACAAGGTGATCGCCCGCTACTCCGATAACGCGGACAACAGCGTGTTCAACAAAACCGAAGATCTGACCACGGTCTACGCCAGCTTCGAAGGGCTGTATAAATTCACTCAGGCCACGCAGGTGGAGTACATCCTCGCCTTCCACGACTACGACAACAGCCGCGATAAGACCGATAACCGCAAGAACTACAACGCCATCGTGCGCCCGATGCACTGGTGGAACGACGTTCACTCCACCTGGCTGGAAGCAGGCTGGCAGCACGTTGACTACGATAACGGCGGCGACAACAAGGGCTGGAAGCTGACCCTGTCGCAGAACATGTCTATCGCCATGGGGCCGGAGTTCCGTCCGATGCTGCGCTTCTACGTCACCGGCGGCAAGGTGGATAATGAACGCACCGCGCGCGTGAACAATACCAAAGACGAGACGCTCGACGACTTCAACGTCGGCGCGATGTGGGAGGCGTGGTTCTAAGGTCAACAACATGCCGGGTGACGCTACGCTTACCCGGCCTACGGTTTTCCCCCTCTCCTCGTGGGAGAGGGCCGGGGTGAGGGCATCAGGCCGCACACAACCATGCTATGCTGTTGGCCAATTAACGACAACATAGCAGGGGAGAAAATGGGTTCCACACGTAAAGGGATGCTGAACGTCCTGATCGCCGCCGTTTTATGGGGCAGTTCCGGAGTTTGCGCGCAGTACATCATGGAGAAAAGCCACATTTCTTCGCCTTACCTGACCATGGTTCGCCTGCTGTTTACCGGCGTGATCCTGCTGACGCTCTCCTTCGTTCACGGCGACAAGATTTTCTCGATCATCAAGCATCGTAAAGACGCCCTCAGTCTGCTGTTTTTCTCGCTGGTCGGCGCGCTCACCGTGCAGCTCACCTTCCTGCTGACGATTGAAAAATCCAACGCCGCTACGGCGACCGTGCTCCAGTTTCTGTCGCCGACCATCATTGTGGCGTGGTTCGCCCTGGCGCGGAAAACGCGTCCCGGCGTGTTTGTCCTGTCAGCGATTTTTACGTCGTTGATCGGCACCTTCCTGCTGGTGACCCACGGCGACCCAACCTCGCTCTCCATCTCCCCTGCCGCGCTGTTCTTCGGCATCGCCTCGGCGTTTGCCGCCGCGTTTTACACAACCTATCCGTCAGCGCTGATTGCCCGCTACGGCACGCTGCCGATTGTCGGCTGGAGCATGTTGATTGCCGGGTTAATGCTGACGCCGTTCTACGCCGGGCGCGGCACCACTTTCGTGATTGACGGCGGCCTGCTGCTGGCATTTTTCTACCTGGTGGTGATCGGCACGGCGCTGACGTTCAGCCTGTACCTGAAGGGCGCGCAGATGATTGGCGGGCCGAAGGCGAGCATTCTGAGCTGCGCCGAGCCGCTGAGCAGCGCGCTGCTGTCGGTGGTGTTGCTTGGCGTGGCGTTTACGCTGCCGGACTGGCTGGGGACGCTGCTGATCGTGTCGTCGGTGGTGCTGATTTCGATGGATTCGCGTAGAAGGGTTAAGGCATCGGCGTAGCCTGATGCCCTCACCCCAACCCTCTCCCACGGGAGAGGGAGAAAAACACTACTTCGCCTTAACCTTTCCCGCCACCAGCAGCGCGGTCAGCAGCATCAGCGTGCCGGAAATCACCAGCGGTGACGTCAGCCCCAGATGGTCGAGCGCCACGCCGCCAATGGCCGCACCGCAGGTGTTCGCCAGCTGGATCACCGCCACCTGAATCGACCCGGCTTTTTCCGCCTGATCGGCAAGCGTTCGGGTGATCCACGTCGACCAGCCCACCGGTACCAGCGCAAAGGCAAAGCCCCAGATAATCGCAATCGCCGAGGCAACCCATTTGTCGCTACCCCACAGAATCAGCACCGTGGCACTCACCGCCAGCAGCAACGGCGCCCCCGCCAGCGCCACCTTCAGGGAGCGCTTCAGGAACTGGGACGACAGCGACGTGCCGATAAAGCTGGCGATACCGAAGCTCAGCAGCACCAGCGTCAGGCCGTCCACGTCAAAGCCCGCCATGGTCATAAACACCGGACGGATGTAGGTGAAAAAGGCAAACTGCCCGGCAAAGGCCATAAAGATGGCGGTCATCCCCGCCAGCACGCCCGGACGCTTGAGCAGCGCGAACATGTTCTGTTTGTGGTGCGCCGCTTCGCCCGGCAGGGACGGCAGCGCCTTCCACACCCAGATAATGCAGAGCACACCCATCACTGCCGCCGCGTTAAAGACGTTACGCCAGCCGATAATCCCACCAAGGAAGCTGCCCAGCGGCGCGGCAATCACCAGCGCAATAGAGACCGCGCCGAAGATAACGGACAGCGCTTTTGGCACGGTGCGCGCGGGCACCAGGCGCATGGTCAGCGAGGCCGACATCGCCCAGAAGCCGCCTAATCCCAGCCCCAAACAGGCGCGACCGAGCAGCAGCAGGGTGAAGCTTTCCGCGAAAGAGACCAGCAGGCAGGAGAGCGTCAGCAGCACGCTGAACAGAATGACCACTTTGCGGCGATCAATCGCGCCAATCACCTGAGTGATAAACAGGCTGGCGAACATCGCCACAAAGGCGGTGACGGTAACGGACTGCCCCGCCACGCCTTCGGAAATGCCCAGATCCTGCGCCATCGGCGTCAGCAGGCTCACCGGCAGAAACTCAACGGTAATCAGGCAGGCGACGCAGAACGCCACGGAGAAAACCGCCGACCAGTTGGGGCGCGACACCTCTTTGGTCTGCGGTCTGGTTGTGGGCTGGATATGTTCTGTCATGGCGTCACCTGAAGATAAAAACGTGCGGAAAAGTCGCGCAGTTTATCATCAAAAGTGTGACGGATTTAACGATTTGACAACTTTTGCCGTTTTTAATGATTCGGAAGGCAGATCGGCGGTGACTGATACCTTTTCAGCATAACGAAAATGAAAATTCAGTAACCACAATTGAGGTGAAACAATCATAGCGTCTGAAAAGGAGAAACTATGAAAACACGTACTTTATCTCAAAATCTTACCGTCAGTGCCGTCGGCTACGGTGCCATGGGTCTGAGTGAATTTTATGGCCAGACTGATGACAAAGGCTCACTGCAGGTATTGCATAACCTCATCGATCTGAACGTGACGTTTATTGATACCGCAAATTTATATGGCCGTGGCCATAATGAAAGGCTAATCGGTCACTTTCTTGCCGGGCTGGATAAAAACACTCGCGACCAGTTCAAAATCGCCACGAAGTGCGGCATCGATCGCTCTCCTGACGAGTCCTACGCCCGCACCATCAACAATACGCCGGACTATATCATCCGCTGCTGTAACGAATCCCTTAAGCGGCTTGGCGTGGAGCGAATCGACCTCTTTTATCTTCACAGAGTGAGTAACGCAACCCCGATCGAAGAGAGTATGGATTGTCTGCGCACCCTTGTTAAAGAGGGCAAGATCAACCACATCGGCCTTTGCGAAGTGTCGGCTTCAACGCTGCAACGGGCGCATGCGGTGCATCCGGTCACCGCATTGCAAACAGAATATTCTCTGTGGACACGAGACATCGAGGAAAACATTTTGCCGGTCGTGAAAGCGCTAGGTATCGGCCTGGTGCCCTACTCACCTCTTGGCAGAGGCTTCCTGACGGGAAAATACCTGAACAACAACGATTTTGCAGAAGGTGATTTCCGCAAGAATAACGAACGATTTGTTCAGTCCAGCCTCGATCATAATCGCCAGTTGCTCGATATCATTACCCCGCTGGCGACAAAATACGGCTGTACCGCAGGTCAGATTGCGCTTGCCTGGCTGTTAGCACAATACGATCGGCTGGTTCCCATTCCGGGTACTAAGCACGTCAGCTATCTGGCCGAGAACGCGCGCGCTGCCGATATTGTGCTTGAGAAGAGCGATATCGAATCGTTGAACAACCTTCATCGCCGGGTAGCGATTAAAGGCGATCGTTATTCTGCCGAGGGTATGAAGGGCGTGAATGCCTGATACAGCATCTTGAAAATAAAAAACCGGGTTTCCCCGGTTTTTTTATATCCACAGATACGCCGTTAGCGATAAACGCTCAACGCGACGCCTTCCCCGCCGCCAACGCACAGTGCGGCAACGCCACGCCTGGCATCATTACGGATCAGGGAATGAACCAGCGTCACCAAAATTCGGCAGCCGGATGCACCTATCGCATGCCCAAGCGCGATTGCCCCGCCGTATGGATTGATACGATCCGGGGAAATCCCGGCCTGCTGAATCACGGCCAGCGCCTGGGCGGCAAACGCTTCGTTGGATTCGAGATGATCCACATCCTCAGGCTTCCATCCCGAGCGGGAAAGACAGTCGGCAATGGCCTGAATCGGGGCTGCACCCATTAATGCCGGCTGGATACCGGAATTGGAAAATACGCCCAGCGATGCCAGAACCGGCAAGCCACGTGCTTCGGCAGTCTCACGCGTACAAAGCAGGACCGCCGCGGCACCGTCATTCAACGATGAAGCATTTCCCGCCGTCACCGTCCCCTCTTTTCGGAAAACAGGCTTCAGTTTCGTCAATTTTTCGATACTGGTTGCACGGGGTCCTTCATCCCTCTCCACGCTGATCGTTTCACCTTTTCGCGTCTGCCATTCAACCGGGACAATTTCACGCTCAAAAATGCCACGCGCCTGCGCTTCAAGCGCATTGTGGTGAGAGACAAGGGCATATTCATCCTGCATTTCGCGGCTGATACCAAACTCCGTCGCAACATTCTCTGCAGTGATACCCATGTGATAATCGTTGAAGGCATCCCAGAGCCCGTCAGAAACCAGGCTATCTTTGAGAGTAATATCACCCAGCCGCGTTCCGCTACGCGACGTCGTGGCGATATGCGGCGCGTTGGACATACTCTCCTGACCACCGGCGATAACAAACTCAGCCTCCCCCGTCTGCAGCGCCTGCATGCCAAGATGGACCGCCTTAAGCCCGGACCCGCACACTTTGTTTACCGTCAGACATTGCGTATCTACGGGCAATCCAGCATTCAGTGCCGACTGTCGGGCCGGGTTCTGGCCGCACCCCGCAGTAAGAACCTGTCCCATAATGACCTGAGAGATATCACTGGCTTCTACGCCAGATTCTTTCAAAAGCGCCTGAATGACGCGGCTTCCCAGATCAGAGGCTGAATGCTCCGCAAGCGCGCCCTGAAATGCGCCCGTCGCCGTGCGGCGGGCTGCAATAATAACAATCTCGCTCATGCGTCACTTCCCTTCAGTCCTGGCAAAGTATGGCCCGTCGCGGCTATTGCCGCGCGGTATGCAGTAAGACCATTCATGCAGGCGGGAACGCCAGCATATACCGCCATCTGTATCACAATTTCAAGCAGCTCTTCCGGCGTCACGCCGGTATTGAGCGCGCCTCGCATATGCAGTTCTAGCTGCGGCATGGCATTACCCAGCGTCACAAGCGAGGCGACGGTCAACATTTCGCGCGTTTTGAGATCCAGTCCCGGACGACCCACCACATCCCCGAACGCATAGTCGGTAATCAGGGCGGGCAGCCCCGGGTCCAGCTCGCTCAGGCGGCGGGTGACTTTATCCGCGAGCCCCGCTTCAAGACGGTCCATAATCTCTCTGCCATAGCGCGTGCGGTCATTAATTTGACTCATAAGATTTCTCCATACGGGATTGTTTTGCGGTCAACGTTGCCGGAATAACCGCGACAAGCAGAACGGACAGACCGATGGCCGTACCGGCGACGATATACAGGAGCGGCATTGAAAATGATGAAACCATCCAGGCACCGACTGACGCACCGATACCAATGGCGGTATTGAAAAATGAAACGTAGATTGCGGAGGCCGGGAAGGCTTTATCCTCTGCCATACGTAAAACCCACGTCTGGAAACCGACAAATATTCCTGATACGGCGACACCCCAGACAACCATACTGGTAAATATCAACGCAGCAGAGAGCGAGGAACCAGACAGGCCCAGGAACAGCAGCACTGCACAGATCAGCAGTACAGACAAAGAGACCGTCAGCTTGAGATACTTATCAATCAACACGCCGGTCAGGAAATTACCTGCCAGACCCGCGATGCCGTAAACAAAAAGCACAGCAGGAATAATGGTGGTGGACAGTAAACTCTGCGTGTGTAGCCAGGGCTCAATGTACGTAAAGGCAGCAAAGTGAGCCGTCACAGCCAGCAAGGTTGCTGAGTAAATTTTCCATAATGTTGACGATTTCAGCACGCCTTTAAGCGCATCCAGCCCGAGCGCACTTTTGCTGGTAATCCTGGGAACAAGAACGCTAATACCCACAAAGGCAATTACGCTCAGCGCGGCCATCAGCCAAAATGCCTGCCGCCAGCCGAAGTGAATACCAATATAGTTGGATACCGGTACGCCAAAAACGCTTGCTGCGGAAACACCACCAAATACGATTGACGTCGCCGCCCCTATATATCTGGCAGGGACCATAGCCACCGCCGTTGCGCCGATCATCGCCCAGAATGCGCCGTGAGCGAGCGCTCCCAGTACGCGGGCGCTAAGCAGCATGCTATAGACGTTTACCGTCGCAGCCATAACGTTAGAGATCAGAAGTACCACGGTGAGCACAAGTAAAAGCCGCTTCTTGGCCACATTCCCTAAAAAGACGGAGGCAAACAGCGCACTCAACGCCCCCACCCAGGCATAAAGCGACACGGTCATGCCCACCGCAGATTCCGAAGACTGTAGCCCCTCTGCGATTGGCGTTAATAATCCGACTGGCGCCAGTTCGGTGGTGACAATAGTAAAGGTTGAAATTGCCAGAATGAATAAAGCAAGCCATGACCTTAACGTCATATTCTGCGGAGTGAGTTCTGAAGTCATACTACTTACCTCAATATGGATTTAAATAATGTGCCAATTTTTTTCAGTTGCATATCTGGTAAGCGCGGAATGCTCTCCCACACAGACGGGATGGCCAGTGGCTTCCAGCATTGGAATATCCGAAAGATCGTCGCCGTAAGCATAACAATCCACGGGGTTAATCTCTTTATCATCGCAAAAGGCGATAAGCGCGTCTTTTTTACCTGTTCCAATTGTTTGAGGCAGGCCGATTTCACCCGTCAACTCACCTTCGTCATTTATTATCACCGGCGCACAGAGTACTTCCGTTACTCCAAGATATTTTGCAATGGGTGAAAGAATCGGAAGCATAGAGCCCGATATAAATACGGTATACATGTTCTGGTTCTGATGTTTTTTAAGGGCTGAAACAGCACTCTCAATAAAAAACTCGCTTTCCAGCTTACGCCTGAACCACTTCTCACCCATTTCTTCCAGATAACGACAAGACACGCCTTTAAACTGACGATAATAATCTCTGTTCAGGGCTTCCCTTGGCACGCCGTTTTTCACGTCGGTGCGAAAACGAGACATATAGCGTTGAAGACGATCGTTTTGATTATTTTCCCTGCACCAGAAATCATAGAAATCAAACATGCTTTTAATATTTATAAGCGTTTCATCAACATCAAAAAAAGCGGCATGTTTACGCAAACTTTATTCCTCGTAGTTTTTTCTTCGACTCTTAACCGGAAAATCTCTATCCGTACCAGACACGCCTGCATCCGCCCAGCGAGAAGGCGCAATTTCAGAAACCACCACGGAAATTTTATCCAGCGGCGCACCCGTGTTTTTGTGAACGGCAAATGTAATATCTTCCTGGAGTCTGATGATTTGATTTTCATCTTTCGCAGGCCAGGTCATAACATGAACAAATGGCATATTTTTCTCACTCTATAGTTGTAAATTCATCGAAGGAACGGCCTTTGAGTTTTAAATGGGCATGGATATCGCCTCCAAGACCATAAAAGCCAATTGCACCGCCGTAGCTCTGACGCGAGCTCATATAAAGTACGACTACATTAATAATTCTGTTTCCTTTCCTCGCCGGCGCCGGGAAAGGATCGGTTAACTCTGCCCAATATTCGGCATTACCTTCGCTATCGGTTATAAATACGTTGGGTATTCCCAGCGGACCTGGCCTGCTCGGATCCTCCGAGGCTAGATCGTTTTCCCTGAGACTCATCACGGTGTAAACGCTATCCGGAACAAGGCTCCGGAACGAAAACGTGAACCGGGCTCGTTTCTTATCTTCGGACAATGTGACCTCAAAGGTGCCCTCTGCCTCGAGCCAGGCAGCGAGGGTCACTGGCTCGATCTCTCGCTTTCCATCGCTGCTGCGATAATCCGCGATATAGCCTTCATGAAGTGGCAGGCCAGGCCTTATTTCATTATTGGCCTGCGGCCGCTGTTCTGGTGCGAAAACCATACGATAGTTGTTCATCGGAATGGGTAAAGGAAGAGTATGAAGAATGATGTCCTTCAACGCGTCCTGAGGCATCTTGTCCAGATCGCACAGAATGTTATAGGGTGCGACTTCCCCAAATGCCGGAAGCGGGCTGTCCGGAGAGACAATGACGCTTCGCCACTGCAGTCCGTTATCCCCTGGCACCATGCCAACCACGACAAAATTACCCTTCCCGTCCATGACCTCCGCAGGGGGGTAAAGCGGCCCCTGCGTGGTCGCAGCCAGACGGTATTTCTGGCTACGTAATTCAGGCATGCGTTACCCCCTGAGTCACCCCTTGCTGCTCAACAATGGTCGCCTGCATGGCAACCTCAGCCAGAGATTTCTCTTTCTCTGTAATCAGGGCGGAAGGATAGACGGTGAACGAGACATCCATTGTCGCGCAAAGCGTTTGGTGCTGAGTGACGCGAACCTGAGCCTTGAAACGCCCCCGGCGGTCGTTAATATCTTTTTCAAGAAATTCAAAGTGAACCAGCGCCGGTAAAGGGAACAGGAAACTGGCGAAAGTGATTGCCATGCTATTAATGACGTAATAGCGTCCACTTTCCTGCTGGTAAATAAATTCTTCGGTGACACCGATAAAGGCCTGTCGGCTGGCTTCAACCAGGAGCATTCCCTGAATATGCTGCCCCGTCTGATGATCCGCCATCAATTCGCAACGCTCATCAATTAACAGCGGCATCGCATAAAGATCGTGGTTATGCTCAGCTTGTTCCGCAGGTCCTATAAGTACATTCTGTTCCAGTCTTTTATGGCAATAAGCATTTTTTTTGTCGCTAACCAGTTTTTCCAGAGAGCACATTTTTAACTTATTACCATGAATCGCATTTCTTGCCTGATTTGAAATTACCTTTCCGGCAAAATCCTTGCGCACGCCCTGCCCAACAATAATTTCATGTTCTTTATCAATGATATTCGCAGGGATTTGAGTCAATAATTCTAGCTGAGATATAGTCAGTACATCTTTACCATTAGCAAATTCATTAAATTTATCGCCAACAACTACCAACTTTTTACAGTTCATTCATTGTCCCTCAACAACAGCAAGCACGATAGATACGTGTATAAAGGCCGTCATTACCGCCAGTAATAAAGTTATCGCCGGCCTGTTGAATGATTTCCTGATAACGTGCATTGGTAAATGCTTCTTTATATGCTGCTTTATCGCCGTTGAATGAGGAGATAAACATTACACCCGGAACGCCGCTGATCAGTGAATGAAATGCTTCGAAACTTTCAATCTTATCTTTGTTATCTCTTACAACATTAAAAATGGTTTCATCGCGCCACTGACGGTACTGCTGATAGTTATGCGCAGGCACTTCGACGTGTCGGAGTTGAATATAATTTGATTGTGGCAAGCTATTTTTATTATCAATTGGGGATTCAACAAACTTAAGCAGTTCGCGACGGATATCGGCAGAAAGAACTTCAGAGAAACGATGGAACATGGATTCCATTTCACTTTCAACCCATGCAATTTCTTTAATATCGTTGAATGCGCGTAATTCCAGCAATTCATTAACGCCGTTTTCTTCACAGGTATAGTAGCGAACGTTTTCATTGCTTTTTAAGGAAGTAAATTCTTTTTCAGAAAAAGTGTTTTTTAATGGGAAGCGTGATACCAGTACATATTTAGACGACATAATTACTCCGAGTATTGATTAAGTGAGGATTCGGATAGAAATTTATCAATACAGGAAACTATTGGAATTGTTAAATTTGTAATATATTTTTTGTATTACTGTTAAAACGGGTTTTGCTGCCAGCATTTAGCGTGTAATATCGAAATGGAAAAAAGACGAAATACCTTTTCGCATTTAGGACCCACGTATGGCTACAGCAGAACATTTAATCAGCAATAACCTGCCCAGTATCAAACAATTACAATGCTTTCTCGCTGTTGCACATGAACTGAACTTTCGTAAGGCTGCCGAACGTCTGCGCATGACTCAACCGCCTCTGACGCGTCAGATAAAATGCCTTGAAGCGGTGTTGAAACGTCAGTTGTTCAGTCGCAGTACGCATGACGTTAGCCTCACTGAAGCAGGCCGAGCGCTGGTCGTTCAGGCAGAAAAAATACTCAAAGACATCAGCAGCTTAAAAGAAGACCCTCACTCTTCAGAAACGAATCTGCGCATCGGTCTCACGCGCACGCTTAATTTTGAATATATTGAACCTGTAAATACCCAGCTTCAAAAAATGAACGCCGGAGATGACGTTGAAACGCCCGACCTGACGTCAGCACAGCTGCTGCAAAGCTTGTCTAAAAATATGCTGGATCTGGTGCTGACCGGGGAAAAAGGAACGGGTCATGAAGACATTGTTCAATACCGCTGGGTCTGCCAGGAACCGTTGCTCATCGCAATGCCTTCTTTACATCCTGCCAGTCTGAAAGAGAAAGTCTCGCTGGAAGACATTAGCGATCTTCCACTTTTTTGGTTTTCGAGAAGCGCTAATCCGTCATTCTATGATAAATGCGAAAGCTACTTTGACACGCTGAAAACGCCGCTGAAGCGTATTAAAGAGCCGGATGATTCCCTCGTGATGCTAAGCCGTATCGCAAGAGGGAAAGGGTTTGCGCTGCTGCCTCAGTCAAAATGCACCTTCAATCAGGAGGGGCTATGCTATCGCGAACTAACGGACGATGAGGCAAAGAGATTAAATATTGATATCTATGCCGCAACTCGCCTCAATGAAAACAGAGAGGAGATCCTGAACGCTCAGAATATCTTGTGCGGCAAAAAGGCTTAATGCAGATAAAACACACCTTCTTCCGGCAGAAATAGCTGGTTATAGCGCAGCTGGAAGGCGTTCAGCTCCTGCGGATCGGGCTCCATTTCGCGCATAAAGCCAAGTGCCAGACGAATTTGCGCATCGGTAATGGGTGCGGCAAGGCGGGCTTTACGCAGCATACGGTGCCAGGCATGCAGATTCTCTTCGCTACCGTCGACAATACAGACCTGCCAGATGAGCAGCACCTGCGCGGCGTTTTGCAGATGCGCCTCGTCAGGCCGCTCAAGGTAGCGGATAAATTCATTGCCCGGTGTTTTACCGAACTGGTCAATCATCGACTCGATCGGCATCGGGGTAATCCCCAGCCGTTCGCTTAAACGTTTGATGGCGCGGCGGGAATCTGAGGTCAGGACACGAAATCCCACCACAAACACCACGGCAAGCGTTGCCAGCATTATCCAGACCATGCGTTCTCCTTAGACTTGCCGCTCATCATAGCGGGAAACGCAGCGTGTCGACAGCGGGTACGGCCAGAATAGTGAACCGAAAAAAGCTGGATAAATGCGATGAAAGCAATCCCGCGCAGGCGTGGCTGCGCGGGCTGTTGCTGGAGACCCGTCAGCGCGCCTGAAGCCCCTTCAACAGCGCCTCGTGAAAGCGTGCGGGATCCTGCATCTGCGGCGCGTGGCCCATGTCGTTAAACTCCACCAGCGTCGCGTGCGGGATGCGCTTCGCCGTCTCTTTGCCCAGCACCGCATAGTTGCCGAGCGTCTTGCGGACCTCCGGCGGGGCGAGGTCTTTCCCGATGGCGGTGTTGTCCTTCGTGCCGATCATCAATAATACCGGCATCTTCAGGTCGCTAAATTCGTAGATAACCGGCTGGGTGTAGATCATGTCGTAGAGCAGCGCCGAGTTCCACGCCACGCGCGCTTTGCCCGGCCCGTTGTTCAGCCCGGCAAGCATCGTGACCCAGCGTTCGTACTCCGGCTTCCACTCCCCGGCGTAGTAGGTATTTTTCTCGTACTGACGAATGCCGTCGGCGCTGACCTTCAGCTCGCGCTGGTACCACTGGTCAACCGTGATATGCGGCACGCCGCGCGCTTTCCAGTCTTCAAGCCCTATCGGGTTGACCATCACCAGCTGCTCTACCTGCTGCGGCCACATTAGCGCGTAGCGGGTTGCCAGCATGCCGCCGGTCGAGTGGCCGATAACCGTCGCGCGATCGACGCCAAGCGATGTGAGCAGCGCGTGGGTGTTGTCCGCCAGCTGCTGGAAGGTGTACTGATAATGGTCCGGCTTGGTGGATTTACAGAAGCCGATCTGGTCGGGTGCGATCACGCGATACCCGCTGGCCGACAGCGCACGGATCGTGCCGTCCCAGGTGCCGGCGCAAAAGTTTTTGCCGTGCATCAGCACCACGGTACGTCCGTTGGGTTTTTCCGGCTTCACGTCCAGGTAAGCCATATCCAGAGACTGGTTTTGCGAGGTAAAGGTAAAGTGTTTTACCGGCCAGCCGTAGTCGAAACCTTCCAGCTTCTCGCCGTAGGTGGGGGCATCCGCAGCCATTGCGGGGGACGCCAGCGCCATCAGCAGCGCCAGGCAGGACAATCGTCGGGTTAACATGCAAGCTCTCCGTTAGCAAAAGGGGCTAAGGCTGCACGAAAGGCGGCAGCAAAAAACACTGTAGAGCATGGAGAGGAGTGGGTGTGTAAAGCGGGGTAAAGGTAGTATGAAATATCGTTCTTATCACTGCTCCCAAACCATCCAGGGACGATACCATGCACTTCCGAGCGCTATCGTTCAGCCGTGCCTGCTGGTGGCGTTGTCATCGTCCGCCTTCCGGTACGGTGCTGCTTAGCTGTAGTGCTTGTCTTACTGCGTACGCTCACTGTAGCATCCACCGGTGTGGTGGCTATCCGGTAGTTGTAATCCCGCGTGGCGACGGTACGGTGGCAACACTGTGCCAGTGTCCGCACATCCCAGACCGATTCTGCCGCCCCGTCAAACAGACCCGATAGCTCGCCGTACGGCAGACGCACATCAAACCGATAGAATAAAATATTCAGTCCACAAAACTTAGATAAAGTTTTTTATTGCCAAACTCCCCGATCAATCTATCGCCATATATCTGCTTATCAATGCCTATATAAAACAACCTTTCATCTTTCGAAATGCAATTATCTATCTTACCTTTAAGACATAACTGATAATCGCCTACCCAGTACTTAACTTCCTCACTATCAAGAGGAGGCTCAGTTTTGTTTTTTATAAAAAGTATATAATCGCATTTATTAACAAAAGGCTTCCACTGATCCAAAATGAATGTTTTCTCTCGACTCCACAATTTCGTAAGGTTTGATTTCGTCAGCGGAGCATTATCTACCAATACAATAGTTGATTTACATTCACTATCCCAGCGCTTATCATAAGTTATATCTTGATATATTCCAGATATTTTTGCTGGTTTTAAAAACAAATAAATCACGCTTATTATAACGCCGATGATTATCACTAAAAAAATATATTTAAATTTCATTTCTCACCCTTCAACAACCTTTGTAAACTCAGCCTCGTTAATGAATGGCATATATCCATATTCCGTATAACGCTGAAGAATGAACCATGAACAAAACCATGGAGAGTCTTCAAACCATTTCCCATTAACATCAGCAACATCTAAACCAAAGTGATCCTGTATTTGAAATGAAATTTCGGCTTTAAATTTACCGTCACTAACGTCTATATAATTAAGATAAATTTGCGTGGAATAAGTATCATGGATAGTTATTCCTAAACCATTAAACCAATCATAGCTATCGAATTTAGGAAGCTTAATACCATTCCTTATTTTTTCATTTAACACGTTTAAGTCATTAACCGAAAGACTCATATAACCATTGTCATCAAGTAATGATTTAATAAACCCCTTAATTTTATTAACACATTCCACTGTAGTTACATGTTCAGAAAATGCCTTATTCAAAAGATTATGCTTTAAAACCCCACCTTCGTTCGCTTTAAACTTTTTGAGCATGATATTTATAAGACTTGAATATTCCCCCCAAGCAGTCCAGTACCCCATACTATCCATGCTCTTAAAATGCTCATCAATAGTTTTGTCAAAATTGAAAAAGTTAACTTTAAACTCCCGCCCAAAAATGTCAACTTTGTTCATTTTTCCCTGAGCAAGTATCTGCTCTTTCGTCATATCACCGTACCGCATATCATCAGCAGTGAAGTCATTCATTTTTTTAATGGTTTTAAAGATCAAACGGCGTTCTGCTTTTTGTATCTGCGTGATAAATACTCGGGGTTCAAAATGCCAAATCTGACCACTGAGTTCCTTCTGTACCTCAGCAGGCAATTTATCAAAGAAGCATAACGACTTTATGTGTTCCTTGAGTTCATTGTAATCATCATCTGTCAATGGCTCGGGTAGATGATCTGTTTTTGTTTTTACCCATGAAAAACGCGCTTCGAATGTTGAAAAATCCCACTCAAATGGAAACTTGCAAATTGAGTGTGTAAGCAGATCTTTTGCATCATCATTCTTTTTTTCTGCATATAATTTTTTTATAATTTTTGAATTACACTGGCTATCGCTGGATGCGTCGTCATCAATCAGAGACCATCCTGCCCAGTCAGGTAGTTCGGCCTCGCTGTAAGTCATTATATTATCAGTGCAGACATCGACCCACCCACTTCCACCAGGGAGCGCAATCTTAACCCAATGACTGTAGCCCATGGCATTTTTTAGGAAATCAACCCCTGATGCTTCGCTGATATAATTGACGCCCACAGCAACACTGCCGAGGTGGTCATAGAAACCATCGTCTTTTTTTCGCAGCGTTTTTGTATCTCCCCCACTGTTGATAATATATAAATCTTCCGTCGTGATGTTCGCTGGAGCGTGCACAAAACCTTTAGGAATATTCCCATAAACAGGAGTACCCGCAGGGAAATAATAGTACTCACTACCGTATACAGGCTTAAACCGTCCTGGGAACGCAATATTTATCCCTCCATGAATTCGACCACACAATACATCGAGCATTTTTTGCTCGCAACAAATCTGGAAGTGGAATGCATTTTTTCCATCCACGACACCCGACGTACCTAAGACTTGCTCACGTTTTATACGCTGTCCAATATTAGACAAAATTTCAAATCGAACCTGCTTCATGTGCATGGTTAACGAATAAAAAACAAACTCGACAGGATCATCACCAATTAATATCTTATGTCGGATCAGTACACACCCATCGTCTGTTTTCCCATTATAAGCCAGTGGCTTTTTATCTTTGTTTTCGGACGAAGGCCTGGCATAAATAATAGTACCGTCAGCAATTGCCCGGATGGGGTTGGCCTGTGCACCGGAAATATCTGTATGAGGAATATGTATGCCCCCGTGCCATGCACCCACAGGATTTACGGGATAATTACGTGCAGTATCGACAGGCATGCACTGAAAAACCCAGTCGCTGAAAATGCCATTCGGGGAATATGGTAATAAAATAGGAGGGGAAATATGCATCGTTCAATCCTTGATTATGAGAACAGAATTTTTTTAGTGGACGGTAAATCTGAGACTTCACCAGCAACAGAAGGTAAATCAGTTTCAATTGTATTTTTCCCCGCTGCCATTGTCCGTTTAACCTTCCGCATATACATCTCTGTCGTACCATACTCCACCTTCCCGGCCTCCAGCCGCAGGTAGCTCCCGCCCCCGATGAGCGTGATGCGCTTTTTCCCCGCAAACGTGATGTCACTCGCAGACGACAGGGTGAGCTTCTTCTCCGCGAACAGTTGCATTCTGCCGTTCTGCGCCTGCATCTCCACCGGGCCTTCACTGGCCTTTAGGCTCAGCTGGCCCGTTCTGGCAAACAGCCCGAGCTTTTCCCCTGCCAGCGCCGTCATGTTGCCCATGACACCGGCACTGATATCCCCTCCGGCGTTAACGGCGACGTTTTTTGTGGCTGTCATTTGCATGTGCTTCCCGCTGGTCACGGCAACCCCTTCCGGGGCAGAGAACAGCAGGGTTTCGTTAAGGGGCTTCAGGCGCTGCTCAAACATCTGTATCTGGCTGTCGATATCCGCCTTCAACGCCTGCGCCTGCTCTGCCACCACCTCCAGATGCTGAAGCTGTCGCAGGCAGATGTCGATTTCTCTCAGCGCCGTGCTCATGTCCAGCACTTCGCCCGCAGCCTTCTGCTGCCCGTCCGCAGTGACAAACAGCCCCTTCGCCACGCGAATGACGCCGTGCTCATCGGTCCGGAGTTCAAAGCCTTTGCCCCGGGGCTGCTCCTGCGCGTCCACCAGATGCCCGCTGTTCAGCTGCGTTTTGCCGTATTCCGTGGCGAGCTTTACGTGCTCCTCCCCGCGCTTATCCTCCATCCGCAGCTTGTTATTGGCGGGCGTGCGCAGCACGTTGCGGGTGTGGTTGTCGCGGGTCACAGGGTCGGGATGTCCGGAGTCGTGCAGCGCATACGCGATGTACGGCAGGTCAATATCACCGTTGCTGTACACGATGGCCACTTCCGTGCCGTCGGTCAGTGGCGTATGCCAGCCGTATGTCTCCCCGGCATACGGTTTCGCCATCCGCAGCCACAGGTATGCGAATCCCTGTTCAGCATCGTCCCGGTCAAAGTCCAGCCTGACGCGGTAGCGGCCCTGGTCGTCCAGGTGGGCGTAAATATCATTCTTCTCCCGGCTCTCAATGCGGGCCGGGAGGGTGCCGTGTATTTCCGGGCGCGAAACTTCCGCCGGGCGGAAACAGTAGCGCTCAGTGTAGGGCATACCCCAGACCGACACATGCAGGCGGGAATCCCGCGCTCCCCGGAAGGTCACCAGCGTGAGAATGACCCCCTCTTTCAGGGCAGCAATGACATCGCCCTGTGGCTCCAGCACCTGACCGGGTGACAGTACGGAGGAGTTGCTGAACAGGTGGATACGGGTTGATTTATTGAGTTCCCGCTCGTGATGAAGCCGGGCATAAAACGCGCCGGATTCGGTTTCCGGCTCCGGGTCAGTGTCGTCCCCTGCCGTGCGGTACGGCTCCGCGTAGCGGTAGTGCTCTCCGGTGGTCACCGCGTCGCTGCGCACGCTGACCGTCGCATCCATCGGCATGCTGGCGTCGCGGTAGTTGTAGTCCCGGGTGCTGATCATCCCCGGCACCACCAGATTCAGAGTGTACACGTCCCACACCGACTCTTCCGCCCCGTCATACAGCCCGGACGGCTCGCGGTACGGCAGGCGGACATCAAACTGATAGTTCAGCTGGCTGTCGGCAAAAATGTAAATATCCAGCCCGCGCGCCTCGTCCGTTTCCGTGCGCCAGAAAATCCCGACCTCTGACAGAATGCGCTGAATAAATTCCAGGTCCGTCTCCCGCCACTGGGTGATAAGTTCACGCGCCGGATAGCTGCGCTCCAGACTGAATTCAAAGTCCGGCCCTTCCAGCCCGTGCAGGCGCAGGACCTGCTCCACCACCTCCGGCACGGACTGGTTCTGGAAAATGCGGCACTGGCGGGTGCGGCTGAGCAGCGCCAGACGGGAACTCAGCTCCACCCGGTAATGCGATTGGTCGCCGGTAGTTGAAAGCCACTCCAGACGGGTGATGATACCGTACACTGTCTTCCCGCTGCGCATGTGCAGGGTGGCGTACTTCATCAGTACCTCTTCAGGGGTGAGGTTATCCTGCGGGGTGGTGAAATCGATGGTCCAGCGGAAGGGTTCGCTGAGCGCCTCGCGGCCCTTAAAACGCAGCACGTCGGGCGTGGCGCGGGAGTCCGTAATGTCCAGAGTGTAACGGGTCTGTCCGTCGAAGAGCGCCAGCCAGTTATCCATAACAAATACCTGATTTAAAATATGGTTAAATCAGAATGTTTGCATGTTGAGATAACGGGGTAAATACAAATCTTTGATTTGAATAAGGATGCTCTTTATTTAAGAAAAAAGCCCGGCATCACACACCGGGCAAAGAAGTTACCTGCACACTCAGGCCGCTTTTAATTTCTGCGCGCGGTTCTCGCGGCGAATTTTACGTTCTTCCAGCACCGCGACCATCGCCATCAGGACGATACAGCCAATCGCTGCCGCATCCAGCGCCGCGAAGGTGCCCGCCCAGCCGGTGAGGCCGAAAATCGGCGTACCGTCGGCGATCATCCCCAGGCCAAGCTTGGCGAAGCTGTCGCCGATCAGGTAGGCGAAGGTGCCTTTAATCCCATCGGCGGCGCCGATCGCTTTTTTCGGCACGAACCCTACGGCCGCTACGCCAATCAGCAGCTGAGGGCCAAACACCAGGAAGCCGAGCGCGAACAGGGACGCCAGGTAAACGTACTGGTTGCTGGCGTGCTGGTAGATGCCGAGCGTGGCGATAATCAGCGCCAGCGCGACGCAGGCCACCAGCGCGCGACGGCCGTTGGCGAGGTCGGAGAGCCAGCCCCACAGCAGCGTGCCGACCAGCGCGCCCACTTCGAACAGGGTGAAGCCCTGAATCGCCACCTCTTTCGAGAGCTTCAACTCCTGGAAAGCGTACACCGTTGACCACTGGTCAATGCCGATGCGCACCACGTACAGGAAGATGTTTGAGAAGCACAGCAGCCAAATCACTTTGTTTTTCAGCACGTACTCAACAAAGATCTGCCATTTGGACATCTCGTTCTCTTCGGTCTCTTTGTCCTCTTCGCTGATCTCCTCACCGAACAGCTCTTCGGCTTTGCCGAGGCCGTACGATTCCGGGGAGTCGCTGCCGAAACGCAGGCCGATAAAGCCGACGATCAGGGCGATAATCGAGGGGAAGATAAACATGCCGATCACGTGGCCGTCGAACAGATAGTTCGCGCCAAACAGCGCCACGCCTGCCGCACCCGCCCCGCCGAGGTTGTGGGAGATGTTCCACATGCCGAGGTACGAACCCCGCTTGCGGCGCGGCGTCCATTTGGTGATGGTGGAGTAGCTGCACGACCCGCCGGTGCTCTGGAAGAAACCGCTCAGGGCATAAAAGGCAATCATCAGGAACAGGCTGACGGAGCCCGCGCCCATGCTGGCGCTGAAGCCGAGCATACAGATGGCGGAGAGGATCAGCATAAACGGCAGGAACTGCTTGGTGTTTTTGCCGTCCGCGTAGTAGGACACAACCGTTTTCCCCACCCCGTAGGTGATGGAGAAACCCAGGCCAATCATCCCCAGCTGCGTCATGCTCAGCCCGTAGGTAGAGATCATGTCGTTCTGCGCGATGTTAAAGTTTTTGCGGATCAGGTACATGGTCAGGTAGCCGATGAAGACCACCAGGTAAGACTGCATGAACGGTTTGAACCACATCTTGCGCCGCACGTCGAGCGGCAGATCCAGGGTCGGCTTGCGCACCTGGTTTAAGAAGGCCAGCATGGTTGGTTTACTCCTGAGCTGATTTTTGCAGCATTGTAAAAATCAGCCGGGAGAGATGCCTGAGACAGCGTCCAGGTGAAACCGGGAAAATTTCCTAGTTTTGCGGCACTCGGCAACAAAAGGTGAGGCACGTCACGCTTCGCGCGGCGCCTGAGCGTGCAAAAACGGCAGCAGCAGCAGGGCCGAGATGCCCGCCGCGATGGCGATCGCCGCGAAGAAACCGCTCCAGTGCCAGACGTCGATGACCCGTGCCAGCGGCCAGCCGGAGAGCGATGCGCCGAGGTAGGCAAACAGCCCGACAAAGCCCGTCGCCGCGCCTGCCGCCTCCTTGTGCGAGCACTCCGCCGCCGCCATGCCGATCAGCATCTGCGGGCCAAAGACAAAAAAGCCGATGGTGAAGAAGCACGCCGCCTGCATCACGTAGCTGGCAAACGGCATCAGCCACAGCGAGCCGACGGAGAGTAAAATCCCGGCGGCAAAAATCAGATTCATCGGGCCGCGGTTGCCGTTGAACAGCTTGTCCGAGCCCCAGCCCGCCACCAGCGCGCCGATAAACCCGCCCAGCTCGAACATCGTCACCGCAGAGTTGGCGGTCACCAGGTCCACGCCGAGCGTCTCGGACATGTACAGGTTGCCCCAGTCGTTGATCGCCGCGCGCACCACGTAGACCAGCACGTAGCAGAGGGACAGCAGCCAGATGTACGGATTTTTCAGCACGTACTTGGTGAGGATTTCCTGGCGGGACAGCCCGGCGCCCTCCTGCTGTTGGGCAATCTCCATCTCGTCGTGCCGCCAGTCGCCCACCGCAGGCAGGCCGACGGTTTGCGGCCTGTCGCGCAGGCGCCAGCAGAGGAACAGCCCGGCGACAATCGCGAGGCCACCGGCAATCATCATCCCCGTGCGCCAGCCGTAGTGCAGCGCCGCCGCTCCCACCACCATCGGGATCAGCGCCCCGCCGACGTTATGCGCGGTGTTCCAGATTGCCCACCATCCGCCGCGCTCGTTGCGCGAGTACCAGGCGGTGAGCAGGCGGGCGCAGACCGGCGCACCCCAGCCCTGGAAAAAGGCGTTCAGCGCCCACAGCAGGGCGAAGGCCCACAGCGAGGTGGAGAAGCCGAACAGGATGTTCACCACGCCGGTGGCGATCAGCCCAACGCCCATGAAATAGCGCGCGTTGGAGCGGTCGCTGACGATGCCGGAGAAGAACTTCGACAGCCCGTAGCTGATGTAAAACAGCGTCGCCAGCAGGCCGATATCGGTGCGCGTCATCACGCCGCTGGCGAGGATTTCCGGCGCGGCGGCGTTGAAGCTTTTACGGGTGAAGTAGAACAGCGCGTAGCCGAGCCAGATGGTGATCAGGATATGGCGACGCCAGTAGCGGTAGCGGGCGTCGATTTCCGCCTTGTCGCGCAACGGAGCCGCGCTGGTTGGGGTTTTAAACATGGTACGTCCTTAACGGCAAACTGACGCTGACGCGCGTCCCGTGGGTGCAGGAGAGGGTCAGCGTGCCGCCCAGCGCCTTGACGCGCTCGCGCATGCCCGCCAGGCCAAAGCCCTGCTGGCCGGAGCCCGGCGGCAGGCCGCAGCCGTCGTCTTCAATCACCAGCATCAGGCGCTCGTCCTGCTGCCAGCCCTGGATCGTCACCGCGCTGGCATTGGCATGTTTAACGATGTTGTTCAGCCCCTCCTGGCAGACGCGGAACAGCGTCACGCGCTGGCCTTCGCTGAGCAATGATTCATCAATGCGCCAGTCGAGATGGCTGACAATGCCGCGGCTTTCCAGCTCCATCTCGCGCATCAGGGAGCGTATCGCCTGCTCCAGCGACAGGTCATCAAGCTGGCGCGGACGCAGCCGTCCCAGCAAGCGGCGAACGGCGTCATAGACACCCAGCGAAAGCTGTTCGATATGCGCCCCGCCCTGCTTCACGCCCGAGTTATCCGCCGCCAGGCGCTGAACAATGCCCGCCTGCGTGCGGATGGCGGTAATGGTCTGGCCGATATCGTCGTGCAGCTCGCGAGCCACCTCCTGACGCACGCTCTCCTCGGTCTCCAGCAGACGCTCCGCCAGACGACGGTTGCGCGCCAGCTCGGCTTGCAGGGACTGGTTCAGCTCGCGCAGGCGCTGAATGCCCGCGCCGAGCAGCAATCCGGTCAGGCTCTGGGCCAGCAGCGAGAGCAGCAGATCCACCGGATGATCGTGCCAGGTCTGGCTGGCGATCAGCGCGATTGCGTTCATCAGCGTGGCGATCAGCGCCCCCTGCCAGCCGTAGTGCCAGGCCAGAGCGATGATCGGCAGCGCCAGGCAAAACGGCGTGAAGCGCGAAAGCTCGGCGGGCAGACCAAGCTGCAGCCACAGGCTCACCATAAACAGCAGCAAATACCAGATGAGGTGCCGGGCGCGCCAGTTCACCGGTTGGGAGACCAGCGCGGGGCCGAGCGGCTGCCAGACGGTGCTTGTGAGGTAGTGCCAGAAAACCAGACAGGTCGGCGCGAGGGTCAGACCACCGGTCAGGGTCAGAAGCAGGGCGTTAAGCATCTCCTTCTCGCCGATCCACGGCAGGGATTGTAACAGCGCGGCGGCAATCAGCGCCGCCCCCTGACGCAGCAGCGTGCGCCAGTCGCGCTGGTGGCGGTAGCGGGAAATCAGGGCAACGGGGAGAAGCGCAAGCAGGCTTCCGGTCATCAATAAGGGAAGATGCCCGAGGGCCACCTCCTGCGCCAGCCAGACCAGCATCAGCCACTCCGCGCCGAGCAAAACGGGCCAGTAGCCGCGCGGGCACTGGAGCATTAATCCCAGCCGCAGGCCGAAGGGAAACAGCAGCACCGCCAGCTCCGGACGCTCCACCAGATGCAGGCTGATGCTCCACAGGCAAAACCACGCGGCGGAGAAGATAAAAAAACTGGCGACGACGGCGATCAGCCGTGAAAACACGGGACTCATTGCCAGCTGTCAAACATGCGGCGCGCCAGCTCGACGTCATTGCTGACGTTGAGTTTTTCCATCAGGTTGGCGCGGTGGACGTGCACGGTTTTCGGCGACAGATCCAGCTCGGCGGCAATCTCTTTCACCGACATGCCCTGGGCAAGCTTCTCCGCCACCTGGCGCTCGCGTCTGGTGAGCGGATCCTGACGTCCGGCCGCCAGCTTGATGGCGATATCCGGCGTCAGGTAGCAGCCGCCGGTGGAGACGGTGCGCACGGCGGCGATCAGCTCGTCCGGGCTACAGCGTTTGGAGAGAAAGCCGCGTGCGCCCGCGTTGAGCGCCTGCTCGACCAGCGCCGGGCTGTCGTGGACCGAGAGCATGATCGTCGCCATCCCTTTCGGCAGCTGGCTCAACAGCTCCAGCCCGGAGAGATCCGGCATCGAGATGTCACAGATACAGACCTGCACCCCGCGCCCCGGCAGGCCCGCCAGCGCCTCGTGACCGGAGCCAAACTCGGCCACGACCTGAAAATCCGGTTCGAGGTTAAGAAGCTGGGCAAAGCCGGAGCGGACGATAAGGTGGTCGTCGATGAGAGCGATGGTGGTCATGTGTGTTCCTGCGGTCTGAAAAAGCCGGATGACGCTGCGCTTATCCGGCCTACAAGAGCGAAAGACGCTTACCTTAAGCGATTTACTCGAAAAACACCGCAATTTTGTTAAACATGGTGGGATCGGACTGGTTGCGCGCCACTTTGGTGACGTCTTCCAGCTTGTCGATCTGCGCCATCATCTGCTCCAGACGCTGATCGTCGTTGACCAGTAGCCAGATGCGGCTGTGCTCGCTGCCCTGAATCGGCAGGCAGAGAATACCTTCCACGTTAAACGCGCGGCGGGCAAACAGCCCACAGACGTGGGTCATAACGCCAGGGTGGTTGCGGACGGTGAGTTCCAGAATGACGTTATCATGTTGTTTCTGCATGGTTTATTCCCCCACCATCTCAGTATTGGCCGCACCCGGCGGCACCATCGGATACACTTTTTGTTCAGGGTCGATACGCACGTGGATCAGCGCCGGGCCAGGACGCGAGATCGCCGCCTGCAGCGCCGCGTGGGCGTCTTCTTCCGCGTTCAGATCGCAGGTGTGCAGGCCAAAGCCGGCGGCAATCTGCATAAAGTTAATCATTCCCGGATAGGTCGCCGCAAACACGCCCTGCTTGTAGAACAGGCTCTGCTGCTGGTGCACCAGACCCAGCGCCTCGTTGTTCATCAGGATGATTTTCACGTCTAACTGGTTTTCGGCCGCGGTCGCCATCTCCTGAATGTTCATCATCAGGCTGCCGTCGCCGGAGAAGCAGATAACCTTGCGGTCCGGGTTGGCGAGCGCCGCGCCTACTGCCGCCGGCAGGCCGAAGCCCATGGTGCCGAGGCCGCCGGAGGTCAGCCACTGGCGCGGACGGTTCAGCGGATACGCCTGTGCGGTCCACATCTGGTGCTGGCCCACGTCGGTGGTGATAATCGCGCTGTCGTCCACGCAGGCGGCCACGGCGTTGATCAGCCCGTAGTGGCTCAGCGGGTCGCCCTCAGCTGGGATGGTGCCCGGGAACTCGCGCTGCAGATCGGCCACCAGCTGACGCCAGTCGGCCCGGTCAGTTGCGTCCGTCTGCGGGATCAGTTGCGCCAGCACTTCGGCCACGTCGCCCTGAATCGCCACGTGCGGCTGTTTGATTTTACCCAGCTCGGCGCGGTCAATATCCACGTGAATAATTTTGGCGTTCGGGCAGAACTGCTCGGTTTTGCCAATCGCCCGGTCATCAAAACGTGCCCCCATAACAATCAGCAAATCCGCCTCTTGCAGGATGTAGTTGGTGCTGCGCGCGCCGTGCATGCCCAGCATGCCTAATGACAACGGATGCGCTTTAGGCAGCATACCCAGCGCCATCAGGGTCATGGTGGTCGGCAGGTTGGCCTTTTCCGCAAACTGGCGGATTTCATCCGCGGCATTGATCGCCCCGCCACCCAGATAGAGCACCGGGCGTTTGGCGGCGTTAATCATGACGGCGGCGTCGCGCACGCTTTCAGCGCTGAATTCCGGCGCGGGGGCGCGCTCGCCCGGCTCCGGCAACACGTCAATCTCGATCTCTGCGGTCTGGACATCCTTAGGAATGTCTATCCACACCGGGCCCGGGCGGCCAGACTGGGCGATGCGGAACGCATCGCTGATAACCTGAGGCAGCTCGCTGATATCGCGAACTAAATAGTTATGTTTGGTGATGGGGATAGAGATGCCGTAGGTGTCCACTTCCTGGAACGCGTCGGTGCCGATCATCGAGGACGGCACCTGGCCGGTAATGCAGATCAGCGGAATGGAGTCGAGGCGCGCGTCGGCGATGGCGGTCACCAGGTTGGTTGCGCCGGGGCCGCTGCAGGCCATACAGACCGCCGGTTTGCCCTGCGTACGCGCCATGCCCTGAGCGATAAAGCCTGCCCCCTGCTCGTGACGCGCCAGCACGTGGCGGATCTGCGTGCTTTGGCTCAACGCATCGTACAGCGGCAGCACGGTTCCACCCGGGATACCCGCAACCGTGGTGATGCCCTGTCGTTCCAGTAAATGAACAATCAGCTGCGCGCCTGTAAAACGCGTCTTTGTGGATGTTGTGCCCGAACTTGCCATGCTCCAGTCCTTTTCTTCTGGGCCGACTTTCCGGGGAGGGTCCTAAACGAAAAACCCCGCCCGGTTTGCGCCGGCGGGGTTTTGGATTCGTGTGTTGATCCAGTCCCTACGGCGCATTGCCGACGACCACCACCACACGCACGACGACCACTGCGGCAGGTTGCGCAGTTTTTAGTAGGGTCGAAGTGAAGATGGATGAAGTCATTGGGGACCTGTGTTTGGAATCATTGATTGAATTTATACAAACACAGGTTTTCGGGCGTGACAATGGAAATATTTTCATCTGCGCAAAAATGCGTCAGGGATCACGTTTCGTTTGTTGAGTGATAAAGGGCTGTCGACCGTTTTATTTCATTCAATAAACAGTGCAGGCGATACCCCAAAGCGCACCGCCAGTTTTTTTATATGGTTTAACGTCAGCTGACGCTGTCCATTCAATACCCTAGAGACCATTGATTTACTGCCAATTTCATCCTGAAAATCTGAAATGGTCAGTTTGTACTGATCCATAAGGGTTCTTAAAACCGCAATTCCCACTGAAACAGATTCCATCTCCTGACGCAAGGCGACAATCTCGGGTCGATTCGCTTCATAACGACTTATTCTTGCACATACGATATCCAGCAAAGGACTACCAGGTTCATTCATGAGCAGATACTCAACCAGCTCAAGTGCATCCTGGTAATCTTTCTCATTCGGATGTTCACCCAGTAAAGGGACAGCCTCGACAAGGGCATGCGTTGCTTTCATTGCATCAGCGACGATCATCATTTCTTCCCCTTAGTGCGATGTTTCTCCGTAAAACGGTCATATTCCTTATGAGTAAAAACATGGCGCACATAGAACGTTTGGCTTTCAAAGAATATGAGAGCCACTACTCTGAGATTGTTATTTGCAATATCAATCACATAATGCTTATCCAGATATTTAAAGTTATCCAGCGTCGGAAAAATTTGTTTCAGCGCAGCAGGTGTCGGGCAATGGCTCTTTTCGATAGTGCGACCTAAAAAAAGGAGCTCTTCCTTGTGCTGCGGGAACTGTTTGACCGCATCAATAATTGCCTTCATAGAAATTAAATGCATACTGCATGCCTGCTGCGTCCGTTGCCATTATGGCAACAATATCATGCATTGCCAATGTGTCAACACGTATTGTTTTTCAGACTAACATCTGAAAACAAAAAACCCCGCCGGAGCGAGGTTTTTTTCAGGGTTTTGCGGTTGGTCGCCGCAGAACACACTGTGTTACGTCAACGCGAAAAGTATACGCGATAGAACTCGAACGCGCAATTCCGGCACGGATTTTGACGTTTTTGAGTATGGATCACCTTCCTAATTTTGTCCAAAAAATACTGTTCATGCATACAGTATTTATCTATACTGAGGGTGTTCGCAGTGAGCGAGGGGGCCGCAGTTTACCGGCGCAACGAAGTCCTGGCTGAAACGGGTGGTGCCGTCAGTGCCTTAACCCCTGAAGTGAGCACACTGTGTTACGTCAATCCAGGTGCTGGCAACAGGCGGCGGAAAGGTACGCCAGCATCGTGCTCCTTTTAACCAAAAGGAGACGCGTATGAGCGTAGTGGATATGGTGATACTTATCCTCAAACTCATTGTTGCAGTACTGCAACTGCTTGATGCTGTCCTGAAATACATTCGGTAATTCAGGTTCAAGTCGCACCTGAGAGGGGCGGGCAACCGCCCCTCTTTAATAACGAGGGAATGCTATGTCGCGTCTGTTAATTGAGCCTGTCACACCGGATGAGCCGGGGTATATCGCCCTGAAGGCGGAAAGTATCGCGCTGAATTTCAACATGCTGCGCAGGCTGGAAGAGAACTGGCTGCGGGGTGAGAACCGCTTTAACGCGCCGGGTGAAAAGCTGCTGGGTGCGTTTCTTAACGGCAAGCTGGTGGGCGTGTGTGGCCTCAACCGCGATCCGTTCAGCCAGCAGCCGCGTGCCGGACGCATTCGCCATCTCTACGTCAGCGAGAAGTGCCGCGGGCTGGGCATTGGAAAACAGCTTTTAACCGTAGTGATGGCGGATGCCAGCATCTGGTTTGATTTTCTGAATACTCACGCGCCGGACAGCGCGTACGGATTTTACAATCGAGCCGGTTTTACGCTGGTCTCAGACGAACCGCGGGTGACGCACCGCCTTTTTTGTGCGGTGTAACCGGCTGGCGGCATCAGGATGTGAATGTTACAGTTGAGTGACAATTCATCACCCAATACGCCATGACCATCACCGTTTTCTGCATTTTGCTTTTCGCCGCACTGCTGCATGCCAGCTGGAACGCTATCGTTAAAGCCGGAACGGATAAACTCTACTCTGCGATCGGCGTTAGCGGCTCAGCCGCGATTATTGCCCTGATTTTACTGCCCTTCTCACCACAGCCTTCTGCGGCAAGCTGGCCGTTTTTGATCGTCTCCTGCGCCTTACAGGTGGTCTACACCGTGCTGGTGGCGAAGACCTATCAGGTCTCGGACATGAGCCAGACCTATCCGCTGATGCGCGGCACCGCCCCGCTGCTGGTGGCGCTGATCAGCGTGCTGGCGCTCGGCGACCATCTCTCCTGGCTCGCCTGGTCCGGTATCGGAGTCATTTGCCTGTCGATTCTGGCGATGGCGATGAATGGCCGCATGCAGTCACGCAGGGGGATCTGGCTGGCGCTGCTGAACGCCTGTTTTATCGCCGGGTATACGCTGGTGGACGGCACCGGCGTGCGGCTGTCGGACACCGCGCTGGGCTACACGCTCTGGACCTTCTTTATGAACGGCTTCTGCCTGCTGGGCTGGGCGATGGTGGCGCGTCGGCGCGAGGCGTCCAGCTACCTGCGCCTGCACTGGAAAAAAGGGCTGCTCGGCGGCGTGGGGACCATGGGCTCTTACGGTCTGGCCCTCTGGGCGATGACGCAGGCACCGCTGGCGGTGGTCGCCGCGCTGCGTGAAACCTCAATTCTTTTCGGGGCGCTGATCGCCTTTGTCCTTTTAAAAGAGAAGGTTGCGGGCCTGCGCATCGCGGCAGCGCTGGGTATTGCTGTCGGCGCTATTCTGCTGCGTCTGGCGTAAATCGCTGGCAACATTAGTTGCCGTTCTTGTTTACAAATCCTGCCTTTCCCGGTTTTTTCATTCACCGCAACAATGCTTAAATTGTCATCTATCTGTGGTAGATTCCTCGCGCATTTATGGGAATGCGTAGTCACTTATTCTTTATTTACCTCTTTTGGCAAAAGTATTCAGCGACATGAAAAAGCAACGGAACGTTAACTTATTGTTGATGCTGGTGTTACTGGTGGCCGTCGGTCAGATGGCGCAAACCATCTACATTCCGGCGATTGCCGACATGGCAAAGGAACTGAACGTCCGCGAAGGCGCGGTGCAGAGCGTGATGGCAGCCTACCTGCTGACCTATGGCGTTTCACAGCTCTTCTACGGCCCGCTCTCCGACCGCGTCGGGCGTCGCCCGGTGATCCTGGTGGGCATGAGCATTTTCATGGTAGCGACGGTGATTGCCATTACCACCCACAGCCTGACCGTACTGATTGCCGCCAGCGCCCTGCAGGGCGTTGGGACGGGTGTCGGCGGGGTGATGGCGCGAACCTTACCGCGCGATATGTATCAGGGCACCCAGCTCCGCCACGCCAACAGCCTGTTAAATATGGGCATTCTGGTCAGCCCGCTTCTCGCTCCGCTGATTGGCGGCCTGCTGGACACAATGTGGTCCTGGCGCGCCTGTTACGCCTTTCTGCTGGTGCTCTGCGTAATTGTCACCTTCAGCATGGCGCGCTGGATGCCGGAAACCCGTCCAAAAGACGCGCCGCGCACGAAGCTTCTCACAAGCTATAAGACGCTGTTCGGCAACGGCGCGTTTACCTGCTACCTGCTGATGCTGATCGGCGGCCTGGCGGGTATTGCAGTGTTCGAAGCCTGCTCCGGCGTGCTGCTGGGCGCGGGCCTTGGCCTGAGCAGCATGGTGGTGAGCATTCTGTTTATTCTGCCGATCCCGGCGGCGTTCTTTGGCGCCTGGTTTGCCGGGCGTCAGAACAAGCGCTTTTCAACCCTGATGTGGCAGGCCGTGATCAGCTGCCTGCTGGCGGGTCTGATGATGTGGATCCCGGGGCTGTTTGGCGTGATGACCGTCTGGACGCTGCTGATTCCGGCGGCGCTGTTCTTCTTCGGCGCGGGAATGCTGTTCCCGCTCGCCACCAGCGGCGCGATGGAGCCGTTCCCGTTCCTCGCAGGCACGGCGGGCGCGCTGGTGGGCGGTTTGCAGAACATCGGTTCCGGCGCGCTGGCCTGGCTCTCGGCCATGATGCCGCAGACCGGGCAGGCTAGTTTGGGCCTTCTGATGACGCTAATGGGGCTGCTGATTTTACTGTGCTGGCTGCCGCTGTCGTCGCGCGTTCCGCATCACGAGCAGCCGGTTTAACCGCATGATGGCCCGGCTTCTCGCCGGGCTTTTCACAGACGGGCGCAATCATCGCCTGCAATAACGGCTCCGGCGCAGGCCGCCAGGCCCCCTCTTCCCCGTCGTAAAACTGGAAATCCGCGTTAAGCGCATACGGGATTTTCGCCTTTTGCAGCTCGCAGGCCATAAAGGTGGCGAAGGCCATTTGCGAAGCGGTTGGCGTGAGGTGGTTTGACTCCCCCACGCCCCAGCCCCCGACCCAACTAACGTGCCCGGTTTTTTGCTGCCAGCGCAGCGCGGTGCTGATGCGGTTACGGATAGCCGCCTTCTCCGCCACCGTGCCGGACGTCCACGGGTATTTACCGCTATTTTTCAGCGGCCCCCACGGGAAAATATGCCACTCCGCCAGCAGGTAGTTTTGACTGTGCGCAGGCAGCTTCAGGCCGGATAAATCCTCCGGCGCAGCGCGCAGGCGCGGCGCAATGAAAATCATGCGCTGCGGGTCGATGTCGTGGATCGCTTTAATGGTTTTTTCATACACGCGGTTTAACGACGCGAGGTTGTGGTTAAGCTTGTCGGCTGGCTCATAAATGAGATCAAAACCCAGCAGCGGATAGCTCTGGCCGAAATAGTGCGCCACGGCAATCCACCAGTTGATCGTCTCTTTCTCGTTGTCGGCTTTCGGGTCGTTTTTATATTCATCCGCCTGATACGCGACTATCGGGATCACGCCATACTGCTCACAGGCTTCTACTAGCTTGCGCAGGTGGATCAGCCGCGCTTCCGTCGGCTCGTCGGCCACGCGGATGCGCACGTGAGTAATGCCTTTAGCCCGAAAATCGCGGACCACCAGCGGGTCGAATTCGCGTATGCCGCGCTCGGTGCGCGCCCAGTCCACATCCATCCCGACGCCAAGCTGCTGCGCATAACGGGCAGCCGTCAGCGGCGGCTCAGCGGCAATGGCCCAGCCGGAAGAGATCAGTAACGCGGTCGCTATAAGAGGCTTTAACACGGTTTACCCTGGATAAATCGAAAGCATTACCTGTATTTAGCATGCTTTTTCACATTTGGTGTAGCGCGAAAGCGTAATAATTCTTCAACCTGCCAGTTCTCTCAGCCAGCCGATAAAGGCGTCTATTTTCGGCCACTGTCGGCCCGAAAGCGTCGAAACATAGTAGTGCTGATGGCATTTCAGGGTCTTGTCACCAAACGGGGCGATCAGTTCGCCCCGTTCAAGCCGTTTTTGCACCAGCCGCTTTCTCCCCATCGCGACGCCGACGTGGTTGATGGCCGCAATAATCGCTAAGTCGGAACGATCGAAACCAATACCCGACGATGACGGCATATTCACCGCAAAGTGCTGCGCCCAGCTCAGCCACTCATCCGTACCGGAATCATTGCTCCAGGCCTGACGGTCGTGCAGCAGCGTGCAGTGGCTAAGGTTATCGGGGTTTTTCAACAGCTCATGCTCGCGGGCATACTGCGGCGAGCAGACGGGCAAAATCTCTTCGTCCATCAGGAAGTGATGAGACAGATGGTTTGGCGGTGTATCGTCGAAATAGAGCGCCAGATCGACCCCCGTTCGCTGCATATTGATGTAATCATTGCCGGTCAGGACGGTGAGCGAAATCGACGGATAGCGGCGGGTAAAGTCGCCCAGCATGGGTACCAGCCAGCACTGAGCGATCGACGGCCGGGAGTAGACCGTCAGCGTGCCGGACAGCGCCTGGTTTTTGATGTCCAGGATCTCCTGATTCAGGGTGTCGAGGGACGATTTTAGCGTCCAGTAAACGCGCTTTCCCTCCTGCGTCAGCTCGACTTTACGGTGCGAACGGACAAACAGCTGAATACCGAGCTCTTCTTCGAGCAGGTTGATGCGGTGGCTCACCGCGCTGGGGCTGAGCGACAGCTCCTCCGCCGCCAGCGCGAAGGATTCATGTCGAGCCGCCACTTCAAAGGTGTACATTTTCGACAGCTGCCAGCCGTTGAGCAGCCGGTTTCTGGCTTCATTTGCATCGGTCATCACAATTCTCACGCGTGGTTTCTGCGCTCAGCATACTGTTTAAGGGTGAATATATGTGAACCTAATGCGGTTTAAGTGCGTTTTTTAGAGCGCAGTCACTCAGTTGATTCAATCTGGCTCACCTGAACGCCAATTTATATCGTTTGTCAGCCCACGCCGCTTTTTCGTCCAATACCCCCAGATGACATAAGGGTGAGGTGAGATATGGGATCTCAGGTCTGGGTTGTGGCAACGCTGCTGGTCAGCATTGTGTTGATTGTTTTAACCATCGTTAAGCTAAAGTTTCACCCGTTCCTCGCGCTGCTGCTGGCGAGCTTTTTCGTCGGCGCAATGATGGGAATGAGCCCGCTGGATATGGTAAACGCCATTGAGAGTGGGATTGGCGGCACGCTGGGCTTCCTGGCGACCGTGATTGGTCTTGGGACCATTCTCGGCAAGATGATGGAGGTTTCCGGCGCGGCAGAGCGCATCGGGATTACGTTGCAGCGCTGCCGCTGGCTGTCAGCAGACGTGATTATGGTGCTGGTGGGCCTGATCTGCGGCATTACGCTGTTCGTGGAAGTGGGCGTGGTCCTGCTGATACCGCTGGCGTTTTCCATCGCCAAAAAGACCCACACGTCGCTGCTCAAGCTGGCCATTCCGCTCTGTACCGCGCTGATGGCGGTGCACTGCGTGGTGCCGCCGCATCCGGCCGCGCTGTTTGTGACCAATAAATTAGGGGCGGACGTTGGAACGGTCATTGTCTACGGTTTGATGGTCGGCCTGATGGCCTCTCTGGTCGGCGGCCCGCTGTTCCTGAAGCTGCTCGGCAATCGTCTGCCATTTAAACCGGTTCCGGCGGAATTTTCAGACCTGAAGGTGCGGGAGGAGCATACCCTGCCGTCGCTGGGCGCCACGCTGTTTACGGTGCTGCTGCCGATTGCCCTGATGCTGGTGAAGACCATCGCTGAACTGAATATGGCAAAAGACGGCACGCTGTATACGCTGCTGGAGTTTATCGGCAACCCGATCACCGCCATGTTTATCGCCGTGTTTGTCGCCTACTACCTGCTGGGCATCCGCCAGCACATGGGCATGGGCGCGATGCTGACGCACACCGAGCACGGCTTTGGCTCTATCGCCAACATTTTGCTGATTATCGGCGCGGGCGGCGCGTTCAACGCCATCCTGAAAACCAGCGGACTGGCGGACTCGCTGGCGCAAATTCTCTCGAACCTGCACATGCACCCTATCCTGCTCGCCTGGCTGGTGGCGCTGGTGCTGCATGCCGCCGTAGGCTCCGCCACGGTCGCGATGATGGGCGCCACGGCCATCGTCGCGCCGATGCTGCCGCTCTACCCGAACGTCAGCCCGGAGATCATCACCATTGCCATCGGTTCCGGCGCCATTGGCTGCACGATCGTGACCGATTCTCTCTTCTGGCTGGTGAAGCAATACTGCGGCGCGACCCTGAATGAGACCTTCAAATACTATACGACGGCGACGTTTATCGCCTCGGTGCTTGCACTTGGCGGCACATTCCTGCTTTCTTTCATTATCTGAGCGCGAAGAGACATATTATGGAAAACGCAACTATCACCACTTTAACCGCACAGTTTCCTCTGGTTGAGGATCTGATTGCCCTGAAAGAAACCACCTGGCTTAACCCGCGCACCACCACGCTGGCGGAAGGGTTACCCTATGTCGGGCTGACCAAAGCCGACGTGGACGACGCCCACGCGCGCCTCAACCGCTTCGCGCCGTATCTGGCGAAAGCCTTCCCGGAGACGGCGGCAACGGGTGGGATTATTGAATCTGAACTGGTCGCCATTCCGGCAATGCAGGCGCGGCTGGAGAGAGAATCTGGCAAATCCATTCCCGGCACGCTGCTGCTGAAAAAAGACAGCCACCTGCCGATTTCCGGCTCGATTAAAGCGCGCGGCGGCATCTATGAGGTGCTGACCCACGCGGAAAAACTGGCGCTGGACGCCGGGTTGCTGAGCGTTGAAGACGACTACAGCGTTCTGCTGGAGCCACGCTTTAAGGCCTTCTTCAGCCAGTACAGCATTGCCGTGGGCTCCACCGGCAACCTGGGGTTATCCATTGGCATAATGAGCGCCCGCATCGGCTTTAAGGTGACGGTCCATATGTCCGCCGACGCCCGCGAGTGGAAGAAAGCCAGGCTGCGCAGCCACGGCGTCATCGTCGTGGAATATGAGCAGGATTACGGCGTGGCGGTGGAGCAAGGGCGCAAAGCGGCGGAAAGCGATCCGAACTGCTTCTTCATTGACGATGAGAATTCCCGCACCCTGTTCCTGGGCTATGCGGTGGCGGGCGAGCGCCTGAAAGCGCAGTTCACCGAACAGGGCCGCGTGGTGGATGCGGATCATCCCCTGTTCGTCTATCTGCCGTGCGGCGTAGGCGGCGGGCCTGGCGGCGTGGCGTTTGGCCTGAAGCTGGCCTTTGGTGATAACGTGCACTGCTTCTTCGCGGAGCCAACGCACTCGCCGTGCATGCTGCTGGGCATTTACACCGGCCTGCACGATGAAATCGCGGTGCAGGATCTGGGCATTGATAACGTGACGGCGGCGGACGGTCTGGCGGTTGGGCGCGCGTCCGGCTTCGTGGGCCGCGCGATGGAGCGCCTGCTCGACGGGTTCTATACCCTTTCCGATCGGAGCATGTACGACATGCTCGGCTGGCTGGCGCAGGAGGAAGGGATCCGCCTTGAGCCTTCAGCGCTGGCGGGGATGGCCGGGCCGCTGCGCGTTCATTCGCATACCAACGTTACCCACCTGGTGTGGGCAACCGGCGGCGGCATGGTGCCGGAAGACGAGATGGCGAAGTATCTGGCTAAAGGGAAGTAATTAAGCCGCCACCCGGCTTACAAACTCAAAATTTGCTGAATATGGGTCACCGCAAACAGCAGCGATAGCGAGAGAACAGCGAGTGCGATCAGGAACTTATCCCGCACCGCTTTCGGCTGTACAAAATCGTTCTGCGCCACGTCCATCAGGTTACGGCTGCGGGTATAGCGCCATAAAATGATGGCCACCAGCGCCAGCACAATAATAGAGATCCAGAATGGCACCCCGGTTCGGTGCCAGTTGTGCTTAATCGCCAGGGCAATCAGCGCGCCATACCCCAGCAGCGTGCGCAGCCAGGCCAACGACGTCCGCTCCGGCTGCAGGCCGGGGTCCGCTTCGCGCCGCGCTTTGCGGCTATCCGCCATAGAACACCAGCCCCATCACCACGCCCGCCACCGCCAGCAGAATCACGCTGATGATGAGCAACCCGCGCGTATAGGGCAGATCCTGCTTCAGGCGCATCGCCTTCTCATTGCGCAGCCATCGCAGGTAGCCGTAAATCGCCAGCACGCCCGCGAACAGGCACAGCAGCAGCGCCAGCACTTCACGAATCAGCGGCGTGGCAAAATCGGGGGCGAGCTGGTCAAGGCCGACACCTGCGGCCAGAAAGCCCAGTGCGGTGCGGATCCACGCTAAAAAAGTGCGCTCATTAGCCAGAGAGAAGCGGTAGTCCGGCGCTTCGCCGAGGCGGGAAATTTTCATGGAGATTCCTTGTCGTGCTACGGGCAGGCTTCAGCATAGCGTAAATCGACAAGGACAAGGAGACCGGCATCGGGCGATGCCGGTCAGGACGATTAATGCAGCTCTGGCCAGTACTCTTTGTTGGCCTCGATCAGGTCATCCAGAATCGCTTTCGCGACGGAGGCGCTCGGCACGGTTTTCGACAGGGTAATGGCCTGCCAGAGCTTCTGGTACGAGCGCTGCTCCCAGGCATCCACCACCAGTTTTTCCACCGCCACCTGCTGGCTCATCAGCCCTTTCTGGAAGTGCGGAATATCGCCCACCGTAAGCGGCTCCGGTCCGTTATGGCCCACCAGGCACGGGATCTCCACCATCGCGTCGGCGTCAAAGTTATGGATGGCACCGTTGTTTGGCACTATCAGCAGCATCCGCTCCTGGGTATTAAAGGCAATCGCAGTCGCCAGATCGACGATGTACGACGCATGTTCGTCGATTTCCAGCTCACCGGCGGCGGAGTTGCCGGCTTCGATAATCGCCCGACAGGCGCTAAACACATGCTTCTCACGGTGATCCATAACTTCATTGGCGCGGGTCCGTTCCGGGTTGGAATGCGCGACCACGTAGTCCGGGAACAGGTAATACTTCAGGTAGGTGTTCGGCATGGTGTCCGGATCCAGCGCCTGCACGTCTTTAGCTTTGGCAAAGGTATCGTTCCAGCTCGCTTCGGTATGCGCATCTTCCGAAGGCGGAACATAGCCGTTTTTCGCCACGTATTCGCGCAGCTTCGGCATCAGATCGTTGCCGTTCAGGTCTTCAATCGACGTCCACCAGCCGAAGTGGTTCAGGCCGTAGTAGCGCACGCGCATCTCTTTGCGGTCTTTCAGGCCGACAATCTGCGCCATGCGCCCTTCAATGCCGATCGGCATATCGCAGATGTTGAGGATTTTAGCGTTCGGACGCAGGCGGCGCGTGGCTTCTGCGACAATCGCCGCCGGGTTGGAGTAGTTCAGCATCCACGCGTTCGGGGAGTACTGCTCCATATAATCCACCAGCTCCAGCACGCCGCCGATAGAGCGCATGCCGTAAGAGATACCGCCCGGTCCGCAGGTTTCCTGGCCCAGCACGCCGTGGCGCAGCGGGATTTTTTCATCTTTTTCGCGCATCGGGTATTTGCCCACGCGGATGTGCGCCATCACGAAATCGACATCGGTAAACGCCGCTTTTGGATCGGTGGTGTAGCTGAATTCAATCTCCGGGGCCTGCTCCTTAAGGATGATTCTGCACGCTTCGGCGATGGTCTCCTGACGCGCGCCGTCGTTGTCATAGAACTTCAGGGCGCGCAGCGGGAAGCGGTCGCGGTTGGCTAACAGCATCAGGACGATACCAGGCGTAAAGGTGCTGCCGCCGCCTGCAATGACAACTGAGAATTTTTTCATGATATAGCCTCTGTCAGGGTGGTTTGTTCATTTGTTAAAGGGGTTTTCATCAGCGATTCCAGCTGGTCGCGCACCTGAGGAACGTGCAGGCCGACAATCACCTGAATGCCGTTGCCGCGTCGCACTACGCCGTGTGCGCCCAGGGCTTTGAAGACGTCGTCGCTTTGGGTTTTCGCCATATCCACCAGTGCGATACGCAGGCGGGTGGCGCAGTTATTGATGCTTTCGATGTTGGCCGCGCCGCCGAGCGCCTGCAGGAATCCGGCTGCTTGCCCAACCTGCTGGCTGGCCGCCGCCGGGGCGGTGGTTTGCCCGCGCGCCGCCTTATAGTCGGCCTTGCTGTAGAGTTTGATTTCGCTCTCTTCCCGGCCCGGCGTTTTCAGATTCAGACGCTCAATCAGCGTTTTGAAGATCACGAAGTAGATGCCGGTGAAGCAGATGCCAATGCCGATCTGGGTGAACACCGTCGAGGCGTGGTTATGGAACATCGGGATCCAGTTTTGCGGCAGGAACTGGTCCAGCAGGCCGCCGCCCATGTTCCCCACGACGCCGAAGGCGTACATCACCGTCGCCATGGTTGCCGCCAGCACCGCATGCACGGCGAACAGCAGCGGCGAGATAAACAGGAAGGTGAACTCAAGCGGTTCGGTAATGCCCACCAGCACGGCAGTTAGCGTGGCCGGAACCAGCAGGCCCGCCACCTTGACGCGGTTTTCTGGCGACGCGGTGTACCAGATAGCGAAGGCAATCCCGACCGAGCCAAACACTTTTGAGTTGCCGTGCAGCGCGAAGCCACCTTCCGGGAAGAGGGTCTTCAGCGGCAGGGTGCTCTGGCTGAATTCCTGCAGATGCTGCGCCCAGTAGACCTGAATACCGCCCTCCACCGCCGCCGGGCCGAAGATGAACGGACCGTAGACAAAGTGGTGCAGGCCAGTTGGGATCAGAATGCGTTCCAGGAAGGTATACACCCACACGCCCAGCGCACCGGCAGAGCGCAGGAACGCCTGCAGGGATTCGATGCCCATCTGCACTTTCGGCCAGCCCAGCAACGTCAGCCAGGCGCAGGGGATCATCACGAAGAACGCGAGGATAACGACAAACGAGCTGCCCTGGAAAATTCCCAGAAAGACCGGCAGCGGCTTGTCGAAATAGCGGTTGTGAATGGCGGTGACGATGCCTGAGATCACGATGGCGCCGATGATGCTGGTATCGAGCGTTTTGATCCCGGCAATCATCGCCAGCCCGCTTCCCGCCGTCGGTTCGGCGGAGAAGTCGACGCCAAAGAAGTGGCCCCAGGTCATGCCCATCGCGTTAATGAAGTAGTTCCAGGTCAGGAAGCTAATCAGCACGGCCAGACAGGCGCGGCCCTGCGCCTGCTTCGCCAGCCCAATCGGCAGGCCGACGGCAAAAATCAGCGGTATATTGCGAAACACCGCCCAGCCACCCTCTTCAATGATGTGAACGATCTGCGCGAAAAGATGATCGGGGGCGGTTAAGGCTTCGCCGACAAACAGCGGGTTGCGAAGCATGATGGCGATTCCCACCACGATCCCGGCAAACGGAAACAGCAACACCGGGGTAAACATGGCACCGCCAAAACGTTGTATTTGACTGAGCATTTTTAAATCCTCACGTAACAACCTGTAGGGGTAGAGGCCTTTATGGTTTTGTGCTGGCCTGAGGTGAGCATAAGAACTTACTGATGTACGAACATGGCGTGCCGCTGCGATTCGTGATCGCATTCATGGTTTTATTTTGACCAGTCAGGTCTACTTCTTGCGGTAAATATGGACATGTCAGGACGCATTCCACGCCCTGATAAGGGCAGAGAGGTCTACTGGTGATCTACAAATCAATTGCTGACAGGTTGCGGCTGCGGCTGAATTCATCGGACTACAACATCGGCAGCCCGCTGCCTGGTGAAAAAGCGCTGGCGCAGGAGTTTGGCGTGGCGCGCATGACCATCCGCAAGGCGCTGGATCTGCTGGTGAGCTGGGGGCTGGTTGAGCGCCGGCACGGCAGCGGAACGTTTGTCTCGCGCAAAGACGTTCACCACGAAACCACTAACCTGACCGGGCTGGTGGAGGTACTGCGTCAGCAGGGAAAAGAGGTGCAGAGCAAGGTGCTGCAGTTCGAAGTGATGCCCGCCCCGCCCGCCATCGCCAGCCAGCTGCGGATCCAGGTGGATGAGCGGATCTACTTTTCACGGCGGGTGCGCTACGTGGACGGAAAGCCGCTGATGCTGGAGGACAGCTTTATGCCGGTGAAGCTGTTCCGCAACCTGTCACTGGCGCATCTTGAGGGGTCTAAGTTTGATTACATTGAGAAGGAGTGCGGGATCACCATCAGCGGCAACTACGAGAGCCTGACGCCGGTATTGGCAGATAAACAGCTGGCCGGTTATATGAATCTGCCGGAACAGACGCCGCTGCTGCGAATTACCTCTCTCTCCTACAGCGACAGCGGCGAGTTCCTCAATTATTCCGTGATGTTCCGAAATACCAGCGATTACCAGGTGGACTACCATCTGCGGCGCATCCACCCGGAAGAGCTGTTAGCCCATCCCCCAGAACAGCACCGCCAGTAGCTGCGGGGTGATGATGCGCAGGAACATCACCAGCGGGTAGACGGTGGCATAGGAGAGCGCGGCCGCGCCGCTGGTGGCGTGCAGGTTGTTGGCAAAAGCGAGGGCTGGCGGGTCGGTCATGGAGCCCGCTAGCATACCGCACAGCGTCAGGTAGTTCATTTTGGCGAACATCCGCGCCAGGATTGCCACCGTCAGCAGCGGGATCGCCGTGATAAAGATGCCGTAGCCGACCCAGCTCATCCCTTCGCCCTTGACCAGGGTATCGATAAAATCCCCGCCGGACTTCAGCCCGACAACCGCCAGGAACAGCACGATGCCCAACTCGCGCAGCGCCAGGTTAGCGCTCGGCGGCATAAACCAGTAGAGCTTCCCGATGCAGCCGATACGCCCGAGGATCAGCGCCATAATCAGCGGCCCGCCCGCCAGGCCGAGCTTGAGCGCCACCGGGAAGCCCGGCACGTACAGCGGAATAGAGCCGAGCAGCACGCCAAGCCCGATGCCGATAAACACCGGCAGCATCTGCACCTGCTGCAGTTTTTGCTGGGCGTTGCCTACCATATCCGCCACGGCATCGATGGACGACGGGCGTCCGACCAGGTTGAGGATATCCCCGAACTGCAGGCTGGCCTCCGGGCTGGCAACCAGTTCGACGCCCGCACGGTTGAGGCGGGAGATGACCACGTCGTAGCGCTCTTTTACCTGCAGATCGCGTATTTTCTTGCCCAGAACGTGCTCGTTGGTCACCACAACACGCTCCACGCGCATATCGGTGCCGCGGGTCGAAAGCGAGGTATCCACTTCCTGACCAATCACCAGCCGCGCGTTGTTTAAATCCCCCGGCTGGCCGACCAGGTGCAGCAGGTCACCCTGCTGGATCATCGTGCCGGGCGCAGGCACCATCAGCACGTCGTCGCGCTTAAGGCGGGAGCAGATAATATTGGCGCTGTTCAGAATCGGTACGTCCTGAATCGCCATATTGTTCAGGTTGGGGTTATCGACGCGAATGTTGATGGTTTTGATCGGCATGTGGCCGTTGGTGAGCGTGGTTTCGTGATCCTTCGCCTCTTTGTCGACGTTAACGCGAAACAGGACGCGGACCAGCCACATGGAGAGCAGAATGCCGCAAATCCCAAACGGATAGGCCATGGCGTAGCTCATCCCCATCTGGTCGACAATGCCGGGTTCAATGCCCAAATCGCGCAGGATTTGCTGCCCGGCTCCGAGCGCCGGCGTGTTGGTAACCGCCCCGGAGAAAATGCCCAGCACCACGGGCAGCGGGATAGCAAAGATTTTGTGCAGGATCGCGGTGACCAGCCCGCCCATCACCACAATGCCGAGGGCAAACAGATTGAGCCGTAGCCCGGAGACGCGCAGGGAAGCGAAAAAGCCAGGCCCTACCTGAATCCCGATGGTGTAGACAAAGAGGATCAGGCCGAACTCCTGAATAAAGTGGAGCATATCGGCGCTGAGAACCAGCCCGAGCTTGTCAGCAAAATGCCCGACAAAAATGCCGCCAAACAGCACCCCGCCAATCCCAAACCCGACGCCACGGATTTTGATATTGCCAATCCATAGCCCTACAACCGCGGCCAGGGCCAACACGCTGACGGTTAACGCGATATCACTCATGATCCACATCCTGTGTATAACCTTAGTTATGCTATGGATTCTCTCAGAGCCGGATGCGATTGTATGGGCGATGGCGCACAAAAAAGCCCTGCCGGAGCAGGGCTTTGTGCTGTCTGTGAGTAAAGCGGATTAGCTGTTCAACGCCGGCCGCTCGCTAATGGCGATACGCTGCGGCGCGATGGCTTCCGGCACGTTACGGATAAGATCGATATGCAGCAGCCCGTTGGTAAACGTCGCACCGGACACTTCCATATGGTCTGCCAGGGTAAAGCTCAGGCTAAACGGCTGATTAACCAGACCCTGATGCAGCCACCGGGTTTCGGTCTCTTGTTTTTCCGGCGTACCCTTCACGGTCAGGCGCGCGCCTTCGAGCTGGATATCCAGATCTTCCTGGCGGAACCCGGCCAGCGCAAGGGTGATGCGATAGTGGTTATCGTCGCTTTTTTCGATGTTGTACGGCGGAAATGTCTGTTGCTCGGTGGTGCTTTGCAGGGCATTAGCCAGTTTGTCAAAACCAATCCACTGACGCAGCAGGGGGGATAAATCGTAGTTACGCATACTAAATCTCCTTCTGAGAAGCGAGTTCGGCACAGTTTAATTTTGTGCACAGTTGTTCCTGCAAATCCTGATGGATTCGCATATGCTCCCGTTACGGCAAGCAAGTCTGGGTGGGCCGCTCGCGCGACCCGCGTAATTAGTTAATTTCGATACGGCGCGGTTTTTTCTCTTCCGGAATCACGCGTTCCAGTTCGATAAACAGCAGGCCGTTAACCAGGTTCGCGCCTTTAACGTGAATGTTCTCGGCTAACTGGAACTTGCGTTCAAAGTTGCGCTCGGCGATGCCCTGGTAAAGGTAGGTACGTTCTTTCTGCTCGGCCGTATGGGAACCTTTCACCACCAGCAGGTTGTCCTGCGCGGTGATTTCCAGCTCGTTTTCTGCAAAACCGGCGACGGCAATGGCGATGCGGTAGTGGTTTTCGTCAACCAGCTCAACATTGTATGGAGGGTAGCCGTTGCTCTGGCTTTGGTTATTTTCTAAATGGTTAAACAGGCGGTCAAAACCAATTGCAGAACGGTATAGCGGAGAAAGATCGAAGTTACGCATAGATAATACTCCTGAAATCAGCGAGAAATTGTAGCCTTCCACCATGGACAGGCCTTTGCGCCCCCGAGCACCCATCAGGCGTGTTCGTTATCGGGTCACATTCTTAAAATGGGTCTGGAACCGGGCTTTTCAAGACTATTTAATCGAGATTTTTTTGCACTTTGCTGGTTGTCGCATAGACTCTGGGACAACAGCACAAAGGGTTAAATTGCGATGGCTGCCACAGTGCGGGGTTATCGGGCTATTCATTTCGGATAAGGCTCGCTATAACCCTGAGTTGCAGGTCTATGCAGTGCCATTAACGATGACTGAGTGATGATGAAAAATGTTCTGATAAAGCTGACGACGTTCAGCGGGGTGGTTTTACTTTGCGGGTGTTCGAGCGTGATGTCTCACACCGGCGGTAAAGAAGGAACATATCCGGGGACGCGCGCCAGCGCGGCGATGATCTCCGATGACGATACGAACTGGGGCACCAAATCCCTGGTTATCCTGGATATGCCCTTTACAGCAGTGGCGGATACGCTTCTGCTGCCGTGGGATGTATTCCGTAAAGACGATTCCGTGCGCTCACGGGTAGAGAAAAGCGAGCAGGAAAATCTGGCGACAAACGCCGTTATCCCGCCCGCCGAGATGCCGCCGCGCTAGTCCTTCGCGGTTTCCGTTACCCAAAGCTGACGGAAACCGCCCGTCTCTTGCATCCACGCAATAAAGCGCCCGTCCGGGGAAAACACGACCGCATCAGCAGACGGCGGATTGCCGTGATCGGACGTCAAAAACGTCACTTCTCCAGTCTTCGCGTCACAGCAGGCGATTCGGTTTTCAAGCACAAATCCCAGCATGTTCCCGGAAGGGTGCCAGTTAAACGCAGACTGAATACCGCTCCCGGTGCGCGTCAGCTGGCGCGGTTCGCCGCCCTCAGGAGAGATCAGCCACAGCTGCACAATGCCATTATCATCCCGCATCAGAAACGCGATTTGCGTCCCATGGGGGTTACTGCGCACCCAGTGACGCGGCACGTTCACCAGACCCGGGTAAGCCCTCTGGTGGGTAAAGGTCAGACGACGCTGCTTCACCCCGGCAGGCGGCGCTGGCAGGGTGTCTGGGGTGCCCTGCAGCGGCGCATCGTCCGCTCGTTTCCAGCCCTGCTCGTCTTCTGGCAGGTTAACAATAAACAGTTCAGGCACTTTTTCGCCCTGCGCGGAGAGGGTATCGCCGATAAATGCCAGCCTGTTGTTGCCCACCCAGCCCTCTTCGTAGGCGCGGTTGATTTCATCGCTGCCCGGCTGCGGGTTGGGTGTTGTGCGGCTGACCAGCACGCTCCAGAAATTGCCTGAATATTCACGTGGATGATTCCCCTGCGGGTTCACCGGGCCAAACGGTGCCGCCACGCCGACGTTGCGTAAATCGAGCTTCGGATCGCGCTCATGTAAAACATGGTCGTTATAGGTAAAGCTGACGAGCAGCCCGTTCGGGCTAAAGACGTGCACGTGGCTGCCGCCGCGCAGCGCGCCTGCGGTATAAGGCGCGGTGATATCCATCGCGTCCAGGTTGCTCACCTGACCGTTATGCGCAATCACACCCTGACGATGATGAAAATCGTAGTGCCAGTCAGCATCCGGGTTTTTCGGACCGTGGATAAAGACGTATTTGTCCTGTGCCGGATGAACGGTCACCACGCCGACATACGCGCCGTCAGTAGCGCGATAAACCACCTCCACCTCGCCCGTAACGACGTTGACCTGCTCAATGGTTTCGCCGGTAAATGACGCGCCTGACGGGCGCACGTCGTAGGCCAGCCACTGGCTGTCCGTCGTCCAGGTATTGATGTTGGTCAGCTGGTGGTTGCGGGAAGCGAAGGTGATTTGTTTCATGAGGATACCCTGATGCACGGTGAGTGCATCAGGGTAAAACATCCGCAGGGATTAGCCTACTCGTTTCACATCGCCCACCAGCAGGATGTAGGAGAGTGCCCCGATCAGCGCCACGGCAGAGATGTAGACCAGCGCCGGGCCGAAGCCGTAGTCCTGCGCCAGGTAGCCGATAACCAGCGGTACGGTGATCCCGCCCAGTCCGCCGACAAAGTTGAACACACCGCCGGTCAGGCCAATCAGCCGCATCGGCGCAAGGGACGACACCAGCGACCAGGTGATAGAGGCGAAACCGTTACCAAAGAACGCCACCGCCATCAGGGCCATAATCCACACCGGATCGTTGGTGTAGTTGGCACCCATGATGCAGGTTGAGATCAGCAAGCCGCAGATAATCGGCGTTTTACGCGCCACGCCCAGCGAGTACCCTTTTTTCACCAGCTTATCGGCCAGCCAGCCGGAGAGCAGCACGCCGAAAAATGCGGCGAGGAACGGCACGGTGGTCATAAAGCCCGCCTTCAGCGCCGCGATCCCCTTTTCCTGGGTCAGGTAGTTCGGGAACCAGGTGAGGAAGAACCACAGCGTAGAAGTAACCGCGAACTGACCCAGATAAACGCCCACCAGCTTACGGTGGAAGACCAGCTTCCAGTCCGCTTTGGTCAGCGGCTGGCGCGCCTCTTTTTTCACCGGCGCATCACCATCCACCAGACCGCCACCGTCGCGGATGTAGTCCAGCTCGGCTTTGGTGATGCTTTTGGTCAGACGCGGCGGCTGATACACCTTGAACCAGATGAGCGACCAGATAATGCCAATCCCGCCGGTGACGATGAACACCCAGTGCCAGCTCAGCAGCTCCTGGATCCAGATCAGCAGCGGCGTCAGGAACGCCAGGCCGACAAACTGGCCAGAGGTGTAAAAACCAACGGCGGACGCGCGCTCGTGTTCCGGGAACCAGCTGGTCACCATACGGTTGTTGGTCGGAAACGCGGGCGCTTCGAAAACCCCGGTGATGGCACGCAGGCCAATCAGCGACATCAGCCCGGTGGCGAAGCCCTGGAATAGGGTCGCCACGGACCAGCCTAATATGGCGATAAAGTAGGTCAGACGTGAACCCACGCGGTCAAGAAACCAGCCGCCGGGGATCTGGCATAAGGTATACAACCAGGCAAACGCCGAGAAGACGTAGCCCATTTCCGCTTTGGTGATGCCAAACTCTTCCTGAATATGGGCCGATGCCACGGCAAGGTTGGCGCGGTCGACATAGCAAATGACCACGGTAATAAAGATCATCATCAGCGTCAGGTAGCGGCGACGCCCGATTTTTGTAGCGGTAACTGGAATATCCATCGCAATCTGTCTCCAGATTTTGGGCATAGCGAAGCCGCTCACCATGCCCTGTAATTTACAGAGGGTTATATTTTTGTATGTATGATTTTTGCCCGGAGGCTTACCGGGTCTACGGGATGGCGATTACCATTCCGCTACGCTGCCGTCCTCATGACGCCACAGCGGGTTTCGCCAGTCCGGCGCATTCTTACTCAGCTCAATGACTTTAGCTTCGTCAATTTCCACGCCAAGGCCCGGCTTCGTAAGCGGTTTAAAGAAACCGCCTTCCATGCAGAAGTCTTCTTTATTTTTCACAAAATCGAGCAGTTCCGCGCCCTTGTTATAGTGAATCCCCATGCTCTGTTCCTGGAACACCGCATTGCGGGAGACGAAGTCGACGTGCAGGCAGGCCGCCAGCGCGATTGGGCCGAGCGGGCAGTGCGGTGCCAGCGCCACATCGTAAGCTTCTGCCATCCCGGCAATTTTGTAGCATTCGGTGATGCCGCCCGCATGAGAAAGGTCCGGCTGCAGGATCGCTATGCCGCCCGCTTCAAGTACGCGTTTAAACTCGAAGCGCGAGAACATACGTTCACCCGCCGCGATAGGAATGTGGGTCTGTTCAGCCAGCTTCGGATAGTACTCCGCCTGCTCGGCCAGCACCGGCTCTTCGATAAACAGCGGGCGATACGGCTCCAGCTCTTTAATCAGAACTTTGGCCATCGGCGCGCTGACGCGGCCGTGGAAATCCAGGCCAAACTCAATCTCGTTGCCGAAGGCTTCACGAATTTGCGCCACGGTATTGACCGCCCGGTCTACCGCACGCGAATTGTCGATAACGCCCATCTCTTCGCAGCCGTTGAGCTTGAAGGTGTCAAAGCCGATATTGCGCAACTGCGTGATGCCGTCGATCACTTCCGCAGGGCGGTCGCCGCCCACCCAGCTGTAGGCTTTGATTTTGTCACGCACCAGGCCGCCCATAAGCTGCCATACCGGCGCGTTAAGCACTTTACCTTTGATATCCCACAGCGCCTGGTCGATACCGGCGATGGCGCTCATCAGGATCGGACCACCGCGGTAGAAGCCCGCGCGGTACATCACCTGCCACAGGTCGTTAATGCGCGCCGGATCCTGACCAATCAGGTATTCGCCCAGCTCGTGTACTGCCGCTTCAACGGTGCGCGCGCGCCCTTCAATCACCGGTTCGCCCCAGCCTACAACCCCTTCATCGGTTTCGATTTTCAGGAACATCCAGCGCGGGGGTAAACGGTACGTGGTGAGTTTGGTTATTTTCATTTCACTGCCTCTCGATACGCTTTCACAAATGCTGCCGCCTGCTGTGCGGTACGTTCCACGGACTGTCCGGCACGATAGAGATCGCTACCCAACCCTGCGCCCACACAGCCAGCGCTCATCCACTGGCCCAGATTTTCTGGCGTTACGCCGCCCACGGCAAAGACCGGCACGCTGGCGGGCAATACCGCTTTCAACGCCTTGATGTAGTCCGGTCCAAAAGCCGATGACGGGAAAATTTTGAGCGACTGCGCGCCCGCATCAAGGGCAGTAAAGGCTTCCGTGGCGGTGGCGCAGCCCGGGCAAACCGTCATGCCGTAACCCACCGCGCGGCGGATCACCTCAGGCTGAATATTGGGCGTGACGATAAGCCTGCAGCCCATCTTTGCCAGCCGATCGACCTGCTCAGGCTGTAACACGGTGCCTGCGCCAATCAGCGCCTTATCGCCGAAAACCTCCACCACGGCCGGAATGCTTTTTTCCCAGTCGGGCGAGTTGAGCGGGATTTCTACCGCGTCGAATCCGGCGTCGATAACCGCGCCGACGTGGTCTAACGCCTCATCGGGCGTGATGCCGCGCAAAATCGCGATAAGGGGAAGATCAGTTTGCCACTGCATGAGCGATGCTCCTTATTCCTGCCTGAAATGCCGTGTCGCCGGATACCGTCGAAACATCACGCCCAACGGCGCGAAATGCCTGTTCGTAGCGCGACGTTAGCGATGCGCCTGCGACAATCGTAATGGCCTGCTCGTGCGCGATGAACTCACGCATGCTGGCGACCTCTGCGCCAATCAGCAGGCCGGAGAGAAACTCGCTGACCTGCTCGCGCGGGAGAAGTCCCAGCACGTGCGAGGCGCGAACCTCAAAAAGCTGCGGCAACACATCAGGGGAGGCGATCCCACGTTCAAGCCCGGCGGCAAACGCCTCTGACGAGGATTCCTGCTCAGGTAAACCGGCCCCGACCAACGAATGGTTGAGCAGCAAATGGTGCAGCTCGCCGGTCATTACGGTGCGAAAATCGTGGATTTGCTCAGCGTCAGCCTGGACCCACTTACAGTGCGTGCCGGGCATGACGTAGACAGAAGAAGGAGAGAGAGCGCGCGCGCCAAGCAGCTGCGTCTCTTCGCCGCGCATCACGTTGTGGTTATCGTCGCGAGAGACGCTCAAACCGGGAATAATCCAGATATTGTCGCCAACGGACGTTAACTGCTCGCCAATAGCGGAGAAATGGACGGGAACCGGCAGATAAGGTGCAATTTTCCAGCCTACGTTACTGCCCACCATTCCCGCCATTACCACCGGCGTGGCGCTGTCGCGCCAGTTTTGTGTGACCTCAGCTAACACCGCCTCGGGGGATTTACCGTTCAGGCGCGTCACGCCTGCTTCTGATTGCCTGCTCTCCAGGCACTGCTCGCCCTGATAAAGCCAGGCGCGCAGATTGGTCGATCCCCAGTCAATTGCGATGTAGCGAGATGTCATGTGATTTCCTTCAGCCTTCGTGTCGAGCTGGCAATCATGGTAAGCGCCGCCTGCTCTGCCGCATCGCCGTCCTGATGCCGTATCGCATCGAACAGCGCTTTATGTTCCTGGAGCGTTTTTGGCATGTTGGCCTCATCACCCATCCAGGTACGTTCAAATACCGCTCGCTGTAGCGAGCTGATCGCCACGCTAAGCTGCTGTAATACCGGGTTATGCACCGACTGCAGCACCGCTTCGTGGTAGCGAATGTCCGCCTCGTTGAACGCCTCCCGGTTCTGGTTATTGGCGATCATGTCGTTTAAAGCCGATTCAATCTGGGCCAAATCACCGGAGGTCGCGCGTTCCGCCGCCCAGCGCGCAATTGCCGGCTCCACCAGGTTTCGAACTTCACTCATCGCGCCGATAAGCCGTGGGTCGTAGTCGTTTTCCAGCACCCACTGCAGCACGTCGGTATCGAGGTAGTTCCACTGGTTGCGCGGAGCAACAAACGCGCCGCGATAGCGCTTCATTTCAATCAGCCGCTTCGCCATCAGCGAGCGGAACACTTCCCGGATGATGTTGCGCGAGGTTTCAAACTCCTCGCACAGTTCAGCCTCTGCGGGGAGCGGCGAACCGGGAACGTATTTACCGCCTACAATCTGGGTGCCCAGCGTAATAACGATGCGATCGGTTTTATTGAGAGTCATGGAGAGTCCTTGTGCTCTGTATGTCCATCACTACTTTACCGCGACCGCTGAATTTCGCCTCACTTTTGCAGTACAAACGTGAGGCCATTCGTCTTTGCTGTGGTGACAATGTAGTACAATCATTTAATGTTGTACTACAATCAAGATCACAAAAAGAACAATTCGATAAATACAGGGCAAAAAAAAGCCCCGATTGATAACCGGGGCTGATAATTAAAAATAAGCGTTACTGCAGCACAAACTTCTCGATCGCGTAGGCAACGCCATCTTCCAGGTTAGATTTTGTGACGAAATCAGCCACCTCTTTCACCGAAGGAATGGCGTTATCCATTGCCACGCCAACGCCCGCGAATTCAATCATCGCGATGTCGTTCTCCTGGTCGCCGAGCGCCATGATTTCTTCCTGCTTAATCCCTAACGCATCAGCAAGTGATTTCACGCCGGTGCCCTTATTGACGCGTTTATCGAGGATTTCGAGGAAGTACGGCGCACTTTTCAGCACGGTGTACTTCTCTTTTACCTCTGCCGGAATGCGCGCGATGGCTTTATCCAGGATCTCCGGCTCGTCAATCATCATCACCTTCAGGAACTGCGTCGCCGGATCCATTTTCTCGGCTTCACAGAACACCAGCGGAATGGTCGCAACGTAGGATTCATGCACCGTGTAGTAGCTGATATCGCGGTTGGCGGTGTAGAGCGTATTGCGATCGAGCGCGTGGAAGTGGGAGCCCACTTCACGGGACAGTTTTTCGAGGAACAGGTAGTCATCATAGCTCAGCGCAGTTTGCGCAACCGTGCTGCCGTCTGCGGCTTTCTGCACCAGCGCGCCGTTATAGGTGATGCAGTAATCGCCCGGCTGATTCATGTGCAGCTCTTTCAGGTAGCTGTGTACGCCCGCATATGGACGCCCCGTGGTCAGAACCACATTCACGCCCTTCGCTCGTGCGGCGGCGATCGCGTTTTTAACGGCAGGAGAGATAGTGTGGTCTGGCAGCAGCAGCGTGCCGTCCATATCGATTGCAATGAGTTTGATAGCCATGAGTTCCCCGGGATAAATGAGTGCTACCTCATGCTAACGCGATTAAGCACACAAAAATAGAGCTACATTGCGCAACAGAAACACCCCTTTTACGCTTACCCGGGGAATGACGACTTACTCGCGGGTGAGAACGATTTTACCGAATGCGCCGCGATCCAGATGTTCAAAGGCCTGTTCAAGCTCGTTAAAACGGTAGCGATGCTCAATCACCGGCTTCAGTCCCGTGACGTCAACAGCACGGACGAAATCCTCCAGCGCCCGGCGGTGTCCCACGCCAATCCCCTGAATGACGGGGGATTTCAGCAGCAGCTCACCAGCAGGCAGCGAAATGTCAGTCCCGGCCAGCACGCCAATGACGGAGATACGTCCGTGAACGGCAACGGCACGCAGGGAATGCTTCAGGTTTTCCCCTCCTACGGTTTCGATAATATGGTCGATGCCGCGATCCTGAGTCAGCGCCAATGCTTCTTCAGCCCAGTCACTTTTCAGGCGGTTGACGCCCTGACTGGCGCCCAGTTTTTTGGCGAGCGCCAGCTTTTCATCGCTCCCGGACGTGACAATAACCTCTGCGCCGTGCGCTTTTGCAATTTGCAGGGCGAAAATCGCCACGCCGCCCGTCCCCTGTACCAGCACCGATTGCCCGGCGCGGAGCTGACCCCGCTCCACCAGCGCGAACCAGGCGGTAAGCCCTGCGCAGGGTAACGTGCTGGCCTCTGCGTCATTCAGAGTTTCCGGAGAGGCTACCAGCGCGTTTTCATTTACAACCACATATTCGGCCAGCATTCCCTGGAAATAGCCGCCGGACGTTTTGTAGGGCAAATCACGCGCGTCTGCCTGCGGCTTGCCGTCGATCCACTCCGGGAAGAAGGTTGAAATGACGCGAGCGCCGGGTTTGAAACGCGTGACACCTTCACCTACGCTGTCCACCACGCCCGCCATGTCAGACGCCGGGGTGAACGGGAAGGAAAGCGGAATCGGCATCGTGCCTTCGATGACCATTTTATCGCGATAGTTGAGCGCAACGGCATTCACCCGCACACGAATCTCACCGGGGCCTGGCTGTGGAACCGATTCATGAATGAGTTTGAGATTCTCGCGCCCGAGGGCGTTCATTGACCAGCGCTGCATTGTCTCTGTCATTTTTTTCTCCTGCCATCAGATAAGCTTCAGTAATGACAGTCTACCGTTGACTCCTCGTCACCAGTGGCGATAAGTTTTCTCTTCATTGACGCCTGAATGGATACAAACCGTGACCGATACGCTGAAAGATATTCCTGTTTTTGTCGCTGCCGTGGAGGCAGGAAGCTTTGCGCAGGCCGCAGTTCGCCTGCACCTGTCGCGCTCTGCGGTGGGTAAAAGCATTGCTCGACTTGAGGAACGTCTGGGAGTGCGGCTGTTTCAGCGCACCACCCGCAGCCAGCGGCTCACCGATAACGGCGCCCTGTTCTACGAGCGCTGCCTGCGCGCGCTGGAGGAGATCAGGAGCGCGGAATCCCTGCTGGAAACGGGGAAACATCAGATCAACGGCCGGCTTCGTGTTGCCATGCCGGTGCTGTTTGGACGCCAGTGCGTCGCGCCGCTGCTGATTGAACTGGCGCAGGAACACCCTGGGCTTGAGCTTGAAATGTCGTTCAGCGACCGCGTGGTGGATCTGGTCGAGGAAGGCTTCGATATGGCGGTACGTAACGGCACGCTGCAGGACAGCAGCGTGCTGGTGGCCAGAAAGCTGGGAGAACACCGCATGGTCCTGTGCGCCTCGCCCGACTATCTGCAAAAAAGAGGTCATCCAGACGCTGTGGATGATTTATCCCGGCACTCGGCCATTAACTATCTGCGCGCAGGCCGCGTGCTATCCTGGCAGCTTATGGACAGCGACGGAACGCCGCGCACGTTTATGCCGCGGTCATCACTCAATATGGATGATTTGCAGGCCATCTGCGACGCGGCGGTGACCGGGCACGGCATTGCCTGGCTCCCCTGCTGGATGGCCATCAAAGAAATTCATCAGGGAAAGCTTGTCCCGCTCTTTAAGCAGGCGCCGGATGTCCATTTTGACGTCCATGCCGTCTGGCAACAGACGCCGTACCTGCCCCTGAGGGTAAGAATGGCCATAGATGCGCTGGCGAGCCGTTTACCGGCGGCGATGTCGCTGGACATTCCTGCGCCCATAAAAAAGCCGCGCTAAAAGCGCGGCCAGTTTTCATGCGGGATAGCGACTGTTAAATATCGATATTCGCCGCTTTCAGCGCGTTCTCTTCAATGAACGCACGACGTGGTTCTACCGCATCGCCCATCAGGGTCGTGAACAGCTGATCCGCTGCAATCGCGTCTTTAACGGTGACGCGCAGCATGCGGCGGCTTTCCGGATCCATGGTGGTTTCCCACAGCTGATCCGGGTTCATTTCGCCCAGACCTTTATAACGCTGGATAGACAGACCGCGACGGGATTCTTTCACCAGCCAGTCCAGCGCCTGCTCGAAGCTTGCTACCGGCTGACGACGCTCGCCACGTTCGATGAAGGCATCGTCTTCGATCAGGCCGCGCAGCTTCTCGCCGAGGGTGCAGATACGGCGGTATTCCGGGCCGGTCACGAATTCGTGCTCCAGCGGGTAGTCGGTGTCGACGCCGTGAGTACGCACGCGAACAATCGGCTCAAACTGCTGTGCCGCATTCTGTTGAACGTCGAACTTCCACTGGCTGCCGTGCTGCTCTTTCTCGTTCAGCTCGCTCACCAGGGTATTCACCCAGCGGGTCACGGCCTGCTCGTTGCTCAGATCGGCTTCGGTCAGGGTTGGCTGATAGACCAGCTCCTTCAGCAGCGCTTTTGGATAGCGGCGTTCCATACGGCCAATCATTTTCTGCGTGGCGTTGAATTCGGAGACCAGACGCTCCAGCGGCTCGCCTGCCAGTGCCGGCGCGCTGGAGTTCGCGTGCAGGGTCGCGCCATCAAGGGCGATCGCGATTTGGTATTGATCCATCGCGTCGTCATCTTTGATGTACTGTTCCTGCTTGCCTTTCTTCACCTTGTACAGCGGCGGCTGGGCAATGTAGACGTGGCCGCGCTCAACGATTTCAGGCATCTGACGATAGAAGAAGGTCAACAGCAGCGTACGGATGTGCGAGCCGTCGACGTCCGCATCGGTCATGATGATGATGCTGTGATAGCGCAGCTTGTCCGGGTTGTACTCGTCGCGGCCAATGCCGCAGCCGAGCGCGGTGATGAGCGTCGCCACTTCCTGAGAAGAGAGCATCTTGTCGAAGCGCGCTTTCTCAACGTTGAGGATTTTACCCTTCAGCGGCAGGATCGCCTGGTTCTTACGGTTACGGCCCTGCTTCGCAGAACCGCCCGCGGAGTCCCCTTCCACGAGGTACAGTTCAGACAGTGCCGGGTCGCGTTCCTGACAGTCAGCCAGCTTGCCCGGCAGGCCTGCCAGGTCCAGCGCGCCTTTACGACGGGTCATTTCACGGGCTTTACGCGCCGCTTCACGGGCACGTGCCGCATCGATAATTTTGCCCACCACGATTTTCGCATCGTTCGGGTTTTCCAGCAGGTATTCGCTCAGCAGTTCGTTCATCTGCTGCTCAACCGCCGATTTCACCTCAGAAGAAACCAGCTTGTCTTTGGTCTGTGAGGAGAACTTCGGATCCGGCACCTTCACGGAGACCACGGCAATCAGGCCTTCACGGGCGTCATCACCGGTGGCGCTGACTTTCGCTTTTTTGCTGTAGCCTTCTTTGTCCATGTAGGCGTTCAGGGTACGGGTCATCGCCGCGCGGAAGCCCGCAAGGTGAGTACCGCCGTCGCGCTGTGGAATGTTGTTGGTAAAGCAGTAGATATTTTCCTGGAAACCGTCGTTCCACTGCAGCGCCACTTCCACGCCGATACCGTCTTTTTCGGTGGAGAAGTAGAAGATATTTGGGTGAATTGGCGTTTTGTTCTTGTTCAGATACTCAACAAACGCCTTGATACCGCCTTCGTAGTGGAAGTGGTCTTCTTTATTGTCGCGTTTGTCGCGCAGGCGAATAGAGACGCCGGAGTTCAGGAACGACAGTTCACGCAGGCGCTTCGCCAGAATGTCGTACTCGAATTCAGTGACGTTGGTGAAGGTTTCAAGGCTCGGCCAGAAACGCACCATGGTACCGGTTTTATCGGTATCACCGGTAACGGCCAGCGGGGCTTCAGGCACGCCGTGCTGATAGATCTGACGGTGAATTTTGCCTTCGCGCTGAATAACCAGCTCCAGCTTTTGCGACAGGGCGTTTACTACGGAAACGCCTACGCCGTGCAGGCCGCCGGAAACCTTATAGGAGTTATCGTCGAACTTACCGCCTGCGTGCAGTACGGTCATGATCACTTCCGCAGCCGATACGCCCTCTTCCGGGTGAATACCGGTCGGGATGCCACGGCCGTCATCGGTAACGGAGACGGAGTTGTCCGCATGGATGGTGACCACGATGTCTTTACAGTGACCCGCGAGCGCTTCGTCGATAGCGTTATCTACCACCTCGAATACCATGTGGTGCAGACCGGTGCCGTCATCCGTGTCGCCGATATACATACCCGGGCGCTTACGCACCGCATCCAGCCCTTTCAGGACTTTGATACTGGAGGAGTCATAAGAATTCGACATCAACGTTTCTCGCTCATTTCAACTTGGGTTAATCCGTTATTTTACCCTTTTCCACGGTAAACATCTTCGAATTTTCGTCCGACATGTCCATAACGTGTTCAGCGCTAATGGCGCTGACGAAAACCTGCGACTGCGTGGCTTTTAAGCGGCTGGCAAGCAGCCCGCGCCGCGCGTCGTCAAGTTCCGAGGCAAAATCATCTATCAGGTACAGGCAGCGTCGTCCGCTCTCGCGGGTGAGGAACTCCCCCTGCGCCAGGCGTAGCGCGCACATCAGGAGCTTGAGCTGCCCGCGCGACAGCGTGTCTTCCACCGGCGCACCGTCGGCACGAATGCGGAAATCCGCCTTGTGCGGGCCGTGCGCGGTGTAGGTCAACATGCGGTCGCGCTCGAAGCTTCTCTCTAACACCTCGGCATAATCCGTCTCTTTCTCCCAGCCACGCTGGAAGGAGAAGGTGAGAGAGAACTCGGGTAAAAACTGTTTGCAGGTGTCGGCCATATCTTCGGCGATACCCGCGCTGTATTCGGCACGCCAGCGGCTGATCTGTTCCGCAAGAGGGATGAGTTCCATGTCCCACGGACGCAGCTGGGCGTAGCGCGTGACCTGGCGCAACGCGGCGTTACGCTGTTTAAGCAAACGCTTCAGGTTGCTCCAGGCGTTAAAGAAACCGGCTTCATTGTGAAAGCATCCCCAGTCGAGGAACGCTCTTCTGTATTTGGGGCCGCCGTTGAGTAAAGTAAACCCCTCGGGCGTAATCAGCTGCATTGGCATCAGCAGCGCCAGCTCCGCCACCTTATGGCCGTCGGTGCCGTCGATGCGCACCTTGCTATCGCCCTGCTTGTCTTTGGTCAGGCCGATGGCAGTTTCCCGCTCTGCGCCCTGCAAACGCCCGTGCAGAACAAAGGATTCCTGCTCGTGGCGAATGACGCGACCAATCTGCAAACTGCGAAACGCCCGGCCATGGCCGAGCGTATAGATGGCTTCCAGCACGCTGGTTTTGCCGCTGCCGTTCGCGCCAACCAGGAAGTTAAAGCCGGGGGATAAAGCGAGATCCGCGCTTTCGATATTGCGAAAGTCGCGGATCAACAGACGGGTGAGCGACATTACAGTCTCATTGGCATGACAACATAAGCCGCGCTTTGGCTGGCCGCATCTTCAATCTGTACGCTCGAAACGGAGTCGGTCAGCAGAATGCGCACATTCTCGCATTTCAGTGCATTGAGCACATCCAGCACGTAGCTGACGTTGAAGCCGATTTCCATCTCAGCCCCGGCGTAGGTGACGTCCAGAATCTCTTCTGCCTCTTCCTGCTCCGGGTTGTTGGCGGTGATTTTGATCTGGTTTTCACTCACGTACAGGCGCACGCCGCGGAATTTCTCGTTCGAGAGAATGGCCGCGCGGGCAAACGCCTGCTTGAGGCTATCGCAGCCCGCTTCCAGCGTTTTGTCCGGGTTCTTCGGCAATACGCGGCGATAATCCGGGAAACGGCCATCAACCAGCTTCGAAGTGAAGACAAAATCGCCCACGTGGGCACGGATATTATTGCTGCCAATCTGCACCCGCAGCGGCGTGTCACCGCCGTCGAGCATACGCATCAGTTCAATCACGCCTTTACGCGGCACGATCACCGAATGATTCGGCAGCGAGTCGCCAATCGGCATGGAACAGACCGCCAGACGGTGGCCGTCGGTGGCGACGGTACGCAGCTCTTCACCTTCGGTTTCGAACAGCATGCCGTTTAAGTAGTAACGAACGTCCTGATGCGCCATGGAGAACTGCGTGGCTTCAATCAGACGCTTCATCGTCGCCTGCGGAAGAGTGAATTCAACTTCACTCTGCCAGTCGTCCAGGTTCGGGAAGTCCGCAGCGGGCAACGTGGAGAGCGAGAAACGGCTGCGGCCAGAGCGCACCAGCATGCGGTCGCCCTCCAGCTGCACGGCGATTTCAGCGCCTTCCGGCAACCCGCGGCAGATATCAAAGAATTTACGTGCCGGAACCGTGGTCGCGCCCGCGTCGTGCGGCTGCGTCAACGTAACGCGCGCGATCATTTCCATTTCCAGATCTGTACCGGTCAGCGACAGCGTACCGTCCGCGACCTGAAGCAGCAGGTTTCCGAGAATAGGCAGCGTTGGGCGGCCGCCTAATGGGCCACTCACCTGTTGCAGCGGTTTTAATAAATGTTCACGTTCAACGGTAAATTTCATAGCGTCACGATGATAATGTTCTGATTAAATTGGAAAAATCTTCTTTTATGTCGTGGCTTTCTTCGCGTAACTGCTCAATCTTGCGACACGCGTGCAGCACGGTCGTATGGTCACGGCCACCAAACGCATCGCCGATTTCCGGCAGACTGTGGTTGGTTAACTCCTTTGCCAGCGCCATCGCCATCTGACGCGGACGCGCCACCGAGCGGGAACGACGTTTAGACAGTAAATCTGCCACTTTGATCTTGTAGTACTCAGCCACCGTCTTTTGAATATTGTCGATGGTGACCAGTTTTTCCTGCAATGCCAATAAATCGCGCAGTGCTTCACGCACAAAATCGATGGTGATCGCACGACCGGTGAAGTTGGCATTGGCGATAACGCGGTTCAGCGCCCCTTCCAGCTCACGCACGTTGGAACGCAGGCGCTTGGCGATGAAGAACGCCACTTCACCCGGCAGGCGGATGTCGTTCTCATCGGCTTTCTTCATCAGGATCGCGACGCGGGTTTCCAGCTCAGGTGGCTCGATCGCCACGGTAAGGCCCCAGCCGAAGCGGGATTTCAGACGATCTTCAACGCCGTTGATCTCTTTAGGATAACGATCCGAGGTCAAAATGATCTGCTGATTACCTTCCAGCAGAGCGTTGAAGGTGTGGAAAAATTCTTCCTGCGATCGTTCTTTATTGGCAAAGAACTGGATGTCATCGATCAGCAGCGCGTCAACGGAACGGTAGTAGCGTTTAAACTCTTCGATCGCATTGTTTTGCAGGGCTTTTACCATGTCCTGAACGAAGCGCTCGGAGTGCATATACACCACTTTCGCGTTGGGCTTGCGCGCCATAATGCCGTTACCTACCGCATGCAGCAGGTGGGTTTTACCGAGACCCGTGCCGCCATACAGGAACAGCGGGTTGTAAGCACCGCCGGGGTTATCGGCAACCTGACGGGCTGCCGCGCGCGCCAGCTGGTTCGACTTACCTTCAACGAAGTTATCGAACGTGTGTTTCACGTTAACGTTAGAGCGGTAGGTTGGCTCTGCGGGGGCAGGGACGTTATCCCAGCCCTGACGAGCAGGTGCAACGCGTGGCGTCGGAGCCGGAACAGCCTGAGCGGGCGCGGCTACATTTACGGTTTCACGAACGGTTTGGGTGACCGGCTTTGTGCCCACTTCAAAACGCAGCTGTGGGACATCTGACCCGCAAAAATCGTTCAGCAGGCCATTGATGTTATTAAGGTACTTGTCTCTTACCCAATCGAGCACAAAACGGTTTGGCGCATACAAAGCCAGCGTGTTATCGCTCAGCTCCGCCTGCAACGGGCGGATCCACATACTGAATTCTGTGGCTGGTAACTCATCCTGCAATCGGGCAAGACACTGCTGCCAAAGCGAAAGTGACACGGCGGACTCCACTCGAACAATAAAAGAAAACTATTGAATATTCATGATTGTTGGCGCACATCGACATGACCCTGTGTAAAGGGGGACGTGCGAATTGCTATCTGCAATTTATCCTGACCAGGATCCTGGGATCCCGATCGGGACCGCGGATCATAGCGTAAACTGAGCCAGAGATCTTCTGTTTCTCACAGATTCTTCCCGATTTATCCACAGGAAGATCCGAAACCGGGTAAGTGTAAACGATCCTGGCGCGAGTGCCCCGCGATTTAGCCCGCATATTGGAAAATTTAATGAGCAGCGACAATTTATTGCTTAAATGATCTAACGAAGATCCGGGACGATCCTTGCGCTTTGTTGGCGAGGCCGTATAATCCTCGACCCGGCGCGTGATGCTCATCTTCCTGCGTCGTCCGTTGCTCATTTTCCACGCGAAATCGTGCGGAAATACGCGGGAAATAAGGAAAGAGAATTGACTCCGGAGTGTACAATTATTACAATCCGGCCTCTTTAATCACCCACGGCTTCGGCGTCCGTCATTCGAAACTCGGTCGGGCATCCGCAAAAGTCATGAATTTTTTCAAGTTTAGGTAGAAATCGCCATGAAACGCACTTTTCAACCGTCTGTACTGAAGCGCAACCGTTCTCACGGCTTCCGTGCTCGTATGGCTACTAAAAATGGTCGTCAGGTTCTGGCACGTCGTCGTGCTAAAGGCCGCGCTCGTCTGACCGTTTCCAAGTAATAAAGCTAACCCCTGAGTGGTTAAGCTAGCATTTCCCAGGGAGTTACGTTTGTTAACTCCCACTCATTTCACTTTCGTCTTCCAGCAGCCACAACGGGCTGGCACGCCGCAAATCACCATCCTCGGCCGCCAAAATTCGCTGGGGCATCCCCGCATCGGTCTCACAGTCGCTAAGAAAAACGTTAAGCGTGCGCATGAACGCAACCGGATTAAACGTCTGACGCGTGAAAGCTTCCGTTTACGTCAGCACGAACTGCCTTCTATGGATTTCGTGGTGGTGGCTAAAAAAGGGGTTGCCGACCTCGATAACCGTGCTCTCTCGGAAGCGTTGGAAAAATTATGGCGCCGCCACTGTCGCCTGGCTCACGGGTCCTGATAGCCCTCATTCGGGTCTATCAACGCCTGATTAGTCCGCTACTCGGGCCGCACTGCCGTTTCACACCAACATGCTCAAGCTACGGAATTGAGGCATTGCGCAGGTTTGGAGTGATAAAAGGCAGTTGGTTGACGGTGAAACGCGTATTAAAATGCCACCCTTTACACCCCGGTGGAGACGACCCCGTCCCCCCAGGACCTTTTGATACCAGAGAACACTAACGATGGATTCGCAACGCAATCTTCTTATCATCGCTTTGTTGTTCGTGTCTTTCATGATCTGGCAGGCATGGGAGCAGGATAAAAATCCTCAACCCCAGCAGCAGACCACGCAGACCACGACCACCGCAGCGGGTAGCGCCGCCGACCAGGGCGTACCGGCCAGTGGCCAGGGGAAACAGATTACGGTTAAGACCGATGTGCTTGAGCTGACTATCAACACCCGTGGTGGTGATGTTGAGCAGGCGCTGCTGTTGACCTACCCGAAAGAGCTGAAGTCTAACGAACCGTTCCAGTTACTGGAAACCACACCGGAGTTCCTGTATCAGGCGCAGAGCGGCCTGACCGGTCGTGATGGCCCGGACAATCCGGCTAACGGTGCGCGTCCACTGTATAACGTCGAGAACGACACCTTTGTACTGGCCGATGGCCAGAACGAACTCGTTATCCCGATGACCTACACCGACGCGGCAGGCAACACCTTCACCAAAACCTTCACCCTGAAACGCGGTGAGTATGCGGTGAACGTGGGCTACAGCGTACAGAACGCCGGTGCGAAACCGCTGGAACTGTCTACCTTCGGTCAGCTGAAGCAGTCCATCAATCTGCCGTCACACCGTGACACCGGAAGTAGCAACTTTGCGCTGCATACCTTCCGTGGCGCGGCGTACTCCACGCCTGATGCGAAGTACGAGAAATACAAATTCGACACCATTGCCGATAACGAAAACCTGAACGTCAGCTCCAAAGGCGGTTGGGTCGCAATGCTGCAGCAGTATTTCGCGACCGCGTGGATCCCGAATAACGACGGTACGAATAACTTCTACACCGCGAACCTGGGCAACGGTATTGCAGCCATCGGCTACAAATCACAGCCTGTTCTGGTTCAGCCGGGTCAAACCGGTAAGCTGGCAAGCACCCTGTGGGTCGGCCCGGAAATCCAGGACAAAATGGCCGCTGTTGCGCCGCACCTGGATCTGACCGTTGATTACGGCTGGTTGTGGTTCATCTCTCAGCCGCTGTTTAAGCTGCTGAAGTTCATCCACAGCTTCCTGGGTAACTGGGGCTTCTCTATCATCGTTATCACCTTCATCGTTCGTGGCATCATGTACCCGCTGACCAAAGCGCAGTACACCTCCATGGCGAAGATGCGCATGCTGCAGCCGAAGATTCAGGCAATGCGTGAGCGTCTGGGCGATGATAAACAGCGTCAGAGCCAGGAGATGATGGCCCTGTATAAAGCAGAGAAAGTGAACCCACTGGGTGGTTGCTTCCCGCTGCTGATTCAGATGCCAATCTTCCTTGCGTTGTACTACATGCTGATGGGTTCCGTTGAGCTGCGCCACGCGCCGTTCGCCCTGTGGATCCATGACCTGTCCGCACAGGACCCGTACTACATCCTGCCGATCCTGATGGGCGTGACGATGTTCTTCATCCAGAAGATGTCGCCAACCACCGTGACCGACCCGATGCAGCAGAAGATCATGACCTTTATGCCGGTCATCTTCACCGTGTTCTTCCTGTGGTTCCCGTCAGGTCTGGTGCTGTACTATATCGTCAGCAACCTGGTGACCATCATCCAGCAGCAGCTGATTTACCGTGGTCTGGAAAAACGTGGCCTGCATAGCCGCGAAAAGAAAAAGTCCTGATTCGGTAAGATAACGCTAAAATAAGGGCGGTCGATTGACCGCCTTTTTTATTTGTATTGAACGAGAGCAACCATGAGCCATAACGACACTATCGTCGCCCAGGCAACCCCACCGGGACGCGGTGGTGTAGGCATTCTGCGCATCTCCGGCCTGAAGGCGCGCGAGGTGGCTGAAGCGGTGCTGGGTAAATTGCCAAAGCCGCGCTACGCTGATTACCTGCCGTTTAAAGATGCCGACGGCACGCCGCTGGACCAGGGCATTGCGCTGTGGTTCCCCGGCCCGAACTCCTTTACCGGCGAAGACGTGCTGGAACTTCAGGGCCACGGCGGCCCGGTTATCCTCGACCTGCTGTTAAAACGTATTCTGACCCTGCCTGGCCTGCGCATTGCGAAGCCGGGCGAGTTCTCCGAACGTGCCTTCCTCAACGACAAGCTCGACCTGGCACAGGCCGAGGCGATTGCAGACCTGATCGACGCCAGCTCTGAACAGGCGGCCCGCTCCGCCCTGAACTCGCTGCAGGGCGCGTTTTCCGCACGTGTGAATCACCTTGTGGAAGCACTTACTCACCTGCGAATCTATGTCGAAGCAGCTATCGACTTCCCGGATGAGGAGATCGACTTCCTCTCTGACGGTAAAATCGAAGCCCAGCTGAACCAGGTGATGAACGATCTCGACGCGGTACGCGCCGAAGCGCGTCAGGGCAGCCTGCTGCGTGAAGGGATGAAGGTCGTCATTGCTGGTCGCCCTAACGCCGGAAAATCGAGCCTGCTGAACGCCCTGGCGGGCCGTGAAGCGGCGATCGTAACCGACATAGCCGGGACCACCCGCGACGTGCTGCGCGAGCATATCCACATCGACGGGATGCCGCTGCACATTATCGACACCGCGGGCCTGCGCGATGCCAGCGACGAGGTTGAGCGCATCGGTATCGAACGCGCCTGGCAGGAGATTGAGCAAGCCGACCGCGTGCTGTTTATGGTGGACGGCACCACGACCGACGCCGTCGATCCGGCGGAGATTTGGCCGGACTTTATCGCCCGTCTGCCGGCGAAACTGCCGATCACCGTGGTGCGTAACAAAGCGGACGTGACCGGCGAAACGCTGGGCATCAGCGATGTGAATGGTCACTCACTTATTCGCCTGTCGGCGCGGACCGGTGAAGGAGTGGACGACCTGCGTAATCATCTCAAGCAGAGCATGGGCTTTGACACCAGCATGGAAGGTGGCTTCCTGGCACGTCGCCGTCACCTGCAGGCGCTGGAAGAGGCGGCACGCCATCTTGACCAGGGCAAAGCGCAGCTGATTGGTGCGTGGGCGGGTGAACTGCTGGCGGAAGAGCTGCGTCTGGCGCAGCAGAATCTGAGCGAGATCACCGGGGAGTTTACGTCGGACGATCTGTTGGGCAGGATTTTCTCGAGCTTCTGTATTGGTAAATAGTTTCCGCTAATTGATGGTGATTTCCTCTCAGGAAATCACCATTGTCCAAATGGCAACTCGCTTTAACCCTTTTCACCCCCTATTCTGCATGCCTGCATTTATGGGGGGTTTATGGCGCGTTTTCTGTTTTGTAGTTTCGCATTAGTTCTGCTTTATCCGTCGGGTATTGATATGTATCTGGTGGGATTACCGCACATCGCCCGCGATCTGGGTGCCAGCGAAGCGCAGCTGCATATCGCGTTTTCGGCCTACCTCGCAGGAATGGCGTCGTCGATGGTCTTTGCCGGGAAGATCGCGGATAAGGCTGGCCGTCAGCCCGTCGCAATAACCGGAGCCATCATCTTTGCCCTGGCCTCTCTTCTCTGCTCACAGGCACAGAACAGCACCTTGTTCCTGGCAGGACGGTTCATCCAGGGCATTGGTGCCGGCGGCTGTTACGTGGTGGCGTTTGCTATTTTGCGCGACACCTTAAGCGCCCAGCGCCGTGCTAAGGTGCTCTCCATGCTGAACGGGATAACCTGCATCATTCCGGTGCTGGCACCGGTTGTAGGCTATCTGATCATGCTGAAATTCCCGTGGCAGAGCCTGTTCTGGACCATGGCTGCAATGGGCGCCCTGGTCTTTGTGCTGTCGATCGCCGTACTGAAAGAGACCCACCCGGGCTCGCAGAATCCCAGCCATACCGCGACCATTCATCCGGCAGAGAAACTTCTCAATCGCTTTTTCCTCAGCCGTCTGGCCGTAACCACGTTAAGCGTGGCGGTGATCCTGACGTATGTAAACGTTTCCCCGGTTTTGCTGATGGAGACTATGGGTTTCGATCGCGGTGAGTATTCCACGGTAATGGCATTAACCGCTATGGTCAGTATGGCCGTCTCATTTTCTACCCCCTTCGCGCTGAATATCTTCCGCCAGCGCACGCTGATGCTGACCTCTCAAGTACTGTTTCTCGCCGCAGGTGTGGTTCTGGCAACCACCAGCTCGCATGCGCTGATGCTGGTGGGCATTACGCTCATCTGTGCCGGGTTCTCGGTTGGCTTTGGCGTGGCGATGAGTCAGGCGCTCGGCCCGTTCTCGCTGCGGGCAGGCGTGGCAAGCTCGGTGCTGGGGATTGCGCAGGTCTGCGGCTCGTCTCTGTGGATATGGCTGGCGGCGGTCATCGGACTTAACGCGCTCAATATGCTGATCGGGATTCTGATTGGCTGTAGCATAGTCTGCATCACCTTACTTATGGTCATCCAGCCCGCGGCACAGTATGAAGAAGCCCATCAGCAGTCTCGATCTTAACCTGTTGCTTTGCCTGCAGCTTTTGCTGCAGGAGCGCAGCGTCACCAAAGCCGCGAAGCGGATGAACGTGACGCCGTCGGCGGTGAGTAAATCGCTGGCCAGGCTGCGCGACTGGTTTGACGACCCGCTGTTTGTCAAAACGCCGTTAGGGCTGCTGCCTACGCCGCTGACGGTCAGCCTGGAGCAGGATTTGGCCGACTGGATGCAGATTGGCAACCAGATCCTCGATAAATCTCACCATGATTCGCCTGGCGGGCTGACGTTTGTGCTGGCCGCCGAAACGCCGCTGATGCTCATCCGCTTTAACGCCCTGCTTGAGCAGGTGAACCAGCGTTATCCGCAGGCGACGGTGAAGATGCGTCACTGGGATTACGACTCGCTGGACGCCATTACGCGCGGGGAAGTGGACGTTGGCTTCACCGGTCGCGAAACCCACCCGCGCTCGCGTGAACTGCTGAAGCTGATGCCTTGGTTTATCGACTACGAAATCCTGTTTAGCGACCGTCCATACGTCTATTTGCGTGAGGACCACCCCGCTCTGCAGGAGGAGTGGAATCTGGAGACCTTCCTGCGCTATCCCCATATCAGTATCTTCTGGGAACGGAGCGACACCTGGGCGCTGGATGAGGTGCTAAAAGAGATGGGGCGGGAGAGAAACATTGCCATGTGTTTGCCGGGCTTTGAGCAGTCGATGTTTATGGCGGCGCAGCCCGGCCATAACTATATCGCCACGGCTCCCCACTACTGTCGCCACTACAATGAACTCCACCAGCGGAAGCTGATCGCGCTTCCTATTCCCATTGACGAAGCGCAGGCTGAAAAGCTGACCGTTCCCTTCACGCTGATCTGGCATAAACGGAACAGCCATAATCCGAAAATCCTCTGGCTGCGGGAGACCATCAAGGCGTTGTACGGTGGCAGCGATCCAATTTTTGCCTAAGAAAATGTAAAGTTCGGCCTTCAGGCTTCTCTTACTCCGATTTACTGATTAAAACAGGAGCCAAGTTAAGCGATAATCATGTAACCGTTTAACCGATTACGACCATTATCAAGGAGCGAAAAATGGCAACGCACTTTGCAAGAGGGATACTTACAGAAGGACGTCTCGTATCGGCCAGACTCTCTTCAGCCTGTCACAGTGAGGCGCTCAAACTCCCCGAACACCGCAGGACGCGGTTTTTAGCCTCGAGAGCACTTCTCGCAGAACTGCTGTTTATGCTGTACGGCACCAGCGAACTGCCGGAGATCGTCACGCAACCAGAAGGCCGCCCGGTCTTTGCTGACCCGGAACTCCCCCGTTTTTCCATTGCCTATACGGGCAATATCATTGGCGTGGCGCTGACCACCGAAGGGGATTGCGGGCTGGATATGGAGCTTCAGCGTGCGACGCGGAGCTTCCACGGCGCAAGCCCGCACGATGACTACCCGCTCTCCAGTAATGAGAAGCTGTGGGTACGCAACCAGAACGACTCCGTCGAGGCCAGAGCCCAGCTCATCACCCTGCGCCAGAGTATTCGCAAGCTCTGCGGATGCGCTTCAGACGACGCCAGCCTGTTGCAATTGTTGCCCGGCTCCGGACGCCTGCGTGCTGCTAAAGCTACGCTTGTAGAGGCGCTCAGCGATGCAGAAGATGTGTTGATATGGTCTGTTGCAGTTAGCCCAGCCATCGAACGGCTAAAGATTTGGGAATTTGACAGTAAAGAGGGATGGAGTAGCCTTCCGGATGTGCCCGAGCGCGCCAACGAGCCCGCCGCACGCCTGATGCGTTTAACCAGTTTACCGGCAGAAAAAGCATTTACCCATAGCTGATCCAATCAGGGTCATCATGATGAAACAGGAGTAATCATGTCTGATACGTTGAAAGTAGTTACGTTACTGGGAAGCCTGCGCAAAGGTTCATTTAACGGAATGGTTGCCCGCACGCTGCCGCAGTTGGCCCCGGCAGGTATGGAAATTAGCGCCCTGCCATCTATTGGCGATATCCCGCTGTATGATGCAGATGTCCAGCAGGAAGAGGGGTTCCCGCAGAGCGTGGAGGCGATAGCCGAGCAGATCCGCCAGGCCGACGGTGTGGTCATTGTCACGCCGGAGTATAACTACTCGGTTCCGGGTGGCCTGAAGAACGCGATTGACTGGTTATCCCGTTTACCGGAGCAGCCGCTGTCTGGCAAACCGGTGCTGATCCAGACCAGTTCAATGGGCGCGATTGGTGGCGCACGCTGCCAGTATCACCTGCGTCAGATCCTGGTGTTCCTGGATGCGATGGTGATGAACAAGCCGGAATTTATGGGCGGTGTGATTCAAAACAAGGTTGACCCGCAGACGGGTGAAGTGGTGGATCAGAGCACGCGTGACCATCTCTCTGGCCAGCTGACCGCGTTTGGGGATTATATTAAGCGGGTGAAGGCGTAAGCCGGAGCGGCTTGGTGCCCTCACCCTGGCCCTCTCCCACGGGGAGAGGGAACAAACCTGTTTATTTCGCGTCAATAAACACAATCTTCAACACAAACAGCAGCGCAACGATAATCACGCACGGGCTGAGTTCGCGGAAGCGGCCGGTACCGATCTTCATGACGCAGTAAGAGATAAAGCCCAGCGCGATACCTTCGGTGATCGAGAAGCTGAACGGCATCATCACGGCGGTAATAAAGGCCGGCACCGCTTCGGTTAAATCTTCCCACTTCACGCGCGCCAGGCTCGAGGTCATCAGCACGCCCACGTAAATCAGCGCGCCGGCAGCCGCATACGGTGGAACCATACCCGCCAGCGGAGAGAGGAAGATCACCAGCAGGAACAGGATACCCACCACCACCGCCGTCAGGCCGGTACGGCCACCCACGGACACGCCGGAAGAGGATTCAATGTAAGCGGTAACAGATGAGGTGCCGATGAAAGAACCCGCCACGGAAGAGATGCTGTCCACATACAGCGCCTGCTTCATGCGCGGGAATTTGCCTTTCTCGTCAGCCAGACCCGCTTTGTCCGTCACGCCAATCAGCGTACCGGAGGAGTCAAACAGGTTGACCAGCATGAAGGAGAAGATCACGCCCGCCAGGCCCAGGTTCAGGGAACCCGCCAGGTCAACGTGACCAATCACGGTAGAGACGCTCGGCGGCGCAGAGACAATACCGCTGTAATGCACGTCACCCAGCATCCAGCCCAGCAGCGTGGTCACGATGATAGAGACCAGCACCGCAGCGTGGATGTTGCGCGACGCCAGGATCGCGATGATGAAGAAGCCCAGCACGCCCAGCAGCACGCTGTGCGAGGTCAGGTTACCGATGCTCACCAGCGTTTCCGGGTTCGCCACGATCACACCGGCGTTTTTCAGCCCCATCATGCCGATGAACAGACCGATACCGCTGGTGATACCCACGCGCAGGCTCACCGGGATATTGGCAATCATCCAGTAGCGGACGCGGAAGATGGTCAGCAGCAGCAGGCCGACCGCACCCCAGAAGATAGCGCCCATACCAACCTGCCACGGCAGGCCCATCGCCTGAACCACCACGAACGCGAAGAACGCATTCAGGCCCATTGCGGGTGCCAGCGCCACAGGCAGGTTAGCGAAAACGCCCATCAGGATGCTGCCAAGGGCCGCGATCAGACAGGTGGTAACAAAGACGGCGCTGGTGTCCATGCCAGCGACGCCCAGAATTTGCGGGTTCACAAAAACGATATAGACCATCGTCAGGAAGGTGGTGAAACCGGCGATCACTTCGGTGCGTGCCGTTGTGCCGTGCTCGCGCAGTTTGAATACGCGCTCAAGCAGACCCTGACCAGATGTCTGGGTTGTGTGTTGTTGACTCATCATCAATTTCCGAACAAGGAGGGAAAATTCGTCGCTATCCTATACCAAAATGCGACAATAGTGGCGGTTACGGGATACTTTTTTCATTGATTATGCTTATACGGCAACGATTGCGTCTCGTAAATCTGTCGTACGTAAACGTTAAACTTGTTAAAAGGGAAGGGCATGTCCGGAATTGAAGCGGTATTTTTCGACTGTGACGGTACGCTGGTCGACAGTGAGGTCATTTGTTCCCGCGCGTATGTCGCCATGTTCCAGGAATTTGGCATTACGCTCGATCTCGAAGAGGTGTTCAAACGCTTTAAGGGCGTGAAGCTGTACGAGATCATCGACATCATTAACGAAGAGCACGGGGTGGATCTGGCGAAAGCGGAGCTGGAACCGGTGTACCGCGCCGAGGTCGCACGCCTCTTCGACTCAGAACTGGACGTTATTGCCGGGGCTAACGCGCTGCTGGATGCGATGACGGTGCCAATCTGCGTAGTTTCCAACGGTCCGGTCAGCAAAATGCAGCATTCACTGGGCAAGCTTGAAATGCTGCACCACTTTCCGGAAAAACTGTTCAGCGGCTACGATATCCAGCGCTGGAAGCCCGATCCGGCGCTGATGTTCCACGCGGCGAAAGCGATGAACGTCAACGTGGAGAACTGCATTCTGGTGGATGACTCGCCTGCGGGCGCCCAGTCGGGGATTGATGCGGGGATGGAGGTGTTTTACTTCTGTGCCGATCCGCACAACAAGCCGATCGATCATCCAAAAGTGACGACCTTTACCGATCTGGCGCAATTGCCAGAGTTGTGGAAGGCACGCGGGTGGGATATTACGCGTTAAGCTAACGTAGGGCGGGTAAGCGCCAGCGCCACCCGCCACAACCATCACTCTTTCGGATCTTTACCCGCCAGCAGCTTGTCCAGCTCGTCGCCGCCCACGTGACGGAAGTCCTGACCCTTCACGAAGTAGAAAATATATTCGCAAATGTTCTGGCAGCGGTCGCCGATACGCTCGATAGAGCGCGCGCAGAACAGGGCCGTCAGCACGCTTGGGATCGTACGGGAATCTTCCATCATGTAGGTCATCAGCTGACGCACAATGCCTTCATACTCCTGGTCGACTTTCTTGTCTTCACGGTAGATACGCACCGCTTCGTCCAGATCCATACGCGCAAAGGCATCCAGCACGTCGTGCAGCATCTGCACGGTGTGGCGGCCCAGCGACTCCAGGCTCACCAGCAGCGGCTGATGCTGCTGGGAAAACTTCTCCAGCGCGGTGCGGCAGATTTTATCCGCCACGTCACCAATACGTTCCAGCTCGGCGATGGTTTTAATGATCGCCATTACCAGACGCAGGTCGCTCGCGGTCGGCTGACGCTTGGCGATAATACGCACGCAGGCTTCGTCGATCGCCACTTCCATCATGTTGACGTTATGGTCGCCTTCGATGACGCGCTTCGCCAGCTCGCTGTCCTGGTTATGCATTGCCGTAATCGCATCAGAAAGCTGCTGCTCGACCATGCCACCCATGGTCATCACCTGCGTGCGAATACTTTCCAGCTCTGCGTTGAACTGGCCTGAAATGTGTTTATTAAGATTGAGGTTGTCCATGGTTTCTCCACATGCACTAAGGCAAATCAACCGTAGCGGCCAGTAATATAATCTTCGGTTTGTTTCTTCGCGGGCCGGGTGAACAGCGCGTCCGTATCGCTGAACTCAATCAACTCGCCCAGGTACATAAACGCCGTGTGATCTGAGCAACGCGCAGCCTGCTGCATGTTGTGGGTCACGATAACCACGGTGTAATCCTGCTTCAGCTCGGTGATCAGCTCTTCAATACGGCCGGTTGAGATCGGGTCCAGCGCTGAGCACGGCTCATCCAGCAGCAACACTTCCGGGCGAATGGCGATACCGCGCGCAATGCACAGACGCTGCTGTTGACCACCGGAGAGAGAGTACCCGCTCTGATGAAGTTTATCTTTGGTTTCGTTCCATAATGCGGCCTTGGTCAATGCCCACTGCACGCGCTCGTCCATGTCCGCACGGGAGAGCTTCTCAAACAGGCGAACGCCAAACGCGATATTGTCATAGATGGACATCGGGAACGGCGTCGGTTTCTGGAACACCATGCCCACTTTGGCACGCAGCAGGGCGATATCCTGGGCCTGGGTCAGAATGTTTTCGCCATCCAGGATAATTTCACCTTCAGCGCGCTGCTCCGGATAGAGCGAATACATTTTGTTAAAGGTACGCAGCAGCGTGGACTTGCCACAGCCAGACGGACCGATGAATGCCGTGACCTGGTTCTTCGCGATATCCAGGTTGATGTTCTTCAGGGCATGGAATTTGCCGTAGTAGAAGTTCAAATCACGAACCTGAATCTTACCCGGGGCAGTATCAACCATACTCATTGACTCATTTCCTCATTCGACGCCGCGAGCTGCCGCGCCGTAAAAAATTAACCGTGTTTCTTCTTCGCGAAAATGACGCGCGCCAGAATGTTCAGCAACAGTACGCAAAGGGTGATGATCAGCACCCCGGCCCAGGCCAGCTGCTGCCATTCCGCGAATGGGCTCATCGCAAATTTAAAGATCGTCACCGGCAGGTTGGCGATCGGCTGCATCATGTCCGTGCTCCAGAACTGGTTGGAGAGGGCAGTAAACAGCAGCGGTGCCGTTTCACCGGCAATACGGGCGATAGCCAGCAGGATACCGGTCATGATCCCGGAGACCGACGCTTTGAGGGTGATCGCAGAAATCATTTTCCATTTCGGCGTACCCAGCGCGTAAGCTGCTTCACGCAGGCTATCCGGCACCAGTTTCAGCATGTTTTCGGTGGTACGAATGACGATAGGCACCTGCAGCAGCGCCAGCGCAATTACGCCCGCCCAGCCGGAGAAGTGTTCCATTTGCGCGACTACGATGGTGTAAACAAACAGGCCCACGACAATCGACGGAGCGGAAAGCAGGATGTCGTTAATGAAGCGAATCACCTCTGCCAGCCAGGATTTACGCCCGTACTCGGCCAGGTAGATGCCGGCCATGATGCCCAGCGGCGTACCGAAAACGGTCGCCCACAGGATCAGCAGGCCGCTGCCCGCCAGGGCGTTCGCCAGACCACCACCCGCCGTATTTGGCGGCGGCGTCATCTCGGTGAACAGCGCCAGAGACATTCCATCAATACCACGTGTGATGGTGGACATCAGGATCCAGATCAGCCAGAACAGGCCGAATGCCATCGTTGCCATGGAAAGCGTCAGCGCAATGCGGTTTTTAAAACGACGCTTCGCCTGCATTTTGCGGCGGGATTCGGCAAGCTGAGCGGTGCTTTGCATTTCGAGAGTTGCCATCAGCGTGCCCCCTCATTTTTCGCGAGACGCAGGATCATCAGCTTGGAAATCGCCAGAACAATGAAGGTGATAACGAACAGAATCAGACCCAGTTCCATCAGCGCTGCGACGTGAAGCCCGGATTCCGCTTCGGCAAATTCGTTTGCCAGCGCGGAGGTAATACTGTTACCCGGCATATAGAGTGAAGCGCTGTCGAGCTGGTAGGTGTTACCGATGATAAAGGTGACCGCCATAGTTTCACCCAGCGCGCGACCTAAGCCCAGCATTACGCCGCCGATCACCCCATTTTTGGTGAACGGAAGGACAATGCGCCAGATAACTTCCCAGGTGGTACAGCCGATGCCGTAGGCCGACTCTTTCATCATCACCGGGGTTTGTTCGAAGACATCGCGCATTACCGCCGCAATGTACGGAATAATCATGATGGCGAGGATCACACCTGCCGCCAGAATACCGATACCGAATGCCGGGCCAGAGAACAGGGCACCCACAAACGGAACGGCGGAGAGAACATTACCTACCGGCTCCTGGAAGTACGTGGCAAACAGCGGCGCAAAGATAAACAGGCCCCACATGCCGTATACGATACTTGGGATGGCCGCCAGCAGTTCGATGGCAATACCCAGCGGGCGACGCAGCCAGCCCGGCGCGAGTTCCGTCAGGAACAGCGCAATACCGAAGCTTACCGGAACCGCAATCAGCAGGGCGATGAACGAGGTCACCAGCGTACCGTAAATCGGCACCAGCGCACCGTAGATATCGTTCGGCGCGTCCCACTCTTTGGTCCACAGGAAGGAGAAACCGAATTTCTGAATGCTCGGCCAGGAGGAGAAAATCAGAGACACGATAATGCCGCCCAGCAGCAATAGCACAATCAGCGCAGCCAGTTTGACCAGCGCGCCGAAAATCATGTCACCTTTTTTACCCGGAGGGTTAAATGCAGGCTTGGTTGCAGCCATAAATCACTCTTCTGTTAAACGCGTTTACGAAATCGGCGGGTAAGCGCAAGCGCCACCCGCCATTTTCGTCAGAATGCTAAATTAATACAATGCTTTACCGCTGCTGTCTTTCACGTTGGTTTTCCATGCAGCACGAATCTGCTCAACCACGCTGTCTGGCAGGCTGGCGTAATCCAGGTCGTTAGCCTGTTTGCCGCCGTTTTTGTATGCCCAGTCAAAGAACTTCAGCACTTCAGTACCTTGCTCTGGTTTCTTCTGATCTTTGTGAATCAGAATGAACGTTGTAGAAGTGATTGGCCACGCGTTGTCGCCTTTCTGGTTAGTCAGATCCTGTGCGAAGGATTTGCTCCAGTCAGCGCCTTTCGCTGCGTTAGCGAAGTTCTCTTCAGTTGGGCTAACCGGTTTGCCGTCAGCAGAAACCAGTTTGGTGTAAGCCAGGTTGTTCTGCTTAGCGTAAGCGTATTCTACGTAACCGATAGAGCCAGGCAGACGCTGTACGAAGGCAGCGATGCCGTCGTTACCTTTACCGCCCAGACCGGTTGGCCAGTTAACGGTAGAGCCGGAGCCGACTTTCGATTTCCACTCTTCGTTCACTTTTGCCAGGTAGCTGGTGAACACGAAGGAGGTACCAGAGCCGTCAGCACGGCGAACCACAGCGATGTTCTGCGAAGGCAGCTTAACGCCCGGGTTCAGCTTAGTGATGGCTTCGTCATCCCATTTTTTGATTTTGCCCAGGTAGATGTCGCCCAGGGTTTTGCCGTCCAGCACCAGCTCGCCTGATTTCAGGCCAGGGATGTTAACGGCCAGCACAACGCCGCCGATCACGGTCGGGAACTGGAACAGGCCTTCCTGATTCAGTTTTTCATCAGACAGCGGAGCGTCGGATGCGCCGAAATCAACGGTATTCGCGGTAATTTGTTTTACGCCACCGGAGGAGCCGATACCCTGATAGTTCACCTTGTTACCGGTTTCTTTCTGGTAGGTATCCGCCCATTTGGCATACACCGGCGCAGGGAAGGTTGCACCAGCGCCAGTCAGGCTTGCTGCTGCAAAAGCAGAGAAAGCGCTCAGAGATAAGGTCGCGGCGACAACAGTTGCGACAGTGGTACGCATAACTTTCATAATGTCTCCTGCAAGGATTTCGTAAATCATTGTTTAAGTGGCTACGATGAGCAAAATAGGACAAACAGGTGACAGATAAATGTACGAAATATGACAGTTTTATGACAATCAACGCGTTTGAGTTAAGGTAATGATTTTAATACAAATAAAATCATATCCCTGTCATGATAATGTCACACTGAGATGCGTTAAGCCTGGTTCAAAGATGTGAATATGACAACGGCTGTCATAAACAGCCGTTGTTATTAATTTTGAATTTCGAAGGTCACGGTTGCCCAAGCTTCAAAGGCGCCGGGCTTCGGAATACTCCCCGTCGCGCTGGCCGGGGCAGCAGAGAAGGTGAGCGAGTTAACTTCGCCCCCCCCCTGGTTGGCTCCCATATCCATCTCCATGCTCCCCCCATTGACGTTGACGACGCGGTCCCATTTATCATAAATAACGATCCCTACGTCATCATTGCCGTTCACTTTCATCATCGTGGCGTCAGCGTCAACGGGATCGGCATGGAAAGCGGATCGGACGATGTTCTCATCCAGCATGCCGGTACATTTCACCTGTATCATCTTGCGGATTTTGCGGCTACCGACCGCCTCGCCTTTGGTGGCTGAAAACGCGCTGGCGGGAATTTTTCCAAAATCAATTTCCAGCGACTGACCCGGCGCAATCTCGCAGTTTTGCGGTACCACGATGTCTCCGGCAATTTTTATTTCGGCGAGCTTCTCGGTACTTGCCAGAGAGGACGCTTCATCGATACCGCCATAGAGCGTGGCAATCGTCGTACCCGGAACGGTAATTTTTCCAATAAAGGGCTTGTCGATCAAAAACGATATTTTTACCTGAGAGCCGGTATCAAGCGTTGCCTCTGAGCCCTCTACACTGGAGGTATAACAGTAGATACCGGACGTCACCCGGTTGGGCTCCGCCTCAAAGGGAACGGCGAGATAGTCACGTCCCAGCACGTGAATAGAGGACGCAATACTGAGGTGATCGTTCAACCTGTAGTAGGTATATCCATTTTTAACGGTATTAACGCTTAAGGGCGAACGCGCGGTGAAGTAGACGCTACGAAACGTGGTGGTGAAATGGGTCAGGCAGTTACATCCCAGTTTATACTGGGAAGGCGATTGCAGGGTCGTCAGATCGCGCACCTCGGTTCCCGCCTGGTTTTTATCTGCCGGTATTTCTGCCCCGTTAAGATTCAGATTGAAAATATAGGTGCCGCCGATGGCGAAACACACCCCGCCTTCTGTCGTCGCAGCGTGGGAAAAAGGGGTAAAAAGCAGCATGGCGACTGCTATAAAAGTGATACGTCGTTTCATCTCATTTCCCTATTGGCACACGACCGCTGTTTGAACCAGTTCAACACCCGTTGGTTTGGGGAACTGATAATGGACCTTGCAAGGTTTTGTCTTTTCACTCCCCCACTTCAGCGTGAACGTTCCCTCTTCCGGCATGCCCGAAAGATACAGTTCGCCATTCTCGCCGGTAATGCCCGACACGCTGCCCGTCGCCAGTTCGGCAGACGCCACTGCGCCAAAGGGAACCGGTTTGCCGTTGGCCTGTGTGACCTCAAAGAGCACGCGATAGCCAACGTGAGTGATAAATTGCGCCCGCACCACCGCACCTCGCGTGGGGATGACGTTAAGCACGCTGTTCTCCAGCTCGACGTTCGCTTTTTCAAAATAGCCGCTCTCAATTTCCACACGGTTTTCATCGTAAGCGTTAAGCTGCGTTTGAACGGTGTAGCCTCGCCAGTCGGTTGCCGTACCGGTGCCGTTTTCCATTGCCAGACCGGCTGCACCGGGTGCTTTAATCAGCGCCACGGTTTCGCCCATCTCCTGCGAGAACGTCACTCCATCGCCATGCAGCAGGATCCCGCCGCGCGCGCCGTAGTTGAGCCGCTGGCTGTCCTGGTTGTAGTCATAGCTGCCGTTAACCGAACCATAGGTTCCGTCATATCCCACCCCCGCGCTGCTGCTGTACACACTGTCATCCGCATCCCAGGACTGCTGGAGGTTCCAGGAGAGATTACGGTTATCAAGCGCCGTACCGTTCAGGCCAAGCTGGTGCATTCCTTTTCCGCTGTTGTTCTGCGTGAGGCCGTAGCTCACATAGCTGTCCGGCAGCAATGCTGACAGCGGCACGGAGAACGACAGCATAAAAACCTGTTCGCTTTCTCGATCGTCGCTATCTGAATACTCCGCGCTCTGCGCCGTGGTGATGGAATCGCTGTAGTTCCAGGAGAGGTTCCAGGAAAGCGACCGCCAGACATTGCTGTAGCCAAGCTGAACCAGGCGTTCAACTTCGTCGGTTTTCCAGTACTGCTGGCGGCTCAGCGTGAGATAAATGTTCCCCATGCCATCGCCGAAATTCTGCGTCCAGGACCCTTCAAGCCGGCTGCGTCGGTTGCCCGTTACCCAGAAATCGCGCTGACTGTTCTGGCGTGACGCCCATTCATTGAGGGTGTAGTAGCCCTGTGTTGAGTAGCGATACCCCACCAGCCTCAGCGTGGTATCCGTCTCATCAAACCGTTTCGAATAGAGAAAACGCCAGGACTGGCCGGACTCCTCTGAGTCCTCGTCCGTAAATTGCGCACGTGCCTGGGTGATATCGACGGAAAACGCGCCAACTGCCCCCATATCTTTGCCGACCCCCACCGCTGCCGAGCGATACGCTTCCGCGGCCTGCACGCCACCGTATACCGTAATCCCGGCAGGAAAGCCGTGCAGAACCTGCGCCTGAAAAACGTTGGGCTGGAATTCGCTTTGATCGCGCAGTTCACCCGCGCTGATATCGACGTCGGTCTGATCTTCACGCTTGAGGATGGCCAGCGAGGCGTAGGGCTGCGTGAAGTGTTGCTCACTGCCGTCTTCTTCTTTGATGGTCACGTCCAGGTCGCCGCCGGAACTGGTGGTGTTTAAATCCTTTAGCGCAAACGGTCCCTGCGGCACGGCAGATTGGTAAATGATGTAGCCGTTCTGCCGAATAATCACCGTCGCATTGCTTTTCGCTACGCCCCGAACGACCGGCGCAAAGCCCGTCAGGCTGGAAGGAAGCATTTCATCATCGGTATACAGGCGCACGCCGCGCACCTGGGTACTGTCGAAGACATCGCTCGCGGTCCAGGTATCACCCAGCATGATCTGGCTGCGTAACGTCGCGAGGTTTCGCTGCACATAGGTGCTGATGGAATGGTAATCCGAATGACCGTCAATGATGTTTAGCGTGCTGTAATTGCGTAAACGCCACGCGCCAATGTTCGCCCCGTTTCGCAGGTTCAGATAGTAGAAATCGCTATTGTCGTCATCATCAGACTGCAACGTGCTGGAGCCGGAAAAGTCATAGTTCATCATCAACGCATTAATACCTTCATCCCAGCGGGCAGGATTGATGGTGCCGCGGGCGGTGGTATCAATGTAAATCTGCGGCAGCGTGACGTTGAGCAGCAGCTTATCGGTATCGAACGTCCATGTGGCGCCAGGGATCAGCGGGGTAGGGTCCACACAGGCGTTTTCGTCCAGGCGATCCAGCGAACCGATCGCCGCCACCTTAGCCCCGAGCTCCGCAAGCACCGTCCTGACGTGCTTAAAACAGGGATGCAGCCTATCGCCAGCCTTATCTTCAATAAAGGTGACCTCCCGGCTATCGATAAACTCATCGTTAACATGAATATCAACCTTATAAGAGCCCGCAGGTAACGTATTGGCGCGGTTAAACTGGTGGATATCAACATCCACCGGATGGTCAATTTCAAGAAGCGCAGGGTTAAAGATATCTTTTGCCAGCGTCACGCCTGAAAAGCCGAGAGATACCCCCGAGGCAAGCGCAATGAAAAAACGGAAACACCCCATATCAAACATCCCTATGTTTACAGCGTGACGTGAATTTCCTGACTGATTGCCCCAAAATCGTTAACGAAACGCCAGACCAGCGCGTGGCCGTTAATCCCTTCCGGAAGCGGCAAACGCACGGTGTCAAAAGGGGGAATGATGTTTAAGGGAACGTCTTTTTTATCGACGGTGACATTCATAACGTTAATATGTAGCGGGCTCGGATTTTCAATCACGAGCTGCTGGTTTTGAACACGCCATTTAACCTTCGCCGCAGCCCGTTCAGGCGTGATATTCAGGGTCGCCGGACGCCAAAAAAGTTTTATTCGCGTCTTAATCGCAATTTCGAGCGAATTGGGGTTTGAACTGGACGGTGGAATATTTTTGATGTTGAGCCAGAACAGCGATTCCCGATCGTGAGGCAGTTCGCCCTTCACTTTCATGATGCGCAATACTTTCTCCTGCCCGGCCTCCAGCCTTGAAACCGGCGGAATAACGGTAAAAGGAGGTTTATTCGACGCTGTATCGCCTTTAAAAGGATCGACCCACGTCTGTATGAGATAAGGCGTGGTCGCTTCGTTATTTTTTATGCTAATTGTCGCATCGGATTTATCGCTACTATAAACAACGCGGGTTCCGCCAATAATGACGCCAGCCGTCGACAAGGGTGTTAAAAATGAAAAAGAGAGCATGATGAACAGAGTCAACAAACGCCGTAAATACATCAGTTATCCTCACATCCTGTGGAGGAGCCTGCAAAAAGGATAAAACAGGCTCCTGGCGAACAGCTGAAGATTATTTCAGGTATTCAATGGTGAACTGGGAATCCGCGTTCGCTGTACCCGGCGTAACCGTAGCCAGCGTCTGCACAAACTTCGCTTTAAAGCCCATGTCCGCTTTGCCGTCGGTGATAGCAACATAATTTGAATTGTTATACAGCGGGATCGCCGTATCATCGTTCAGGTTGAAGAGCTTGATTGCAACGCCGGTAGCGGTAACGGCTTCACCTTCGCCGGTGTAAATACCGTCAGTACCCGCTTCACCGTTAACAGGCGTGCCAATAGACAAATACCCTTTGCCGATGGTGTCTTTATCTTCTGTTCCGTCAAAACGAACTGCTGCCTGAGTATAGGTTGCAGGGCATTTCTCCAGTTTAATATGGAAATCTTTTACTGACGCCGTTGAGTCAATGCCGGAGAACGTCGTTTTGGCAACGCGGCCGATATTCACCGTCTGATCGGCGGTATCAGGCGTCACTTCACACGTTGAATCAATAACCTCTCCGCGGAAATGAACCGTACCATCCGCAGCAAATGATTGTCCTGCCATTAACGCCGATGCGAGTGCAATCGCCACCGTAATTCCATTATTTTTCATGATAACTCCATTAATTAAATCAATATTGCGTTTATCATAAAGACAACGCCATCCCAAATGCGATGAAATAATATTCTTCGGGAAGAATGATCTTCAAGGGGAGAGTTTAAATTAATGGAATAATGACGAACCATAGCTGGAATAATAATAGAGAAAAACAAATATAATATTATTTTTGCTTTATCATTAAAATTCCTTTTCAGTATACACATAAAAAGGACACATATTTTATAAACAAACCATTTTTAGGATTCCGTTAATAAAAGCTGATCGTTTAGTGATCAAAATAGAAAATACTAATGCTCAGAAGCAATCTCGTTCATTATTCACACAATAAAGTAACGAAATGCGTCAGAATAAGATGATTGATAGCAAAGAGAAAGCTGATGAGAAAAAAGTAAGGAAAAAATGGCTACACGTCGTGTAGCCATTAACAGAAGGGATTATTCTACGGTGACCGATTTCGCCAGGTTACGCGGCTGGTCAACGTCGGTGCCTTTGATCAGCGCCACGTGGTAAGCCAGCAGCTGCAGCGGAACGGTGTAGAAGATCGGTGCAATCACCTCTTCCACATGCGGCATCTCGATGATGTGCATGTTGTCGCTGCTGGCGAAACCGGCATCTTTATCAGCGAAGACGTACAGCACGCCGCCGCGGGCGCGCACCTCTTCGATATTAGACTTCAGTTTTTCCAGCAGTTCGTTGTTCGGTGCGACAACAATGACCGGCATATCCGCGTCAATCAGCGCCAGCGGGCCATGCTTAAGCTCACCTGCCGCGTAGGCTTCCGCGTGGATGTAGGAGATCTCTTTCAGCTTCAGTGCGCCTTCCAGCGCAATCGGGTACTGATCGCCACGACCCAGGAACAGGGCGTGATGTTTGTCAGAGAAATCTTCCGCCAGCGCCTCAATGCGTTTGTCCTGAGACAGCATCTGCTCAATACGGCTCGGCAGCGCCTGGAGACCGTGAACAATGTCGTGCTCAACGGAAGCATCTTCGCCTTTCAGACGCGCCAGCTTCGCCACCAGCATCAGCAGAACGGTCAACTGAGTGGTAAACGCTTTGGTGGAGGCCACGCCGATTTCGGTACCCGCTTTGGTCATCAGCGCCAGATCGGACTCACGCACCAGGGATGAGCCCGGGACGTTACAGATGGCCAGCGAGCCCAGATAACCCAATTCCTTAGACAGACGCAGCGCTGCCAGCGTATCCGCCGTTTCGCCGGACTGGGAAAGGGTGATCATCAGGCTGTTACGACGCACCGCAGACTTGCGATAGCGGAACTCAGATGCGATTTCCACGTCGCATGGCACGCCCGCCAGGGATTCAAACCAGTAGCGAGAGACCATACCGGAGTTATAAGAGGTACCGCAGGCTACGATCTGAATATGTTCAACCTTGCCGAGCAGTTCGTTGGCGTTTGCCCCCAGCTCGCTCAGATCCACCTCGCCGTGGCTGATGCGCCCGGTCAGAGTGTTTTTGATAGCGTTCGGCTGCTCGTAGATCTCTTTCTGCATGTAGTGACGGTAAGCGCCTTTGTCGCCCGCGTCGTACTGCAGGTTAGATTCGATCTCCTGACGCTTCACCTGCTCGCCTTTGGTGTCGAAGACGGTCACGCTGCGGCGCGTCACTTCCGCGATATCGCCCTCTTCCAGGAAGATAAAGCGACGGGTGACCGGCAAGAGCGCCAGCTGATCGGAGGCGATAAAGTTTTCACCCATGCCCAGACCGATAACCATCGGGCTACCGGAACGCGCGGCCAGCAGGGTAGATGGATCGCGGGAGTCCATGATCACCGTACCATACGCACCGCGCAGCTGAGGGATAGCGCGCAGCACCGCATCACGCAGCGTACCGCCCTTTGCCAGCTCCCAGTGAACCAGGTGAGCAATCACTTCGGTGTCGGTTTCAGAGACGAAGGTATAGCCGCGCGCTTTCAGTTCTTCGCGCAGCGGTTCGTGGTTTTCGATAATGCCGTTATGCACCACCACGATGTGTTCAGACACATGCGGGTGCGCGTTACCTTCAGACGGTTCGCCATGCGTCGCCCAGCGGGTGTGCGCGATACCGGTACCCCCGTGCAGCGGGTGTTCTTCCGCGGCCTGAGCCAGCATCTGCACTTTACCGAGACGACGCAGACGGGTCATATGCCCTTCTGCATCCACGACAGCCAGACCGGCAGAGTCGTAACCACGGTATTCCAGACGACGTAAACCTTCGAGAAGGATTTCAGCAATATCACGCTGCGCAACTGCGCCAACAATTCCACACATATTTTAGATTCCGAATTTAGGCATTATGCCTGCGTTGTCGCTGACCTGTATTTACCCTTTCCGGGCGCCCCGAGCCTTGTAGAGAGTGGGGTTATTTTTATGGGTACTGCTTGTGGGGGGAGATATATATTTATCTCCTCTCCCGGGTTTGCCTGATGACGGCTACGCCTTATCAGGCCTACTCAATCGTAGGGCGGGTAAGCGTAGCGCCAACCCGCCTTGTTGTTACTTTTTCTTCACCGGGCGTTTCCAGCCCTGCTTGTGTACCTGCGGCACGCGGCTTAACACCAGCTCGTTATCCGCTACGTCGCGCGTGACGGTCGTGCCGGCGGCAATGGTTACGCCGTTACCCACGGTAACCGGTGCCACCAGCTGCGTGTCCGAGCCCACGAACACGTCATCGCCGATGATGGTTTTAAACTTATTGGCGCCGTCATAGTTACAGGTAATGGTTCCTGCACCAATATTCACGTTGTCGCCAATCTCCGCGTCGCCCAGATAGGTCAAATGACCGGCTTTCGAGCCTTTACCCAGACGCGCTTTTTTCATTTCCACGAAGTTGCCCACGTGCGCGCCTTCCAGCAGCTCAGCGCCCGGGCGCAGACGCGCAAACGGGCCGATGGTACACGCTGCTTCAAGATGAGCATCTTCCAACACGCTGTACGGGCTGATTTCGCAGTCGTCACCGATGACGCTGTTTTTAATCACGCAGCCGGCGCCAATTTTGACGCGGTTGCCCAGCGTGACGTTGCCTTCAAGAATAACGTTAGTATCGATCTCAACGTCGCGCCCGTGAGACACGGTGCCGCGCAAATCGAAACGCGCCGGATCGCGCAGCATCACGCCCGCGAGCAGCAGTTTTTCGGCCTGCTCGGACTGATAAATACGCTCAAGACGGGAAAGCTGCAGGCGGTTATTCACGCCGTCCGTTTCGCTGATGCGCGCCGGATGAACGGCGGCGATCTCACGCCCTTCGTGATACGCCATCGCAATGATGTCGGTGATGTAGTACTCACCTTGCGCGTTATTGTTGTCGAGCTGAGAGAGCCAGCGCTTCATATCCGCGCCATTGGCAATCAGGATGCCGGTGTTGATCTCCTGAATCTTGCGCTGTTCATCACTGGCATCTTTATGTTCAACGATACCCGTTACGTTGCCGTTTTCACGCGTGATACGGCCATAGCCCGTTGGATCGTCCAGCACAACGGTCAATAAACCGATGCCGCCCTGCGGCTTGGCTGCACGCAGGCGAGTCAGCGTTTCAACGGAGATCAGCGGAACATCACCGTAGAGCATCAGAATATCTTCGTCATCGGCAAAGAACGGCGCAGCCTGCTGCATCGCATGACCGGTACCCAGCTGTTCAGCCTGAAGCACCCAGTTGAGCGCATCATCGCTCAGCGTCTTTTTAAGCAGATCGCCGCCGTGGCCGTAGACCAGGTGAACCTGACGGGCACCTAGTTCATTCGCTGCATCAATGACATGCTGCACCATTGGCTTTCCTGCCAGCGTGTGGAGCACTTTAGGCAGATCGGAATACATGCGGGTACCTTTGCCAGCGGCAAGGATCACCACGCTCATCGCACTGTTTGACATACGCATCCTGACGGTAGTTTGAGTGAGAAGTAAAAACGTTTGATGCCTAAAATTCTACATCTTTTTCATCATGAATTAAGGATGAAAAAAAAAGCCAGTCTGGTATCCAGACTGGCTTTTGTGCTTTTCAAGCCGGTGTTACATCGCTTTTTTGGTCAACTCGATAACGCGCAGTTTCGCGATCGCTTTGGCCAGCTCCGCAGACGCCTGAGCGTAATCCACGTCACCATGAGAGCTGCTAATGTGCTCTTCAGCCTTACGCTTCGATTCCAGGGCTCGCGCTTCGTCGAGATCCTGGCCACGAATAGCGGTATCGGCCAGAACGGTCACACTGCCAGGCTGCACTTCAAGAATGCCGCCGGACAGATAGATAAACTCTTCGTGACCGAACTGTTTAACGATGCGGATCATACCAGGCTTAATGGCGGTGAGCAGCGGTGCGTGACCCGGGAAAATACCCAGTTCACCTTCACTGCCCGTTACCTGGATTTTCTCGACCAGACCAGAGAACATTTGTTGCTCTGCGCTGACGACGTCCAGGTGGTAAGTCATTGCCATATCACCCTCCGATTAAGGCGTTAAAGTTTTTTGGCTTTTTCCACGGCTTCTTCGATGGAACCAACCATGTAGAACGCCTGCTCTGGCAGGTGATCGTATTCGCCTTCCATGATGCCTTTAAAGCCACGGATGGTGTCTTTCAGGGAAACGTATTTACCCGGAGAACCGGTGAATACTTCCGCAACGAAGAACGGCTGGGACAGGAAGCGCTGGATCTTACGCGCACGTGCTACCACCAGTTTGTCTTCTTCAGACAGTTCATCCATACCCAGGATGGCGATGATGTCTTTCAGTTCCTGGTAACGCTGCAGCAGGGACTGTACGCCACGCGCGGTGTCGTAGTGTTCCTGACCAACAACCAGTGGATCCAGCTGACGGCTGGTGGAGTCCAGCGGGTCAACGGCCGGGTAGATACCCAGAGACGCGATCTGACGGCTCAGTACCACGGTTGCGTCTAAGTGCGCAAAGGTGGTTGCTGGAGATGGGTCAGTCAAGTCATCCGCAGGTACGTATACCGCCTGAACGGAGGTGATAGAACCTGTTTTGGTAGAAGTGATACGTTCCTGAAGAACACCCATCTCTTCCGCAAGCGTAGGCTGATAACCTACCGCTGAAGGCATACGACCCAGCAGTGCAGATACTTCGGTACCGGCCAGGGTGTAACGATAGATGTTATCAACGAACAGCAGAACGTCACGGCCTTCGTCACGGAATTTCTCAGCCATCGTCAGACCAGTCAGCGCAACGCGCAGACGGTTTCCTGGTGGCTCGTTCATCTGGCCGTAAACCAGGGATACTTTGTCCAGAACGTTGGAGTCGGTCATTTCGTGGTAGAAGTCGTTACCCTCACGAGTACGTTCACCTACGCCCGCAAACACGGAGTAACCGGAGTGCTCGATCGCGATGTTACGGATCAGCTCCATCATGTTTACGGTTTTACCTACACCCGCACCACCGAACAGACCAACTTTACCGCCCTTCGCAAACGGACACATCAGGTCGATAACTTTGATGCCGGTTTCCAGCAGTTCCTGAGAGCTGGACAGCTCTTCGTAGGAAGGTGCCGCGCGGTGGATAGCCCAACGCTCTTCTTCGCCGATGTCGCCTTTCATGTCGATTGGCTGACCCAATACGTTCATGATACGACCCAGCGTTGCTTTACCTACAGGCACTTCGATCGGGTGCTCAAGGTCTTTAACTTCCAGACCACGACGCAGACCGTCGGAAGAACCCATGGCGATGGTACGCACGATACCGCCGCCGAGCTGCTGCTGAACTTCCAGCACCAGGCTCTCGTTACCATTCTGTACCTCAAGCGCGTCGTACACGCGTGGTACGGCGTCCTGAGGGAACTCGACGTCCACCACGGCGCCGATTACCTGGACAATCTTTCCAGTAGCCATCTTGAATCCTCTACGTAATTCGTAAACCTGGTTAAACCGCGGCGGCCCCCGAGACGATCTCGGTGAGTTCCTGAGTAATGCTGGCCTGACGAGCTTTGTTGTAAACCAACTGCAGCTCTTTAATCAGGCTGCCGCCATTATCGGTCGCGGCTTTCATCGCCACCATTCGTGCGGCCTGCTCGCTGGCCAGGTTTTCTACAACGCCCTGATAAACCTGAGATTCAACGTAACGACGCAGCAGGGTATCCAGCAGCGGTTTCGGATCGGGTTCATACAGGTAATCCCAGGCTTTCTGCTTCAGCTCGTCATCTTCTGATGCCGGTAACGGCAGCATCTGAGTGAGCGTTGGAACCTGAGACATGGTGTTAATGAATTTGTTGCTGACAACGTACAGTCTGTCCAGACGGCCTTCATCGTAGGCCTGCAACATCACTTTAACCGGGCCGATCAGTTCGGACAGGGACGGGTTATCACCCATACCGGTCACCTGAGCGACAATGTTGCCACCAACGGAGTTAAAGAAAGAGACGCCTTTAGAGCCAATCAGTGCCAGATCGCACTGAACGCCTTTATCAGACCAGCCTTTCATATCCGCCAGCAGTTTTTTGAACAGGTTAATGTTCAAGCCGCCACACAGACCACGGTCAGTCGACACCACCAGGTAGCCCACGCGCTTAACGTCGCGTTCTTCCAGGTAAGGGTGCTTATATTCCAGATTACCGTTTGCAAGGTGACCAATCACTTTGCGCATGGTCTCTGCATAAGGACGGCTGGCCGCCATGCGATCCTGCGATTTACGCATTTTGGAAGCGGCGACCATCTCCATCGCTTTAGTGATCTTTTGCGTGTTCTGGACGCTTGCGATCTTACTACGTATCTCTTTTGCGCCGGCCATGAGCTTCTCCTCAATGCCAGGCGGCTTGCCCTGAGACAAGCCGCCGGACGATTACCAGGATTGGGTTGCTTTGAAGGAATCGAGGATAGCTTTCAGCTTGCCTTCGATTTCGTCGTTATAGCCACCGGTCTGGTTGATCTCTTGCATCAGCGGAGCGTGATCACGGTCGACGTAAGCCAGCAGAGCGGCTTCAAAGCTACCGATTTTCGCCAGTTCCACATCTTCGAGGTAACCGCGTTCAGCCGCGAACAGCACCAGGCCCTGCTGAGCAACAGACATTGGAGCGTACTGTTTCTGCTTCAGCAGTTCGGTCACTTTCTGACCGTGGCTCAGCTGTTTACGGGTTGCTTCGTCCAGATCGGATGCGAACTGAGAGAACGCAGCCAGTTCACGATACTGTGCCAGCGCGGTACGGATACCACCGGACAGTTTCTTGATGATCTTGGTCTGAGCAGCACCACCCACACGGGATACGGAGATACCCGGGTTAACCGCCGGACGAATACCGGAGTTAAACAGGTTGGTTTCCAGGAAGATCTGACCATCGGTAATGGAGATTACGTTGGTCGGAACGAACGCAGAAACGTCACCCGCCTGGGTTTCAATGATCGGCAGCGCGGTCAGAGAACCTGTTTTGCCCTTCACTTCACCTTTGGTGAAGTTCTCGACGTATTCCGCGTTAACGCGGGAAGCACGCTCCAGCAGACGAGAGTGGAGGTAGAATACGTCGCCCGGGAATGCTTCACGTCCTGGTGGACGACGGAGCAGCAGGGAAACCTGACGATAAGCAACAGCCTGTTTAGACAGGTCATCGTATACGATCAGCGCATCTTCACCGCGGTCACGGAAGTATTCGCCCATTGCGCAACCGGCGTATGGCGCCAGGTATTGCAGTGCAGCAGATTCAGACGCGGTTGCTACCACAACGATGGTGTTAGACAGTGCGCCGTGCTCTTCCAGTTTACGAACCACGTTAGAAATGGTGGACGCTTTCTGGCCGATAGCCACGTACACACATTTGATGCCGGAGTCACGCTGGTTGATGATGGCGTCGATTGCCATCGCGGTTTTACCGGTCTGACGGTCACCGATGATCAGTTCACGCTGACCACGACCGATTGGGATCATGGCGTCAACGGACTTATAACCAGTCTGCACTGGCTGATCAACGGACTGACGGTCGATAACGCCTGGTGCGATAACTTCGATTGGGGAGAAGCCATCGTGCTCAACCGGACCTTTACCGTCGATTGGCGCACCCAGGGTGTTAACAACGCGACCCAGCAGGCCACGGCCAACCGGCACTTCCAGAATACGGCCAGTACACTTAACCTTCATGCCTTCGGCGAGGTCAGCGTATGGACCCATCACAACTGCACCTACGGAGTCGCGCTCCAGGTTCAGTGCGATAGCGTAACGGTTACCCGGCAGGGAAATCATCTCACCCTGCATACAATCGGCCAGGCCGTGGATGCGGATAACACCGTCACTTACAGAAACAATAGTACCTTCGTTGTGAGCTTCACTCACAACATTGAACTGAGCAATGCGCTGCTTGATCAGTTCGCTGATTTCGGTGGAATTCAGTTGCATGCTCCAGTCCCCTTAAGACTGCAAGACGTCTGCAAGGCGCTCAAGACGGCCGCGTACGCTGCCATCAATGACCATATCACCCGAGCGGATGATTACGCCTGCCATTACAGACTTATCGATTTTGCAATTCAGCTTAACTTTGCGTGACAGACGTTTTTCCATCGCGGCGGTAATTTTCGCAAGCTGTTCGTCACTCAGTTCAGTCGCAGAAGTCACTTCGACTTCTGCAGTTGCTTCACTAAGGGCACGTAAGTGCTCAAACTGCTCGAGAACATCCGGGAGCACACGGAGACGACCATTTTCTGCCATGACCTTAATCAGGTTCTGGCCGTTGGCATCCAGTTGCTCTCCGCACACGGCGATAAACGACGCGGCGAGGGTTTCAGGCGCTAACGCACCGGAAAGCAACTCGGCCATTTGTTCGTTTTTCGTCACCTCAGCGGCAAACGCCAGCATATTCTGCCAGCGATCGACATTTTGGTGTTCGACAGCAAAGTCAAAAGCTGCTTTGGCGTAGGGGCGAGCTACCGTAACAAATTCAGACATCAGCCCCTCCCTCCTTACAGTTCAGCGACAAGTTTGTCCACGATGTCGCTGTTAGCAGCTTCATCCACGGAACGTTCGATGATCTTCTCGGCGCCAGCAACAGCCAGAATCGCAACCTGCTTACGCAGTTCTTCACGAGCACGTTTACGCTCAGCTTCAATTTCAGCCTGAGCCTGTGTCACGATCTTAGTACGTTCCTGTTCTGCTTCAGCTTTGGCTTCGTCCAGGATCTGAGAACGGCGCTTGTTAGCCTGTTCAATGATTACCTGAGCTTCAGCTTTCGCTTTTTTCAGCTGGTCTGTCGCGTTGGCCTGTGCAAGGTCCAAATCTTTCTTAGCGCGTTCTGCGGAAGCCAGACCGTCAGCAATTTCTTTCTGACGTTTTTCGATGGCAGCCATTAAAGGCGGCCATACATACTTCATGCAGAACCAGACAAAGAGAATAAACGCGATGGCCTGGCCGAGGATTGTTGCGTTCATGTTCACAGCACAATACCTCTTAAATTTCTGTGGCTTGGGGTTTTAAAACAACTACTACGCGACAGCAAACATCACGTACAGACCCAGACCTACAGCGATCATTGGGATAGCATCCACCAGACCCATAACGATAAAGAACTGAGTACGCAGCAGAGGAATCAGATCAGGTTGACGCGCTGCGCCTTCCAGGAATTTACCTCCGAGGATGCCGATACCGATCGCAGCACCGATAGCCGCCAGACCCATCATCACAGCGGCAGCCATGTACAGCAGATCCATATTCAGGTTTTCCATGACAGTCTCCAGTTTGTTTCAATTAAAACGTAGTAGTGTTGGTAAAAAATCAGTGCTCTTCAGACGCCATCGACAGATAGACGATCGTCAGAACCATGAAGATAAAGGCTTGCAGCGTAATGATCAGGATGTGGAAAATGGCCCATGGCACATTCAGAACCCACTGTGACCACCACGGCAGAAGACCCGCGATCAGAATGAAAATCAGCTCACCCGCATACATGTTGCCGAACAGTCGCAGACCCAGTGAAACAGGTTTGGACAGCAGGCTAACGCCTTCCAGGATCAGGTTGACCGGAATAAACGCCCAGTGGTTGAACGGCTGCAAGGTAAGCTCTTTCACAAAGCCGCTTACGCCTTTCATTTTGATGCTGTAGAAAAGAATCAGGATAAACACGCCCAGCGCCATAGACAGGGTGATGTTCACGTCCGCAGACGGTACAACACGCAGCGCAGGCAGGCCGAAGATGTGCTCGCCGATGAACGGCAGCAGGTCAATTGGCAGCAGGTCCATCAGGTTCATCAGGAAGACCCAAACGAACACGGTCAGGGCCAGCGGAGCAATCAGCTTGCTCTTACCATGGTACATGTCTTTCACGCTGCCATGGACGAAGCCGATGATCATCTCAACGAACGTCTGGAATTTCCCTGGAACACCGCTGGTCGCTTTTTTAGCAACGCTGCGGAACATGGCCAGGAACAGAAGACCCAAAACCACCGAGAAGAACATGGAGTCGATGTTGATCGTCCAGAAGGTGGCCGGGGGGTTATGTGGATCCACCAGCGAGAATGTACGCAGGTCCAGCTGAAGGTTATTCAGATGGTGACCTATGTAATCCTGCGGCGTCATATTTTCTGAAGCCATGATGCCTTTTACCCTTTGTTATTGATTACAGCTGGAGCCAGAACTTGTACCACCAGCACCAAAACCCACGTTGCTATCAGCGGCATGAATACCACTTTCAAAACCGCCAGCGCCATCACCAGTAGAGCAAAGGTCAGCAACACCTTACACACTTCGCCGAGGGCGAAGGACCAGGCCACGCGGCCTTTGGCGGGTGTATGCGCCTGATGACGCCAGGCAAAAATCATAAACAACACGTTTGGCAGCACGACCGCCAAACCCCCGCACACGGCGGAGATGCCCCAGAAGGGGTCTTTGAGGCTAAACAGCAGTCCACTTGCTATCACAGCCAGAAACTGAATGAACAGAAGCTTACGAGCAACGTTTCTACTCAAGAGCGACACAGACATCACGTTTTTACTCCTGCTCCCTTCGAGGTATGCCGCGTGTCGTATAAAACGTCCTTTAAGGCTCAGAGTCAAGCATCAAAAAGCGGACAAATTATACGGTGCGTACCCGTGATTTCAAACATTAAGTAGCGAAAAGGTGAATAAATGTTTAAATATTTTTCCCCAGCGCTATTTTTTAACTTTCGTAGAAAGCACCGACCTTCGAGCAAAACTGCAAACAGCGCGAAAACGTTGACTACAAAGCGTGCACGAGATCACAAAACACACATTTGCGATAAGGTTGTATTTATCAAAGCCGTAAATCGCCCAGGATTATCTTTCTGAAATTAAACACAAAATATCGCAACTATTTTCAAAACAGCCCCGTACACAATAAAAACCTTTTATTGACATTCTTAATAAATAATTAACATTGCGTTCTGGTTACAGCCTTCCACTTTTAGCAGGCTGATATTTTCATAGTTGACTATCTTCGCGATGAATAATCGACTTGAGGTTAACCGCAAGAAAATCCCTGGTAAAAAAGCGGTTAAACGCTCTCTGGTTAATCCCGGGTAGTTGTGCTGTTTTTTAACATACTCAGAACAGCACAAATTCCACATTTTTTATTATTTTTTTAAAAATTGTTTGGCTTAATTATCACCAGATGACGTTCACCGTCGAGCTGCGGAACGTTTAATTTCTCGATGGTTTCAACGCTAAAACCGTCCGGAAGCTGTTCAATTTCATCACCGGGCAGCTGTCCTTTCAGCGCATAAAAACGGCCATCTTCTGCCGGCAGATGCTTACACCAGCTCACCATGTCATTGAGCGAAGCAAACGCACGGCTGATAACGCCGTCAAACGGCGGCTCTGCCGGAAACTCCTCTACCCTGCTCTGTACAGGCGTGATGTTATCGAGCTTCAGTTCATGCTGAACCTGGCGTAAAAAGCGCACGCGCTTGCCCAGGCTGTCCAGCAGCGTGAAATGGCTCTCAGGTCGGACAATAGACAGCGGAACGCCCGGCAAACCCGGCCCCGTCCCCACGTCGATAAAACGTCCACCTTTCAGGTACGGCGCCACCACGATACTATCGAGAATATGGCGAACCAGCATCTCGTTGGGATCGCGCACAGACGTCAGGTTGTACGCTTTATTCCATTTGTTCAGCATATCGACATACGCCACCAGCTGGTTTTTCTGGTGATCGGTGAGCGAAATACCTGCCTGATCAAGCAGACGAGAGAGTTTGTTGAGCACGGTGAATACCTGTTGAGAGTTTTTTTGCCCGGTGGCGCTGCCGCTTACCGGGCCTACGAATAAGTAGGGCGGGTCAGCGAAGCGCCACCCGCCAAAAGCAATGTCAATTACGCGCTACGACGCAGCATGCCCTGCTTTTTCAGCCACACCAGCAGGATCGAAATCGCCGCCGGCGTAACGCCCGAGATACGGGAGGCCTGGCCAATCGATACCGGTTTGTGATCGTTCAGCTTAGCGATCACTTCGTTGGAAAGGCCCGTCACCTGACGGTAATCCAGCATTTCCGGCAGCAGCGTGTTTTCGTTGCGCTGCTGTTTTTCGATCTCATCCTGCTGACGCGCGATGTAGCCTTCGTACTTCACCTGAATTTCGACCTGCTCGGCAGCTTCAGCGTCTTCAAGGCCCGGTGCGAACGCGGTCAGTTTGACCAGATTCTCGTAGGTGACTTCAGGACGACGCAGCAGATCTTCGCCGCTGGCTTCACGCGACAGCGGCGCTGTTAAGTGAGCGTTCACTTCGGCAGCGGTTTCCGCCTGTGGGTTTACCCACGTGGTTTTCAGGCGCTGACGCTCCTGTTCAATACGTTCCAGCTTCTCGTTGAAGCGCGCCCAGCGTTCGTCATCCACCAGACCCAGCTCCCGGCCTATCTCGGTCAGACGCAGGTCGGCGTTGTCCTCGCGCAGCATCAGACGATATTCCGCGCGAGAGGTAAACATACGGTACGGTTCTTTGGTGCCCAGCGTGCAGAGATCGTCGACCAAAACGCCCAGATAGGCCTGAGAACGCGCCGGCGCCCAGCCCTCTTTCTCGGCAGAGAAGCGGGCAGCGTTCAGACCGGCAAGCAAACCCTGCGCTGCGGCTTCTTCGTAGCCGGTGGTGCCGTTAATCTGCCCCGCGAAGAACAGGCCGTGGATGAATTTGCTCTCCAGCGTCGGCTTCAGGTCACGCGGGTCGAAGAAATCGTACTCAATAGCGTAGCCAGGGCGAACGATTTTCGCATTCTCCATCCCCTGCATTGAGCGAACAATTTGCATCTGCACGTCGAAGGGCAGGCTGGTGGAGATGCCGTTCGGGTAAATTTCGTTCGAGGTCAGCCCTTCCGGCTCCAGGAAGATCTGATGCTGGTTACGATCGGCAAAGCGCATCACTTTGTCTTCGATCGACGGGCAGTAACGCGGGCCGATCCCTTCGATCACGCCAGCGTACATTGGGCTGCGATCGAGGTTATTGCGGATCACGTCATGGGTTTTTTCGTTGGTATGCGTGATGTAGCACGGTACCTGCTGCGGGTGTTGCGCCGCGTTGCCCATGAACGAGAAAACCGGCATCGGGTTATCGCCGTGCTGTTGGGCCAGTACGCTGAAATCAATGGTGCGCGCATCGATACGCGGCGGCGTGCCGGTTTTCAGACGGCTGACGCGCAGCGGCAGTTCACGCAGACGACGAGACAGCGGAATGGACGGCGGATCGCCAGCACGGCCACCGCTGTAGTTGTCCAGACCAATATGGATTTTGCCGTCCAGGAATGTCCCGACCGTCAGCACCACGGCTTTGGCGCGGAACTTGAGGCCCATCTGGGTCACGGCGCCCACGACGCGATCGTTCTCAACGATAAGATCTTCTACCGCCTGCTGGAAGATCATCAGGTTCGGCTGGTTCTCCAGCGCGGTGCGCACGGCCTGGCGGTAAAGCACGCGGTCTGCCTGCGCACGAGTGGCGCGAACAGCAGGGCCTTTACTCGCGTTTAGTATCCTAAACTGAATGCCCGCATGATCGATCGCTTTCGCCATCAGGCCGCCAAGTGCATCCACTTCTTTTACCAGGTGTCCTTTCCCAATGCCGCCAATCGCCGGATTACAGGACATTTGTCCCAGCGTGTCGATATTGTGTGTCAAAAGCAGGGTCTGCTGACCCATTCGCGCTGCGGCCATTGCGGCCTCAGTGCCTGCATGACCCCCGCCAATGATGATGACGTCAAAAGGATCCTGATAAAACATGGTGGTCTGCCTCGCGTAAAGCGGTATGAAAATGGATTGAAGCCCGGGCCGTGGATTCTACTCAACTTTAGTCTTTCGAGAAAGCATTGGGATCCTGGGCTATTAAAAAGAAGATCTTTTTATTTAGAGATCTGTTCTATTGTGATCTCTTATTAGGATCGCGGACACGTGTGGATAAGTCCGATCCTGCAAATAAGATCATGCAGTTAGGAAGGATCGTTTGCTGTGAATGATCGGTGATCCAGGACCGTATAAGCTGGGATCAGATCGCGACTTTATACACAGGTCAAAAACGACGCTAGGGTTGTTCTTTGGATAACTACGGGTTAATACGAGCTTTTAACCAGAGTTATCCACATCTGTTCGCGCGATCTTTAATCGTTTTTGAGTAAATTTTTCCATTCCGCGAGCCAGATCTCGGCTGGATCTTCCGGAATGTCATGATCGAGGATGTTGATCTTGAGCGTTTCACCCAGCTGTTTTGCTCCGCAAGCGGTAACAGCGGCTTCGACCTTCTCTATTGCCCCGCAAAAGGTGTCATATTCACGACTGCCGATCCCCACTGCGCCAAAACGGACGTTTGACAGGTCGGGCTGCTGTTCCAGCAGTTCGTCATATAAAGGTTGCAGGTTATCCGGCAGATCGCCCGCGCCGTGAGTGGAGGTGATCAGCAGCCAGACCCCGTCAGCCGGGAGATCTTCAAGCAGCGGCCCGTGCAGCGTTTGTGTAGAAAAGCCTGCATCTTCCAGCTTTTCAGCCAGATGTTCCGCTACGTATTCCGCACCGCCAAGAGTGCTGCCGCTGATAAGGGTAATGTCCGCCATTGATCGCTCGCTCAGATAAAGAGGGGATCATTGTACGCTGTGAACGAGCTGGGATCTACCTGTGGAAAATGTGGGAATGAATTTGCCCGATCACGGGCGGATGGTACGCATGATCGGGTTTTGCAGGGAGATCAGTGTCTCGGTGGACTGAATTTCATCGATTGTTTGGATCTTGTTGATAAGTACCTGCTGGAGGGCATCGATGGATCGACACATCACCTTGATAAAGATGCTGTAGTGCCCGGTGGTGTAGTACGCCTCGGTGACTTCATCGAGCGCGTTCAGCTTTGCCAGCGCGGAGGGGTAATCTTTTGCGCTTTTAAGAATAATGCCGATGAAGCAGCAGACGTCGTAACCCAGCTGCTTCGGGCTGACGTCGATGCGGGCACCGGTAATGATCCCTGCCTGCTTCATCTTCTCTACGCGAACGTGAATGGTTCCCGGGCTGACGCCAAACTGTTTCGCCAGTTCGGCGTAGGCTGTACGGGCATTGGCCATTAAGGCCTCAAGGATGCCGCGGTCCAGATTGTCGATCTGATAATTTTCCATAGCTTTTTCTTATGAAGATTAATGAATACGTCTATTCTAGCGTCTTATTTTAACGAATCAAAAGTGAAGGTGGCTTTTTGTTGATGGGTTATTGAATTAAGTGCCGGTTCTGTTGCTTAATCATTATCAACAGGACGCAGGAGTATAAATAATGAAAACCGCTTACATCGCAAAACAACGCCAGATCAGTTTCGTAAAATCCCATTTTTCCCGCCAGCTGGAAGAGAAGCTTGGTCTTATTGAAGTTCAGGCGCCGATTCTTAGCCGCGTGGGTGACGGGACGCAGGATAACCTGTCTGGATGCGAAAAAGCGGTACAGGTGAAAGTGAAAACACTGCCAGATGCACAGTTCGAAGTGGTGCATTCCCTGGCGAAGTGGAAGCGTCAAACCCTGGGACAACACGACTTCAGCGCGGGCGAAGGGCTCTACACGCACATGAAAGCCCTTCGCCCCGATGAAGACCGCCTCTCCCCGATTCACTCTGTCTACGTTGACCAGTGGGACTGGGAGCGCGTGATGGGTGACGGCGAGCGTCATGTCGGTACGCTGAAATCCACCGTTGAGGCGATCTACGCGGGGATCAAAGCGACCGAAGCGGCCGTGAGCAAAGAGTTTGGTCTGGTACCGTTCCTGCCGGATACGATCCACTTTGTCCACAGCCAGGAACTGCTGAGCCGCTTCCCGGATCTGGATGCCAAAGGCCGCGAGCGGGCGATCGCCAAAGAACTGGGCGCGGTATTTCTGATTGGCATCGGCGGCAAACTGTCTGATGGCAAACGGCACGACGTTCGTGCGCCGGATTATGATGACTGGAGCACCGCGGGCGAAAGCGAATATGCCGGTCTGAACGGCGATATTCTGGTCTGGAACCCGGTTCTGGAAGATGCGTTTGAGCTCTCTTCGATGGGGATCCGCGTGGATGCAGAGGCGCTGAAGCGCCAGCTGGCGGTGACCGGTGATGAAGATCGCCTTAAATTAGAGTGGCATCAGGCGCTGTTGCGCGGTGAAATGCCGCAGACCATCGGCGGCGGTATCGGGCAGTCCCGTCTGACCATGCTGCTGCTGCAACTGTCTCATATTGGTCAAGTGCAGTGTGGGGTCTGGCCGCAGCAGGTACGTGAAAGCGTCGATTCTCTTCTTTAATTAACGCCGCCAGCGTCTGAGCAGGCGGCTACGCAACCCGGTATCAAAGCGCCAGATATGATCGAAGATGCGCATGATGCCGGGTTTTCCATGTGCGGACATCGCCACGGCATGAAAACGGTGCTGGTGCACGCGCTGCAGCTCCTTCACTTTATTTACCACATCTTCCGGCAGCCGCTGGGCAATGAAATCGGAAATCACCACCGCGTCAGCGTCGTACCAGTCGCCGCCCTGCATCCGTTCTACAATGCTGCGAAAACAGCTGGCCAGATCGGTGCCGCCGCGAAAACGTTGGCTTAAAAAGCGGATGGCCTGCTCAATGCCCTGCTGGTTCGTCAGCTCGTAGCCCACGACTTCGCTGGAGAAGAGCATGATAAAGCAGCGACGGCGGTCAGCGAGCGCCACGCGCATCAGCGCCAGACAGAACGCCTTCGCACACTGCTCGTTAAAGCCACCCATTGAGCCGGACGTATCCACGCAGACAATAAACGGCCCGCGCGGCTGCTCATCAAAGTCCTGATGCACGACCGGGCGCTGGCTGAGCTTATCTCGCCAGGCTTCGCCGTGCAGCCGATAGGTGAGAAGCTGTTTTTCCACCAGCCGACGGTAAAACTCATACTCCAGTTCGGTCATCCCCAGCGTGCTTAGCTCGGTCGGCAGCAGGCGCAGGATGTCATCGCTTTGCTGGAGTCCGTCGACCTGCTCCGGCACGGTAGCCGGTTCGCGTACAAGGGTGCGGAAGGTTTCCATCGGGGCATCTTTCTTTGGGACCGATTTGGCCTCTCGCGAGCGGCCGAGCTGTTCCGCGAGCTTCATCAGCTCCGGCTGCTGGGTAAGAAAGTCGCCGTACTTCACGATCAGCTGATAATCCCCGCGCCGCAGCTGCCCGGCGCTCATATCCCAGAGGCGACCAGCGGCGTTTTCATTTTCTACCAGCACCTCCTCGAGCTGGCCACTCAGCGTCATGCGTTCCTGGACTTCGCTGAGCAGCTGTTCCCGTTCTTCATCCAGAAGCTGTTGGTTCAGCGTGGTAGCCTGGACGACCAGGCTCAGGCGCCAGCGCTGTAAAAAGAGCGTGTGCAGCGCCGGGGTAAAGGTGACGTTTTCTGTGACCAGCGTTCTGGCCTGGCTGGCAAACGGAGAGTGGACTTTATCGAGCAGGGTAAGGGTTTGCGGGATCTGGACGATAAACTGTGGCGTCGATAGCCGCTGACACTGCTGATAGGCCGCGACTTCCTCCGTCAGTTCGGGCGGGACTTCTGTCTCCTTAAACCGCTGCCGCAGATTGTCGCGCCAGCGCGGGAGATCGTCCGTCATCGCTTTTTTGAGTTTCGGGAATTTTTCAAAGAAGGCCGCCAGCTGCGGCGATGCCAGAAGGGTAATCACCACCTCCTCGATCAACCCTTCCTCGCTGACGGCCAGCATCATATTGAGCGTGTCCAGCGTTAGCATTGACGCGCCTGTTTGATCTGCGCGCTGACGTCCTGCAGGCTGGCTTCAATGCGACCTAGCCAGTCGCTATGAATAAAGAGGCATTTTTGCTGCTCGCTGAAGCGGGTGTGCTGCTGATGCCATTCGGTATCCAGCGCTTCCAGCTGCTGTTTAATCTCTTCCGGCACGCTGTCCGAGGCGGTGCCGGGAAGCGCAAGACGCGATCCCTGAAGGCTCACGTCGCGGATCACCAGGTGCTGGCTGCTGTCCACTTCCATATTCAGCGGCTGCGCGAAACCGATGCCGTTGAGCTTTCCGCGGATCTCCCCGCCCTTATCCAGCCACTGCGCCAGCGGCTCGCGCTCAATCGTAATGTGCACCACCTGCATATCATGCAGCTTGAGGGGCTGCTGGAGCAGCAGTGTCAGCGTCGTGCCGGTCAGATCGGCGGGTAGCTCGTAATGCGGTTTGCGGGCGAACATGCCGCCCAGTCGGTTCACTTTTAGCGCGGTTTTATCGCTTTGCTGCTGCTGGAGCTGAATGCGCCGTTGGGCAATCGCCCCCAGCTGGTTGAGCATCGCCTGCTGCCCCCAGGCGTGCCCGGTCATCAAAACGTCCAGCTGCTGCTGCATCAGGTTCATGCCTTCTGCGTCGTGCCAGAGGCAGTCTTTTAGCAGGATCAGATCGATAGGGGCGACCGCGTCGCGACCGCTGAACAACGCGCTGGCCTGGAGCAGACGGATCGCTTTTTTCCAGCGACGATCCGAGACGTACGGGGCGGAAGGCAGGGAATCAAGCTGCTGGCGCAGCATGAAGATCAGCTCAAAGACGGCGTCGGGCAGCTTAATTTTGCCGATCTCTTCCTGCCACTGATGGTACTCCTCGTCCGTCACCTGCAGTGAAGGTGCCACCGGGTTTTCGTTTTCGTCCTGCTGGCTCACCAGCATTGAACGGAAGTTTGATTTATCCTGGACTTTATCCAGCCACAGGCGGATCAGCATACGGTCATACAGCGCTTCCAGGCTGCTGTCGGCTTCGGGCAGTTCGTTTGACGCGGCCACCAGCAGGCGCATGGGGATCTTCTCTTCGCTCGCGCCGTTGCGGAAGCGGCGTTCGTTGATTGCCGTCAGCAGGGTATTCAGAATGGCCGGGCCGGCTTTCCAGATCTCATCAAGAAAGACGATTTCCGCTTCCGGGAGATAGCCCGCCGTCAGACGCTCATAGCGCCCTTCATCTTTCAGCGCCTGAATAGAAAGCGGGCCGAAAACTTCTTCTGGCGTGGAGAAGCGCGTCATCAAATACTCGAATGCGCGAGCGTTCTGGAAAGCGAACTTTAGGCGGCGTGCAATCAAACTTTTGGCAATGCCCGGCGGTCCCAGCAGAAATACGCTTTCACCGCTCAATGCCGCCAGCAGGCAAAGGCGAATGGCGTGGCTACGCTCGTAAAGGCCTTTCTCCAGCGCGCTGCTGAGGCGGGAAATTCTTTCTGCTAATAAATGTGAGTGAGCCATAATAGTTTTGCATCCTTTCGCCGTTGTGGCGGCCAATTGAAGCGAGTATAGACGTTTCAGTCAGGGCTGGTAATAGGCTGAAGTGCGGCGCAATTTTCTTTGCGCTACATTAATGCGGTTGCATTTAGGGGTACGATTTTGCAATGAATCGTGCATACTGTGCGCTTTTTGTGGACCAAGGGACAGGAACACATTTGTTATTTAAACGAAAAGACTAGTCTATGAGCACTGATAATAAGCAATCATTACCCGCAATAACGCTTGCGGCGATCGGGGTTGTCTACGGTGATATCGGCACCAGCCCACTTTATACGCTTCGTGAATGTTTGTCCGGCCAGTTTGGCTTTGGTGTTGAGCGCGATGCCGTGTTTGGCTTCCTGTCCCTCATCTTCTGGCTGCTGATTCTGGTCGTTTCCGTTAAATATCTCTCCTTCGTTATGCGTGCAGATAATGCGGGCGAAGGCGGGATCCTGACCCTGATGTCCCTTGCCGGTCGCAATACCTCGGCCAGAATGACGTCTGTGCTGGTGATTATCGGCCTGATAGGTGGCAGCTTCTTCTACGGGGAAGTGGTGATAACACCGGCTATCTCGGTGCTCTCGGCGATTGAAGGGCTGGAGATTATTGCCCCGCAGCTTGATGCCTGGGTTGTCCCGCTGGCAATCATCGTGTTGACGCTGCTGTTCATGATCCAGAAACACGGTACCGGGCTGGTGGGCAAACTGTTTGCGCCGATTATGCTGGCCTGGTTCCTGATCCTGGCGGCGCTCGGTTTGCGCAGCATTATTGCGAACCCGGACGTGCTGCATGCGCTAAACCCTTACTGGGCGGTGCATTTCTTCCTTGAATACAAAGTGGTTTCCTTCGTGGCGCTGGGTGCGGTCGTGCTCTCCATCACCGGTGTGGAGGCGCTCTATGCTGACATGGGGCATTTCGGGAAGCTGCCTATCCGCGTGGCATGGTTTATTGTGGTGCTCCCGTCGCTGGTGCTTAACTACTTCGGTCAGGGCGCGTTGTTGCTCAAGAACCCGGAAGCGATTAAGAACCCATTCTTCCTGCTGGCACCTGACTGGGCGCTGGTGCCTATGCTGATCCTCGCAACGCTGGCGACCGTGATTGCCTCTCAGGCGGTGATTTCCGGGGTGTTCTCTCTGACCCGTCAGGCCGTTCGTCTGGGATATCTCTCGCCAATGCGCATCATCCATACCTCAGAGATGGAGTCGGGCCAGATCTACATCCCGTTCGTTAACTGGCTGCTCTATTTTGCTGTTGTGATCGTGATTGTTAGCTTCGAACACTCCAGTAATCTGGCGGCGGCCTACGGTATTGCCGTGACCGGTACGATGGTGCTGACGTCGCTTCTCTCCACCACGGTGGCGTACCGCAACTGGCACTGGAATAAGTTCCTCGTGGGGATGATTCTGGTGGGCTTCCTGTGCATTGACGTGCCGCTGTTCTCTGCGAACCTCGACAAAATTGTCTCCGGTGGCTGGCTGCCGCTGACGCTGGGCCTGTTGATGTTCATTGTCATGACCACATGGAAAAGCGAGCGCTTCCGCCTGCTGCGCCGCATGCATGAGCACGGTAATTCTCTGGAGGCGATGATCGCGTCGCTGGAGAAATCCCCGCCGGTGCGCGTGCCGGGTACCGCGGTTTACATGTCTCGTGCCCTGAATGTGATCCCGTTTGCGCTGATGCATAACCTTAAGCACAACAAAGTGCTGCACGAGCGCGTGATCCTGCTGACGCTGCGCACCGAAGATGCGCCGTACGTTCACAACGTGCGCCGCGTACAGATTGAGCAGCTGTCCCCGACCTTCTGGCGCGTGGTGGCGAGCTACGGCTGGCGCGAAACGCCGAACGTGGAAGAGGTGTTCCACCGCTGCGGTCTGGAAGGGTTAAGCTGCCGGATGATGGAGACGTCGTTCTTTATGTCCCACGAGTCGCTGATCATCGGCAAGCGCCCGTGGTACCTGCGTCTGCGCGGTAAGCTGTATCTCATCCTGCAGCGTAACGCCCTGCGCGCGCCTGACCAGTTTGAGATCCCGCCTAACCGCGTCATTGAGCTGGGGACGCAGGTCGAGATTTAAGTCTCCGTGCGGCCTGATGCCCTCACCCCGTCCCTCTCCCACAGGGAGAGGGCGCAAACATCTAAAACGGTAACCTGACGGTTACCGTTTTGCATTTACCTCCCCTCCATTTCACTTAGCGAAACGTTTCGACGTTGATCACAAATCCGTTACGTCATGATGGTTTTCTGAACATTTATGCGGCTACACTATTTTTAGCGAAACGTTTCGCTAGTGGAGCAAGAAAATGAAGAAAGGCACGGTTCTCAACTCAGAAATCTCATCGGTTATTTCCCGTCTTGGGCATACCGATACGCTGGTGGTTTGCGATGCAGGCTTACCGGTTCCGCGCAGCACAACCCGTATCGATATGGCGTTAACGCAGGGCGTGCCCTCGTTTATGCAGGTACTGGAGGTGGTGACGGCGGAGATGCAGGTTGAGGCGGCCATTCTCGCGGCGGAAATCAAACAACATAATCCGCAACTCCACGAAACGTTGCTCAGCCACATTGAGCAACTGCAACAACACCAGGGAAACACCATAGAAATTCGTTACACAACGCACGAACAGTTCAAACAACAAACCGCAGACAGTCAGGCGGTGATTCGCAGCGGGGAGTGTTCCCCGTATGCGAATATCATTCTCTGTGCTGGCGTCACCTTCTGAGGCCATCATGGACGCATTACTGCAACTCAAAGGGATCGATAAGTCGTTCCCGGGCGTAAAAGCCCTCTCCGGTGCGGCGCTTAACGTCTACCCTGGACGCGTGATGGCGCTGGTGGGCGAAAACGGTGCCGGCAAATCCACCATGATGAAAGTGCTGACCGGGATCTACCAGCGCGATGCCGGTTCACTCGTTTGGCTGGGTAAAGAAACCACCTTTAACGGCCCGAAATCCTCTCAGGAAGCGGGCATCGGCATTATTCACCAGGAGCTGAACCTGATCCCGCAGCTGACCATTGCGGAGAACATCTTCCTGGGCCGCGAGTTCGTGAACCGGTTCGGCAAAATCGACTGGAAAACCATGTACGCCGAAGCGGACAAGCTGCTGGCGAAGCTGAACCTGCGCTTTAAGAGTGACCGCCTGGTGGGCGACCTTTCCATCGGCGATCAGCAGATGGTGGAAATCGCGAAGGTGCTGAGCTTCGAGTCGAAGGTCATCATTATGGATGAACCGACCGATGCCCTGACCGATACCGAAACCGAATCCCTGTTCCGCGTGATCCGCGAGCTGAAAGCGCAGGGACGCGGCATTGTCTATATCTCTCACCGCATGAAAGAGATCTTCGAAATTTGCGACGACGTGACCGTCTTCCGCGACGGCCAGTTTATCGCCGAGCGCGAAGTGGCGACGCTGACCGAAGATACGCTGATCGAAATGATGGTGGGACGTAAGCTCGAAGACCAATATCCGCATCTGGACAAAGCGCCGGGCGAGATCCGCCTGAAGGTAGATAATCTCTGCGGCCCGGGCGTAAATGATGTGACCTTTACCCTGCGTCAGGGCGAGATCCTGGGCGTGGCGGGCCTGATGGGCGCGGGCCGTACCGAGCTGATGAAAGTGCTGTACGGCGCACTGCCGCGCACCAGCGGTTACGTTACCCTTGACGGCCATGAAGTGGTGACCCGCTCGCCGCAGGACGGGCTGGCGAACGGCATCGTCTATATCTCCGAAGACCGCAAGCGCGACGGCTTAGTGCTGGGCATGTCGGTGAAAGAGAATATGTCCCTCACCGCGCTGCGCTATTTCAGCCACAGCGGCGGCAGCCTGAAGCATAAAGATGAGCAGCAGGCGGTCAGTGATTTTATCCGTCTCTTCAACGTTAAAACCCCGTCGATGGAGCAGGCTATTGGCCTGCTGTCCGGCGGGAATCAGCAGAAAGTGGCGATTGCCCGCGGGCTGATGACGCGCCCGAAGGTGCTGATTCTCGACGAGCCAACCCGCGGCGTGGACGTGGGCGCGAAAAAAGAGATCTATCAGCTGATTAACCAGTTCAAGGCCGACGGTCTGAGCATCATTCTGGTCTCTTCCGAGATGCCAGAAGTATTAGGCATGAGCGATCGCATTATCGTCATGCATGAAGGGCATCTCGGCGGTGAATTCACTCGCGAGCAGGCCACCCAGGAAGTTCTGATGGCTGCCGCTGTGGGCAAGCTTAATCGCGTGAATCAGGAGTAAGAAGATGACTACCCAGGCTGTTTCTGGTCGCCGCTATTTCACAAAGGCATGGCTGATGGAACAAAAATCGCTGATTGCCCTGCTGGTGCTGATCGCGATTGTCTCGACCATGAGCCCGAACTTTTTTACCGTCAATAATCTGTTCAACATTCTGCAGCAGACGTCGGTGAACGCCATTATGGCGGTCGGCATGACGCTGGTGATTTTGACCTCGGGTATCGATCTGTCCGTCGGTTCCCTGCTGGCGCTCACCGGTGCGATCGCCGCTTCAATTGTGGGAATTGAGGTCAACGCGCTGGTGGCCGTTGCGGCTGCACTGGCGGCTGGCGCGGCGATTGGTGCCGTAACTGGCGTGATTGTGGCAAAAGGCCGCGTTCAGGCGTTTATCGCCACGCTGGTGATGATGCTGCTGCTGCGCGGTGTGACCATGGTTTACACCAACGGTAGCCCGGTGAATACCGGGTTTACGGATAACGCGGATCTGTTTGGCTGGTTCGGTATCGGTCGCCCGCTGGGTGTCCCGACCCCGGTCTGGATCATGGCTATCGTCTTCCTGGCGGCGTGGTACATGCTGCACCATACCCGCCTGGGCCGTTATATCTATGCGCTGGGTGGTAACGAAGCGGCCACGCGCCTGTCCGGTATCAGCGTTAATAAAGTCAAAATTATCGTGTACTCCCTGTGCGGCCTGCTGGCCTCTCTGGCGGGCATCATCGAAGTGGCGCGCCTCTCTTCCGCACAGCCAACGGCGGGGACGGGGTACGAGCTGGATGCCATCGCGGCGGTGGTTCTGGGCGGTACGAGCCTTGCGGGCGGTAAAGGTCGCATAGTTGGGACATTGATCGGCGCACTGATCCTCGGTTTCCTGAATAATGGTTTGAATTTGTTAGGTGTTTCCTCCTATTACCAGATGATCGTTAAGGCAGTGGTGATTTTGCTGGCGGTACTGGTAGACAACAAAAAACAGTAACTGACGACACTACAGGACATCTTAGATATGAACATGAAAAAACTGGCTACCCTGGTTTCCGCTGTCGCGCTGAGCGCAACCGTAAGTGCTAACGCCATGGCGAAAGATACCATCGCGCTGGTTGTCTCTACCCTGAACAACCCGTTCTTCGTCTCCCTGAAGGACGGTGCGCAGAAAGAAGCGGACAAACTGGGCTACAACCTGGTGGTGCTGGATTCTCAGAACAACCCGGCGAAAGAGCTGGCTAACGTTCAGGACTTAACCGTTCGTGGCACCAAAATTCTGCTGATCAACCCAACCGATTCTGATGCCGTAGGCAACGCCGTGAAGATGGCAAACCAGGCGAAAATTCCGGTGATCACTCTGGACCGTCAGGCAACGAAAGGCGAAGTTGTGAGCCACATTGCGTCTGATAACGTGCTGGGCGGTAAAATTGCTGGTGACTACATCGCGAAGAAAGCCGGTGAAGGCGCGAAAGTTATCGAACTGCAGGGCATTGCCGGGACTTCTGCAGCCCGCGAGCGTGGTGAAGGCTTCCAGCAGGCCGTGGCTGCACATAAATTCAACGTGCTGGCCAGCCAACCGGCAGACTTCGACCGTACTAAGGGTCTGAACGTCATGCAGAACCTGCTGACCGCGCATCCAGATGTGCAGGCGGTATTTGCACAGAACGATGAGATGGCGCTCGGTGCGCTGCGTGCGCTCCAGACTGCGGGTAAATCAGATGTGATGGTTGTCGGATTTGACGGCACGCCGGATGGTGAAAAAGCAGTAAATGATGGCAAACTGGCTGCGACCATCGCTCAGCTGCCTGAGCAGATTGGCGCGACTGGCGTTGAAACTGCCGACAAAGTGCTGAAGGGCGAAAAAGTTCAGGCCAAATACCCTGTTGACCTGAAGCTGGTCATTAAGCAGTAAAGGCGATTCAGGCAGTCGCTGGCTGCCTGAGGGACACCAAATAAAAGAAAAGTGTGGCATACGCCACCGGGTAATACCGGTGGCGCTCTCAGATGGACACCTCAATACATGAAAACCGCAGGCAACCTCGTCGTCCTTGGCAGTATCAATGCCGATCACATTCTTAACCTTGAAACGTTCCCCACTCCGGGCGAAACCGTCACCGGCAATCAGTATCAGGTCGCGTTCGGCGGTAAGGGCGCAAATCAGGCAGTTGCCGCCGGGCGCAGCGGGGCGAATATCGCGTTTATCGCCTGTACGGGTGATGACGATACCGGCGAGCGCGTACGCAAGCAGCTGGCAAGTGACAACATCGATACTGCACCCGTCAGCGTTGTTGAAGGGGAATCTACCGGTGTGGCGCTGATCTTCGTCAATGCGGAAGGTGAGAATGTCATCGGTATTCATGCGGGGGCTAACGCCGCGTTAACGACTGAACGCGTCGAAGCGCAGCGTGGGATCATCGCCGGAGCGGAAGCCCTGCTGATGCAGCTGGAGTCTCCGGTTGAAAGCGTGCTGACCGCCGCGAAAATTGCGCATGAAAATCATACAACTGTCGTACTTAACCCTGCGCCTGCCCGTGTATTATCAGATGAACTGCTGGCACTGGTGGACATCATTACGCCGAACGAAACCGAAGCGGAAAAGCTGACGGGCATTCGCGTTGAAAATGACAATGATGCCGCGCGTGCGGCGAAAGTGCTGCATGCAAAAGGCATCGGGACCGTTATCATTACTCTTGGTAGCCGCGGGGTGTGGGCTAGCGTCAATGGCGAAGGCCGTCGCGTGCCGGGCTTTAAGGTCAAAGCCATCGATACCATCGCCGCTGGAGACACCTTCAACGGTGCGCTGGTGACGGCATTGCTGGAAGGAAAAGCGATGGATGACGCGATCCGCTTTGCGCATGCCGCCGCCGCGATTGCGGTGACGCGCAAAGGCGCACAGCCTTCTGTTCCGTGGCGTAAAGAGATCGATGAATTCTTAAGTCAGCAGGGGTAACGCTTGGCTACGATGAAAGATGTCGCCCGCATGGCGGGCGTTTCTACTTCGACCGTCTCTCACGTTATTAATAACGACCGCTTCGTCAGCGAGGCGATTCGGGAGAAAGTCGAAGCCGCAGTAAAAGATCTTAACTATGCGCCGTCGGCGCTGGCGCGCAGTCTGAAGCTTAACCAGACGCGCACCATCGGCATGCTGATCACGGCCAGTACCAATCCTTTCTATTCTGAACTTGTTCGTGGCGTAGAGCGCAGCTGCTTCGAGCGTGGCTACAGTCTGGTGCTGTGCAATACCGAAGGCGACGAGCAGCGCATGAACCGCAACCTGGAAACGCTGATGCAAAAACGCGTCGACGGGCTGCTGCTGCTCTGTACCGAAACGCATCAACCTTCAAAAGAGATCATTCAGCGCTATCCTTCTATTCCAACGGTAATGATGGACTGGGCGCCGTTCGACGGGACCAGCGATCTGATTCAGGATAACTCGCTGCTGGGCGGCGATATGGCGACGCAGCACCTGATTGATAAAGGCCATACCCGCATTGCCTGCATTACCGGACCGCTGGATAAAACCCCGGCGCGCTTGCGTCTGGAAGGCTATCTTTCGGCAATGGAGCGGGCAGGGCTTGCCATTCCTGATGGCTATCGCATCACAGGCGATTTCGAGTTTAACGGCGGTTTCGAGGCAATGCAGACGCTGCTGGCGCAAGAGCCTCGCCCGCAGGCGGTGTTTATCGGCAACGATGCGATGGCGTTTGGTGCCTATCAGGCGCTGTATCAGGCGGGACTGCGCGTTCCGGACGATATGGCTATCGTGGGCTACGATGATATCGAACTGGCGCGCTACATGACGCCGCCGCTGACCACGATCCATCAGCCGAAGGATGAACTGGGTGAGTTGGCCATCGACGTGTTGATCCACCGTATGGCGCAGCCCACGCTGCAACAGCAACGTTTGCAGCTTACTCCTGTTCTGATGGAACGCGGTTCAGTTTAGCTTTCTCTTTGTGACGCTCTTTAATCAGGTTCCGGCCATCTTTCGGTTTTAACAACATAAAGACCAGCGCCGACACCACGGTAAGCGCGCCCATGGTGATAAAGGTATAGTGGAACTGCTCAACGGTATTCGTGCCGTCAAACCCTTCATAAAACCGCAGCACCGCCGCACTCACGGCTACCCCGAGGCTGATCGACAGCTGTTGGGTCACCGCCAGTACGCTGTTGCCGCTGCTCGCGTTCTCGTCGGTCAGGTCCGCAAGGGTGATGGTGTTCATCGACGTAAACTGCGTTGACATCGCCATTCCCAGCACAAACAGCGGCAGGATCAACATCCAGACCGGTAACGCCGCGGATTGCAGCGAGAACTGCGCAATCATCAGACCGATAAAGACCGTCACGCCAACCAGCGTTTTGCGATAGCCAAACCAGCGCAGTACCTGCGTGACCGTTGATTTCGCCAGAATGGAACCCATTGCCGTGGGCGCCATCATGCAGCCGGCAATCAGCGCCGGGTAGCCGAACCCCACCTGCAGCATCAATGGCATCAGGAACGGTACGCAGCCCGTGCCCAGACGTGAGGCAATATTGCCCGCGATCCCGACGGAAAAGGTTCGGGTGTTAAAAAGAGATAAAGAGATAAGCGGTGTCGGGTGACGACGCGCATGGCGTATATAAAGAAGGAACAGCAGAATACCACTGAGGATGACGGCGAGCGCCAGCCACGTTTCAACGAGCTTCTCGCCAATGAGCTCCATGCCACTGGAGAACAGCACCAGGCTCAGTCCAAACAGGAAAAAGCCGCCCATATCGAAGCTGCGCCTTGGCGTGGTGAAGTTCGGCATATATTTGCGGGCATAGATCAGCCCTGCCACGCCAATCGGAATATTAATCAGGAAAATCCAGTGCCAGCTTGCCCAGGTAACCAGCACACCCCCGAGGACCGGGCCAAGTATTGGGCCGACCAGCCCCGGCATGGTGACAAAGTTGAGTACGGGGAGCAGTTCGCTGCGTGGGTAGGCACGCAGCAAAGCGAGGCGCGCCACCGGCATCATCATCGCGCCGCCTATTCCCTGCAGTACGCGAAAGATAACCAGCTCCGTTAATGAAGTGGATAGCGCGCAGGCCAGTGAACCGAGCGTAAAGAGCGTTACGGCCAGCATGAAAACTCTGCGGGTACCGAAGCGATCGGCCAGCCAGCCACTTACCGGGATCAACATCGCCACCGTGAGGGTGTAGCTGATGATGGCAGACTGCATTGCCAGCGGGGAGCGGTTAAGGCTTTGCGCAATGGCGGGAAGCGCCGTATTGAGGATGGTGGCATCCAGTGCCTGCATAAAGAACGCCATGGCTGCAATCCACGGCAATCCGGCCATGCTGCGCGCTTTTTTCTCTGTCATTTATTTACCTGCTGGTGGGTTGGTGCGGTCAGCAATGCCTGACATGCAGTCAGGGCTCGCTGCCCGTCGCTCTCCTGAATGGCATCTACTATCGCCTGATGCAAATCCAGCTTTACCACTTCGTCTTGTGTAATAGAGGTAAAGTAGGTGTGGTACACCGAATGGAATAACGAAGCAAAGGAAGTGAGGAACGGATTGGCGCTCATCATATAGATATGTTCATGCCAGGCCATATCGACCTCAATCCATCGTTCCCGGTTGAAGTGTTTTTTCAGGAACACCATCTCTTCCATGAGTGCGTTAAGCTGCGCTTTCTGCTCTGCTGTCCCGAGCGTGGCGGCAAGCAGGCATGCCTGAGGTTCAAGGCTGCTGCGCATTACAAGAAAGTGATCGACGACCTGATGAAAGTTGTCTTCGGTCATCCACCAGGAGAGCAGCTCCTGATCGAGAAAATTCCAGTTATTCTGTGGCATCACGCGCGTGCCAATACGAGGGCGTGGAAGCACCATGCCTTTTGCCGTCAGGGTTTTCACCGCCTCGCGAACCGCGGTACGGCTTACTCCAAACTGCTCACCCAGCTCCAATTCACCCGGCAGGATGCTCCCCGGGGCATATTTACCCGCTAAAATCCGCTGCGCCAGCTTTTCTGCCAGCACATAGGACAGATTTTTTTGGGCGGCCAGCTGTTGTGCGCTTAATGGCATCGCTTTTATTCCTTAATGTTTCATGCTGTTAATTATGCCACCTCGAATGTGATTGTGGTTGCAGATACATCAAATAGAACAATTTGTAGCTTGATATCACCTCTGTTGGTGAAAAAAAACACGGTCAGAAACTTTTTTTGAATTTCCTCTTGTCACTTAAGAATAACGCCCTATAATGCGCCTCCACTGACACGGAACAACGGCACACACGCCGCCGGGTCAGCAGAGAACAGCGAAAATAAACGCTTGACTCTGAAGCGGGAAAGCGTAATATGCACACCCCGCGCCGCAGCGAAAACGAAGCGGCACTGCTCTTTAACAATTTATCAGACAATCTGTGTGGGCACTCAAAGTGACATGGATTCTTAATGTCTTCGGACAA
>NZ_JADBRJ010000007.1:0-284200 GCF_014930585.1 Enterobacter cloacae complex sp. P43RS
ACGGGTTCTTATGCCTCAGTTGTAAGTGTCTACCATGTCCCCGAACAAGTGTTCACTATGTCCCCGGACCGTACATGGGAGAGGGATGGGGTGAGGGCATCAGACCGCACGAAATTACACACGAACCGGCGCCGTCGCCGCCTCCAGCCACGAACGCGCCTCGCTATTCACCCGCGGCGTCAGCGCCTCACGTACCTGCTGGTGATACGCATCCAGCCACTGCTTTTCCTGCTCGCTCAACAGCTGCAATTCCACTTGGCTTAGATCGATCGGGATCAGCGTCAGCGAGGCAAACTTGCAGAACCCCGGTCGGCTCTCCACAATTTCTACCTGGTTTTCAATACGGATACCGTGGCTATCGCCCAGATAGTATCCCGGCTCAATGGTCATGATATTGCCTGCCACCAGCGGCCACGGGTTCACCTTTTTGGCGATGCGATGCGGGTTTTCGTGGATCAGAAGCTGGTGGCCCACGCCGTGCCCGGTACCGTGATCGTAATCCAGCCCCATCTCCCACAGCGGACGACGCGCGAAAGCATCCAGCTGGTGCCCCTGCGTACCGGAAGGGAACTGCAGGGTAATCAGCGACAGAAAACCTCTCAGCACGGCGGTGTAGTGCAGACGCTGCTGCGAGGGGACATTACCCCACGCCAGCGTGCGCGTGGCATCGGTGGTGCCGTTAGCGTACTGACCGCCCGAATCGTTCAGGTAAAAATGGTTATGGCCGATGGGCTTGTTGCTGGCCTCGCTTGAATGATAGTGGCACATCGCCGCATTGCTCGAAGAGGCGGAAATGGTCGCGAAACTCTGCTCGATAAAACCGGGCTGCTGTTTGCGAAATGCCAGCTGCTGCGCCTGCACTTCCAGCTCCGTTAGCGGTTGTCCCGCCGCCGCACGCAGCGGCACTTCGCGGCTCAGCCATGCCAGGAAGTTGACCCACGCGGCGCCGTCCTGGAGATGGCACTCGCGATACCCTGCCAGCTCGACCGGGTTTTTGGTAGCCTTAATGAGGGTAATGGGATCGGTTCGCCAGACAATTTCACCGCGCGGTTCAATGGCAAAGCGCAGGGCCACCGGCGCGGAGTCGGCATCAACAATCACCCGCTTCCCTTCAGCAAGTTGCTGACAGCGCTCAATAAAGGTGTCCTGTGGCGCAATCGTGAAGGCGTTCAGAACTGCATCAGGGAGTTCTGCGAGCTTATTGTCGCTAACAAACCACTCAACGCGGCCGTCGCGACCGAGCAGGGCAAATGAGAGCGGTACCGGACTGGTGGGGATATCTGAGCCGCGCACGTTGAGCAGCCACGCAATGTTATCCGGCAGCGTAACGGCCAGGTAGTCAGCGTTGTTCGCGGCCAGCACGGCGGCAACGCGCTGACGTTTGTCTTCGCTGCTTTCACCGCTTATCGCAACCGGCATCTCACGGATAAGCCCCGCCGGTGCGGCAGGGCGATCGGTCCATAAGGCGTCAAACGGTGACGCGTTCAGCGGCACGAGCGCGCACGGTGTGGCAGACAGCTGCGTAAACTCGGTATTCGTCATCAGCATTGGGTCAAAACCAATGCGCGTGCCCGCCGCGACGTTGGCCGTCAGCCAGTCTGCCAGCGGCTCGTTGTGCAGATGGTGGATCTCAACCTCATCCATATTCACCTGAACGCGGGCCTGCACCTGATAGCGTCCGTCGACGAACAGCAGCGCTTTATTCCTCAGTACCAGCGCGACGCCAGCAGAGCCGTTAAAGCCTGTCAGCCAGGCCAGCTTTTCGTCGTTCGACGCGCAATTCTCGCTTTGCCAGGCATCGGTGCGCGGAACGATCATCCCGTCGAGGCTGTTTTCCTGAAGCCACTGACGCAGGGCAGAGAGCGGAGTAGGGGTGTGCATGGTTTTTCCTTATTGTTATTAGCGGAACGGCGGCTCGTTGAAGGTGCGCAGCTTGCGCGAATGCAGTCGGTCGCCTTCCGCCCGCAGCAGGTCGATGGCGCGAATGCCGATCTGCAAATGTTCGGAAATCGCCCCTTCATAGAAACGGTTGGCCTGACCCGGCAGCTTAATTTCGCCGTGCAGCGGCTTATCGGACACGCACAGCAGCGTGCCGTAAGGAACGCGGAAGCGATACCCCTGGGCGGCGATGGTGGCGCTCTCCATATCAATCGCCACCGCTCGGCTCAGGTTGAAGCGCAGCGCGGAGGCGGAGTAACGCAGCTCCCAGTTGCGGTCATCCGTCGTCACTACCGTACCGGTACGCAGGCGCTGTTTGACCTCTTCACCCGGCATGCCGCTGACCTCTTTGGTGGCGTCGTAGAGCGCGCGCTGTACTTCGGCGATACTCGGGATTGGGATATCCGGCGGCAGTACCGCATCCAGCACGTGGTCGTCGCGCAGATAGGCGTGGGCCAGCACGTAATCGCCAATCAGCTGGCTTTCGCGCAGGCCGCCGCAGTGGCCAATCATCAGCCACACGTCGGGGCGCAGCACCGCCAGATGGTCACAGATGGTTTTGGCGTTCGACGGGCCGACGCCGATGTTGATCAGGGTGATCCCCTGACCGTCGGCGGTGATCAGGTGCCAGGCGGGCATCTGGTGTTTTTTCCACGCCAGATCGGAGATGGCCTGCTCGGGCGCTTCGGTCTCGGCGGTGATCCAGATCCCGCCCGCGCAGGAGAGGGCGATATATGGACTGTCCGGATCAAGGATCTGGCTACAGCCCCAGCGAACGAACTCGTCCACGTAGCGGGTGTAGTTGGTAAACAGCACAAACGGCTGGAAATGCTCGGCGGGCGTGCCGGTGTAGTGGCGCAGGCGCGCCAGGGAGAAATCCACCCGACGGGCGTCAAAATGCGACAGGGGGGAAAACTCTGCCGGGTGATAAATCCCGTCAGCCGTCTCATCGCCAATCTGCGACAGCTCGGTCGTTGGGAAGTGGCGTGTCAGTCCCGCGCTCATGGAGCGGTCAAGAGTTAGCGCCGAACCGTCAATCACGTACGGGTACGGGATCTCATGCTGTGAAGGCTCCACGGCAATGTGCGCGCCGTAATCCTGGTACAGCAGCGTGAGCTGCTCTTCCAGATAGGGGCGGAACAGCGCAGGGCGGGTGACGGTGGTGCTGTAGCAGCCTGAGTGGGTAAAACGGGCGTAGGCGCGGGTTTTCGGCGTCGTGCTGGCGCTGCCGTCCCAGGTTACAGAGAGCGATGGATAAACAAAAAGGCCTTCGTTTCTGGCCTTTTGATCGGGAAGTTTCCCTGTTTCGATGTATTCGCTGATGGCGCTGCGCAGCGCGTTGACGGACTGTTCATACAGCGCGTCGAGTTTTTCCAGCGCCTGAGCCGGGGTCAGGCTGGAGCCCTTATTATTCATCTCTGTCTCCTTGTTCCACAGGTGTGCGACTCTACCCGATAGTATGTCACACGCCTGTGAAACAAAAGGGAGATCAGCGGTGGCTCGTCTCTTTCATGAACAGCGCCGTTGCCGCCGACAGCAGGCAGCCTGCCAGCAGATAAATCGCCACGCTGTGCCAGTTACCGCCGGAGAAGGTCACCAGCGCGGCGGCAATAAACGGCGTAAACCCGCCGCCGACCACGCTTGCCACCTGGTAACCCACGCCCGCGCCGCTGTAGCGGTAGCTGGCGCCGAACAGTTCAGTAAACATCGGCTGCTGCACGCAGACCACCATATCGTGAGCGATGTTGGCGAGCATAATGGCGAAGAAGACAATCCAGAACACAGACTGCGCCTCCAGCGCCATAAAGAACGGCCAGGCGCTGAGGGTGCCAATCAGCGCGCCGGTGATGTAGACGCGGCGGCGACCAAACCGGTCCGCCAGCCAGGCGAAGCAGGGGATGGTCAGGCAGCTGATCCCGCCAACCACCAGGCTGATATTCAGGAACAGTTCGCGCGGCAGGCCGAGATTCTGCGTCGAGTAGTTCAGCGCAAAGGCGGTGACGATATACATCGTCAGCAGCTCGCACAGGCGCAGGGCGATAATTTTCAGAAAAGCGCCAGGGTGCCGAATCAGGGCTTCCATCACCGGCAGCCGCTTTTTGACGGACGGCTCCTCACGCTGTTGCTGTTCGAACTCTGCCGACTCATCCATCCCGTTGCGGATCCACAGCGCGGCAATGACCAGCACGATGCTGAAGATAAAAGGGATGCGCCAGCCCCAGCTCAGAAACTGCGCGTCGGTGGTGAGCTGGCTGATTAACGATACCAGCCCGGTGGAAAGCAACAGCCCGACGCCGTACCCGACCTGCACGCCGCTGCTGTAAAACGCTTTCTTGTTTTTTGGCGCGCTCTCAACGGATAACAGCGCCGCGCCGCCCCATTCGCCGCCCACGGCGAAGCCCTGAATGGCGCGTAATGTCACCAGCAACACCGGCGCCCACCAGCCGATGGCGGAAAACGACGGGAGAATGCCAATCAGCGCGGTGGCGATCCCCATCATCCAGACGGTAAGCATCAGCATGCGCTTGCGGCCAAGCCGGTCGCCGAAGTGGCCGAAAATCACCCCGCCCAGCGGGCGAAACAGAAAGCCGACGCCGAAGGTGGCAAACGCGGCGAGCGTGCCCATCGCAGGGCTGACCTGGGGAAAAAACTCGCGGTTAAACACCAGCGCGGCGGTAATGCCGTAAAGCAGAAAATCATACCAGTCGACGACGGCACCTGCGAAGCTGCCGAGTGCAGCGCGGCGGGCGCGATTGAGCGAAGGTGTCTCCTCGTTGGGACGATCGGAGATGAGGGTGGAGTCCATAGTTATCCTGTCCGTACTGTTTTTTATTATTGGTATAAGAAAAGGTCACTCACATAGCAGCCGTCATATAAACGGAACCTATGAGACTACCGCGACAAAACGCCTGAGAAAACGTTTTTATCTTTCCGGAAGGCGCTGAATAAATAAATTTCATCTTCCCCTGCCTCGAGATAAATCAGTCTGTTTGGCTCCGGTTCGTGCTGAATGGATTACAGTAATAGATACCGCTGCGTGACTAAAGCTGAGGGAAAAACGATGCAACGTAACTTTTCGGCATTCTGGATGGTCCTGTTTTTATTCGCCGCACCGCTTCATGCCGAGCCGAAAGTCTATGGCGAACAGCGTATTAGCGGCTGGTGGAATGCGCTGACGGATGATATATCCCAGACCTGGGAACAGCCGCAACGTTACGATCTGTACCTGCCGTTTCTGAGCTGGCACGCCCGCTTTATGTACGATAAAGAAAAAACCGACAAGTACAACGAAATGCCGTGGGGCGGCGGCCTGGGCGTGTCCCGCTATAACGAAGAGGGCAACTGGAGCGCGCTTTTCGCAATGATGTTCAAGGACTCGCACAACGAATGGCAGCCCGCGATGGGCTATGGCTGGGAGAAGGGCTGGTATCTGGATAATGCCAAAGATTTCCGCCTTGGGCTCGGTGCCGCCGCAGGCATCACGGCGCGAGATGATTTTGCAAACTATGTGCCTCTGCCGTTCATCTTCCCGCTGTTTTCAGCTGGCTATAAGCGCGTTACCGTCCAGTTCACCTATATTCCTGGAACGTATAACAACGGCAACGTGCTCTTTGCCTGGCTGCGCTTAGGCTTTTAAAGGGTGATCACCTTTTTTGCCACGGCGTTAGACAATACCAGCATGGAGAAGAGAACAGAGGTGACGAACGTAAGCACAATCAGCGCCAGCTTCATGCCGAGAGAGGTCACCGGTATCAGCGCCGTCAGCAGATGAAACACCGAGTAATGCACAATATATACGCCGGTCATCGTTTTGCTGATGGCGGCCAGAATGGACTCCTTTAATTCAGCATTGCGGCGAAAGCGAACGCCGTTCGCCGCAATCACCAGGGCAATAATCAGGATGTAGATCTGCGAGCCGGTGAGAATAAAGGCGTTTCTGTCGGCCTTAAACAGGGCAAAAAAGAAGTGGCGCTCGTAAAACCAGGTGAAGAGATAGATAAACGGGATGGCGACAACCGCCGCCCGAACCACGTTTTTGCGGCTTATCCACTCGGCGACTTTTGGGTCGCAGAAGAGCTGCCCGGTCAGATAAAACAGCAGCCATGTCCACAGCCGATACTGCGGCGAAAGCGAAAGGACGTGCGTTTCAGGATAAAGCGCCGATAACAGATCGTATCCGTAGGAAAAGCACAGCAGAGCAGCAATCGCGCCGCAGAACAGCGATCTCCGCTGGCTAAGCCACTCCACCGCCGGGTGGAAGGTGTAAATCACGACAAATGCGAACACGAACCAGGGCTGAATTAAATACCCGCGCTGATAAGGCTCCCAGAGGTAGTAGATCGTTATCCAGAACAGAAAAACAATCACCAGACTTTTTATTTTCCCCAGCTGCCAGCGCGTGCCGTGCCGTGATTGCCCGTCGAGATAGCCCGACACCACAAAAAACAGCGGCGTGGCGATGGTCGAGATAAAGGTTAAAAAGCCCAGGATCCAGTGATAGTCATAGTCATAATGATCCCAGGTATTGTAGATGGTGAAGAAGGTGACCGCCGTCATACAGCCCAGCGTCTTGATAATGTTCAGCCCTGTCGCATTCATTGTTGTTTGGCTTCGTCCTTACGATGGAAACACGCATAGATCACGGGGAGTACCAGTAGCGTCAGGATTGTAGCAAACCCCAGTCCAAACATAATCACAACGGCCATGCTCTGGAAGAAAACATCCAGCAGCAGCGGTGCCAGGCCAAGTACGGTCGTGAACGCGGTGAGCAGGATAGGGCGCAGGCGCGAGGTGGCGGCATAAACGATCGCGCTGTGCTGATCCTTGTGCGTTTTCTGCTGTTCGATCTCTTCCACCAGCACGATGCCGTTGCGGATGAGCATTCCGCTCAGGCTCAGCAGCCCAATCAGCGCCATAAAGCCAAAGGGAATGCCGGTAATTAAAAATCCTGGCGTGACGCCAATCAACGCCAGCGGTACGGTTAGCCAGATCGCGACGGCATTTTTTACCGAGCTGAACATCAGCACCGTAATAACAAACATCACCAGATACCCGAGAGGTAGCGTAGTGAACAGCCCTTGCTGCGCTTCGCTGGAGTTTTCCGCGTCGCCCCCCCACTCGATGCTGTAGCCGTGTGGCAGGGGAAGGGCATCCACCAGCGGCTTCACGCGGGCGAGAATATCACCGGAGGTTTGCTGGCTCAGCGGGTCCGGATCCGTCTGAACCGTCAGTACCCGCGAGCGGTCGCGTCGAAGGATGAGCGGATCTTCCCACTCCAGCGTGAAGCGGCTAACGACGTTACTCAGCGGGATATACTGCTGTCGCGCATGGCTCCATACCAGCACGTTGTTCAGGTGGCTGGCGTCCAGCCTTTCGCTTTCCGGAGGCCTCACCACCACGGGCAGCAGGTCACTGCCTTCCCGATACAACCCCGCCCGGCTGCCGGAGAAATTCATCTCCAGCGCGTTGTCGACGTCCTGCTTATCCACGCCAAGCTCGCGTCCCAGCGCGGCGACGTACTGTGGACGGATCACTTTGCTGCGGTTTTGCCAGTCGTTTCGGACGCTCCCCGTGGCTGGGTCGCGCGCCAGGATATCGTCCACCTGGCTGGCAATCAGACGCAGCCTGTCAGGATCCGGGCCTTTAATGCGCACTTCAATGGCGCTGTCGCCGGAGGGCCCAAACATCACCCGTTTCGTGCTGGCGTTGACCTGCGGGTAGTTACGCGCGATGTACTCATCCACGTAGCGCGTCAGCGCGGAGATGCTGCGCTGGTCATCCATACGCACCATGATCTGCGCGTAGTTGCTGTATTGCCGCTGTCCGCTGTAGGTCAGAATAAAGCGCATGCTCCCCTGACCGATGGTCGAGACGGTGGTTTCCACGCCGGGCCGTCCCTTGATGGTTTTCTCAATATCGCCGGTCATTTTCTCGGTCCATTTGATATCGGTGCCGTAGGGTAACCAGAGGTCGACAAAGAAAATCGGCGTATTGGACGACGGGAAAAAGTTTTGCCGCACCGCGCCAAACCCCCAGACAGACGCGGCCAGCAGGGCGGCCATCACTACCAGCGTAGGCGCTTTATGGTGCAGCAGTGCGTTCAGCAGGTGCTGGTAGAGGCGGTAGAGACGTTTGTCGTAAGGATCTGACTCGTCAGTGGCATCCGGCGCGCTGTCGTTTTTAAACAACCACCACTTAATCAGCACCGGGGTGAGGGTGAGCGCCGAGAACCAGCTCAGCATCAGGGAAATCAGCAGCACCTGGAACAGAGATTTACAGTATTCCCCGGTGGAATCCTGCGATAGCCCGATAGGGGCAAACGCAAGGATGGCGATCACCGTCGCCCCCAGCAGCGGCAGGGCGGAGCGGCGGATGATGTTGTTTACGGCGGTTAACAGCGGGGAGCCCTGCTGCCGGGCAATCAACACCCCTTCGACAATCACGATGGCGTTATCCACCAGCATGCTGAGGGCGATAATCAGCGCCCCGAGCGAGATGCGCTGTAGCTCAATGCCACACAGATACATAATCAGCAGCGTGCCCAGCACGTTAAGGGCGAGAGAAACCGCGATGATGATCCCGCTGCGTACCCCCATAAAGATCAGCAGCACGCCGATGACAATCGCCAGCGCCATCAGGAAGTTAATAATAAAACCGTTAACAGAATGGCCCACTTCGGCTGCCTGATCGTAAAACAGATCTATCTGTATGCCTGCCGGTTTTTCCGCCGACATCTGGTTTAGCTTCGCCTCCAGCGCGTGGCCCACGTCGATCACGTTCACGCCGGGAATAAACGAGACGCCCATGGTGACGGCTTTTTTGCCGTTGGCATGGTAGATACTGGCGGGCGATTCGTTCAGCCCGCGCGACAGCGTGGCGATATCCCGCAGGCGCGTCGCCGCCCCGGTGCCGGAAGGCGTGATGATGAGATCCGCCAGTTCATTGAGATTCTCGAACTCACCGGTCGGGTGCAGACGAATGGATTCGCTGCCGGAGGTGATTTCTCCGGCGCTGGAAACGACGTTGAGCCTGCTGAGCAGGGCGGAAAGCTGGTTCAGCGTAATGCCGCGCGCGGCCATTTTGGTCAGGGAAATATCGATGTTGACCTGTTGGCTAATGGCCCCGCCGATGGCGACCTTCGCGACGCCGGGAACGAGAATCAACGCGCGGCGCAGCTGCTCTGCATATCTCACCAGTTCAGGATTACTGAATTCATCCCCGGAAATGGCGAAGAAGAAGCCGAACACGTCGCCGAAATCGTCATTCACAAAGGGCGTGACGACGCCGGGCGGGAACTGACGCGAGGCATCGCCCACTCGGCGGCGCAGCTCATCCCAAATCTGCGGCAGTTCGTTCGAGTGATAGCGTGAAGCGATGTTAACGGTGATTTGCGACAGCCCGTTTGATGAGATGGAGCTCACGTTGTCCAGATAAGGCAGCTGCTGAAGGGCATTCTCCAGCGGCAGCGTCACCTCTTCTTCAACCTGCTGAGCGGATGCGCCGGGGTAGTGGGTAACCACCACAGCGGTTTTGATGGTAAAGGCGGGATCTTCCAGCCTGCCGATATTCAACAGGGCGAAAATCCCCCCAATGCCCAGCAGCAGAATCGTTAGCCAGACGCGAACCGGGTTATTAATAAATTGACGAGTGATATCCATTACAGTCCCCGCTCACGCGTCCAGATACGCACCGGCTGGTTAGCATGGAGCTCTCCCACGCCTGCGGCCACCACGCGCTCGCCCGCCTTAAGCCCGCTGGTGATCGTCACGCCTTCGGTTATCACTTGCCCCACGCTGACCTTGCGGTCTTCAAGATGGAGCGTGTCGCCTTCTCCCGCCACAACCCAGACGTGCGGCTCATTGCGTGGGCTGTTGTCCGGGTTAAAGACGGCCTCAACCGGTACAACCAGCGTCTGAGCGCCCGCGCCAGCCGGGAGGTTGGTTAAATTGATGGTCACCGTACCGCTTACGCCACCGACGGCGGGAAAATCATCTGGTCGCGGCATGGTCAGTATCACCTGCCAGGTCAGGGTATTACTGTCGCTGCTGCCCGAGTGCTCTTTGTAGACGGCGGTAAATTCCCGATCCGGAATGGCGTTAATTCTCACTACCGGACGATACTGCGCGTTGCGGATATCAAAGGTCTTAAACAGGTTTTCAGGGATGCTGAACACCACGTCAAGCAGATCGGTGCGGGTTAACGTCGCGATGGGCTGACCGGCAGACACCACCTGATGGTTTCGGACATGTACGCTGGCCGCCGTCCCGCTGAAGGGGGCGACGAGCGTCATCTGATTCAACTCTTCTCGGGCAATCTGCAGCGCCGCATTCGCCGAATCGCGGTTCGCACGCTGCACGTCCATTTCGGCTTTCGAAATCGCCTGGCGGCCCGCCAGCGTCTGGAAGCGATCGAACTGCCTCTGGGCCAGCGTCGCCGCCGTCTGCCTGTCGTTAACCCGCTGCTGGGCTTCACGGGCGTTCAATCTTGCAAGCTGTTGGCCCTGCTTGATGGCTGCGCCCTGACGCACATCGAGCGCTTCAATTTGACCAGCGCGCTTGAAGGAAAGGTCTGTGGCATCGCCCGATTCAATGCGGGCGGGAAAAACGCGCTGCTGGGCATGACCGGGGACCGTCACCTCCGCCACTTTAACCATTCTGGGCAGGGGGGAGGCTTGTTCAGGTTTAGGATCGCACGCCGTGAGCGTTAACAAAACGAACGGTAAAAGAGAGAGGTAGCGGTTCACTGTATTCCCCTAATAAATAACTGTTTTATTTATTCCATAACCTGGACAGGGGTGACACTATTCTGCCAGAACAGTGACGACCATATAGGTAAATAAACCAATCGCCGTGCTGGCGATAATGGCAAGCGCAATAAACATACCCAGTCGGATCAGGCTTATGCCATACATACATTCCTCCATGAGCCGGAAGCGGTAACTCACTATGAGCATAGTCGGCGAAAAGATAAATGTTAAATAACCATTAGCAGTGGGGACGCGCTAAACCTGAAATTCCTGTGCTACGTTTAATATTATTCATCTCTTTTACCGTAACTGGCATTAAGGGCAACCCCCTGCATTTAATGCGTTTTTTGCTTCATTCACTCTCATGTTGGTTATAAAAAGGATGCTCGATATGTATAAAAACATTCTCGTTCCGGTGGATGTCTACGAGACAAGCCTGGCGGATAAAGCGTTGCAGCATGCACAGTTTCTGGCGCAAAGCGCATTGGGTGACATTCATTTGCTGCACGTCATGCCAAAATTTTCAGCCGAGCTGACGCGCGGTTTTATTTCAGATGCGCGAAAGATGGATGAATATATGATTAATAATTCAAAAGAAAAACTGTCTGACCTGGTCAAAAAATTGAATTTGCCAGAAGAGCGCGTTCACCTCCATGTTCGCAGCGGAAATGTTCGTGATGAGGTTATTAAGCTGGCGGATGAACTTGCTGCTGGCGCGATTATCGTCGGCTCCCGCAATCCAAATATTCAAACCCATTTGTTAGGATCGGAGGCGGCAAGTATTGTCCGTTACGCCCATGTTCCTGTTTTCGTTATTCGTTAATTTCATGAAAGCAAGGTGATTTCTGAATAGAACCTGAGGAAGTAACAATGAAAACAGGAAAACCTGAACGTCCGTATTATCAACAAACCGTTGATGAAACCCTGTCGAATATCCACTCCACTCTGGAAGGACTTAGCGGCACTGAGGCATCAGCCCGACTTCAGCAGCATGGTGAGAATGCGTTACCGCAAAAAAAGGGTAAACCCGCCTGGCTGCGCTTCCTGGCGCATTTTAACGATGTACTGATTTACGTTCTGCTGGTGGCCGCGTTGCTTAAGCTCTTTATGGGCCACTGGGTAGACATGTTTGTGATCCTCGGGGTTGCCATCATTAACGCGCTGATCGGCCATATCCAGGAGAGCAATGCTGAAAAATCGTTGCAGAGTATTCGCAATATGCTCTCCAGCGAGGCCGTGGTGGTACGACAGGGGAATCATGAAACGATACCCACTACGGCGCTGGTCCCGGGCGATATCGTGGTGATCCGCGCCGGGGATCGTATCCCTGCGGACCTGCGCGTGATTGAGGCGCATAACCTTCGCGTGGAGGAGGCCATCCTGACTGGCGAATCCACCGTTGTTGAGAAAAACAGCGATGCGTTAAGCGGGGAACTGCCCTTAGGCGATCGCTATAATCTGCTCTACTCAGGCACCACCGTCAGCTCCGGCGGCGGTAAAGGCGTGGTGGTGGCAACCGGGGGCGAGACCGAGCTTGGCCACATCAATCAGATGATGTCCGACATTGAAAAGCACCGCACGCCGCTGATGGTGCAGATGGACAAGCTCGGTAAGACCATCTTCATCACTATCCTGGTGATGATGGTAGCGCTGTTCGTCTTTAGCCTCCTGTTCCGGGATATGCCGGTTTCTGAACTGGTGCTGTCGCTTATCAGCCTCGCCGTTGCCGCCGTGCCGGAAGGCCTGCCAGCCATCATTTCCATCATCCTTTCGCTTGGCGTACAGGCCATGGCGCGTCGCAAGGCCATTATTCGCAAGTTGCCCACGGTGGAAACCCTGGGCGCAATGACGGTCATCTGCTCGGATAAAACCGGCACCCTGACGATGAATGAAATGACGGTCAAAGCGGTGATTACCGCTGACACGACCTATCGCGTGGAGGGCGACAGCTACGAACCGGTGGGGAATATTCACCCCGTAGATGACCCGACGCCCGTCAGCGTGACGCAGGGTTCCCTGCTGGAACGCTACCTGCGCACCATTGACCTCTGCAATGACAGCCAGCTGATCAAAGACGAGCAGGGGCTGTGGAAAATCACCGGAGGACCAACCGAGGGCGCCCTGAAGGTGCTGGCGGCGAAAATCCCGCTCCCACCGCTTGATACGGAAATGCGCAGTAAAATCCCGTTTGATTCGCAGTATAAATACATGTCCACGCTCTACCGACTGGGTGAAGAAGAGGCGATTTTAATCACCGGCGCGCCGGACGTCCTGTTCCGCCTCTGCCAGTACCAGCAGACGAATGACGGACTGCAGCCGTTCGATCAACCTTACTGGGAAGGGAAAATTGAAGAGTATGCCCGGGAAGGGCTGCGCATGGTGGCGGCGGCCTGGAAACCTGCCCGCGAGGGACAGCGCGAGCTGGATCACCCGGACCTCCATGATGGCGTGATCCTGCTGGGTATTGCAGGAATGATGGATCCGCCGCGTCCGGAGGCCATTACCGCGATTGCCGACTGTCTGCAGGCCGGGATTCGCGTGAAAATGATCACCGGCGACCACCCGCAAACGGCCATGAGCATCGGGCAAATGCTGGGGATTGGTAACGCCGCAAGCGCGATCACCGGACGCGAGCTGGAGGCGATGGACGACCGTCAGCTGAGCGACGCCGCGCAGCAGTACGATATTTTCGCCCGAACCAGCCCGGAGGATAAGTTCCGCCTCGTGCAGGCCCTGCAAAGTAAACAGGAAGTGGTGGGCATGACCGGGGATGGCGTAAACGATGCCCCGGCGCTCAAGCGGGCGGATGTGGGTATCGCCATGGGGATTAAGGGGACTGAGGTCACCAAGGAAGCCGCCGACATGGTGTTAACGGATGACAACTTTGCCACCATTGCCAGTGCGGTCCACGAGGGACGGCGGGTTTACGATAACCTGAAAAAAACGATTCTGTTCGTTATCCCGAGCAACATTGCGCAGGCCCTGCTGATCATCATCGCGCTGCTGGCGGGGAACCTGATTCCGCTGACGCCGGTCCTGATCCTGTGGATGAACATGGCGACGTCAGCAACCCTGTCGTTTGGCCTGGCGTTTGAAGCGGGTGAGAAGGACATCATGAATCGGCCACCGCGCAAGGCGAATCTGCATGTGATGGACGGCTACGCTATCTGGCGCGTGGTGTTTGTCGGTCTGATGATTGCCATTAGCGCCTTCGTGCTGGAAGCCTGGCTACAGCCGCGCGGCTACTCGGCGGAATTCATTCGCACCGTGCTGCTGCAAACCCTGGTGACCGCGCAGTGGTTCTACATGCTCAACTGTCGCGTTAATGACGGCTTCTCACTGAGCAAAGGTCTGCTGGCGAATAAAGGGATTTGGATCGTGAGCGGCGTACTGCTTGCGCTACAGCTTCTTATCATTTACGCCCCGTTCATGCAGATGCTGTTTGGCACCGAAGCGCTGCCGTTCCGCTACTGGGTCATTACCTTCCTGATTGGTTTTGTGATGTTCCTTATTGTCGAGGCGGAAAAAGTGCTGACGCGCAGATGGCGTAAAATCGAAGCGTAATAGCGTAAACTGAGAAAGCCTGCCTGAGTCCAGGCTTTCTCTTTTGTGAGCACAGGAAATTATGATGCGACTTACCTGGTTCGTCCTTACGCTGTGTGCCGCTGTTCCCAGTGCGTTTGCCGTAACCTATACCCTGCCGCCGGAAGGCAGTCGGCTGGTGGGAACCCCGATTACCATCACCGTTCCCGAGCGCAATACGTTACCGCTTGAGGCCTTTGCTGCACAGCACGGGCTGGGGCTCAGCAATATGCTGGAAGCGAACCCGGGCGTGGATCCTTTTTTGCCCAAATCCGGCACCCGGCTGGTCATTCCTCAGCAGCTGATTTTGCCCGACACCGTGCGCGAGGGGATTGTAGTTAACGTGGCGGAAATGCGTCTCTACTATTACCCGCCGGGCAGCAATACCGTCGAAGTATTGCCCATCGGCATTGGTCAGGCCGGTCGCGAAACTCCGCGTAACTGGGTCACGGCGGTTGAGCGCAAGCAGGAGGGCCCCACCTGGTCACCTACGCCGAACACGCGTCGTGCCTATGCGGCAGAGGGGAAAACGCTGCCCGCCTTCGTGCCCGCCGGGCCGGATAATCCGATGGGGTTGTATGCGATTTATATCGGCCGGCTATATGCCATACACGGCACAAACTCCAATTTCGGCATTGGGCTGCGGGTGAGCCAGGGTTGTATTCGTCTGCGTAACAACGACATTAAATACCTATTTGATAATGTCCCCGTTGGTACCCGCGTACAGCTTATCGATCGCCCCGTTAAGGTGACCACGGAGCCGGACGGCAGCCGGTGGGTGGAGGTTCATGAACCGCTGTCACGTAACCGGGCGGAATTTGAATCGAGCCGGAAAGTGCCTCTGCCCATCTCCGCCGCACAGCAGACACAGTTGATAAACGAGGGGGCGGGCGCTGAACTGGAACGGCGGTCGGGGATGCCGGTTAAAATCGGCATGTGAAGGCATAGTGCGGGCTGGTGCCCTCACCCAAACCCTCTCCCACGGGAGAGGGGGAACACACTAAAAACGGCAACCCAGTTGCCGTTTTGCATTTACCTTGCGCAGAAAAGCAAAAAGCCTGCTTTAAAAGCAGGCTTTTCAAATTTGGCTCCTCTGACTGGACTCGAACCAGTGACATACGGATTAACAGTCCGCCGTTCTACCGACTGAACTACAGAGGAATCGTGTGAACGGGGCGCATATTATCGACCTGCGTTCGCCTTGTCAAAGGGTGGATCAACGCCTTTTGATCGTTTGCTGACAAAATCGGCAAAATGATGTTTTTGACAGCGGAATGCACCGTAATGGTGCGGATATACCTCTAATGGGGCAGATCGTAAACTGCTGTTTCAGTAATAAATCCCCCCTCCATGATTAGGTTTCCTTATTTTCAGGCGGTTAGCGAACAATTCAGACCGCACGGTAAAAGTGGCATTCATATTGCAAAACCTGTTCAACAACGACAGCCGGTTCCGGCAATGCATTTCGAACAGGGGGCAAAATGAACTTAAGACGACTGAAATACTTCGTAAAAATCGTCGATATCGGCAGCCTGACTCAAGCGGCAGAAGTGCTGCACATCGCGCAGCCTGCGCTGAGCCAGCAGGTGGCTACTCTGGAAGGCGAGATGGATCAGCAGTTACTGATCCGCACCAAACGCGGCGTCACGCCAACGGAAGCAGGCAAGATCCTGTATACCCACGCCCGCACTATCCTGCGTCAGTGTGAACAGGCGCAGCTGGCGGTGAACAATGTGGGCCAGACCCTGAGCGGGCACGTTTCTATCGGGCTGGCGCCGGGAACGGCGGCGTCCTCTATCACTATGCCGCTTCTGCAGGCCGTGCGCGCTGAGCTTCCGGAAGTGCTGGTCTATCTGCATGAAAACAGTGGTTCTGTACTGAATGACAAGCTGCTCAACGGCCAGCTGGACATGGCGGTCCTTTACGATCGCTCCCCGGTTGCCGGGATCACCAGCCAGCCGCTGCTCAAGGAAGATCTCTACCTCGTGGGCACCCGCGACTGTCCGGGCCAGAGCGTCGATCTTACCGCCGTGGCAGAGATGAACCTCTATCTGCCGCGCGACTACAGCGCCGTGCGCGTGCGAGTGGACGAAGCGTTCTCCCTGCGCCGTCTGACGGCCAAAATCATCGGCGAAATCGACTCAATCTCCACGCTGACCGCGGCCATTGCAAGCGGAATGGGTGTCACCGTACTGCCGGAATCCGCCGCGCGCTCGCTGTGCGGTGCGGCAAACGGCTGGATGGCGCGGATCACCACGCCTTCGATGAGCCTGCCGCTGTCGCTGAACATGTCCGCTCGCGGCTCGCTGTCGCCTCAGGCGCAGGCAGTAAAAGAGATTTTGATGTCGCTGGTCAGCAAGCCATCGCTTGAGAACCGTGAACTCCAGCTCGTGAGCTGATATTCCATAAAAGCATAAGATGCTGGTTTTTATTATTTGTTCTGCAGCTCGGCTGACTCTAACAATAGAGCTATGTCAGATGCGCCGGAGTGAATCGTGAATTTCCAGCAACTTAAAATTATCCGTGAGGCGGCCAGGCGGGACTACAACCTGACCGAGGTCGCCAATATGCTTTATACCTCTCAGTCCGGCGTCAGCCGCCATATCCGCGAGCTGGAAGAGGAGCTGGGCATAGAGATCTTTATCCGCCGCGGCAAGCGGCTGCTCGGCATGACGGAGCCGGGTAAAGCATTGCTCACCATCGCGGAGCGGATCCTCAACGAGGCCAGCAACGTGCGTCGCCTGGCGGATCTTTTCACCAACGATGCCTCCGGCGTGCTCACCATCGCCACCACCCACACCCAGGCGCGCTACAGCCTGCCGCCGGTGATCAAAGCCTTCCGCGAACTTTTCCCTGACGTCCGTCTGGAGCTTATCCAGGGCACGCCGCAGGAAATTGAAGTGCTGCTGCAAAACGGTGGGGCAGATATCGGCATTGCCAGCGAGCGGTTGAGCAACGACCCGCTGCTGGTGGCCTTTCCCTGGTTCCGCTGGTACCACAGCTTATTGCTTCCGGTCGATCATCCGCTGAATCAGGTTTCACCACTGACGCTGGAAGCGATCGCGAAATGGCCGCTGATTACGTATCGCCAGGGCATAACCGGACGCTCGCGCATAGACGAGGCCTTCAACCGTAAAGGATTAACGCCGGACATCGTGCTGAGCGCGCAGGACTCTGACGTGATCAAAACCTACGTCGAGCTGGGTCTGGGCATTGGCCTGGTGGCGGAACAGTCCAGCGGAGAACGCGAAGACGGGAACCTGGTGCGCCTGGATACGCGGCATCTGTTTGACGCCAATACCGTATGGCTGGGCCTGAAGCGCGGGCAGCTGCAGCGCAACTATGTGTGGCGCTTTATCGAGCTGTGCAATGCCGGGCTGTCGGTGGACGAGATCAAACGCCAGGTAATGGAGCCGGAAGAAGTAGCGATTGATTATCAGATTTAGGTTCGGGCTTGCCAGGTAGCGCTGCCGAATCAGGGGGCAGGGATGTCGTCACTTATTGTAAGTTGTGGGGACATGCCGCTGCATCAACTCAACGATCCAGTCAATAAAAACGCGCAGTTTAGCGTTGACATGGCGGTTAGGCGGGAATGCCAGGTACAGGGGCATTGGAGCGATACGCCAGCGTTCAAATAGCGGAATCAAGGCACCGCGAGCCTGATGTGCTGCCGCCATATAGACCGGCAGCGCAATCACGCCCAATCCCGCTAGCCCAGCTTCGAGGTAAGCATTGCCATCATCCACTGCAAGCACATAGCTGCCCGTTATTTCAATGCGTTCACTCTCACAGCGCAGTACCAGAGGATCAATCTTACCGGTGCGTGAGGACAAGAATCCCACGATGCGATGGTCCGTGTTTTCCAGCTCTCGCGGATGCGCGGGGGCACCGAGGCGTTCCACATAACTCGGTGCGACGTAAACACCGATTTGCAAATCGCCGACATGGCGCGCGATCAGTGACTGGTCATTGATTTCGCCACCCCGCAGGACGCAATCCACGTTGTCGCCGATCAGATCCACCACCCGGTCACTTACGCCCATGTCAAACTGGATATCAGGGTAGCGCGCGTGAAAAGCCGGTAGCGCGGGCACCAGCACAAGGCGGGCGAGAGGAGTGGGCACATCCACCCTTAGGCGTCCCCTGGGCGTCATCGCCGCACTGGACAGGCTGTTTTCAGCATCCTCCATGTCCGCCAGCAGGCGGATAACGCGCTCGTAGTAGACCGCGCCATCGGGAGTGACGCCGAGCCTGCGGGTGGTGCGATGGAGCAGCTTGACGCGCAGGCGCGCTTCCAGCTGCTGAATAAGCTGCGTCACCGTGGTTTTGCTCATATGGAGCGTTTGGGCAGCCTTTGTGAAGCTGCCTGCCTCCACCACGCGAGCAAAGGCGCGCATCGCATCGAAACGATCCATCCCATGTCCTCTCTTTTCACCGATTGTTTGGATATTACAAACAATGATGGACAAAGTCGCTTGTTTATCCGCCCGATCTGGCGCCTGTAAAGTGTCTGTATGTTCAACGGGCAGAGTTCGCCCCATTACAAAGGTACACATATGACAATACGCGAAGCCGTTTTTCCCTTCGGGCGCCAGGCGCTCTATGAGCGCAATCGCTATTCACCCGCCATCAAATCTGATGGCTTCTTGTTTGTTTCGGGGCAGGTGGGTAGCCGGGAAGATGGTTCGCCTGAAGAGGATATAAAAGCGCAGATCCGTCTGGCGTTTGATAACCTTAATGCTGTTCTCACGGCTGCGGACTGCACGTTCGATGACGTGGTTGACGTTACCCTTTTTGTTGTCGATCCCGAGTCAAACCTCGACGCTATCTGGAGTGTCCTGCCAGAATACTGGGGGGAAGCACCTTACCCAACCTTGACCGGGATCGGCGTGACGTGGCTGTACGGATTCCAGTTTGAGATAAAGGTGATTGCCAGGCTACCCTGAGCGTTACGGATCTTTCTGACGGTCAAAAGACGAGACAGAGGAAAATTTATGAAGGCAGCGGTTTATGACGAGGAAGGCGCTCCCGGCGTCCTGCAATATGTCGATGTTCCGGATCCGGTCGCAGGGGCTGACGATGTGCTGATTTCAGTCGAGGCTATCTCAATTGAAGGGGGAGATCTGATCAACCGACGTTCAACTCCGCCGCCTTTTCCTTCATGGATCGTTGGCTACGCGGCCGCGGGGACGGTGGTTGCCGTCGGGTCGAAAGTCCGTAGCCGCAAGGTTGGAGACAGAGTGACTGCTTTTAGCATGCAGGGATCGCATGCGGAACGTTGGGCTGTGCCTGCGGAACGAACCTGGCTTATACCAGACGGAGTGGATGCAGCAGAAGCGGCGGTGGTGCCGATCTCCTTTGGAACCGCATATCACTGCCTCTTCACACGAGGCATGCTCCGGCACGGAGAAACCGTTCTGATTCAGGCAGCAGCGGGTGGCGTGGGGCTCGCGGCCGTTCAGCTTGCCTCACAAGCTGGCGCGACGGTCATCGCCGTGGCAAGCGGAACGCAGCGACAAAACCGGTTGCTGGAACTGGGGGCCGATCATGTTGTGGATCGTGTAGAGAATAACGTCGTGGAGAGTGTCCGACAGGTCACTCCTGGCACCGGTGTTAACCTCGTCATCGATCCGGTAGGGACGACGTTGCCTGCGTCGCTTTCTGCACTCGCGCCGGAAGGGCGTCTCGTTTTCGTCGGTAATGCGGGCGGTGGCAGCCTGACAGCCGACTTATGGCCGGCAATGCAGTCTAACCAGACGCTCATGGGGGTATTCATGGGCCCCCTTTTTGAAAGGCCTGAGGTTCGGGCAAGCGTGGACGAGATGTTGCAGGCTGTAGCGGCAGGGCGCATCAGGGTTGTCATTGACCGCATCTTCCCCCTGGCTAACGCCGCCGCCGCCCATGAATACGCCGAGACAGCGAAACCGCTTGGCCGTATTGTTATGAAGCCATGATGGGGGTTGACCTTAGCCTGGCCCCCACAATGCTCCCGATGCGGAAGCCGCCTCGCATTTCGTTTATCCGATCCGCCATAATTCTTTTAACCGTAAAAACAGTTTTTTATTATCAGCCTTCTTAGTGACGCAATTCGTTCCCACCAGCGCTGCCCTTCGATGGATAACGGCTCTCTGCCCACTTAATTACGAAAAGGAAATCACCATGAATCTGATGAATAACTGCACATCTCCTGGCATAAATGTTATATTAAAATATAATATTAGGAGGTGCGCTATGTATAAAACTCGCCTGAAAAAGGTCGGCGGATCCATCATGTTGGCGGTTCCTCCCGCCGTGTTGAAAACGCTGGAGCTGTCGACGGACAGCGAAGTCGGCATGACCATTAACAATGGCTGCCTGATCATTGAACCCCAAAAACGGCCTCATTATTCGCTTGAGGAGCTGCTGGCGCAGTGCGATCCGCACGCTGAAATGAGTTAAGAGGATCGAGAATGGATTGATGCGCCTGCGGTGGGAGAGGAGATTCTGTAAATGGACAGAGGGGAAATAAAAAGTTTTCACAGAAGAAACTTTGGTTTCCACAGAAGAAACTTAAATTTCCGTACAGAAAACTTTCTTCGTGAAATCTCTTTTAAATATAAAAGATTATGCCTCCTTAATACTATAATATGTTTAATAATCTTAACGGGGAGTGTGCCGGTGAAATGGCACCGTCTATTTTTCTGCTTTGTTTTTACTTGATGTTATGGACAGCAAGTGATTGTTTTATACAATCACGAAGCGCTGCTGATTTTTTAGTAAATATACAATTGTTTTTCCTCTACGTTATAGCGGCTACGCCGCAATCCTTTATGGATAAATCCATCATTAACAGGGATGAACCCTGTTTCAGCAATGTGATTGTTTTGGACAATCACGAAGTGCTGCTGCGGATATTTTTTTTCTGTAAACTTAAGAGTAAATGTTATATATCGAAAAAGGAACTGATCTTCAGTAAAAGGATTCTTTCCATATGCAATTAAATAATGGAAAATATGTTAGCCATTAAATCCCATTGGATATCAGCGTCAGGGCGTAGCCGTGCGGCAGCACATGAGCGTTAGCTCATAAGATAAATATCTTTTCAAAAAGTGAGTAATAAACAGGCAGTAAACCTGTTCTGAAGGGTAAGTTAAATTGGATTTTCTTCAACAGGAAATGGTATTTTTTATATAAGATAAGGAGGAGCATAAAATGAAAGCTATAAAAATAATAAACATCTTTAAAGCGAAAGAAAACTTTCCCTTTATGACCTGTTTGATCACCAGCATGGAGGAAAATGAAAAAGGAATAAACCTCACGCTGGAAAGTGGTGAAAGCATCTGCATTAAAGATTACGGTTATTACTTACTGCCAGAAGCTGACGGTGATTTGTACAGAGAACAAATGATAAACAGCTACAGAAGGCTATTTTCTGAACTCTGCGAGATAAGTAAAGGGACCGTAATTCATTAATGCCCTGATCTGAATACGTCATCATTGTTGGTTTTATCGTTGGTTTTTTATAACCTCATGACAAACATCGCTTTTAAGTCAAATTTCAAATCGGTTAGTATTGCATCAACTTAACCACAAATATGACAGGGAAAATGGAATGGAGCGTCAATACGACAATGAACTGACCCCGGAACTGCTGGCAAGACTGAATCACTCCTCGTTTACAGCGGAAGAGCTGGCAGAGTTGGATGATGAAGTCCGTGCGCTGGTTGCAGAGCAGGAAGCATCCCGTCGCCAGCATCCGATTATTGCCATTTACCGACCGGCTGTAGCAGGATGTCTGACCCGGAACGGTGGAACGGGTGATGAGTTTAATCCTGATTCAGAGAAAGGACGCAAAATCCGTCTGAAAAATGGAGTCTGGGCGAGTGTTCTGACTGAAAGCTGTACGGTTTCTTATCCTGACGGTAGCCACGCCCGCATTGTCAGCAGTGCGGGAAATCGTAACAGACTGAATCGGCAAGGTGTGGCTGTGGTTGGCAGCATACTAGATAATGGTGATGAAATTATCAGCACTCCACAGGGAAGTAATATAATGATCGTCCGGGAAGGTGCGATGCTGCCGGACGATTTTTTGGTTACCCCTGGAGTGTAACCAATGGGATATCGCACAGAAAATTATGGACGCGGGCAGGCTTTTGAAAATGATAAAACGACGACCGGGGCAAGATGTATTGCCTCCATTAATGACAGCGAGTTTGATCGCCGGATAGTCCGGGTGGGAGATATGACTACGCCCTGTCCAAAATGTGGAGAACCGGGACGGATTATTAATGGCGAATCGCGGGTTGAATTCTTCGGAAAAGCTGTTGCAATGGACGGCTCTGAAGTCAGTTGTGGCTGTCCTCGTGGCACAAATCGTGTAATAGCCCCGGCGGGCCAATGGATGGGGAGGGGCAGAGATCCCGTTGATATCGCAAGGGAAGAACACGCAGCCAGAGTAGTTGCAGAGAGACAAGCAGAAGAAAAGCGACTGGCTGAAGAACGTGACCGCAATCGGGTATTCGCTAAATCCTGCCTTCGGGGTGAAGGTTGTAATGATGCCGGAGTAGATCAGGAGCCTCATACCAATTTCGCTGCGATGGCATTTTATCAGGCTGTACCACCTGCCGACCCTGCATCAGATAATGATGTTGTCCAGCACGCCCAGACTGCCAAGAAGAAGAAGCCTGCTGAAGATATTCCAGAGCCAAAGAAACGAAGCGCCCTGTATAAATGGTGGTTCGGTAATCATGAGGAAGTCGAATACCAGAGGGCAATAGCCGCAGCTACGAGTGCTGCCAATGTTCAAACGGCTGTTGAAGGTGCCAGTGTCCTTGGGTTGGTAGGTGGAAGTGCTATTACGTCAGGAACATGGGCTGTTCGTGGTGCAACGGCGGTAGGTGAAATAGCGGCAGCAGGTCACGGAGCGCCATTAGCTGCATTACTGGTAGGAATGTATCCCGGTAAGCTCAATGAGGGTGAGCAGGATTTTATTGATCGCATGAGACTTGAGCAAATGCGTGAAGCACCAAGCCGTGTGCGTTACACATGGGAACAGGATGATAAAGGTAATCCTGTTCCTCATGGCTGGCACACTCCACCCGGTAAAGATATGGTGCGTGTGCGCAAAATGGAGTGGGACAGCAGTCGAAAAGTGTATACGTTCACCACAGAGGAAGATCCGCGTATCACCATTATCTGGACGCCCGACAGTTCAGGTGTCAATGTTCCTTCAAATACAGGCAACCAGAACCCAGTAAGGATACCAAATCCGGTAGTTGTCGATCCGCTGCCAGAAAATACCAGTATTGAGGCAACGACCACTCCGACCCCGGAAGAGAAGAATTTTGCGGATTATATTCTTGTTCTGCCACTGCCTAATATTCCACCAATTTATATTTATCTGAATGCTGATCATAAATATCATGTGGCTTCAAAGGGAAATCCTCCATTACCTGCCTTCCCAGAAGCTAAAACGGCTAAAAAAAGAACCCCGGTTAAGGGCGGGGGATCATTGCGTTCAAGATGGAAAGATTCTAAAGGGCGTATCTATGAATGGGATTCACAACACGGTACGGTCGAAATTTATGATCGTTCAGGGCGCAATCATTTAGGCGAGTTTGACCCAATAACAGGTGAGCAAACTAAACCAGCAGATCCGACAAGAAAGGTAGAAAAATGACAATTGTTTATACTATTGATGCTTTCGAACGTGTAGATGAACTACTCGTCTTCGAAATCGATATACCAAAAGAAAAACTCCCGGAAATAGCTAAAGTCATGGTTTGGACGGATGAAGACTATAGTGACTTTACTGCAGGGATCGGTGGATGGGATCTTACCAGCCAACAGGTCAAGGCAATTGAGAAAATCTTGGATAAAAACTTTTTCCAAGAAGATTTAGATTTTCAAATATCAGGTGGGGAACTCTGAAATAGAGTTATCCTCGCTTTAAAGCGCGTTTTCAATTACCTATCCAACATAAGCAGCACAACACACCTTGTGTGCTGCTTCGTCTTTAAGCTCCTTAACCTAGGCCTGTTTCTTTGCATTAGGGTCATTGCCCTGAGCAAGAAGCCTTTTGGCCTCATCGCGTCGCTGTCTTGCGTCAGAAAGAGAAACAGCAGGGTAAGACACCTATAGAGAAGAGTTTTTCTTCCCTTCGAAACGATAGGCCATTTGCCAGTATTTCGAACCTTTAGGGGTAACACGAATGAACATACCAAAGCCATCAGTTAGCTTGTATTCCTTCTCAAGGGGTTTTGCATTTTTTGCTTTAATATCAGTCAGTGACATGAAAACGCCCCTCGCTTGTTGGTAAAAGGGAAATTGAACCAGCATTACCAGCATTTTTACCATCAAAATGATATGGCTTCGAGTGGTTTTTAGTGAACGAGGGCGAACGACTGAGAGGGGATAACCAATTGATAGAAATGCAGAAAGCAGACGTTAGTGAACGTCTGCTTCCCTTAAATTGGCTCCTCTGACTGGACTCGAACCAGTGACATACGGATTAACAGTCCGCCGTTCTACCGACTGAACTACAGAGGAATCGTGTGAACGAGGCGCATATTATCGACCTCGGTACGCCTTGTCAAAGGGTGAAAACGCGCTTTTTGTTCGTTTGCCGACTATTTCAGCAAATCGCTGATTTTATAGCAAATTCGCGTTGAAATTACACAACGAAATGCGCCGCCCGCAGGCGGCGCGAAGGATCAGAACAGCACGGAGTAGTTCAGACCAAACGTACGTCCTCGGCCTTTGTAGGTGTACAGGCCTGGTGCACCGTAGGTTGGGCTATACAGCCCCGGCGCGCGCTGGCCCCAGGCGGTGGTGTAGTCTTTGTCCAGCAGGTTTTCCACGCTGAAGCTGACTTTCCCCACCGGCAGGGCGTAGCTACCCAGGAAATCGACCGTGTTATAGCCATCGATCTTCTTGCCGTCAGCGTCAGACACGTCAAAGGTCTGCGTGCTCTGCACGCGCAGGGTCCAGTCGCCCGGCGCCCAGTTCACCCATGCGCTGGCTTTCGACGGGCTGGCGCTGTCGACCGTCAGCTTCTCCCACTTCCCGTTTTCGCGGGTTTCAGACTTGATGGCGTTAAAGTTCGCGCCGGTGCTCCAGTCGCTGTCGGTGAAGAAATAGTCCACCTGGCCTTCAATCCCGTAGATACGACGCTTGTCGTCTTCCAGGTTGATGGTCATATCCGTCTTGTTGATGGTGATGGTTTTATCCGAGAGCGAGTAATACGCTGCGACCTGCGTGCGCAGGTTGTCACCGGTGAAGCGCCAGCCCAGCTCGTAGGCGTTGACCTTGATGCCGTCCAGCGTTGAGTCGTTGACGTTCACGCTGTTCAGCAGGCGATAGTGGCCGTTGCTGAGTTGGTAGGTGCCGGAGCCGTAGTACTTCGCCAGGTCAGGAATTTCAAAGCCCTGGGAGAAGTTAAACCACAGCTGTTGCTGTTCGGTCAGACGACCGAGGATCCCGGCGTTAAACAGGAAGTTGTTGTAATCGGTTTTCCCGCCCGGCACCGCGTCGGCGGAGGTGGCTTTCCCGGTGGCGATGGCTTGCTGCTGGGCGTAGCCAACAAAATCATCCACCTTGTTTTCGGTGTACTGGTAGCGCACGCCGCCGCTCAGGGTGATGGCGTCAATGTCGTAGCTCGCCTGCAGGAACGGGGCGAGGTTGGTGATGCTGTAGCCCGGATAACGGCCCACGTTGTAGGCGTTGTCCAGCTCCATGCCGCCGCTCGCCGCCGCTTTGCTCAGGTCAAAGAACTGCTGGTTGGCATCGAACGTTTCGTGGTCGGCATCGACACCCCAGGTCAGCGTCAAATCGTCCACCGGCTTGCTGTTCAGTGTCAGCTTGCCGCCGTAAAAATCGGTTTTCTGCTGCGACGCGCCGATGCTGCTCACCACGCCTTTGGTCAGGGTCGGGAACGGGTAGTAGGTCAGGCTCTCGTCACGGTAGTAAATCTGCGCGACCAGATCCTGGCCCCAGAAATCAGTATTGGAGTACTGCAGGTTAATCAGATGGCGCTCGGTGCCCGGCACGCGGTCAGAGTCGAGATTATCCTTGTTGTACGCGGTGGCATCGCCCGTTACCGCCGAGAAGTTCTTCCCGAGATACAGCCCATGCTTGCCGTCGGATTCGCTCTTGTAGTACTGGGTAGTGAGCTGCAACTGCTGGTGATCGTCGATGTTGAGGGTGCCTGTTCCCATCACATCAATACGGTCGGAATACTGTAGGCCGGTCTGGGTGTTGTCGATGATCACCTCGTCGCCGTTGCCGTCATACCAGCCGCCGTAGCGCTGATACGACACCGACAGACGACCGGAGGCGTTGTCGTTGCCGCCGCTGACCGCAGCCGACACGTTCTCATCGTGGTCGTTGTGGCTGTTAAACCCGCTTTTTGCTCCGGTCTGGAACTCAACTTCGGTCTCCGGCTGGCCCTTTTTGGTGACGATGTTCACCAGGCCGCCGGTGCTGCCGCCGCCGTACAGTGACGTGGCGCCGGAGATGACTTCGATGCGGTCAATGTTGAACGGGTCGATGGAGTCGAGCTGGCGGCTGTCGCTGCGGGACGAGTTCAGGCGCACGCCGTCCACCATCACCATCATGGAGCGGCCGCGCAGGTTCATGCCGTAGTTGGTACGCCCCTGGCTGCTGACATCCATACCCGGGATCAGCTGCGCCAGCACCTCTTTAATCTCTTTCCCGCCCTGAACCTGCTGCTCGATCTCAGAGCGTTCAATGACCCAGGTGGTCTGCGCCATCTCGGCCACGCTGCGGTGCGCGCGGCTGGCAGAGACCACGATATTTTCTTCCTTTTGTTCTTCCGCCCACGCAGAGGTAGAAAGCATTGCAAGCAAGCAAGGATTTAAAACCCAAAGATGAGAACGTTTCATTGTTATGTTGATCCTGATTGTGTGTGTCAGTACTCAGTGGTTTTTGCTAACGATTTAAAAACCTGGCTGCTCTCCGGACTGGTGGTGCTCCGCCAGTGGATAACGCCAGGGGTGGTGGCCAGTTCAAACGGCTCGTCGGCATGTGCGCGATTCAGAATTCGCGCCGCGCGCCAGGCCATCAGGCTGAGCTGGGGTTCGGCAATGCCGAGACGGTGCATCCCGGCGTTCACGGCGAACAGGCGGTTGCTCTGCGGACCGTCCCATTCGAGGGTGAAATCGTTGTTAATGCAGAACGCTTCGTCCGCATCCAGATGCAGGCGGTGAGACAGCGGCGCGAGGAACGCGGGCTGCACGGCGCGGTAGCCAGTGGCGAAAATCACCACGTCGCTCTCCAGCTGCTCGTGGCCGCCGTCGAGGTGATGCTGTATGCTCAGGCGCTGACCGTTTTCCTGGCGCGTCAGGGCCGTCACCGAGCGGGACGGCATCAGGTGCGCCCAGGGTTTTTCACGCAGCACTTCGAAGCGGTGGTACATGGCGCGGTAAATCGCCAGCAGTGACTCGGTGGTGATGCCGTCGGAGGTCATCTTCTGCTCGTGCAGCATCTGTCGACGCGCCTCTTCACCGAGCGTGGAGAAGCTGTCCACGTACTCCGGCGTGAAATACTCGTTAGCAAAGGCGGCTTCATCCAGTGCGTTGTAGTTATTGCGGCGCGAGACCCAATTCAGGCTCAGCGGCTGGCCCCATTCGCCGCGGAAAATATTCAGGAACAGGTCGGCGCCGCTCTGGCCGCCGCCGACAACGGTGACGCGCTTGCCGGCGAGATCCGGCGTGCGCAGCATCATCTCGCTGGCGTGGAAGCAGGTATCGTCCTGCGCCGTGACGCAGTCAGGCAGGTTGATCTGTTTGCCAATCCCCACGCAGACGTGGCGCGCCAGGAAGCGGTCGCGCTGGGTCACCACCTCAAACAGGCCACGTTGCTCATCAAAGCTCACCTGCTGCACCTGCTGGCTGAAGGCGAGGTTGGTGAGGTTGTCCGCCGCCCAGCACAGGTAGTCGGCAAACTCTTCGCGGGAAACCGTGCGCTGCTCGGTGGTCAGGAAGCGGTAGAACTTTTTGCGCTGCACCAGGTAGTTCAGAAAGCTGTGGCGGTTGGTCGGCTCCACGGCGCTGACCAGATCCTTCAGGAAGCTGGTCTGCATGTGGCAGTCCGGCACCATCATGCCCGGGTGCCATGAGAAGTGCGGTTTACGCTCAAGGAACAGCGAGCTAAAGCCGTCCAGACCTTCTGCGAGGGCGGCGACGCTGAGGTTAAACGGGCCAATACCAATGCCGATGAAATCATAGGTTTTCATTGCGCGGACTCCCGGGAGGCCAGAAAAAGAGGGTTATCAAGATCGGTAACGTAGTTCGGCAGCATGCGGCTGCCGCCGTCGTGTTCGGAGAAGGTCAGTTTGACCGGGTTAAGGATCACCCGAATAATCTGCGGCTTAAACAGATCGAATTTCGCAAAGCGCTCCGCAAGCTCCGGGTGCGCGGCCATATAGCGGTGCAGCACCCCGGCGAGGATCTGATAGAAACGCATTTCGCTGACGCCGCTTTGCAGCGTGAGGCGTGAAATAAAGCGCAGCACCGTCACAAAGTTGCCGGTTTGCAGGTCGTGGATGATGTAATCCGCGCTCAGGCGCGCCGTCACCGTTTTTACCTGCTCCGGCAGGCTCTGCGCCTGTGGGAAATCCTCCTCCACCAGGCGCATATCGCCCTGGAAATCCTTCAGCAGGATGCGCTGCGGGACGTAGTCCTTCATCACCAGCGTCACGTTCTGGCCGTGGGCAATCAGCGCCACGCCGTAGCGGCAGAGCAGGTGGTAGAACGGGATCACCGTTGCCTCGAACAGCTTTTCCAGCCACGCTTCGGCGCTTAACCCCGAGCGCGTGATCCACGCGTCGATCAGCGGACGCCCGGCGTTGTCGGTTTCCATTAGCGCCGCCATCAGCACCGCCTGTTCGCCGTCCTGCAGATAACAGGATGGGTTCTCGCGCCAGATCACGCCCAGCATCTCCTGATAGCGGTAGGGCGCTTTCGGCAGCGCCGCGTAGCCCGGATGCGACAGATACCCGGCGGCGGGTTCGCCAAGCACCTGCGCGCCAGAGCGGATCAGCGTGGCGTCAGCGGCGAACTGCTGCTGCAGCCAGCGCGAGGCCAGAGGACCGGCGGCAATGTACTTGCCCGGAATGCCGCGATAGCAGGAGGTGTTGTAGATGGTCAGCGGCAGCTTGATGTCATACGGCGCGCGACGGCTGGCGTTGGTGAGCGTGCGCAGGGACTGCTGGGCCAGGTACTCATCGCCAAACTCGCCCAGCTCAACCATTTCACCGCGCGCCAGCTGCGCAAGAAAATGAATGGCAATTTTTTGCTGCCACTGCCACGGGTGCAGCGGCACGGGCAGCCAGCCGTCGTCGAGACCCAGCGCCTGCCAGCGAGCGTCAAACCGGGCGCGCTCGGCATCGTCCATGGTGCTGGCCAGCAGAGCGTGAATGTCGCAATCGGCGTCGCTGCTCCAGACCAGATGTTCACGCTGGACGGCGACCCAGTGCAGGCGGAAGCGCCCACGGTATTCCGGCGCGTACAGGCGCAGCGCGTCCAGACCCCAGCCGCGGCGGCCTTTGTTGAAAATAAACTTCGGGTGGCCGCTCATCAGACACTGTAATTCGTCCGGGTCGAGGTGGATCAGCGCGTCCGCGTCCAGCGCTTCACGCGCCTGCAGCAGCTGCATGTCGCCGCGCAGCGTGGCGTAGAGATCTTCCATGTGCTCCGCCGTTTGCGCGTCGCTCATCTCCAGCACCGTCGCCAGCTGCAGCAGCGCGCTTTCCGCTTCCACGGCGGCGCCGCTGGCGGTGGTCAGGCTGTCCGGGTCGATATGCAGCCAGCCCCAGATCCCGCGCGCGGCGCGAAACTGCCAGCACTCGTTGCCCATGGCGATGTGCCAGCCGTCCGATGAAACCGGCTCAGCGCGCAGGGTGCGTTCGTATTCCAGCTCCGCGAGGATCTTCGCCACCATCTCGCGGTTCACTTTCTGCCAGAGCGCGTTCACAGGCCCACCTCGCTGAAGAAGCGGTGACGCTGGCTCATGATGAGGCGCGAGCGCTTGTGCGGGAAGTCGAACTCTTTCACCGTGTCGAAACCGGCGGATGCCAGATGGCGGAACAGGCGCTGGTTGTCGAAGCGCGGCTCGGCCACGATGCGCGCGGTGCGCGGTTCATCGAGATACAGATAGTGGCTCAGGCCGCGCAGCCAGCTGCGGATATACTGCGCGCCGCGCCAGTTTTCTTCGCCCACCAGCATGTGCAACCCGCGGTCAAACGGCTGCCAGCGGTAGTGGCGGCCAATGCGGTCTTCTGCCGCCCAGTAGAGTTCAAAATAGCCAAACGGCTGGTCGTCGAAGCAGCCGATAACCGGGTAGCAGTAGGTCGAGTCAAGCTGGCGGCGCAGGTAGTTTTCCTGTTCGGCCTGCGGGCCCGCCATCTCCCAGAAGGCGTTCACGCGCGGGTTATTCATCCATTGAGTGAAACGCTCGCCGTCCAGCGCCACGTCCGCCACGCGGAAGCTCAAAGTGCGCTTGATTTGCGGATCGTAACGGCGATAGACCTCGCCCTGTGGGCGACGAGGACGCAGCGGGAAGTACAGCTGACGGCTCTCATCAAACTGTATCCCGCCGCTTGCCTGCGGACGTTCGCCTTGCAGCCACAGCGGCAGCTGCCAGAAGGTTTCTCGCGCCAGATAATCCCCGTGGGCCTGGCTAAACAGCACCTGCGCCTGGGGTTCATCCTGCCAGTCCGCCCACGGCAGGGTAATGCCGGTCAGGGCCGGCGCGGCAACAAACAGCTGATCGAGGGCTTCCACCAGCCAGCCGGCCGGGATCCCGGTCAGGCGCTCCAGCACCGCGCTGCCGTCAAGACCCAGCGTCAGCGGCAGGTTTTGTTCCGTTGCGGTGCAGCGAAAGCCGTAGCCGGAATGGACGATATTCGCGATGGCCATCACGCCTTCTCCTTGTAAAACGGGTTGCTAAAGTCGAAATAGATCACCGCCGGATCGACGATGGTGTTCTCATTGCGATCGTGCAGGTAGCAGAAGAAGTTGCCTTTGCAGTTCCAGGTCGGGCTGTCGAGCACGTAGTCGAGGCAGCGGGTCTGCTTCGCCGTCGTGCGCAGCCCGGCCAGCGCGTCACGCACGCGGGACATCAGGTGCTCTTCGCTGTCGAAACCGGCGGCGGCGAGAGCGGCGGTGACCGCAAGGGTGGAGTTCAGCAGCAGGTAATAAGGGAAGTAGCGCAGCAGCTGGCTTTCACCGAAGCGGTTTTCCACGTCGGTTTCGCCCGCCTCTTTCAGCCACGCGTCGGCCCCTTCGGTCCAGGCGCTGCCCTGGCAGTCGCGGTAGATCAGCCCGACGGGGAAATCCTGCTGCATCTCAACGAGGATATTTTGCTGGTGCGCCAGCAGCACCAGACCGTAGTCCGCCTCGGCGCTGAACAGCGGAAGCAACACGCGGTCGCAGTAGGCGTCCAGCCAGCAGCGGGCGGCCTGGGCGAGCGGTAAATCCAGACGCTGGCTAAGACGGCGTACCGCTGCGGCCAGCAGGCTGTCGCCGCCGTCAGGCGCGGCCTGCGTCAGGCTGACCAGCACGTTGGTCTGGGTGTCTGGCGTATCGAACAGCAGGTTAACGCGCAGGGCCATCAGGCTCTCTTCCTGAACGACGCCGCTTTCATCACGCAGTCCCGCCCAGCCGTCTTCCTGCATCACGCGCATGGTCGGGTAGCGGGCCTGTAAATCTTTCCAGCGTTCTGTTTTCGCCAGCCGCGCCAGGCGCATACCTCGCTTAACCTCTTTGACCGACAGCGTGCGCACGGAGTTGGTCAGGCGCACGCTGAGGGAGAACTTAATCATGTCGCTGTTGGTTTCGCTGTACAACGAGCGTGAGGAGCTGGTGGGCAGCCACTGTGCGCCCGCTTCACCCAGGTCCTGTAATGAACCGTTTGCCGCCAGACGCTGACACCAGTCCTGCTCCAGCAGATAGTCGGCCTGCCACGGATGCATCGGCAGCAGCCAGCGGGTGTCGGTGAAGTGGCCGAGCAGTTCGGGCGCGCTCTGGGCGGCGAAGCGCAGCAGACGCTCGCGCAGGGAGACGTTAAGGCTGTCGCCGGCAACGAGCGTGCTCTCAACGGCAAACCAGCGCAGCGGGAAGCGGGAGCCGAAATCCGGCAGATACCGGCGCGCCTCGGTTTCGTTGAACGGCTCGTGGGATTTTGGCGCAGGATGAAACGCGTGGCCCACCAGCAGCGCCTGTTCCGCTTCGGCAAACGTCAGGGGCTTGTCGCGCAGCGTTGCCCAGCCGTGGCGCAAATCAATCGCCTGCCAGGTATGGGCATGGCTTTCCAGCGCGCGCTGTTTAAAACGCGTCAGCGTATCGGCATCCAGTGAGCCTTTTACTGAGGGTTTTTCAAGAATTAAATCAATCAGTTGAGTGAAAGTGACGGCGTCACCACTGTCGCTATCGCTCTGAATAAGCGTTGCCGGGAAACGGTACTGATGGTGCTGGGTTGGGGAGAAATAGCGTACCGGAACCCGAAGGGCCTGGGAGGAAGAGAGTGGAATATGAATGTGCGCTAACTCATCCGCTGCGGCTGCAGGGAGATAGCGCCAGTCCTTCGTTTCGCGTAACAGGGCGTTTAAAAAACACTGGGCTGCAACGTCTGTACCGGCAGAGCGGGGCAGAGCACGCATAGATGTACCTCATTCCATGACTGATAATAATTCTCGTTATGATATTCATTCTGTTTACAGTGGCAACTATTTTTGCAATATTTGTTTTCATTAACTTCATAATTTCCACACATTTATTGACACTATGTTCACATTTTCATGCGCGCTGATTCTGAAACGTTGACCGAAAATATCACCTCCAAAGCCAACTGGCCCCTGGCGCTCTGCGCGGGCCTGCTGGGCATCGGGCAAAACGGTTTGCTGGTCATGCTTCCGCAGCTGGTGACCCTGACCGGACTTTCACTCTCGGTCTGGGCCGGGCTGCTGATGTTCGGCTCCATGCTTTTCTTACCCGCGTCCCCCTGGTGGGGACGCCAGAGCGAGCGCCGCGGCTGTAAGGTCGTTATGGTGGCCTCCCTCAGCGGCTATCTCGCCAGCTTTGGCGTCATGGCGTTGGTGGTGTGGGCGATGGCGGCAGGGAGGCTGGAAAGCACCTGGGGGCTGGCGGGGCTGATCCTCTCGCGTCTGCTGTATGGCCTGACGGTGTCGGGCATGGTGCCTGCCGCGCAGACGTGGGCCATTCAGCGTGCGGGCCGGGATAAACGCATGGCGGCGCTGGCAACCATCAGTTCCGGCCTAAGCTGCGGCCGCCTGCTGGGGCCTCCGCTGGCGGCGCTGATGCTCAGCGTTAACCCGGTCGCGCCGCTCTGGCTGATGGCGATCGCGCCGTTAATCGCTCTGCTGCTGGTGCTGCGGGAGGTGGCGGATCCGCCGCTGCCGCCGGTGGCACACCAGGCGACCCGTCTGCAGATGTCCATGCTGCCGTTCCTGCTGCTGGCGATGCTGCTGGCGGCGCTGGTGAGCCTGATGCAGCTCGGCCTGTCACCGCACCTCAGCCCCTTGCTGGACGGCAACGCCCGGGATATCAGCCATCATGTTGCGCTCCTGCTGAGCCTGGCCGCGCTGGCTACGCTCGCGGCGCAGTTCCTGGTGGTTCGTCCGCAGCATTTCAGCCCGCTGACCCTGCTTTGCATGGCGGCGGTGCTGATGGTGGCTGGGCTGGCGCTAATGTGTATCGCCGAACTGGCGCTGTTCTATGTGGGGATTGCTATCACTTCGCTCGGCGCGGCAATGGCAACGCCGGGCTATCAGCTGCTGCTGAACGATCGCCTGACCACGGGGAAGGGGGCGGGCGCTATTGCGACCAGCCACACGCTGGGCTATGGCGTCAGCGCGCTGCTGGTGCCAGTTGTGACGCGCTTTTTCGGCGAACACTATTTAACGACGGCGGCCTTTGGCGTGGCGGCGCTGTTTTTAGCGCTGAGCATCGGGGTACGGTTAACCGAGCGTACCCCTGTCGAAAAAAATTAATGGACGTGGTGGGATGAAAAGCCGCCAGCGCCCTCATTTTGCCGCAGGCGCTGGAGCGGATCCTGCTGATAAAACTGGCTGAAACGCTGCCACAGCGCCGGGAAACGGGGCGCGAAGAGTTCGGGGGCGCTGAAGAAGTACTCCGAGAGCACTGCAAAGCACTCGGCGGGGTCAGTTGCCGCATAGGCATCAATGCTGGCCGCGCTTTCGCCCACCAGATCGATCTCATCCTGGATGTTATCCATTGCCGCATGCAGGTCGTGCTCCCATCCTGCGACTTCACGTAGCGGAATAAAAGGCACGCCGCTGGCGCGATCCCCGTTGCGGGTATCAAGCTTATGCGCCACCTCGTGAATAATCAGATTAAAGCCCGAGGCGTCGAACGAGTCCTGAATGTCGAGCCAGTTGAGGATAATTGGCCCCTGCTGCCAGCTTTGTCCGGACTGCACCACCCGCTGGTTGTGTACCAGCCCGATATCATCCTCCCACTCGTCATCGACGACGAACGGTGCAGGATAAATCAGCACTTCATGAAAACCATCCAGCCACTCAATGCCGAGCTCCAGCACCGGCAGGCAGAAAAGCAGGGCGATGCGGGCGTTTTTCAGCGGATCAAGCTCGAACCCCTGCAGCGGCACCAGGCGTTTTTGCTGCAAAAAACGATCCGCCATCTGAACCAGCTTCGATTGTTCATCCGGCTTAAGATTCGCCAGAACAGGGATCGCCAGCGCGTCATCCCACGGCAGCGCCATATCCCGGCCAGCCTCATTCGTTTTCCAGGGCCACTTAATCATCGCTTTGCTCGCAAACTCGTCACTTGAACACAAAGGGGAACGTTATCATTGCAACACTTACAGCCCGAATAAACTATCATTTCGTACGTAGCGGTGGGTAGCGCTTTGCAGGCATCACCTTCATTTTGTGACGTCTGTCGTAGCCTTTATCCGCAGGTGGGGTGAATAAATCAGTACGGTATTGAAAAGATGAGCGATTTCAAAGGCAACAAGCAGGACCTGCCCAGTCGGCTGTGTGTGCACTGCCAGCGGCCCATGACGTGGCGCAAAAAATGGGCGAAATGCTGGGATGAGGTCAAATACTGTTCCGAGCGTTGCCGCAGGAGCCACCGTTGACCGAGCTGCGCCTGATCCTGGGCGATCAGCTTAATCCGCATCACAGCTGGTTTGATACCTGCAGTCCGAACGTCATTTACGTGATGCTGGAGCTGCGGGCGGAAACCGCATACGTGCTGCATCATGCCCAGAAAGTTATCGCTATCTTCGCCGCCATGCGGGCGTTTGCCTCAGCGTTGAAAGAGAAGGGGCATCGGGTAAGGTATGTCCGGCTCTCTGACGGTTCAAACCGCGGCGCGCTGGAAGACAATCTCAACGCGCTTGTTACGCATTACAGCGCCGGAAGGGTGTTGTGGCAGGAGCCCGACGAATGGCGTCTTGATGCGCAGCTGCAGGCGTGGGCGAAAACAGCGTCCGTCGAAACAGCCTGCGTCAGCAGCGAGCATTTTTTCACCCCCCGGGACGCGGTAAGCGCGTTTTTTGCGTCGCGTAAAAGCTGGCGAATGGAATACTTTTATCGGGAAATGCGCCGTCGGCACGGGATTCTCTTGACCTCTGAAGGCGAGCCGGAAGGGGGGAAATGGAATTATGATGCTGAAAACCGCAGGCGCTGGTCGGGCGAGCCGTCCGCGCCGGGTGACTCGCGCCCCCGCCACGATCGTTCAGCCTTGTGGGCAGAGATCCAACGCTGCGGCGTAAAGACCTTCGGCGAACCGCAGGCAGACAATTTTCGCTGGCCGCTCAACCGTTCGGAAGCCAAAGCCAGTCTGGATGCGTTTATTTCTCACGTGCTCCCGCAGTTTGGAAACTGGCAGGATGCGATGCACGCGGAGGAACCTTTTCTTTTTCATTCGTTAATTTCTTTTGCGCTGAATACCAAAATGCTTAATCCCCGGGAAGTGGTGGCCGCCGCCCAGCAGGCTTGGCGTTCTGGCCACGCGCCGCTGCCTGCCGTTGAAGGTTTTATCCGACAAATTCTCGGCTGGCGGGAGTACGTGCGCGGGATCTACTGGTCGCAAATGCCGGGCTATCGCGAGCTGAATGCCCTGGAGCAGCACGCTCCGCTGCCGGACTGGTTCTGGACGGGCAAAACGCAGATGCGCTGCCTGGCGCATGCCGTTGGGCAATCGCTTACCGAGGCTTACGCCCACCATATCCAGCGCCTGATGGTGATCGGGAACTTTAGTCTGCTCAGCGGCCTGTCGCCGCAGGCGGTTCATGAGTGGTATCTGGGGGTCTATATTGATGCGTTTGAATGGGTGGAGCTGCCCAATACTCTCGGCATGAGCCAGTTTGGCGATGGCGGGTTACTGGCCAGTAAGCCCTATGTCTCAAGCGCATCCTACATTCATAAGATGAGTAATTACTGTCAGGGATGTCGGTACCAGCACAACCAGCGCACCGGAGAGCTGGCGTGCCCGTTCAATGCCCTCTACTGGGATTTCTTTGCGCGCAACCGGGCGCGCCTCGGTAACAATCCCCGCCTGGGCATTGTCTATAAACAGCTTGCGGATATGAAGGAAGAGGAACGGCAGGCGATTGCGGACCAGGCCGGGCGCATTCGCCTCAATCTCAACGACCTCTGACCTATTTCAACACCGCGCCGGTTGCGGAAGGTCAATAAGACGCTATTATTTTTGACTTTGTTGCTTTCCCTGACAGGACATCCAGACGCTATGCCCGTGAATTTCGACCTTAACGATCTCTATGCCTTCAGGGCGTTAGTGGAATACGGTAACTTCCGTGTCGCCGCTGAATCAATCTGCATATCCCAGTCGGCGCTGAGCCGCAGAATCGAAAAGCTGGAAGCCGCGCTGGGAACCAGGCTGTTTGACCGAACCACCCGCCGCGTCGCCCTGACGTTATACGGGCAAAACTTTGCTGAACGCTCAGCACAGCTGCTCGACAACGTAGAATCAATGCTGGCGGATGTCGATAAGGCCAGTGAAGAGAGGACGGGGCTGATTACGGTCGCCGCGGTACCTTCCGCCGCCTGTTACTTTATGCCTGATGTGATCCGTCGCTTTCAGTCCCGCTTTCCGCGCGTTCGCATTAAGCTCATCGACAGCAGCGCGGGGAATGTGATTGACGCCGTGGCCCGAAGCCAGGCGGATTTTGGCATCTGCTTTGCGGGAAACTTGCCGTCTGAAATTGAATTTTTCCCGCTGGTAGAGGATGTCTACGTTGTGGCGTGCAGAAAGGACCACCCGCTGGCGCAGAAGAGCCACCTGACCTGGCAGGCGTTTTACCAGCAGGACTATATCTCCCTTGATAAAACGTCGGGGAACCGCAACCTGCTGGATCGGATGCTGGGGGATATCATTCCCGAGCGCCCCAGCGTCTGCGAAACGCGCCACGTCACCACGATGCTCGGTATGGTAGAGGCGGGGATCGGCATTGCCGCCGTTCCCGCCATGTCAATGCCGACCTCAGAGTACACGCCGCTGACGCATCTGCCGCTGGTGGCGCCGGAAGTTAAACGTACCGTGGGGCTTATCCGGCGCCGGGGGCGCATCCAGTCTTATATCGCGGCTGAACTGGAAAAAGAGATCACCGAGCGGTATCGCCGGACGTAACGGGGATCATCCCCGTCTTCTCGATGACGGCGCGTGAGGGCGGTGAGGCGAGATAGGTCAGCAGCGCTTTCCCCTCGTCAGGATGTTCAGCGTGACGGGTGACCGCACCCGCGAAGCGCGTGATGTACTGCAGATTATCCGGGATTTTACCGATAAAGGTGACGCCCTGAACCGGCAGCAGCTCGCTCACCTGCTGGAAGCCCACGGCGTATTTCCCTTTTGCCACTTCCGAAGCAACCGGAATGCGTTCGACCATCGTTGCTTTAGCCGCCGCCTCCTTTTCAATCCCTAGTTTCTTGAACAACGTCTGGCTGACATACCTGCCGCTGGCGCTGTCTGAATAGGCGATGGAGCTGGCCTGAAGCAGCGCGTTACGTAGCGTCGCCTCGCTGCTGATATCAGGGACATCCGCCCCTTTTTTCACCACCATTCCGACGGGGGAGTCCGCAAGTTCGGTTCGCGAACCCGGCTGGGTCTGGCTGGTTTTTTCGAGCTTCGCCAGCGCATCGCCCACCATAATCACCACGTCGGCTTTCTCGCCGCGCGCGAGCCGGTTTGGGATCGCCTGCGGCGTAGCGCCCATTGACGGACCGGGAATAATCACGATGGTATCGCCGGTCTGGCGTTCATATTCCGGTGCCAGCTTTTCAAGGGCGGCTTTGAAACCGCCTGAAATCATCACTTTCACCTCCTGAGCGCAGGCATTGGCGCTCAGGAACGTCAGCATCAGCGCGGTAACGGTATAACGAGAAGTGCGAGTCATGCGGCCTCCTGCGACTTAACGGTGTTTTGCACCGAAACCGCGCGACGACGGTAAAGGTAGAGGGTTGCCAGCAGGGCACACACCGCGGCGAAGCTCATCCAGTAGCCCGGCGAGGCTTTGTCACCGGTGTATTCAATCAGCGCGGTGGACATCACCGGGGTAAAGCCGCCGAAGATCGCCGTTGCGAGGCTGTAAGCCAGCGAGAAGCCCGCCACGCGGACTTCAGCGGGCATAATTTCCGTCAGCGCCGGGATCATCGCACCGTTATACAGCCCATACAGGAAGGAGAGCCACAGCAGGACGCTCAGCATCATGGAGAAGCTTGGCGCATCAGCCAGCAGCGTCAGGGCCGGGTAGCTGGTGGCCAGCGCCAGCAGGGTCATGGCAATCAGCACCGGTTTACGCCCGAAGCGGTCCGACAGCGCGCCGCCCACCGGCAGCCAAATGAAGTTAGAGATCGCTACCAGCAGCGTGACCAGCAGGCTGTCCGAGGCGCTCAGCATCAGCACTTTTTTGCCGAAGGTTGGCGCGTAGACGGTGATCAGGTAGAACGCGGTGGTGGTCATCGCCACCATCAGCATGCCCGCGACCACCACCTGCCAGTTGCCAAGCAGCGTTTTAAAGACCTGACGCATCTCCAGATGATGGCGGCGCGCGCTGAACTCTTCCGTCTCCTCCAGCTTGCGGCGCAGGAAAAAGATAAACGGCACGATTAAACAGCCGAACAGGAACGGGATGCGCCAGCCCCATTCACGAATGGCGCTCTCTTCCATCAGCGCGTTCAGGGCAAAACCCATCGCCGCGGCGACCATAATGGCAACCTGCTGACTGCCGGACTGCCAGCTGGTATAGAACCCTTTGCGGCCCGGCGTGGCGATTTCAGCGAGATAGACCGAGACGCCTCCAAGCTCCGCACCGGCGGAAAAGCCCTGCAGCAGACGGCCCGTCAGTACCAGCAACGGTGCCCAAAGCCCGATGCTTTGATAGGACGGGATCAGCACGATCAGGAAGGTGCCTGCCGCCATGATGGAAAGCGTCACGATCAGCCCTTTGCGGCGACCGACCTTGTCAATATAAGCCCCCAGCACAATGGCCCCGACTGGACGCATCAAGAAGCCCGCGCCGAAGACGGCAAAGGTCATCATCAGCGACGCAAATTCACTGCTCGCCGGGAAGAACGTGTGGGCGATGTAGGTGGCGTAGAAGCCGAAAAGAAAGAAATCGAATTGCTCAAGAAAGTTGCCGGACGTCACGCGAAGTATCGCGCCCGCCTTAGAGCGTACGGTTGCAGGTGAGGTTGAGGAAAACATGGTTATCTCCAGTTTATTGTTGACGTTTTACGCGTCTGTTTCTGAAAACTGGATCAGTGAGGGAAAATTAATAAGCGCAAATTACACATAAGCTGATGCGTGACATGCATCAATCCTTAATGGTGTAGCTGGATAACCATAATTTACAATAAGTTAACATCTATTTAATTATATGGTTACGATAGAAGGGCGGCATTTTGCTATTACGGTTATGTGACATTGCGCATTTGTCTCTGGAGGGTTTGAACCGACGGGGCCTGCACCGCATGGATTTTTTTCTCCGGCCAGTAAAATCCCTGCGCCAGATCGGCCCCCGCCAGCGATGCCGCTCTGATGTCTCCCTGACTCTCAACCCCTTCCGCAAGGACGAACGTTCCGAAACGTCGTGCTTCAGCGATCAGGTGCGCTAAACCCGCGCTATCGTTGCGATACTGCTGGAACGCAGCGCAGTCGAGTTTCACCCCATCGAATTCCAGCCCGCTATCGGCAAGCGTACTGCCATAGTCGCTGAGATAATCATCGAGCCAGACCTCCATACCGGCATGCCGAAGACGCCGGAGATTTTTATCCAGTAATGCGAGCCTGGTCGCGTCAAGACGGGCGATTGCCATTGGGTCCTGAAGCTCAACGACCCCCGGTAAAGGGCCTTGCAGAAGCGCCGCGGTCCCCTCTTCGCTGGCGAGAATGGTTGTGGTGAGGTTAACAAAGAGCTTTACGGTGATTTTTTGACTTTCAAGCGTCTTGAGCTGCCACGTTCTCAACTGCAGGAGTTGGGCGGATGAGCACTGTTCAAACCACTCTGCAATATTGACCTCAGTGGGAGGCTCAGACAGCACTTCATATCCACAGAGTTGCCTCGTAGTGAGTGACATTATGGGCTGCAGTCGAATAGTAAAACGTTTCATGACGACGTGAGTGTGCGATTTTATAGGTGATTAATTCTATATCTCTCCCTTTATTTAATGGTGTTAATCTTTGTGAACAGTGTAAAAATAGTTTTTTATACTGGTCCGGATGCCTTTTATCGGCCCGTTTAATGTTTTTCTGCGTCCGTTTATCCCTTGTTCATCATTTGTTGTTTTTGAGTTAAGTTAGTCAGTCTGCTCAGTAGTGTAATTAAAAAAGTCAGAAAGAATTGTAAATATTTAACCGGCCATCAAAGTACAATTGCGCTATTTTTAATCGCCTTAATCACAGGAGCCAAAACGTAAGAACGGAAGGTAATATTGTGGGTATACAGGCGATCTTTTCTTATATCCGGCTGATTTTTCGACAGGTTTGTTGAGGCGAATGAGCGATGTGAGGTCTGAGCTGTATTTATGATGTGATTTTTAAGGATAAATCTCACCTAAATTTGATTTAGATCAATTTTAAACTGTATTTTCAGTTTTTTCTCACCTTAAAGATGATTCATGCGATGTATCAAAATAACCACCGCAATGTTTAACTTGTTGAATATTAATGAATTTTACTTTCAGGGTTATAGTGTTGAGTACACGTTCAGCGTTCAGATATGCCCCTTTCTTAATTTAATAATTCTGAATATTCCTGAATATTCCTGATTGCTGAAATAGAGTCGGGTAAGGCGATTAAAATTTATTAATATTTTTCAAGATTAAAATATTAAATTTTTGTTGTTTTTAGTAAATGATGCGATAACTTGTCTATGATACAGTACAAAATTCTGACTATGGGGCCTGCACTGTGTAATGTATCCTGGACTTCGCAAAAAAAATAAACTTAACAAGATGAAAATATTAAAAATGATCTGCGTCACGTGCCCAAGCGAGGTAACGCGTCAGGAGCCATTTCGCGCATGCCCGGAGGAAAACTTACTTAATAAGAGTTTATGCATATGAAATTTATAATGAATAAGCAGATAATATTTGACTCAGATATGAGTACACTGGGCCTCGAAGGTTCTCAGGATGAGTTGATTCAAATCTCGAACCCTACGAAGAGACTTTTATTGTTGCTTATTGCCCATAAGGGAGAGGCAATAAAAAGGGAAGTAATATTTAAGAAAGTCTGGGACGACTATGGCATGGTTTCCAGCAACAATAATCTTAACCAGTGCGTAAGTAAGTTACGTAAGATTATGAAGAATCTTGGCATGGATGAGGAGGTGATTGTCACCGTACCCAAAATAGGCTTTATGCTGCATCAGCACGTTGACATCGAAAAATGCTCAGAGCCGGTTGACGTCATCATGGGGGCCACTTCAGAAACCGAAACCGCTTATATTGCCAACGGACGTTTACTAAAAGGCAAAACTGCCGAAAGCAGCGCGGGCGAAGTATCACGCTGGCGTACGATGAAAACAGGAATAGTAAATCAGCTGGTGCTTTTTTTCGCTGTTGTGGCGCTGGGCGGGGCTGCAGGATTCTGGGTTGCCAGTAAGCCCGTTGAACGTAATGAGATTTACATGGGAAATGCTGGCTCCTGTAAGGTCATGATGTCTGAACAGGCGCTGGACAGTATAACCAATCCTGACGTAAAGAAGGTTGTGATGGATTTAGCGGTAAAGCTTAACCCCGTCTGTAAGAGTAATGAGTATGTCCTGATCATCAAAAGCAGTACGTTCAAAACGTATTCTTCCAATCTCTCGCGTCTCTATTTTATGCGTTGCGGCATGTTGAGTGACGGCAAAGAAGAGATATGCTGGGGGTTATTGCCACCACGTTGAGTGCATTATCCTTTATTTTCCCGGTATTCGCCGGGAATTTAATCTTCCCTCCCGATCACCGGTTTAATTCTCCCAGAGAATCAACATCCTTTTCTCATTCAAAATCTTGAGAAAAGCATAATTTCTTTTTTTTCTCCCTCGCTGGCGCATAAGTAATCACTGCAATTGTGACGCGACTGGCATAAAAAACTTAATCGCACATTAAATTACCTCATCTGTAGAGTTATAATCTTAAGATTTGCGATTTAATGGTTAATTATTTTTGTAATAGGGATTTTCGTATAGATTTGTTCCTGCAGCTCATCGGACAGGGTTTACGCGTTCGCCTTTATGTGGCGTTCAATTTCATATGACCGGTTTGTCTGTAAAAAAGGAAGTTTTCATTATCGGTTCAATTGATAAAACAGGAATAAGCGTTATGAACAAGAAAAATATTATTGCGTTAGTTCTGGGGGCGTCACTGGTCTCTGGTGGGGCTTTTGCTGCGTCTGACAACACCATCACCTTCCAGGGGGAGGTGACGGATGAAACCTGTTCAGTTGCCGTAAACGGTAACAGCGCCTCTCCGGTGGTTTTATTGCCAACGGTCAGCGCCTCCGATCTTGCCGCCAGCGGTGATACCGTGGGATCGGTCACGTTTGATATCGGGGTAAGCGGCTGCACGGGCAACGCCAGTGGGGAAACGAAAATCTCGACGGTGTTTGTCGGTAATCAGGTGACGTCTAACGGCAACCTTGGCAACACCGGCACCGCGAAGAACGTTGAAGTCCAGATCCTGGATACCGCCAATGCCGTTGTGAACCTGAGCAATGGCTTTACCGGTAATGGCGACCTCAAGCTGGCCGCGAACCAGACGGACGCCTCCGCTACCTATACCGCGCAGTATTACGCCAACGCAGCGGCGACGGCGGGTACGGTAGAGGCCACGCTGCAATATGCCGTTTCCTATCAGTAACAGGCCGCACTGGAACTAACGTGTGCACGTTTTGCAGGATGCAAACGTGCACATTCCACTCAGCGCATTGCAGTCAGGGTCTCGCCACACCAGGTTCATTCGACCCGGGAGTTGTTAATAATGATAAGCGCACATCTTCAGCGTATCGCTCAGTACCTGACTTATTTGATATGTGTACTGATGCTGGCAAACACCGCATCCGCAAGCGTCACGATACTGGGCAGCCGGATTATTTATCCTGCCGGGGCCTCGTCCGTTGACGTGCAGCTCAAGAATAATGATGACATTCCTTACGTGATTCAAACCTGGTTTGACGAAGGTAATGTTAACGCGACTCCGGCTGAGGGCGCGAAAATCCCTTTTCTGACGACCCCTCCCGTGTTTCGAATCCAGGCGAAAGCGGGACAAGTTATCCGCGTGACCCATACCGGCGCGCGCGATTTACCGCAGGATCGGGAATCCCTGTACTGGTTCAATGCGCTCCAGGTCCCACCCTCGAATCTCGAGAGTGAAAAAGGGCAGAACAGAATGCTGGTCATGCTACGTACCCGGGTAAAAGTGATTTACCGGCCAGCCGGCATTGGCTCCCCAAAAAATCAGCTGAACGGGCTGCGGGTCAACACCACTTTCGATGCGCAAAAGGGGTATGGGATTTCGATAGAGAACCCGCAGCCGTGGTATGCGTCATTAACCCTCATTGAGGCTGAGGCGGGGGGGAAAAAGCATACCCTCACAGCTGATACGGTAGCGCCTTTCGATCGTCAAACGTTTTGGTTTAACAACTGGAAAACCAAAACCGTGGGAAATGGTACGGTCAGGGTATGGCTTGTTAACGATCAGGGAGCACGGATCAATGGGCACTACCCTGTCTCGTACCCCTGAGTTTCGTCGCAATCTGCTGGCGCTGTGTATCTCGTTGAGCTGCACGGGGCTGGTGGAGGCGAAAGAATATGTTTTTGACTCTTCACTGCTGCAGGGCTCGTCCTGGGGCATGGATCTGGAGCAGTTTAACCGGCATCAGATCGCACCCGGACGTTATCTGGTGGATGTATACGTCAACAATACGCTGGTGAAAAGCGAAGAAAAGATCGTCTTCCGCGCTAAAGCAGATGGTCGCGATCCTGAACCCTGTCTGGGCAAATCGCTCATGCAGGCCGCAAAACTGAAAGCAGCAGACCGCGATGAGGGGACAGCGTGTCGCCTTTTGAGTGAGTGGGCTGAACATGCAACCTGGTTGTTTGACCAGGCCTCACTGCGCCTTCAGCTGGCTATTCCGATGACGGAACTCCAGCGTACGCCTCGCGGCTATATTCCGGTAAGTGAATGGGACGCGGGGATGGCGGCGATCTTTTTGCGGCATAACACCCGCTACACGTTCACGGAAAATACAGACACTCGCTACCGCTATCACTATTTGTGGAGCGGCATCAATGCCGGAACCAACCTTGGGCTGTGGCAGGTTCGACATCAGGGAAACCTGCGCTATGCGGACAGCAGCATAAGTGGAAGCGATTCGAGTTATAACGCCGTTCGAACCTGGGTACAGCGTCCCATCGAACCGATCGATAGCGTGCTGGCGCTGGGTGATAACTATACCGACAGCAGCCTCTTTGGCAGCCTCTCGTTCAATGGGGTGAAACTGGCAACCGATGAACGCATGTGGCCGCAGGGGAAGAGGGGCTATGCTCCGGAAGTCAGGGGCGTTGCATCCAGCAGCGCACACGTGGTGATTAAGCAGCTAAATAACGTCATTTATGAAACCAACGTTCCGCCTGGACCATTCGTTATCAATGACTTATACAACACCCGCAGTCAGGGGGATCTTGAGGTTGAGGTCATTGAGGCCAGCGGAAAAACATCCCGTTTTACCGTGCCTTATTCCGCTGTGCCTGATTCCGTGCGTCCGGGCAACTGGCAATACGGCCTCTCATTCGGACGCGTTCGTCAGTACTACAGTATTGAAAACACCTTCCTGGAAGGCGTGTTACAGCGAGGGCTGAGCAATGAAGTCACCAGCAACCTCGGCCTGCGCGTGGCAAAGGACTACACGGCTTTTCTGGCAGGGGGCGTGCTGGCGACTGAAATTGGTGCAATTGGTCTGAATGCCACCTGGTCTGATGCCCTGGTTGAAAATGATGACCGGCAGCAGGGATGGCGTGCAGAAATCAGCTACAGCAAGACGTTTACGGCAGGCACTAACCTCGTGCTTGCCGCATATCGCTATTCGACGAGTGGTTATCGCGATCTGGAGGATGTGCTGGGCGTTCGCCGCCAGCAGAAAAGCGGTACGGAGTACTATTCAGACACCCTGCATCAGCGCAATCGACTGACGGCGACGGTCAGCCAGCCGATGGGAAGCTGGGGGGTACTTAATTTGAGTGCCAGCACGGCGGATTACTATAGCAATCAGTCGCGTATGACCCAGCTGCAGCTGGGCTACAGCAATCAGTGGCGACGAATTAGCTATGGGATGAACTTAGCCAGACAACGGACGAGCTGGGACTACGGACGCTTTTATACCAGTACTCGCGAGCCGGTTGATGACAGTTCAATAGAGAAATACACCGAAAATACCGTCTCTTTCAACGTGTCGGTCCCCCTGGACTGGGGCAGCAACCTGGCGTCGGTGGCTTACAATTACAACCAGTCGCGCGCCAGCCGCTCCTCGACAGTATCGCTAACCGGCACGGCAGGGGACGGTCGTGACAGATCGTACTCCGTGTACGGCGGATATGAACGTTATCGGGATGGGAGCAGCGGTAACGCCACGACGTTTGGTGGAAACGTTCAGGAAAATACCCGCGTGGGGTCCGTACAGGCCAGCTATGACCAGGGGGATAACTACCGGCAGGCAGGGCTTGGTGCATCCGGAACACTGGTGCTACATCCGGGAGGATTAACGCTCGGGCCGTATACCAGCGACACGTTCGCACTGGTACACGCCGATGGTGCCCAGGGTGCGCGCGTGCAGAACGGACAGGGGGCGACTATTGACGCGTTTGGCTACGCCATTCTGCCGTCGCTTTCCCCTTACCGTAGCAACAACGTCAGCCTGGACTCGCGCACTATGATGGCGGATGCCGAACTGAAAGGCGGAAGTCAGCGCGTCGTGCCCTATGCGGGGGCAGTGGTCCGGGTGGACTTTGCCACGCTGAAAGGCAAAGCCGTTCTCATTACTCTTAGTACCCGTGACGGAGAACTACCGCCAATGGGGGCGGAGGTGCGGGATACCGAGGGAACATTGATTGGCATGGTGGGGCAGGGTGGCCAAATTTATGCCCGTGTCCCGGAAGCCTCCGGTGTGTTGCGCGTGAAATGGGGCAAAGAGCGCGACCAGCGCTGCCGTGTGCCGTATCAAATTACCGGGCGAAACGCAGAGCCGTTGGTTTACCTGAGCCAGATATGTGAAAAGGAAAATTAAAATGCAGGACAGGTTAAAACATTTTCTGGTGCTGGGGCTGTTTTTGCTGATAAGCCAGCCCGCGTGGGCAAACTGCATCAGGGTGACCAGCACGTCATCACTCTCCAGCATGGCCATCGCGGCAGGGTATACTGCCGCCGACTGGTCGGGTGCATGTGATACCTGCCATGGCAATATTGGGCTGCCGGCGGTAATCAACATCAACAGCGGCACTAACTTTCAGCCGTCGGGAACGTTGCTTGCCAGCGCGGTGGGCAATTTTTTAACGGCAGCGACTAATAAAACCTATGCCAGTAATCAAATTCTGTTCCGCTGCGCCCTGTCTGACGCCGGAAGTTTATATGAAATGTATGCTACCAACGGCGATAATGCCTATACCGGCATGTATGCCTCCGCTGAAATTGAGGGTGCGTATTATGATGTCGCAAAAAACGTCGCCGTAAGAATGACCAATCTCAGCACCGGGGAATATTACAGCCGCTACTGGAAGCAAAGACAAATCACCTCGGCAGACTGGTATCAGGATGGAACCTATATTTACATTCCAGCCAGCGCATTCAGCAATGTGCTGTATGAAATGTATAAGATTTCATCCACCACCTATTATCTTAACGCCAGCAATTACTATAAAGATGCCTATACCCAACCGCGAGGCTATATAGCCTTTAAAGGCCCCGGGCTGGCATCAAATTCAATCGTGGTGGGCCAGGATAGCGCGATTTATTATTATGGCTGGTATACAAACTGGCCCGGCGCATGGAGTACCTACAATGCCGTGACCTACGTCCGTGGTGCACTATGTCAGGTTAAAGACTATCCCGCCGTTGTGCTTTTACCCACCGTCAGCTCCTCCGCGTTGCAGGCCGGAGGTACAAGTCAGGCTCCGTTCTCGGTCAGCCTCGAGTGCGAGTCAGGCGCGGTTTCCGGTACCGCCACGTCCACGGCCAGCAAGGCAAACGTGGCCATGGGCTTTTTAGTCAACCAGCCCGTTGCTGTCAGTGCTGCGCAAGGGCTGGGGCTGGTGACCAGCGGTGGGGGTCTAACCTGGCTACTGGATTCGCATTACGGTAAAAGCGGCGTGGCTTCTGGCGTGGGTATAAAAATCCTTAACCGGAGTGGGACGGCAATCAATTTGTTACCCGACAGGAGCATAACCGGCACGGGAAACTCGCGCGGCTGGTATGCGTATCAGGATCTTACCAGCCTGACGTCGACGGGGGCGGTAAACACCTATACCGGTGATTTTACCGCATCATTAGAGGCCCTCAGTGGGCAAACTGTGACGCCAGGTACGGTTAATGCGCAATTACAAGTCGTTGTTAATTTCCAGTAGGCTTGCTCTGGCAGGCTTGCTGATGACGTGCCTCATCGCTGAGGCCTATGCCGTGGTTAACGTCGATCGGACTCGTGTGATTTTCAGCGCTGGCGAAATGGCCCAGTCGCTGAATCTCTCTAACGATGGTGAAACGCCAGCCATAATTCAGGTCTGGACGGACACGGGCGATCCGCTGGTGCCGCCGGACAAAGTCAGCACGCCGATTGTGTCTACTCCTCCGGTTTTCAAAATGTTGCCGAAGGAGATCCGCTCGTTGCGTTTGCTGCTTACGGCACGTCAGGGGCTGCCGAACGATCGGGAAAGCGTCTTTTGGCTGAATATTTTCCAGATCCAGCCTGAGAGTGAGCGGACCCGGCAGAACGCGCAAAAGTTAATTCTGCCGTTACGCTTAAGGATGAAGGTCTTTATTCGTCCTGCCGACATCGGCGATCCTGATGCTCTTCAGTATCAGACGCTTCAGTTCAGCGCTCAGGATACGCGGTTAATCATTACTAACCCGACGCCCTGGAATATCAGCCTCAACGTGGAGATACCCGGGCAAAGGCCGCTGACCAATATTATGGTTTCGCCACGGGCGGAAAAGGTGATTTTGCCTGATAAGCCACTCTTGCCGGGAAAAACAGTAGCCTATCGTGTGATTACCGACGACGGTAATTATCTCAGTTATCAGGCCGTTGTTCGACAATAGCATGCGGCGTTAGCATATATTGAAAAACTAAAATGAAGAAAAAGCGTTTGTATGGTGTGTATGGAGAATAAGAAAACTATTCTCCATACAGGGCAGCGACAGCAGGAGTTAATTAACAAGTTGCTGTCGCTGCTGCTGGCGTTATGGAAAATCTCAGCGCTGTGAACAGCCTTTGCACTGCTTGTTCTGGATCTGCTGGAAGAAATCGTTGCCTTTGTCATCCACCAGAATAAACGCCGGGAAGTTCTCCACCTCAATTTTCCAGATGGCTTCCATTCCCAGCTCCGGATACGCGACGCATTCCAGGCTCTTAATGCTGTTTTGCGCCAGCACCGCCGCAGGGCCGCCAATGCTGCCCAGGTAGAAGCCGCCGTGCTTATGGCAGGCGTCGGTTACCTGCTGGCTGCGGTTGCCTTTCGCGAGCATGATCATGCTCGCGCCGTGGGATTGCAGTAAGTCCACATACGAGTCCATACGTCCCGCCGTGGTCGGGCCGAGCGAGCCGGACGCGTAGCCTTCCGGCGTTTTGGCCGGGCCCGCGTAGTAAATCGGATGATCTTTGACGTACTGCGGCAGTTCTTCACCGTTGTCGAGCAGCTCTTTCAGCTTCGCGTGGGCGATATCGCGCGCCACGATAATGGTGCCGTTCAGCGACAGGCGGGTAGAGACCGGGTGCGCGGAAAGCTGCGCCAGGATCTCGTTCATCGGCTTGTTCAGGTTGATGCTCACCACGTTGCCTTCGCCATGCTGGCGCAGGGATTCAGGAATATACTGACCCGGGTTGTGCTCAAGCTTCTCAATCCAGATCCCGTCGCGGTTGATCTTCGCCTTGATGTTGCGGTCAGCGGAGCAGGAGACCCCCATGCCGATTGGGCAGGAGGCACCGTGGCGTGGCAGGCGGATCACGCGGATATCGTGGGCGAAGTATTTCCCGCCAAACTGTGCGCCGAGGCCGAGATTCTGTGCTTCCTGGAGCAGTTCCTGTTCGAGCTGAACGTCGCGGAACGCCTGGCCGTGCTCGTTGCCTTCGGTTGGCAGCGCGTCGTAGTAGCGGGTGGAGGCGAGCTTCACGGTTTTCAGCGTGGCTTCCGCTGAGGTGCCGCCGATTACAAACGCGATATGGTACGGCGGGCAGGCTGCGGTCCCCAGGGTACGCATCTTCTCAACCAGGTAGTTTTTCAGCTTCGCCGGGGTAATCAGCGCTTTGGTTTCCTGGTAGAGATAGGTTTTGTTGGCAGAGCCGCCGCCCTTCGCCATGCACAGGAATTTGTATTCGTCCCCGTCGACGCTGTAGAGGTCAATCTGTGCGGGCAGGTTAGTGCCGGTATTCACCTCTTTATACATATCCAGCGCCGCATTCTGCGAGTAGCGCAGGTTGTCTTCAATATAGGTGTTATACACGCCCTGGCTCAGGGCCGCTTCGTCACCGCCGCCGGTCCAGACGCGCTGGCCTTTCTTACCCATAATGATTGCCGTGCCGGTATCCTGGCAGGTTGGCAGCACGCCCTTGGCGGCGATTTCAGAGTTGCGCAGGAACTGCAGGGCCACGTACTTATCGTTCTCGCTGGCTTCCGGGTCGTTAAGAATGGCGGCGACCTGCTTCTGATGGGAAGGACGCAGCATAAATGCGGCGTCGTGGAAGGCCTGCTGCGCCAGCAGGGTCAGGGCTTCGGGCTCCACCTTCAGCACTTCCTGGCCGTCGAATTCGGCAACGGAGACGTGCTCGTTGGTCAGCAGGTAGTATTCGGTGTCGTTATGCGAAAGAGGGAAGGGGTTCTGATAAAAAAACGGTTTATTCGACATAGCATTGCTCCACAAAAATAAAACCGCCGGAGGAGAAGTCCGGCGGTCAGGAATCAGAACATCATGGACATCCACGGGTAGCCAATCAGCAGCAGGGCCGCCAGGAAGATGGCACCGAAGATGGTGCCGAGGCGCCAGTAGTCTTTGGTTGGCAGGTAGCCGCTACCGTAGTAAATCGGGCTTGGGCCAGTGCCGTACGGGGTGATAATCCCCATGACGCCCAGCGAGGTCACCATCAGCAGAACGAACACTTCCATATTCATGCCCGGAATGGTGGAGGCGATGGTCAGCATCGCTGGCAGCAGCGCCGTGGTGTGCGCGGTGGTGCTGGCAAACAGGTAGTGCAGCAGGTAGAACGCCAGCAGCAGGACGATGGTCGCCACGCCCGGAGAGATACCGCTCATCAGCAGACCGCCTTCTTTACCCAGCCAACTGATAAAGCCGGTAGAGGAGAGGCCATCCGCCAGCGCCACCAGGGTGGCGAACCAGACGAAGGTGTTCCACGCCGCTTTGTTGCCGGTGATATCGTTCCACTCCAGCACGCCGGTCCACAGCATCAGGCCGACGATGAGCAGGGCCGCCATCGCGGGTTCAATCCACGCGGCGGCGAAGATCCACATCAGCAGCGCGCAGCATACGAACACCAGCAGAAGGATCTCATTGCGCGACAGTTTGCCCAGTTTTTCCAGCTCGCGGGTCGCCCACAGCGGCACTTCGTTGTTCACCTTCACTTCTGGCGGGTAGAACCAGTAGGCCAGCAGCGGCATGGTCAGGATCAGCAGGATGCCCAGCGGCAGGAAGGCCAGGAACCAGGTCCCCCAGGAGATGTCGATCCCAACCGTACTTTTCACCAGCGCCAGGGCCAGCAGGTTCGGCGCAAGGGCGGAGAGGAACATTGAGCTGGTGATACAGGCCGCGGTGATCGCCACCCACATCAGGTACGAACCAATCTTACGCGCGCTTGGGTCGTTGGGTTTTGAACCGTACAGCGGCGGCAGGTTAGCGATGATCGGGTAGATGGTCCCACCGCTGCGCGCGGTGTTGGACGGAGTGAACGGTGCCAGCAGCAGGTCCGCAAACGTAATCGCGTAACCGAGCGTCAGGCTACGACGGCCAAGATACTTCACCAGAATCAGCGCCAGACGGCGGCCGAAGCGGGTTTTGTCGTAGCCCGCGGCAAACATAAAGGCACCGAAAATCAGCCAGACGGTGGAGTTACCAAACCCGCTCACTGCCCACTTAAAGGAGGCGCCCGCCAGCTTGAATTTCGGGTCAGCCAGCTGTTCAGGGCTGAACAGCACCCACTGGCTGCACAGGGCAATGGCGACGACGCCGGTCAGGCCTATCACCGCGCCCGGCAGGGGTTCGAAGATAAGACCGACGATCACGCCGACGAAGATGGCGAAGTAGTGCCACGCGTAAGGCGGCAGCCCTTCAGGAACGGGAACAAACAGCAGCAGTACGGCGACGATGACGGGCAGTGCCATCATCAGCAGACGTTTTGCGTTTCCATTTGATGCCTGGTTCGCCACAGGGGGCGTTACAGCAGTTTTTGTATTCATAGTTTCACGTCTTAAGTTGTCAAAAATTCGGTCGCACTGAAAAGTCAAAATTGCTTTCTTAAGTTTCTTTGCTTTTTTTAGTTATTAAAGGTGCGTTTTTGTATTTTCAGTAATAGCGATTTAACGCTTTTTTGTGTGCGTTAAATTAAAAAATGATGATGTTTTTATATTGCGCTTTTAAATGCCATGACTATTGATCGAGATCAAAAAAACAGAATTGCAGCGTTATTTTTATGCTTTTATTAATAACCACTCTGGCGTATGTGGTTATTATCTTTTTTGCGGGTTTATTTTATCATTTCTGTAACAATTTGAATTTTTAATAATTACTATTTGGTTGATTTTAAAGGGTGTTTTTGGTTTTTGGTGTAATGGTTTTACCATTTTTTATTTAACGTATTTTAAAATATTGTGAATGCCTGAATGACAATCGCTAACACCAATGTATTATTAGTGTTATCACAGGGATTAAATAGTTTTTTAACTAACGTAATAACCTTAGAAACTAAAAAAATCATTATATTAATATCATGACATCGGCAAAAAACGACGAAATAAAAAAATCAATCCGATAACGAATTCTCAATTTTTAAAAGTTTGGAGTTTCTATTATGAGCACTAACGAACGCATTCTTAGCCCCTTCACATTACCGAATGGCACTGAACTGAAAAACCGTTTGTTAATGGCCCCTATGACCACCTGTACCGGCTATTATGACGGCACCGTTACCAGCGAACTGGTGGAGTACTATCGGGCCCGTTCCGGCAGCATTGGCACCATCATCGTGGAGTGCTGCTTCGTCGACGATCTCGGCCTCGCCTTCCCGGGCGCAATTGGTATTGATAACGACGAGAAAATCGCCGGGCTGGCGAAAATCGCCGAGGCCATTAAATCCAAAGGCTCTAAGGCCCTGCTGCAGATCTACCACGGTGGCCGCATGGTTGATCCGAAACTGATCGGTGGCCGTACCCCGGTTGGCCCAAGCGCCGTGGCCGCGCCGCGTGACGGTGCCGCAACGCCGGTTGCCCTGACCGCCGAAGAAGTGGAAGGCATGATCGGCAAATTTGGTGAAGCCGTGCGCCGCGCCATCCAGGCCGGTTTTGACGGCGTGGAAATCCACGGGGCGAACACCTACCTGATTCAGCAGTTCTACTCTCCAAACTCTAACCAGCGCGATGACGAGTGGGGCGGCAGCCGCGACAATCGCGCGAAGTTCCCGCTGGCGGTGCTGGACATCACCCACAAAATGGTACGCCAGTACGCGGACGACGCGTTTATTATTGGCTACCGCTTCTCCCCTGAAGAGCTGGAAGTGCCGGGCATCCGCTTTGAAGACACCATGTACCTGCTGGAAAAACTGGCGGCGCGCGGCGTGGACTACCTGCACTTCTCCGTCGGCGCGACCCTGCGTCCGTCCATTGTCGACACCCAGGACCCGACGCCGCTGATCGAAAAATACTGCGCGATGCGTTCTGAAACGCTGGCGCAGGTTCCGGTGATGGGCGTGGGCGGCGTGGTGAATGCGTCAGACGTGAATGAAGCGCTGGACCACGGTTACGACCTGATTGCCGTTGGCCGCGCCACCATTGCCTACCCGGACTGGACCGACCGCATCGCGGCCGGGGAAACGCTGGAGCTGTTTATGGACAGCACCAAACGCGAGGAACTGAGCATTCCTGAACCCCTGTGGCGCTTCTCGCTGGTGGAAGCGATGATCCGCGACATGAGCATGGGCGAATCGAAATTCAAACCGGGCATGTTCACCGAGAAGGTGCAGGACGACGCGAACGAGCTGGTGATTAACGTCAGTCTGGAAACCGACTGCATTGCGGACATCGAGCTGGCCTCTGGCCCGAGCGATGACGTTGAGTTCGTCACCAGCTTTGAAGAGATCCGTACCCGCATTCTGGACGCCAATACCCCGCACGTGGATGCCATCACCGGTGCAACCAGCCAGAGTGAAGCGGTGAAGAAAGCGGTCTCTAAAGCGATGCTGAAATCCAGCAAAGCGCTGGCAGCGGAAGAGGGCGTGGACCCGAACGAAACCCGCAGCGTGGACGTGGTGGTGGTCGGCAGCGGCGGCGCCGGTCTGGCGGCGGCGATTCAGGCTCACGACGAAGGCGCGAGCGTGCTGATTGTTGAGAAGATGCCGACCATCGGCGGGAACACCATTAAAGCCTCTGCCGGTATGAATGCCGCCGAAACCCGCTTCCAGCGCGTGAAGGGCATTCAGGACAGCAAAGAGCTGTTCTACCAGGAAAGCCTGAAAGGCGGCGGCAACAAGAACAACCCTGAACTGCTGCGCCGCTTTGTCGAGAACGCGCCGCAGGCGATTGAGTGGCTGGCAACGCGCGGCATCATGCTGAACGACATCACCACCACCGGTGGGATGAGCATCGACCGTACTCACCGTCCAAAAGACGGCTCTGCGGTGGGGGGCTACCTGATCAGCGGCCTGGTGCGTAACGTCAACAAACGCAACATCGAGGTGATGCTGGATACCTCCGTCAGCGACATCATCTTCGAGAACGGTGAAGTGACCGGGGTTCGCCTGACCACTGAAGAGAACGAAACCGTCACCGTGGCAGCGAAAAGCGTGATCGTGGCGACGGGCGGCTTCAGCGCCAACAGCCAGATGGTCGTCAAATACCGTCCGGATCTGGAAGGGTTCGTCACCACCAACCACAAAGGGGCAACCGGCGGCGGCATCGCGCTGCTGGAGCGCATCGGGGCGGGCACCGTGGATATGGGCGAAATCCAAATTCACCCAACCGTTGAGCAGAACACCTCGTACCTGATTTCCGAATCCATCCGCGGGGGCGGGGCGATTCTGGTCAACCAGAAAGGGGAGCGCTTCTACAACGAAATGTCGACCCGCGATAAAGTCTCGGCGTCAATCATCGCGCTGCCGGAGAAATACGCGTACATCGTCTTTGACGAGCACGTACGTGCCAAAAACAAAGCCGCGGATGAGTATATTGCGAAAGGCTTCGTGACCTGCGCCAGCTCGCCAAAAGCGCTGGCGGATGCGCTCGGTATGGATCACCACGCTTTCCTCGCGACCCTGGAACGTTATAACGGTTTCGTTGAAAAACAGCACGATGACGATTTTGGTCGTACCACCGCGCTGCGTGCGCCTATCAACGAAGGGCCTTTCTACGCTATTCAGATTGCGCCAGGCGTGCACCACACCATGGGCGGCGTGACCATCAACACCGAAACCTGCGTGCTGGACAGCAACCACAACGTACTGCCGGGGGCGTTTGCGGCGGGTGAAGTGGTCGGGGGGATCCACGGCGGCAACCGTATCGGCGGTAACGCGGTGGCGGATATCATTATTTTTGGTACCCTTGCAGGACATCAGGCGGCGATGCGCTCAAAAAGAACGTAAGGCTCCTGTCTCCCCGGCGGCGCGGTGCCTGCCGGGGCTACATCTGAGGACACATACAATGCCTGATAGCCATCGCGTTTACAGCTACTCCGCCGTTCTGATGGGCTCGCCCATTCTCCTGAAGCTCTTCTTCCATGACGAAGCCCTCGCGTCCCGCGTTTTCCGCCTGATCAAACAGTACGAAGATCTCCTCACCGTTAACCGGGCGCATTCGCAGGTGATGGACATCAACCATGCGGCGGGCCAGCATCCGGTTGCCGTCAGTCGTCCGGTGTTTGAACTGATCCGCTGTGCCAAAGCGGCAAGCATGCTAAAAGACAGCGCGTTTAACCTGGCGATCGGCCCGCTGGTGAAGCGCTGGAAGATTGGCTTTCAGGGAGACAGCGTTCCGCCTGCCGATGACATTGCGTCCCTGCTGGCGATAACCCGGCCCGAGGAGGTCATCCTTGATGAGGCGCAGACCAGCGTGTTTCTGACCAGGTCGGGGATGGAGATTGATCTGGGGGCCATCGCTAAAGGCTATATCGCCGACCGGGTGCGGGACTACCTGCGCAAAGAGGGCGCTGAGCTGGGGCTGATCAACCTCGGCGGAAACATCCAGACGTTAGGCTCGCCGGAAGGGGGCTGGAGCGTGGGGCTAAAAAAACCGTTCGCCGGTGATGCGCTTATCGGTGCGATGACGGTGGAGAACCTCTCCGTGGTGACCTCGGGAACGTACGAGCGCTACTTCGAGCAGAACGGCAAGCGCTATCACCATATTCTCGATCCGCGCACCGGGTATCCGCTCGACAACGAGCTGGAGAGCGTCACTATCATTTCAAAAGACTCCATTGACGGCGACATCTGGACCACGCTGATGTACGGCATGGGGGTAGAAAAGGGCTGTGCCGCCCTGCGCGCGCGCCCCGATATTGAAGCTATCTTTGTGACCAAAACAAAAGAAGTGGTGATCTCCTCGATGCACCACTTCCGTTTTACCCTTCTGGACGAGAGCTACCGCGTTATTGGCAGTACTGTTTGAGCAGCCCGATCTGTTCCGGCTGTAAGCGGTAGCGATACACCGGACGCCCGGTGGCGCCGTAGTGAATGCTGGTGAACAGAATGTTGATCTGCGCAAGCCAAATCAGGTACTTACGGCAGGAGACGCGGGAGATATTGACTGCGTTAGCCAGATCGTCGGTGGAAAATTCCGTCTCCGGATGGCCATCAATCCACTGGCAAATCGTGCGCAGCGTTTGCGGCGTTAACCCCTTCGGCAATTTTTTAGTGTCCGCCAGCTCCGGCGCGCCACCGTGGATCAGCCTGTCGACGTCCGCCTGCTCGTAATACTGGTGCGAGCCCATCAGGCTGTGCTTTGCCTTCCAGCCGTTCAGCGCCTCTTCAAAGCGCGGGAACTGGAACGGCTTTATCAGATAATCCACCACGCCGTAGTGGATGGAGGTCTGGATCGTGGCGGCATCGGCGGCCGAGGAGATCATAATCACATCAATCGGGCGGCCTGACGCGCGAATATCGGGCAGCAGATCCAGCCCGTTATCCTGCTGCATGTAGACGTCCAGCAGCACCAGATCGACAGGCTGGCTGGGGTTATTGATAAAGGCCCTGGCCTGATTGAGCGTGGAGGCGACGCCGCAGCAGCTGAAGCCTTCAACACGGTTGACGTACAGACGGTTGAGGTCGGCTACCATGGCGTCATCATCGACAATTAATACATTTATCACGCGATATTCCTCTCGCTATCCCAGGGGATGTGAACAAAAAATTGGGTAAATACGCCAGGCTCAGACTCGACGGTAATATCGCCGCCCAGGTTCTGGATCTGCTGGCGAGCAAGGAACAGCCCAACGCCGCGGTTTTCACCTTTTGTTGAGAACCCCTTAGTAAAAATAGCCTCCAGCTGAGTGGGATCAATGCCGGGGCCATCATCGCTGACTTCGCAGCTGAGCCAGCCATTCTGATAATGCAGCAGCAGGCCAATCTCGCCTTCCTGCTGTCCTGCCATCGCGTCGAGCGCGTTTTCGATTAAGTTACCCAGCGCGGTGATCAGCACCGCAACCTGCTCTTCACTGCCGGTATCCGGTATCAGACTTTCATCCGCCAGCGTCAGGGTGACGCCGGCCTCTTTCGCCCGGTTGATTTTACCCAGCAGGAATCCGGCAACGACCGGGGACTTTACCTTGCTCTGGATCGTGCCAATGTCCGTCTGGTAATTATGCGCCGTCTGGATGATGTACTCCTCCAGCTTGTCGTAGCGCTTCATGTGCAGCAGGCCCAGGATCACATGCAGTTTATTCATAAACTCGTGCGTGTGGCTGCGCAGGGCGTCGACGTAGTTGACCATGCCATCGATACGCTGCATCAGCTGGCTGATTTCCGTTTTATCGCGGAAGGTGCTGATAGCCCCGATCACCCGATTCTGGCTTTTGACCGGCACCATGTTGCAGAGCAGCAGTCGTCCGTTGCAGCTGATCTCCTGATCCTGACGCGCAATCCCGGTTTTCGATACCTCACGCAGGTTTGCCAGCAGCGGCTCGCTGGTGTTTTCGGTCTGCTTGCCGGAGGGAAGAAGTAATATCTCTCTGGCAGCGTGGTTAATCATTGTTACGCGGCCGTGAATGTCGACGGCCAGCACCCCTTCGCGAAGCGACTGCAGCATCGCCTGGCGCTGTTCGAACAGGGCGGAAATTTCGTAAGGTTCAAGCCCGAACAGGATGCGTTTCAGGACCCGTACCAGACCCCATATCGCCATCGAGCTCATAAATATGCTGAATAAAATCGTCCAGAGCGCGTTGAGCCGCCCGCGGGCTATCTGGTCTTCCACCTTTTTGAGGGAAATCCCGACCACGACGACCCCGATCTGATCGTGCTGGCTGTCATAAACCGGCGTGAAAACGCGAAGCGCCTCGGCGAGGGCACCACGGTTAACTGAGACATTCTCTTTGCCTTCCAGCGCGGGTTCCAGATCGTTGCCGATAAAATGCAGGCCGATGAGCGCCTCGTTCGGGTGCGAGTAGCGAATCCCCCGCATGTCGGTCACCACGGTAAGCAGCAGATCGTTGCGTTGGGTAACGGCTTTGGCGATGGGCTGAATGATGTCGGCCTGCGGCGACTGCATCAGGCCGCGCTGGATCTCAGGGCTGTCGGCCAGCGTGCGGGCGATGCCCAGAGCGGTATCTTTTACATCATCGCGGGTCGCCCGGGTGATCTGCACGGAATAGAGCGCAAAAACTACCAGCAACACCGAGGCGATAATCGCGGACACCATCAACGTGACCAGCGTGTACAGTTTCATGGGGCGCTTGCGCGTCAGAGGGAAAGGCTGCAGATCGCTCATCAACACTCCGCGATGATTAAGAAAGGGAGTGATTATCGCTGATGATGGGCTTTTCTTAAAGCCATGTAAAAGCGTCGATTTACTCTTCTTTTCGTGACCCCACTCGCAGGTCATCTATATAAAACACTTTATAGTGTGTGGGTACTCATAATAAGGAGGCTGTTTATGAGCATTACGCTTACCGGTTCAGTCAAGGAAAGACGGCACGCCAGCACGATGAATATAGATAGATTGTCCACGCTGGACATGCTGAAGGTTATCCACGAGGAAGATGCACGCATTTCTGCTGCTATAACCCCCTGCTTAACGACAATCGCCCGCGCGGTGGATAACGCCGCCTCGGCGCTCAACCACGGCGGCCGTCTGGTGATTGTCGGCGCGGGCCCGTCAGGCTGCATCGCACAACAGGCTGCAGATGAGTATGCGCCGGGTAAAACGCCGGTAATTGCCGTGACGGCAGAAGAGGGGGATGGGAGCTACGAGCGCGGGGTGGCTGACCTGCAGGCCATTAAATTTGATGAGCACGATATGATGCTTGCCGTGACCGTCAGCGGAAAAACGCCGTGGGTCTGGGGGGCAATGCGGCATGCGTGGTCGTTGGGAGCGCCGGTTGCGGTCATCACCGGTGATGCACAAAGCGAAGCAGCACAGCTGGCAAGCATGGTAATTGCCCCAGAGCTTGGGGCTGATGTGGTTGCCGGGTATCGCAATACCAGGGCGGGGATCGCGCAAAAAATGATCCTCTCGATGATTACCACCGCGCTGGCCGTTCGCACCGGGCGCGTTTACAGCAACCTGCGCGTGGATCTTGAGGCAAGCAATACCAAATGGGCTGAACGGCAGATCGCCATTGTGATGGAAGCGGGGGGATGCACCCGGGCGCAGGCAAAAGCCGCGCTGGAGAGCTGTAACCATCACTGTAAAACAGCGGTATTAATGGTGCTGACAGGCCTTGATGCGTGGAAAGCCCATGAGCTGCTGGTGCAGAATAACGGGTTTATCCGCGTGGCGCTGCAGGAAGCGCCGTAAAATAGTGTCCCTTGAAACAAAAAAGCCCGCAAATGCGGGCTTTTGTATTTTCAGGGATCAGAACTGGTAGATCATGCCGATGCCAACAATGTCATCGGTTGCAATACCGTTGTCATTGTAGAAGGCGTCATCTTCGTCCAGCAGGTTGATTTTATAAACAACGTAGGTGGAGAAGTTCTTGTTGAAGTTGTAGGTCATGCCCAGGTCGATGTAGTTAACCAGATCCTGGTCTACATAGTCATAGCCATTGCGTGGGTGATAATCGTTACCGCCCAGATCGATGCCTTTTGAATAGACCCACGCCAGGGATGGACGCAGACCGAAGTCAAACTGGTATTGCGCTACGGCTTCAAAGTTCTGCGTTTTGTTGGCGATGCCGTCGCTGCCGTACGGCGTCATGTTGCGGGTTTCCGCGTACATCATTGCCAGATAGACGCCTTGAGCATCATATTTTGCGCCAACGGTCCATGCGTCTGCACGGTCACCGCCTGCGTATTTGCTGAAGCGGTTATAGTTGCCCGCGCCATAAGCAACCTGATCGTTGGTAGGGTCAGAGGAAGAATACGCCGCACCCAGCGTCAGACCGAAGTCGAAGTCATAGGTGGTAGACATACCGAAGCCGTCGCCGTTCTGGAAGCGTACGTCGTCGTGACCGTTTTTGGTGCCTTCCTGATCTTCGTTAGCGTTTGCACCTTCGTTAGCACCCTGATACTGCAGCGCGAAGTTCAGGCCATCAACCAGCCCGAAGAAATCATTATTACGGTAGGTCGCAACACCGTTGGTACGGCCAACCATATAGTTGTCAGTCCAGGTGTAGGAATCGCCACCAAATACCGGCAGCATATCGGTCCAGGCTTCAACGTCATACACGACGCCGTAATTACGGCCATAATCAAATGAACCGTATTCGCCATATTTCAGGCCCGCATAGGCCAGACGGTTGAAAGAGGTATCCCCGGCGTCTTCGGTATCATTTGCGTAGGTTTTATATTCCCACTGACCGTAACCGACCAGATCGCGGGTAATCTGTGTTTCGCCTTTGAAACCAATCTGCACGTAGGTTTCGTCGCCGTCGTCGCCCGCGTTGTCGGAGAAGGTATGACGCGCGTCAACCTTGCCGTACAGGTCAACTTTATTGCCGTCTTTGTTATACATTTCAGCCGCGTTTGCCGCGCCAGCCATTAATAATGCGGGTACAAGAATTGCCAGAACTTTTCTTTTCATTATATATTCCCTTTAAAGATAATTTATATGAATATATGTAATCACCCTCCGTAATTACGTGTCTGATACTATTCTATGGCTCGTAAATTTGGTTCAAAAATAAATGTAATTAAACCAGTGAAATATTACAAAATATTTCCAATGATCTCTTTATTTTTCAAATGAATTAATCGCTTGAAAGTATTGCGGGTAATTATTATTAAGTATTTCTGGGTTCTATTTTTAAATTTATTTTATTTAGCTATGTTATAATTCAGTGCCCATTTTCGTAACAGGAAAGGATGATGGAACTCATACAGTGGCAGCAGCGCTTTGAATCCTGGCTTGATGAACATCACGCGACCGACGACACCGCGCACGATATTTCACACTTCCGTCGCGTCTGGCTGACGGCGCAGAAAATCATGGTTCATCACCACGTCGACCCGCTGACGATCCTGACCGCCTGCTATTTTCACGACATCGTTAGCCTGCCGAAAAATCATCCTGAACGCAGCCAGTCGTCGCGTCTGGCTGCGCGCAGAACGCGGGACATTCTGCACCGCGATTTCCCTGACTTCCCGTCCGATCGCTATGCCGCCGTGGAGCACGCCATCGAGGCGCACAGTTTCAGCGCCGGCCTGACGCCGCACACGATTGAGGCCAAAATTGTCCAGGATGCAGATCGTCTGGAGGCGCTGGGGGCGATTGGCCTGGCGCGCGTGTTTGCCGTGTCAGGCGCGCTGGGCGTACCGCTTTTTGACGCGGACGATCCGTTTGCCGACGCGCGCCCGCTTGATGACCGGGCGTTTGCGCTCGATCATTTTCAGACCAAGCTGCTGCGCTTGCCTGATACAATGCAAACCGACGTCGGGCGCGAGCTCGCGCAGCACAACGCCGATTTTCTGATTCAGTTTATGGCGAAACTCAGTGCCGAATTACAGGGCGACTGCATCGGGCTGGATAGCCAGATTCAACACCGCTTCCGTCGCAGTTTGCGAAAGTGAACTGTGGTAATCTGTTTCCAGTCTTTATTGCCCGGTTAAAAGAATGCAGGAAAATCGATCAGTGACAGAGCCCGCGCCAGAGCAGGCTGAGAAGTCAACGGCAACGGTGCAGGCATTACTGCGCCAGCTGCTGGATATTTATGACGCTAAAACGCTGGCAAACCAGCTGGTGGCGCACGGCGAAAGCCACTGGAGCCCGGCCATCCTTAAGCGACTGCTGACCAGCGATCGGGCAGGGCGCCGCCTGAGCGAAAGCGAGTTTCGTTATCTGCAAGATCTGCTTCCGCGTCCGTCTGCCGCGCACCCGAACTATGCCTTCCGCTTTATCGATCTGTTTGCCGGCATCGGTGGCATCCGGCACGGCTTTGAAGCTATCGGCGGTCAGTGCGTGTTTACCAGCGAGTGGAACAAACATGCGGTACGCACTTATAAAGCGAACTGGTACTGCGATCCGCATGAACATCATTTCAACGCCGATATCCGCGACGTTACCCTGAGCCATAAAAGCGGCGTCACGGATGAACAAGCCGCCGAGCACATTCGCCAGACGATTCCGGCGCATGACGTGCTGCTGGCGGGCTTCCCGTGTCAGCCTTTCTCGCTGGCCGGCGTCTCCAAAAAGAATGCCCTCGGGCGTGCCCACGGTTTTGCCTGCGATACGCAGGGAACGCTGTTTTTCGATGTGGCCCGAATCATTGACGCCCGTCGCCCGGCCATATTCGTGCTGGAAAACGTCAAGAACTTAAAGAGCCATGACGGTGGAAAGACCTTCCGCATTATCATGCAAACGCTGGACGAGCTGGGCTATGACGTGGCGGATTCCGAGGACATGGGCGCGGATGACCCGAAAATTATCGACGGGAAACACTTCCTGCCCCAGCATCGCGAACGCATTGTGCTCGTCGGTTTCCGCCGCGATCTCAATCTTAAGGGGGATTTCACCCTGCGGGATATTCCCTCCTTATACCCCGAGCGTCGTCCAACTATTGCCGACCTGCTGGAGCCGGTGGTCGACGCGAAATTTATCCTTACCCCAATCCTGTGGAAATACCTCTACCGCTATGCCAAAAAGCATCAGGCCAAAGGCAACGGCTTCGGGTTTGGCATGGTGAACCCAAACGATCCGCACAGCGTGACCCGCACGCTGTCCGCTCGCTACTACAAAGACGGCGCTGAAATCCTGATCGACAGAGGCTGGGATAAAGCGCTGGGCGAGAAAGATTTCGACGATCCGCAAAACCAGCGTCACCGTCCGCGGCGCCTCACGCCGCGGGAGTGCGCCCGGCTGATGGGCTTTGAAACGCCACAGGGCTACCGTTTCCGCATTCCGGTTTCGGACACTCAGGCTTACCGTCAGTTTGGTAACTCAGTGGTGGTGCCCGCGTTCGCGGCGGTGGCAAAACTGCTGGCCCCGCGCATCAGACAGGCGGTGGCGCTCCGCCAGGGTGAGGCCGTCAATGACGGACGTTCACGATAAGGCCACGCGGAGCAAAAACATGCGTGCCATCGGCACGCGTGACACCGCGATTGAAAAGCGTCTGGCCGGGCTGCTGACGCAGGCGGGCTTCGACTTTCGCGTGCAGGATCCCGCGCTTGCGGGTCGCCCGGATTTCGTCATTGACGCGTATCGGTGCATTATCTTCACCCACGGCTGTTTCTGGCATCATCACGACTGCTACCTGTTTAAAGTCCCGGCGACGCGCACCGATTTCTGGCTGGAAAAGATTGGCAAGAACGTTGAGCGAGATGCGCGGGATCTCGCCACGCTTGTCGCGCAGGACTGGCGAGTGCTGATCGTCTGGGAGTGTGCGCTGAGAGGACGGTTAAAGCTGAACGATGCCGATCTGAGCGAACGGCTGGAAGAGTGGATCTGCGGCGGCGGCCAGGCCGCGCAGATCGACACGCAGGGGATCCACGCGCTTACGGTTTCTCCACCTCGCAAGGCGTAACCACGGGCTTTGCCGGCAGCAAATATTTGCCTAAGGTCACCAGCACGACGGCAAAAACAATCACCCCTAAAGCTAACCACTCAACCGGAGAGAGCGTTTCACCGCCAAGCCCGGTGCCGAGCAGCACGGCCACGACCGGGTTGACGTAGGCATAGCTGGTGGCAACCGCCGGTGAGACGTTACGGATCAGGAACATGTAGGCGTTGATGGCGATGATGGAGCCAAACAGCGCCAGATAGCCTACCGCCAGGAAGCCCGACAACGGCGGCAGGGTAGTCAGCTCTTCTCCCGTCAGGGCTGAGGCCAGCAGCAGCACAATCCCAGCCGCAAGCATCTCTATTGCCCCCGCCATCATGCCGGTCGGCAGTTCGATACGCGAACCGTATACGGAACCAAACGCCCAGCTCATCGAGCCGATAAGGATAATCACTGCGCCCCACGGATTCCCGCTCAGGTTACCGCCGCTGTTAAGCAGAATAATGCCGGCAAGGCCGATGCCAATCCCCAGCCACTCCAGCTTGCGGGTGCGGATGCCGAAAAGACGGCTGAAGCAGAGGGTAAACAGCGGTACGGTGGCAACGACCACGGCGGCGATCCCTGACGGTACGTTCTGGTGCTCGGCAATGGTCACAAAACCATTCCCCACCGCCAGCAGCAGCAGGCCTATCAGGGCGGCGTTAAGCATTGGGCGGAGCGGTGGAAGCTTATGCCCGCGCAGCAGCAGGAAGGCCAGTAGCAGCACACCCGCCGAGAGGAAGCGAATGCCCGCCATCATCAGCGGCGGCCAGCTTTCCACGCCGATGCGAATGACAAAATAGGTGGAACCCCAAATGATATACAGCGAAAAAAGTGCCCCGATAAGCGGAAGCAGTTGCCGGAAACGCATAATCCCTCACGACGAAATAAAAAGGTCGCTGATAGTAAACGCGAAAACTATCGCGCTGGCGAGCCCTTTAATTGTGTAGTTGATGTGAATTTTTTGTTGACGAAAGCTGCCTGTTTCCGCGATTGCGCTTTTGCTCCATACTATTCACTTAATTACCAAAAAAAGAAGGATCACCATTTTGGCAGGAAGTAGCTTATTAACATTGCTGGATGATATTGCCACCTTACTGGATGATATTTCCGTGATGGGGAAACTGGCGGCGAAGAAAACCGCAGGGGTGCTGGGGGACGATCTCTCGCTTAACGCCCAACAGGTGAGCGGGGTACGGGCTAACCGTGAGCTGCCGGTGGTGTGGGGTGTGGCAAAAGGCTCGTTTCTGAACAAAGTGATCCTGGTGCCGCTGGCGCTGCTGATCAGCGCATTCATCCCCTGGGCCATCACGCCGCTGCTGATGATTGGCGGGGCATTCTTGTGCTTCGAAGGCGTGGAGAAGGTCCTGCACTCTTTGAGCTCGCGCAAGCAGAAGGATACCCCGGAGGCGCGCCAGCAGCGCCTTGAAGCGCTTGCCGCGCAGGATCCGAAAGTTTTCGAGCGCGATAAAATCAAAGGCGCCATTCGCACCGACTTTATTCTGTCGGCTGAAATTGTCGCCATTACGCTGGGCATCGTCTCCGATGCGCCGCTGCTGAATCAGGTGTTGATCCTCTCCGGGATCGCCATTCTGGTCACGGTGGGCGTTTACGGCCTGGTCGGGCTGATCGTGAAGCTGGATGATATCGGCTACTGGCTGGAGGAGAAATCCAGCGCGGTGGCTAAAGGCATCGGCAAAGGCTTACTGACGCTGGCGCCGTGGCTGATGAAGAGCTTGTCCGTGGTGGGGACCCTGGCGATGTTCCTCGTGGGCGGCGGCATTGTGGTCCACGGCATAGCGCCGCTGCACCATGCCATCGAACATTTCGCCTCGGCGCAGGGGAGCGTGGTGGCAGCGATTCTGCCCACGCTGCTTAATCTGGTGCTGGGCTTTATCGTTGGCGCTATCGTGGTGGCGGCGGTGAAACTGATCGAAAAAATGCGCGGTACGGCGCACTAATTGTTACCCGTCGCAGGGTGCAAAAAGACCATTCCTCGTCTAAATTGAAACAGTTTCACCCTGATACAGGAGGCAGGTATGGTCTTTTTGGTCAGTGATGAAGTTAAGCCTAAGAAGGGCGGCCCGCGCATGATTGTCACCGGGTATTCCAGCGGAATGGTGGAATGTCGGTGGCATGATGGCTACAGCATTAAGCAGGAAGCCTTTCGTGAAGATGAGCTTCAGCCGGGTGACGGCCAGCGCAAGCACGATCAGGCTTAATCACATAACGCCCGGCTTTGCCGGGCGTTTTTAACTGAAGTACCGGGTGTAAGGCAGTAATCAGGGAGTGTGTGTGCAGCGCGATACCTTTGTTGTAAGACGATCTTTTCTGCAATGGCTGCATAAGCGTAGCAATCCGGGTTTGATTGTTAACCTCTGTTTTATCACTGTTCTGGTATTTTCAACCCTCCTGACCTGGCGTGAAGTGGTGGTCCTCGAAGAGGCGTATATCTCCAGCCAGCGCAACCACCTGGAAACCGTGGCCAGCTCGCTGGACAGGCAGCTGCAGTACAGCGTGGATAAAATGCTGTTATTTCGCCAGAGCATGCGCGATGCGCTACAGACGCCGCTGGCCTTCAATGTTTTGCACGATGCAGTATCGCACTTTAACGCATTACGCATGCGTCCCACCTGGCAGCTCCTCGTTGACAGAAATCGCACACTTCCGATTAACGGCGTCTCGGATGCGTTTGTTGAAAAAACGTCGATTCTGAACCGGGACGCTGAACGCATCAGCAATGAAATTTCAGCCGCGCTTGAAGTGGGTTATCTGCTCAGGCTGGCGACGTCGAGCAGGCATAGTGAATCGCGGGTGATCTACGTTTCACGCGCCGGGTTTTATCTTTCGACGGACACGCTAACAGAGGCGAGCGATATTATCCCCCGCTATTATCACCTGGTCACGCAGTCCTGGTTTACCCAGCAGTCGGAACGTAACAATCGCTCCCGCGCGGTGCGCTGGTTTATCTCCACGCCGTCATCCTGGACCGGTGACGAGCGAACGATCACTGCCAGCGTCCCCATCTATTTCAATCGCTACTGGTATGGCGTGGTGGCGATGGATTTCTCGCTGAATACGATGCAACGCCTGCTGGCAGAGGCGACGGACGACCGTACGGAGGGGGAGTATCAGCTGTACGACTCCCGGCTCAATATGATTGCCTCCTCTGAAAAGACAGATAAACAGGTGAACCATTTCGATGAACGCGAACTCGCGCAGATAGCGCAGGCGATCGAGCACGATACTGGTGGTGGCATCCGCCTCGGCAGCCGTTTCATCAGCTGGCAGCGGCTCGATCATTTTGATGGCCTGGTTTTGCGTGTCCATACTCTGCAGGAAGGGGTACAGGGCGACTTCGGCAGCATCAGTATCGTACTGGCATTACTGTGGGCACTCTTTACCGCGATGCTGCTGATTTCGTGGCTGGTGATCCGCCGGATGGTCAGCAATATGTATACGCTGCAGCACTCGCTCAAGTGGCAGGCCTGGCACGACCCGCTAACCCGCCTGAATAATCGCGGCGCGCTGTTCGAACGCGCGAAACTGCTGGCGAAGAAGTGTCATCAACAGTCGTTGCCGTTCTCGGTCATTCAGTTAGACCTCGACCATTTTAAAAGCGTCAACGATCGGTTCGGTCACCAGGCCGGTGATAAGGTGCTTTCCCACTCGGCAGGGCTGATTTCCAGCGCATTGCGTAAAAACGACGTGGCAGGACGCGTGGGCGGGGAAGAGTTTTGTATCGTCCTGCCGGGGCTCGGTCTTGAGGAGGCGAGAGGCGTCGCGGAGCGTATTCGCTGCCGAATCAACAGCAAGGAGATTCTGGTGAAGAAGAGTACGACCCTGCGCATCAGCGCGTCACTCGGCGTCAGCAGCGCCCGGGAAAACGAAAATTACGATTTCGAACAGCTGCAGTCCGTGGCGGATGCCCGGTTATATAAAGCTAAACAGGACGGACGTAACCGGGTTGTCTGGCACGATCATGACAAAAAGTGATCCAGCCCCTCCTGCCAGCCGAGCGGTCCCGCCTGCCGGGTGTGATAAACCCGGCGGGGGTTATCGTCCCGTAACGTAATACCCTGCCGGTTTATCCCCTTAATCACCACCGCGAAGTCCACGCTGTCCAGCAGCGGCGCGTCGTTCGGCCCATCGCCGAGCCCCAGGGTCGTGGGTTCAATATTTTCCCGTTCACGGTACTGCGCGATTAGCCAGTTAGCCGCAACGTCCTTACCGCAGCCGGCATCGAGAATATGCCAGAAACGGGCACCCTGCAGGCATTTCAGCCCGCGTTGCGCCAGAGACGCTTCAAACCGGGCCATGGCTTCGTCGGAATCACGCCAGATGAGCGTGACGGAGGCGTCATGCTTGCGGGCAAGCGCCGCCCGGTAGCGGGTCACCCCCGTCCATTCGCTAATGACGCGTTCGTCCACGTCGTCAAAGGTGGTGAATTTGAAGCCCGCCTGCTGGCGGATTTGCTCAATAAGCGGACGAATCTCCCGGTGCGTCATGCCGTTGATGTGGCGCTGACCCATTTCCCAGCGCACGTCAGGCTGAATCACCGCGCCGTTCTCAGCGATAAACGGTAACCCTTCCAGACCCAGATCCTGCTGAATATCCAGCATCTCTGCCGCGCTCTTGCTGCTGCAAAGAATCACCGGTACCTGGTTATCCTGCAGTTTATCCAGCCACGGCATCGCGGGCTGCCACTCATAGGTATGAATATCCAGCAGCGATCCATCCAGATCGGAAAAAATCAGCAGGGGACCCCGGAGTGAAAGCATAGTAACTCCCGAAAACGAATGAGCCTTAATCTAAGAATATTCCTAAAAAAATATCTGGGCTTAAACCGGATTGAAAAGAACTGCTCCAGCCAAACCCGCATTCGGCGTATGTTGTTGCTCATAACCAAAACGATTATGTTAAAAATATTATATTCGCCGTAAGAATATATGCTTGTCATGCAAAATCGTTGGGGATAGTGTTGTTTGTACATCAGATTTCCTGGTGTAACGAATTTTCAAGTGCTTCTTGCATAAGCAAGTTTTGATCCCGGCCATCCCCATGACCGGGATTTTTTTCATGCTAACGATTTGCTTCAGACACGCTAAAGTCATGAATATCCAGCTCGAAGGCCTCCGCCAGCTCGCGGTAGGTGTGATAATCCCTCCCGTTAACAATGACGTGGTCCGAACCATCGTTCGTGCGGCGGACTTCTGACTCACTGATCTCATTGATGGCGGCCAGCAGGGCATCGACATCCACCTCGACCTCGCGTTTGATGGTGTCGCTGTACTCTTTATCGGTCTTCATTACGGGGCTCCTCATAAAACCGTGTCCACGGTAAGTATAGACTGTGTATAAAAACGCCATTCACGCCGTGCGGCGATGTGTGTTTTTGCGTTTTGTTCTACACTGGCTCAAAACCAGAGGAGGAATGTATGAAGGTCAACGATCGGGTAACCGTTAAAACGGACGGTGGGCCGCGCCGCCCGGGGGTGGTGCTGGCAATTGAAGAGTTTAGTGAAGGCACAATGTACCTGGTCTCACTGGAAGACTACCCGCTCGGTATCTGGTTTTTTAACGAACTGGGGCATCCGGACGGCATTTTTGTTGAGAAAGCCGAGTAGTATGGCGTCGGGTGGCATTGCGCGTGCCCGACCACGTCCGCAAAAGCAAAAATCTCTGGCCAGGCCAGAGATCAAAGGTAGGGTGCAAAGGGGTTTAAGCCACTAACGCATGTTGACGAAAATCCCGTTCGTCACATTATCGGTCAGACGTACCACGTGATAGATCACTTGCTTATTATGCGTTTTAATTTTCCTTTTAATATTTCCTTTGTGTGACGAAACGGTTTTCGCTTTAATATTCATCTGGTCAGAGATCTGAATAGTTCCTTGTCCAGCCATCCACATTCGCAGCATACTTGATTCAGTCCTGCTTAATGAAAGGGTGGGTAAGTTAACCGCTCCTACATTTTTAACTTCTTTATTCAAATAATCACCCAGAATGTCATCCAGCGACTCGGGTTTAATCGACTTAGAACTGATCAATAAATTTTTACGGACCAACAAATACTCATCGAAATGGATATTCGCGATCGCCATAAAAACAATAAACAGGGTTTTTGGATGCTGATTAATGATTTGCTTAATGTGCTGACTGTTGGCTGGATCGTGAATGAAACAGTCCTCATTAATAAACACCACGCCTGGTTTGAGTTCGTCACAAGCGGCTGCGAGTTCTTCAACGGTGTGTGCATCGTTGATGTCTCTCTTTCTTACCCCTCTGCTTGCCAGGTACCCGGTTAACCCTAGCCGGGTGTAGCTGCATAAATCCATAATGATCGTTGACATGGCATACCCTCACTCAATGCGTAACGATAATTCACCATCTGCCTGAGAGCTCAAAACAGCCATACGGGATGGAAAAAAATAATAAACCTGTGAGCATGACAAAGACTTTCAGGCGGACTCACTATCCCGTAAAGTTACGTATAATTTGCCAGGAATCTTCTTAAAGTAAAGTAAATATTAAGTATTGTGAGGTGGTTAGAAACATTTAAACCGCGTCAGATATATCCTGGAAGATGTTTTTCGCGTTTTATTTTAGGAATATCCTCAGAAAGACAATAGCGATCGTGAGGACTATTATTTACGTGGCAATTCGCTGACAATATCCGCTAACAGATTGAATATCTCGCCGAATAAATGTTCACAGAAGGGGGCGATAAGTGGCATCAGTAATGACATTAATAAAATTCCGACCGTCAACGTTAGCGGAAAACCAATCACAAACACCGAGAGCTGCGGTGCCATTCTGTTCAGCAAGCCTAATGCCAGGTTGACGGTGAGCAGCAGGGTGATGATCGGCAGAGCCAGCATCAGACCGTTGAGGAAGATCAGCCCCGCCGCGCGGGTCAGCGCGAGGAAGGCATTGCTGTTGACCGGGTTATCACCGATCGGCAGCGTATGGAAAGTATCCACCAGCATGGAGATGAGCCACAGATGACCGTTGAGCGACAGAAAGAGCAGCATGGCGAGCAGATCGATGATGCGCGCCAGCACCGGCATGTTGAGATGGCTGCCGGGATCGACAAACGTGGCGAACGATAGCCCCATCTGCAGGCCAATCAACTCACCGGCCGTGCGCACGGCGGCGAAGGCGAGCTGCATGGTAAAGCCCACGGCGACGCCAATCATTACCTGTTGTAAAGCGACCCATACCGCGTTAGCCGAGAAGATGGGAATATCCACGGGTGGCAGGGAAGGGGCGACGATAATGGTGATGATAATGCCCAGCCCCACCTTAACGCGCTTGGGGATCGATTTCTCGCTGAGAATGGGGGCGGTGGAGATCAGCGCCAGAATGCGCAGCATCGGCCAGAAATAGATGCCGAGCCACTGAACCCACTGGTCGCTGGTGAAGTGCAGCATCGTCAGGTCAGCCGATGATGTACGGCAGATTGGTAAACAGGTTGCGCATATAGTCCAGCAGCAGGTTCAGCATCCACGGTCCGGCCACGATAATCGCCACAAATACGGCGATGATTTTCGGGATGAACGACAGCGTCATTTCGTTAATCTGCGTGGCAGCCTGAAGAATACTGATAATCAGGCCGGTAACCAGCGCGACAAGCAGCAGCGGCGCGGCAACGGCAATCGCGATTTTCATCGCTTCCGTGCCCATCATCATGACCGATTCGGGTGTCATTGCCGTTCCTTAACTGTAAAAACTTTGCGCCAGCGAGCTGACCAGCAGCTGCCAGCCGTCGACCAGCACAAAAAGCATGATCTTAAAGGGCAGGGCAATGGTGGCGGGCGGCACCATCATCATCCCGAGCGCCATCAGGACGCTGGCGATCACCAGGTCGATAATCAGGAACGGGATAAAGATGGTAAAGCCAATCTGGAACGCGGTTTTCAGCTCGCTGGTGACATAGGCCGGCAGCAGAATGCGCATCGGTACCGCTTCCGGGCCCTGCAGCTCGCCGGTGTTGGACAGGCGGGCGAAGAGCGCCAGGTCCGCCTCGCGCGTCTGGCGCAGCATAAATTCTCGCAGCGGCTGCGCGCCTTTTTCCAGCGCCTCCTGCATCGAAATTTTGTCTTCGCTGAACGGCTGGTAGGCGTCGGTATAAATCTTATCGATCACCGGCGACATGATGAAAAAGGTCAAAAACAGCGCCAGCCCAAGAAGCACCTGGTTTGGCGGCGCCGAAGGGGTGCCCAGCGCGTTTCGCAGCAGACCAAAAACGATGATGATGCGGGTAAAGCTGGTCATCATCAGCAGAATGGCCGGAATAAAGGTCAGCGAGGTGATGAAGACCAGCGTCTGAACCGGGAGCGACCAGCTCTGGCCGCCACCCGCAATCGGCGTGGAAACCAGACCGGGCAGCTGCGCATAAACTGCAGGAGCAAACAGGCCAACGCCCGCAAGCGTCAGGGATAACAAACGGCGCATCAGGTTCTCCCGGAACGCTTAAGCAAACTCTTCATGACGGACTGAAAATCCGCAGGGGCTTGTGCGCGCTCGTCCACCGTGACCGGGGCGGGCGGCAGTTTATGTAATACGTTGATGTTTGAGCCGGTTACGCCCAGAACCAGACGCGCATCTTCCACATCGACGATGACCACGCGTTCGCGCGGCCCAAGCGTCGTGCTGGCGCTGACCTTCAGGCCGCGGGGGCCGGCAGTTTTACCCGCCAGGCCAAAACGCTTTGCCACCCAGGCGGCGATAAGAATAAAGGCAATAATACCGAACAACGCCCCGCTCACCTGGAGCAGCGGGGAGCCGGGAACGGCGGAAGGCTGTGATATTGTTGCCTGGGTTTTCATGCTTAACGGCTCAGACGACGCATGCGTTCAGACGGGGTGATGATGTCGGTGATGCGCACGCCGTATTTATCGGCAACCACCACCACTTCACCCTGGGCAATCAGATAACCGTTGATCAGAATATCCAGCGGCTCGCCGGCCAGGCCGTCAAGGGCCACAACTGAACCCTGCGTGAGGCGCAGCAGCTCTTTAATGGTCATCCGGGTGCGTCCCAGTTCAACGGTCAGCTTAACCGGGATGTCCATAATCAGGTCGATGTCCTGCAGCGTGCCGCTGACGTCGCCGCCGCCTAACTGCTGGAATACCGCGTCCGCCGCGCTTTTTGTCGGAGTCGTTTTTTGCTCGTTTAACGCGTCAGCCCACAGATCGTCCAGTGCTCCGCTGTTTTCATCGGACGGATTGTTCATGTCACTCATTTGGGCTGTTCCTCATTCAGCGAATTCAAAATCGGGTTGATCAAGTGCTCAACGCGTAACGCATACTGACCGTTAATCGTGCCGTACTGGCTTGTAAGTACGGGGACACCATCTACGTGGGCAATAATGCGGTCGGGTTTGTCTATCGGCAAAACGTCGCCGGGTTGTAATTTCAGGATCTGGGATAACCGCATCGAAATGTCGGCAAAGTTCGCCACCAGCTCCAGCTGCGAGTGCTGCACCTGGCGCACCAGGTTTTCACGCCAGTTCTGATCTTCGTTGCGTGAGTTCTCCAGCGGCGGGTTAACCAGCAGCTCGCGCAGCGGTTCAATCATGCTGAACGGCAGGCAGATGTTGAACTCACCGGTCAGGTTACCGATCTCCACGTGGAACGGCGTATTGACGACGATATCGTTCGGGGAGGTGGTGATATTGGTAAATTTCACCTGCATCTCAGAACGGACGTACTCTACTTCCAGCGGGTTAATCGCTTTCCACGCGTCGCTGTAGGATTCCAGCGCCAGCTTCAGCATGCGGTTAATGACGCGCTGCTCGGTGTGGGTAAATTCACGACCTTCCACTTTGGTCGGAAAACGCCCGTCGCCGCCGAACAGGTTATCCACCGCGATGAACACCAGGCTTGGGGAAAACACCACCAGACCGGTGCCGCGCAGCGGCTTCAGATGAATCAGGTTAAGGTTGGTTGGCACCGGCAGGTTGCGGGCAAACTCATGATACGGCTGGATGCGGATCGCACCGACCGTGATATCCGGGCTACGACGCAGCAGGTTAAACAGCCCCATACGGAACTGACGTGCAAAACGTTCGTTAATGATCTCCAGCGCCTGCAGACGTTCACGTACCACGCGACGCTGGGTATTGGGATCGTAAGGACGAATATTATCGTCGCCGGTGAGACCCGGTTGCGGGTCGTCACTCTTATCGCTGTCGCCGTTAAGCAGCGCGTCGATTTCTGCCTGAGAAAGAATACTGTCGCCCATGTCGTTACCGCAGAATAAAGGCTGTGTACAGAACGTCAGTGACTTCCTGCTTAGGTTGACCGTTTACCAGCGGGGTGGCCAGCGTCTGCTTGATGGCGTCGACCAGCTTTTGCTTACCCACGTCGGTAGCCAGCGCGGAGGCGTCCTGACGAGAAAACAGCAGGAGAAGGCGGCTACGCACTTCCGGCAGATAATCGTTCAGGCGCGCGCGGGTTGCTTCGTCCTTCAGGCGCAGCGTAATACCGACATACAGCACGCGATCCGCATCACCGAGGTTAACGGTGAAGGTGTCCAGAGGGAAAAAGACCGGCGCCGGCGGTGGGGCAGGTTCGGCTTTGGCCGCAGCGGTTGAAGGTTCCTGCTGCATACGCCAGTAACTATAGCCCGCGGTAGCGCAGGCGGCGAGCGTGATCAACACCAGCAGCGGGATCCAGATGGAACGCTTGCTTTTTTTGGTGATAGCGGAGTCTGTCATCTGATACGAGCTTCCTGTTTCGGTACAGCTTAATAAGGTGATTATCCCGTGTCCTGCCGTCGTCAAAGCGTGGAAAAGACGGGGATAATCACGCTACCTCTGGCGTTTAGGCGAAGATGTCTACGGCACCGTTACCGCGCGCCGCGGATTGCAGGGCGGCAGGGGTCGGCAGGAGCTCATCGCTCTCTTCATTAAAACCGCCGTGCTGGCCCGGGCGTGAAGCATGGTGCTGCTGGGATGAAGACTGTTGTTGCCCGGCAAAGCTCTCGCTGCTGACGCTGCTTTGAGAAAGCTGAATGCCGTTCTCCGCCAGCGAGGTCCGCAGGACCGGCAGCGCGGCTTCCAGCGCCGCGCGCACGTGGCTGTGAGCAGAGACCATCTGCAGCTGTGCCTGGTTATCGTCCAGCTTGAGCGAGATTTGCACCTGGCCCAGATCTTCCGGGTGCAGGCGCAGCTCCGCCGTCTGCTGGCCCTGCTTAGTGAACAGGGTGATGTGCTGGCTCAGTGACTGCTGCCATTCATGTGTGCCCAGAGGCTGGCTTAGCACCGGGGCGGTGGCAACGGTTGCGGCAGGCTGGCTGGCCGCATGGCTGGAGATAATCGGCGCCAGGGTAGCGGTCGGCGAAGATGACGAAGAGGCGCTGGCGAAGTCCTGTTTCTCAGCGGCTGCGGCCACGACCGGTGTGGCTGGCGCGTTGGCGGCGAGATCCGGACCGTTGTTCTTCGCCTGGCTCTGATAGGACGCAGAAAGAGGCGCTTTATCATGGCTTCCCGCAGGCGCGTTCAGGGACGGCGGCTGTCCCGCACCGTTTTGCGAAAGCGTTGCTGAACTCAGCGCCGAGGTGGCGTGAACGCCGTCGCTACCTGCCGCACGAGAGGCGGTCGTCTGCTGGTGCGGCAGCATCGCCATCAGCGCGCTTAGCCCCGCCAGCTCTTCTTCGCTCAGCTCGGTTTTAGCGTCATCTTTACCGCTGGCCGCAGTGAGCGTCTTCAGCGCGTCGCCCTTTGACAGCGGTACCAGCCCGGAGACCAACGTTTCAAGCGGCGCGGACTCCGACGTTTCAACGCCATTCAGCGCAGGCTGACGCGAGAGCAGGTCGGCAATTTTGGCCTGCAGAGCGGTATCGCCTTTGGCATCCTGCGCGACTTTCGACAGCTTGCTGCCGGCGGCTTTCAGGTCCGCCAGGGTGAGCGGCGCATCGTTGCCCTTGCCCGTTGCATCCGTCAGGGCGCCCGCCAGCAGGGAGAGAAAGTCCTGTGCCCCCTCGGAGCCTTTCCCTGTTTGCATCCCGCCTGACGGGTCGCTGTCGCTCATCAGCAGTTGTTGCAGTGTGATCATTCCGGTTTCCTCATTGATGCGCGCTGGGCAAACTCATCCATTTTCTTCTGATCCAGGCGGTTTTCCGCCAGGGTCGAGGCTGCAATCTGCCGGTCCTGTAAGGTCTGCCAGGCCTGCAGCCGCTGTTTTTTCTCGCGCCAGAAATTCAGCGCGGTATCGACTTTTTGGGTCCACTGGTTTAGCTGCTGGCGGTGCTGCTCTATCGCCTTCTCGAGCGTCTGGATAAACTGCTGATAGTTAATCCAGCGCTGGCTGCCAATGCCCTGCGTCATATCGGTATTGAGGTTGGTGCGATATTCATGCTGATAGTCGATTAACATCTTCAACTGTTCTTCAGCCTGCTGGCACCCGCGTCGCATTGCGCCAAGCTGCAATGCGGCATCATCAACTTCTTTTTCAGCCAGATCTTTCAGCGTTGATAACGCGCTGTTTTGCGCCATGACCTTCGCCCTCCACCTGTGTTACACCTGCGGGAAAATCAGCTCCAGCGCCTGGATTGAATCTTCCCAGTCGGCACGCTCAAAAATGCCCTGTTGTAAAAACGCCTCCAGCTGCGGCCACAGGCTAATCGCCTTGTCGAGCATCGGGTCGCTGCCTTTGGCATACGCCCCCACGCTGACCAGATCGCGGTTGCGCTGGAAGCTGGAAAGCAGTTGTTTGAAGTTACGCACGCGGGCGTAGTGCTTCTCGGTAATCAATGCCGTCATCGCACGGCTGATGGACGCTTCAATATCAATCGCCGGGTAGTGCCCGGCTTCGGCCAGGCGGCGCGACAGCACGATATGGCCGTCCAGGATCGCGCGCGCGGAGTCGGCAATCGGGTCCTGCTGGTCATCGCCCTCGGTCAGCACCGTATAGAACGCGGTGATGGAGCCGCCGCCGCTGATGCCGTTCCCCGCACGCTCTACCAGCGCCGGAAGTTTGGCGAAGACCGAAGGCGGATAGCCTTTGGTGGCCGGCGGCTCGCCGATGGCCAGCGCAATTTCACGCTGCGCCATCGCGTAGCGGGTGAGGGAGTCCATGATCAGCAGCACGTGCTTGCCGCGGTCACGAAAATCTTCGGCGATACGGGTGGCGTAGGCGGCACCCTGCATACGCAGCAGCGGCGACACGTCCGCCGGCGCGGCGATCACCACCGAGCGGGCGCGGCCTTCCGCACCCAGAATGTTTTCAATAAAGTCTTTTACTTCGCGACCACGCTCGCCGATCAGCCCCACGACAATCACGTCGGCCTGGGTATAGCGCGCCATCATGCCGAGCAGGACGGATTTCCCGACGCCGGAACCGGCGAACAGGCCCATGCGCTGTCCGCGCCCTACGGTGAGCAGGGCGTTAATCGGACGCACGCCGGTATCCAGCACGTGCTCAATAGGGGTACGCTGCAGGGGGTTGAACGGCTGGGTAATCAGCGCGCCGGTTTCGGTGGTGTCCGGCGCGGGCAGGCCATCCAGCGGCTTCCCGCTTCCGTCCAGCACGCGGCCGAGCAGGGCAGGGCCAAGCGGCAGCTGTTTCCCGCTTTGCAGCCCGTCGCCGCTGATGTTTTTCGCGTAAACGCGCGCGCCGGGCAGTATGCCTTCCACCTCTTCAAGCGGCATCAGGAACAGGCGCTGGCCGTTAAACCCGACCACTTCGCTTTCCACTTCACGCGTTTCCTGCCCATCCTGACGCTCAATGACGCAGGTCGCACCCAGAGGAAGCTGCAGGCCGGTGGCCTCCAGTACCAGACCGGTGGCGCGCGTCAGTCGCCCATAACGACGAACAGATGGCAGTTGCGCCATCTTCGTCTCAAAGTTGTCGAGCGTGGTGAGCCAGCGGGTAAGGCGTGCGGTCATCAGACGACTCCCGGTGCCGCCAGGCGACACAGTTCCTGCCAGCGGGTGGCGACGCTGGCATCCAGGTCGCCTTCATCGGCAGAGACTTTGCATCCGCCGTGGTGTAAGGATGGGTCGCCGCGCAGACGCCAGCCGTGCAGGCTAAGCGTTGCGCCCAGGCTCTCTTCAACGCGCTGCAGATCGTCCGGGTGGACGCGCAGCTGCGGTTTGCCGCTGAACAGCGGTTCCTGCTGAAGCAGCCCCTGAATTTGTTTAATCAGCGCGGTGTTATCCACCACGGGCGTCTGGCCGATAACCTGACGCGCCGCCTCCAGCGCCATCTGCATCAGACGCGAGGCAATCACGCTGTCCAGCGCGTCCAGCGTGTGCTGGAACTCGCTGACCAGCTGCTGCATGCGGGCATGGATCGGCGCCTGCTGCTGGCGCGCCTGATCGATGCCGTGCTCTAACCCTTTCGCCAGGCCTTCCTGGTACCCCAGATCGTGCCCCTTCTGGCGGCCTTCGTTCAGACCGGCGTTATAGCCCTGCTCGTGCGCCTGCATTTGCAGCTGCGCCAGCATCTGCGCTTGCTGCTCCTCTTCGCTCAGCTCGGGCTGTTCAACGTCCGCGTCGGGCTCTGCGGGCGAGACCACCGCGGGCGTGAATTCAGCAAGGGGAGGGGCCAGATCGTCCGGCGTCCAGCGCTTCCACGACAGCTCATTAGACATAGGTGTCGTCTCCGCTGCCAATCACCATCTCGCCGGTTTCCGCCAGACGACGAACGATAAGCAGGATGGCTTTCTGTTCGTTTTCCACCTGAGACAGACGCACCGGGCCGCGGTTGGCAAGGTCGTCGCGCAGTATATCGGCCGCACGCTGGGACATGTTGCGCAGGAACTTCTCGCGCAGCGGCTGTTCGGCGCCTTTGAGGGCGATAAGCAGCGACTCGGAATCCACTTCCTGGAGCAGGCGCTGGATGCTGCGGTCGTCCACTTCGACGAGGTTTTCGAACAGGAACATCTCGTCGATGATTTTCTGCGCCAGCTCGCCGTCGAATTCGCGAACCGCCGAAATGACGGCTTCTTCCTGCTGCGTTTTCATCAGGTTGATAATTTCCGCCGCCGTTCTCACGCCGCCCATTTTGCTGCGCTTGAGGTTCTGACCGTCGAGCAGGTTGTTCAGCACTTCGGTCAGCTCCGCCAGCGCGGCAGGCTGGACGCCGCCGAAGGTGGCGATACGCAGCATCACGTCGTGACGCAGGCGCTCTTCGAACAGGGCCAGAATATCGGCCGCCTGACCACGTTTGAGGTGAACCAGGATGGTGGCGATAATCTGCGGGTGCTCGTCGCGAATAAGGTCGGCGGCACTCTGCGGCTCCATAAAGTTGAGCGTTTCGATACCGCTGGCGGTATCGCGGGTTTCCAGAATGTCTTCCAGCAGGCTGGCGGCACGCTCTTCGCCCAGCGCCTTGACCAGCACGGAGCGCAGGTAGTCGTTGGCGTTGACGTTCAGCGCGGCAAACTGTTCGGCTTCCTGTTCAAACTCTGACAGCACTTCGGTCAGCTGTTTGTTGGAGATTTGACGCACGTTGGCCATCGCCGCACTGAGAATTTGCACTTCTCGCTGGGAGAGGTGTTTAAACACCTCTGCCGCGCGATCTTCGCCAATGGTCATCAGCAGGATGACGCTTTTATCGGTGCCCGTAAGCGTATTACTCATGTTCGTTACCCATCCACTGGCGGATGACCAGCGCCACGACGCGCGGATCGTTATCTGACATTTCGCGAATGCGCTGGCTCATCACCTCAGCGCCCATGCGCTGGTTAGCACGACGCTGCTGCATCTGTTCATCTTTGCTGAGGCGAACTTCAACCGCTTCTTCCGTTTCCTGACGCGTATTCATCTGCTCGCGCGCCGCTTTTTCGGCTTCCGCACGGCGCTGGAGCTGAGGACGAATGCCCTTACGCCACAGCAGCCACGCGACAATCAGCACCAGCAGCCAGCGGCCTGCGGACATCAGCTGGTCGATAAACGCCTGCTGTTGCCAGAACGGCAGTTCACCGCCGGTCTCTTCAACCGAGTTAAACGGAGAGTTCACCACGTTGAGGGTATCGCCGCGCTTCTCGGAGTAGCCCATCGCTTCGCGGGTCAGGTTTTCAATCTGCTTCATCTGCTCGGCGGTTAACGGCAACGGTTTGCCGTCCGGCAGGGTTTTGTAGTTCACCACCACCGCAACGGAAAGACGCTGAATATCGCCCACGTTCAGCTTAGTGTGGCGGATCGTCCGGTCCACTTCATAGTTCGTGGTTTCGTTACGGCTGCTGGAGCGCGGACCAGCGTTATTGGTCGTTGAGGTGGTCTGCTGATTATTTTGCTGACCGTTCTGCTGGTTGGCCGGCGGCGTGGAAATCGGCGCCGCGTTTGCCGGCGCTGGCTGGTTAGAGAGCGCGCCCGGCACGCCGCCAGGGTAGGCCCCGCCGATCTGTTCGCTGGAGTTTATCTGGCGTGAACGCATGACCGCCTGAGCCGCATCGCCGTTCGGGCTGTATTGCTCTTCGGTTTGTTCTTTATTAGAGAAGTCAATCTGCGCGGTCACCTGGGCGTGCACGTTGCTGTTGCCCACCACCGGGCCGAGGATCGCTTCGATGCGGCGCTGGAGACGGCTTTCAACGTCGGCGGCGTATTTCAGCTGCGCATCGTTCAGGTCACGCCCGGCGGTATTGGATTGCGTCAGCAGGTGTCCGCTTTGATCCACCAGCGTCACGTTACCCGGCGGCAGGCCGGCGACGGCGCTGGAGACGAGATGCGTTACCGCGCTGATTTGTCCTTCGTCCAGCGCGCGGCCGGGCTCGAGGTTCACGGTAACGGAAGCTGAAGGGGATTTCTGTTCCCGAACAAATAAAGAGGGTTTAGGCATTGCCAGGTGCACGCGGGCACTCTTCACCGGGCCTAACGTTTCAATGGTGCGAGCCAGCTCGCCTTCCAGCGCACGCTGGTAGTTTACCTGCTCGCTGAACTGGCTGATGCCGAATTTTTCCTGGTCCAGCAGCTCAAAGCCGACCGCGCCGCCCTTTGGCAGGCCCTGCTGTGCCAGACGCAGACGAAGCTCGTGCACTTTATCCGCCGGTACCTCAAGCGCACCGCCATTATCGGCAAAGCGATACGGGATGTTCATCTGGGTAAGCTGGGTGACGATGGCGCCGCCATCCTGATCGGAAAGGTTGCTGTAGAGCGTGCGGTAATCAGGGCTTTTCGCCCATAAAACCATCGCTACAAGGATCGCAATTGCGGCAGCGCCTGCCACGATCAACGGGATTTTAGGATTCGCGCGAAGGCGGTTCATCCACTCGAGTGATTTATTTTGTGGCGCTGTCGATGCTGTTGCACTCATTGCGCACCTCTTAAATCCTGGTGGTTTACGTTATTCGTGTAGAGAAACAAAACTGACTCCCGGGTCGGCAAACACGACAAAAGTTCCATATTGATGGCCCTGCCATTATTTGACGATTCCGGATTTTCTATGCGTCAAATAACCTGGTTTTTTCACGCTATTTACCGCCATTATCTTATTGACAAGCTGTTAGTCTTGACCCCGTAAAAAACCATCCAGGGGAGAGTCATGGCTATACAGGGCATTGAAGGGGTCATCAGTCAGTTGCAGGCAACGGCGATGACGGCCCGTAATCAGAATGTGGCAGAACAGCAGCCGACCATCAGCTTTGCGGGGCAACTGCATGCCGCTCTTGACCGTATCAGCGATACCCAGACCGCTGCGCGTACGCAGGCGGAGAAGTTTACCCTCGGCGAGCCGGGCGTGGCGCTCAATGATGTGATGACCGATTTGCAAAAAGCCTCGGTTTCTATCCAGATGGGGATCCAGGTGCGTAACAAGCTGGTGTCGGCTTATCAGGAAGTGATGGGGATGCAGGTGTAGGTTATCTAACCTGATGCTATTTATAATTATTAATCATCCGATCCTACAGCGTGGGGAATGTATGGGGCAAACGCTCTCGATTTCTGTTTGAGAATGAGGACCTGGTCCTGGTTATTTTTAGCCATCCAGGATCCCTACACCCGGTAAACCATTTGCGCGCCGCATTGCTGCCTCTTGCGACTGGTTGAAAGACCCGACTGCGTAATGATGGCAGGCACGGGTAATCATTGTTCCCGATTGAAGGGCTATACCCAATTACTGGGTACGATTAAAAGCAGCAATTGCACACCTCCCCGATGCGTCATCGTCACGTCTCAAGACTTCAATACCGCTTTCAAAATTACAATCATTCGAATGTGATGGAACTGAAAATAATTTCACTGGCACGTGTGTGCTGAGCCCCAAGTATGGGGCTGATCGGATAATAAATGGACGAAAATTCATTCGGAAACGCATAAGTGAGTTGATATTCTATGGAAATGATGGCGTTCTATGTATCGCGGCGATAATTAGATCCATTAGAGCGGATTATTTTATCTGGTTAACGCTATCATTTTTTAGAATGACGCACATTGGGCACTGTTTAGCTATGAAACAACACGCTCTGGGTTGTTTCTGTCTATCCATGATATGATTTTCTTTGAAAGGTTAATTGATGGAATCTCAATGAGATTGAATGAAATCCATGCGATTGCAATTGAGCAGGTTGTCATAATGGCTAAGGTATAAAAACCATTCATTGAAATGCTTGGGAAATATGTGTTAGTTATTTCTATAAAAATGAAATGCCACATGTAAAGAGAAAATGAAATATTCCCGAGCATAATTAGAGGCTTGTGTTTTGCTGTCGTGAAACTTGCTTCCATTAAAGTCGTTGAGACGACAATGATAAATGCCATAGCCCCCCAGCCTAAAGGGCCGTGATCGTTGTGTTGTGTTGAAAATATTAATGCTGTAGTAACAATTATGGTTGAAATTAGCAAAATGTTTAAAACTGTTCCCCTGTATCTCGATAGCGCAGGTAAAATATTTTTATATATCAAATATGATACCATACCATATACAAAGTCAATGTATATAGGTGATGAAATAAGAGTAATAAAGTCATTTTCGATATAGTTTGTATTTACGCCATTGAGTGTTGGAGTGGCGCTCATTAATTGTGAAAATAAAACCATTGTCAAGATTATGGATGAGCATAATATAGCCCTATATTTGTGGGATATAATCATGGCTGCAAGAAAAATAATATAAAAAGAAATCTCGTAAGTTAATGTCCATGCTATTGCGAGTACATTGTATCCAAAGAAAGGAGCCCCAGCGTGATAATCGATTTGGAGAGGTGCGATTGACCATATAAACCATGCGTCTAAGCCGGTTGAGCCCTTTTTGATTGTCAAAAATATAAAGTAAATTGACACCGCCAAGATCAAAAGTGGGTAGATTCTAAAAAATCTTCTAATAAAAAACTTAAGTGGATATAAATATTCCTTTTTTTGAGTTGCAAAACAGATTATAAACCCACTAATTACAAAGAATAAATCTACACCAAAAGCTCCATTAACAAACAATAAATCCCCAAGATTTGACTGTACGTAAGTGTTGTTAACATAGCCTCTTAAATGGAACAGCACCACGAATAAAGCCGCAATTCCCCTTAAGTAATGAATACTTTTGACCATATTGATATCCTTTATATAAATAGGGATGTTTTTTACATAATACTTCAAAAGAATGGCGTTTTGGATAACGCCATTTCCGATATACCAGCAAAACTGCAAAGTGATTATTTAAATTCTAAATAATTACTAGATAGTATTTTTACTGGATCAGTAGTGTACATTCCGATATTGATTTTACTTATTTCTGATAAATCTAACTTTCCTGCATCACTATAAGTATACCAATCACTCCCTACTTTAATTGCCTTAATTATAGTATCCATGTTTATGTTATCATTATTTTTTAAAGTAACATGAGAAAAAATGGCGGTGTTATTCATCAAATAAACATTTATGTCACCCGAGATACGATATATAAGCTTATTTTTACCTGATAATTTATCAGTGTAAAAATAAATCGATTTCAATGTTATGCCTTCATTTAATTTTGCATTAACGTCTCTCTTGGGAAGTAAGTCAATGATTGAGTAATCGAAATTAATTGGCTCTTCAATGATTTTATCTACTTTAAAATAATTAAACATATATGAGTTCTTGAAAGTAGGGAAACCATCTGATTTTTTTAAAAGTCGGTTAAGGTAAAAGTCAGGTATTACGATCTCTTTTTTTCCTTCGTTGATTTGCTGTGTTAACATCGCCATGCGTATTGCATCTTGCTTTGACGCTCTTATATTAGAATAGGAAATCAGGCCGTAAGAGGGTACAAAGTAAGTCATAGCGAACACAATGACAATACTAAATATCGAGTTTTTATATATTTTTTCATTTGAAAAATTAGCAGAGTAAATTAAAAAAGAAAGGGTTATTAAAAACATAAATAAGGCACCAATACCAGATCTTTCAGGCATGTATGGTGAAGCAACAAATGCAAGGTCACACAACATCCCACCAATGAAAAATGCTAGTGCACAAATTAATGAACCCCTTGATTCTATTTTGAGTAGTCCAAATGAAAGTGCAATGAAAATGATGATTAGAAATATTGGCCATAAGCTATCCAGCGCTGCAGGAAGTCTTTCAAATAAATGTAGATCAAGTTTTTCTATTAATGTTAATGAGTGCCAATCTTTAAAATAAGACGATCTGATGGCAGAGCCTGGACTGAATAAAAGCACCGCAGAACCCAAGATAATCCCAATCAAATAGGGTGCCGACAGTTTAAAGCGGTTAAAACAAATAGAATATAAAACTGTCAGTATCGTTGCGACAATGCACGTGTTTTCGTTTGAACAACCTGCCAAAAAACCAACTAATATCCCCCCAGAATAACTAAGTAATGTATGTGGTTTTCTTTGTCGAGCGAGAATAACGAAAAATAAAGATATGTAAAATATAGGCCATAGATAGTTCGATGCGCCAACAAACCAGAAGAAAGTTTCACCAAGCGCTGGATTTGATATCCAAAGAGCTAAAAAGATAATTACTATCGAAATAGCGCTAGGTTTTGGCTTGCCATCAAATAACGCAGATGGTATCGCTGCAATAAGATAAACGCTGGCAACTAGCGCAGCAGCTGTCAAAGACTGATAGATATCATGATTGACATATTTGAGCATATATGAGCTAAATATGTTAGTAATTAGCCTTCCACTCCAGACTAAATAATGACCGATTTGCTCTTGAAGGCTGGCATGAAAATAATAATAATAATCATCTGACAATACTGGTGTGTGTAAATATGGCACCAACATAAGTAAAAAAATAATAATTAGAACTAACAGATTATTTTTGGAAATCATTTTTCTTTATTCCGTTTTAAACAATAGCGTGGTCTTTTTTTGGTTTCGATATAGATGCGCCCTATATATTCACCTAAAACACCAATGCCGATTAATTGAACGCCGCCGATAAACAGGATGGATACCAATAGGGATGTGTACCCTTTTATCGGATTGCCTATAATTAATGTTTGCAAAGTCATCCATGCGCCGTATAAGAATGAAATAGATGCAATTATGAAGCCTATATACATCCAAACCCTTAACGGGAAGGTAGAGAAACTTGTTATTCCCTCAAGTGCAAGATTCCACAGTTTCCAGCCGTTAAATTTAGTGCTGCCGGCAACGCGCTCAGCGCGTGCATACTCCACGACATCAGTACGCCCGCCAACCCAACTCAGCACGCCCTTCATGAACAAGTTGCGCTCTGGCATGAGCTGAATATTTTCCACGACCTCGCGGGACATCAGGCGGAAGTCTCCAACATTTTCTTCGATTTGCGGATTGCTGATTTTGTTATGTAGCTTATAAAACCACTCGGCGGTCTTGCGCTTCAGACGGCCATCTGTAGAGCGATCGGAGCGTTTGGCAAGCACCATATCTGCTCCGGCCTGCCACTTCTCTATCAGGTGTGGAATGACTTCAATAGGGTCCTGCAGGTCAACATCAATCGGAATAATAGCTTCTCCGCTAGCGTGATCCAGACCTGCGAACAGCGCAGGTTCTTTACCAAAGTTGCGAGTGAAGGACAGCGGAACTACAAGCGGATCGGCAAGGGCAAGTGCGTTAATAATTGATTCTGTACTATCTTTGCTGCCGTCATTAATGAACACTATCTCGACTTCATGTTGCTTAAGCTCTTCAAACTCCCGCACGGCTTTGTAGAAAATCGGAATTGCATCCTCTTCATTAAAAACTGGAACAACCAGTGAAATTTTCATTTAGCATCCCTGAATACAACGAACTTTGAATATACAAACCCGCACACCAAACTGATGGCGGAGAACACGATTAATGTGATGACAGGAGCTATGCCTGATTTGTCTGCACACCAGCCAAAAGCGGCACTCAATGTGCCCATAAAACCTACGTAAAGCATGTAGCGGATGGTTGTTGTGGAAGATTTAAAAGTGAATTTTGCATTGGCGAAGAAGCTGAACGACACAGCGACAACGAATCCGGCAAAGTTGCCAAGCGCCTGTCCTGTGTGGAATGCGTATATGCATACAGCAAAGACGACCCAATGAATTAGCGTGTTTATTACACCTATTGATGTGTATCTGGCGAATAACTTGAACATTTGAGAAATCAGTAAATTCAGAAAAGTCCGAATTGTAGCATCTGGCATTCACTTGATCGACCCTCATGTTTAACCACGCAGCATATTTATACAGTTGATTTTACAAATGATCATGCCACGCACTGCAGACATACACACCGTCTTCGTTGCGGCAGTACAGCTCACCGCTCATCTGCTTTCGTGGTCGTGAGCTGCGCCCAACCAGTCCAGCTCATTCCAATGGACAGCACGCACTCGACGATCATGAAGGTCGACCAGGCCTTTGTTGATTATGAAAAATGTTCGCTCATAACATTTATATACCGGTCTAAGACCTGTCGAACTTCGCTGGCAGCCTCTGCGCTTTAATGCCACAATATTTTTTTCTTCGAATGCAGGAAAGATGATGAAAAAAATAGCAATTGCTGGCGCGCTGCTGGCACTGACCGGGTGCGTTCAGGTCGATAACTATAATGACGTGATCAAGCATCCCGTCCCCGCGAACCTGGCGGGATACTGGCAGTCGAAAGGGCCTCAGAGCAGTCTGGTCAGCCCTGAAGCAATTGCCACGCTGGTGGTGACGGAAGAGGGTGATACGCTGGACTGCCGCCAGTGGCAGCGCGTGATTGCCGTACCGGGTAAGGTCATGCTGCGCTCAGACAGCTATTACAACGTGACCCGTAAGCTGGATATCTATCCGCTGGATCGCGACGGCGCTACGCTTGAGTATGACGGGATGGAGCTGCAAAAGGTTGCCCGCCCGACGGTGGAGTGTGCTGACTACCTGAGCAAAAACCCGCTGGAGAGTAAACTACCGTAGCCGTTTTTGTGCCGGGTAAGCGTCAGCGCCACCCGGCATTGTTTCTACAACGCATCCTCAATAACCCACACGCTGACGCTTCCCCCTTTACAGGTAAAGGTACCTTCGCCATCCGCCGCGGTGGTGACCGTTTCTTCACGATTGCCGAGGAAATCACGCCACGTTTTGTTGCCGTAGTTTTCCCCCAGGCAAATTACCTTCTCGCCGTCGTCGCCGTTCGACATCACCACCACGCAGCCGGGATCGTCTTCCGTGCCGCTGCGGCTGAAGGCGATGCAGTTTGGATGGTCAAAAAAGAGCGTCTGCACGCCGTGGGCAAAACGCTGGCGCGCGAGGATCAGCTCGTGAAGTTGCTCAATGACCGGCATATCAATATGGTACGTTTCACCGTCCCCTCCCGTATCGTCATAGCTTGCGCCGAACAGATCCGGATAGAAGACGCTCGGCACGCCGTTTTCCCGCAGCAGGATCAGCGCGTACGCCAGCGGTTTAAACCAGGCTTCGACCGGCGCTTCCAGCGCCTGCAGAGGCTGCGTGTCATGGTTCGCGACGAGGGTGACCGCATGGAACGGGTCGGCCTCCACCAGCGTGCCGGTGAAGATCTGGCTCATGTCGTAATCCCGGCCCTGACGTGACGCCTCGTGGAATTTCATCTGCAGCGGGGCATCAAACAGCATGGTTTTCCCCTCGACCTGGTCAATATAGGCCTGCAGTTTGTCAACCTCGTGGGACCAGTATTCCGCCACGATAAACAACGGCTGTTCGGCGACCTCCTGAACGTGCTCAATCCACTCTTTGTAAAACCAGGCGGGAATATGCTTGACGGCGTCCAGACGAAAACCGTCGCAGCGCGTCTGTTCCATGACCCAGCGGGCCCAGTATTTGATCTCCTCGGTGACGGCGTGATTGCGAAAGTCGATGTTTTCGCCCATCAGGTAATCGAAGTTACCCATCTCATCATCGACCTGGTCATTCCAGCCTTCGCCGGTATAGTCGTTGAGGATTTTAAAGATCCCGTCTTCATCCGGGTTTTCAATATGGTCGACGCCGCTGAAGCATTTGTAATCCCAGATGAACTGCGAATACTGCCCGGCCCGGACGGGGAAGGTATAGCGTGTCCAGGCTTCGCACTCGATGATCTCGCCATCGATTTGCGTGCGGTCCTGTTCATTCACGCGCTGAACGCGGACAGGCTCTTTCTCATCCGCCCCCATTTTGTGGTTAACCACTACGTCCAGCAGTACGGCAATGTCGTTGCTTTTGAGGGCGTCGATGGCCTCCAGCAGCTGCGCTTTATCGCCATATTTCGTGGCGATGCTGCCTTTCTGATCGAACTCGCCGAGGTCAAACAGATCGTAAGAGTCATAGCCAACCGAATACCCGCCGGAAGCCCCTTTATACGCGGGCGGCAGCCAGATCATATTGATGCCGATTTCATTAAGATTGGGGGCTAACGCTGTGACTTCTCGCCACAATTCACCGCCAGCGGGGTAATACCAGTGAAAGCATTGTAACAGGGTGGGGTTTTTCATCGTCCGTGCTCCAGAAGCCATATGGCAGACTTCTGGAGTATGGATGAAGAAATCATAATTGTGTGTCGCGGGTAACACTTTCTGGATAAAGAATATTCCCTGACAGCTTTCCATAGGTAGATGTGATGGATTGCTGTTTGCCGGTCTGATCGATGAGATTACGCAGTTCGTCCATCCGCACTTTCAGCAGCGCCTTTAACGTATTCTCATTGTCGAGGATCATCTCCAGCAGCGCACGCGCTTGCTCAACCTGAGCCGGGGGGCATGACATGATGGGCGTTTGCGAAATCCTTTCCACCAGTTGAACGTAATGCATTTCCTGCTCAATAAGCGCATCCCATTGACCAGAATGTGCGAGATTTAGCATAGCAATGCTCTGAGCATGTAACGCCTGCCAGTGGCTAAGCGCTGCGCTGGGATTATTCATCAAAATTATCCTGAAATAGAGGACGCATTGGGGCCGATTTGCTTCCACGCATCCGCAATGTTGTTTAATAAACCCTCGACTTCAACAATTGCGTCTACGTCATTACTGACGTTCGCCAGTAATAAACGTCGAACCATATATTCGTACAAGGAGGCAAGATTACTGGACAGCTCGCTCTCAACCTCCATGTTCAGTCCTGCTTTTAAACCGTTGTCGATGATGTTAATGGCTTTGGATAAAGCTTCGCCTTTTTCACGAATTTGTCCGGCTTCCATGAACAAACGCGCGCGGACGAGGGCGCTATGCGCCCCGTCGAACAACATGACAATCAGCTGGTGTGGACTGGCATTCATAACTGCGCTTTCTACTCCTATCTGCTGATAGGATTGAACACCAGAGGTCTTATACATATCCACTCCTGAAGGCTACGACTATTTTTGTGAGAACTGTTGGGTCAGATAGTTGGCCGTACTGGTCATTTTGGTGACTAATACGTCCAGGCTGGTGAACTGCGCTTTGTAACGCGCCATGGTGGCATCAATAGAGGCTTCCATAGAGTCGTAACGTTCGCCCAGGGTTTTCAGCGTTTTGTTGATACCGTCTTTTGCGTTCTGGATCACGCCCGCGCTGCCGGTGCTGGTGCTGAGCATGGTGGTCAGCGTGTTATTCATCTGGGTCGCCAGACCGGTTTTCTTTCCGTCACCGATAAAGTACTGCTGTACGGCGGTCGGGTTGTCGGTCAGCGCTTTTTTCAGCTTATCGGTATCCACTTTGAGGTTACCGACCGTACCGTCTGCACCTTTCACCGGATCCTGGGTAATCCCCAGCTGAGCCATGATCTGAACGGAGCCAGCCTGAACTTCGGTCAGCAGACCGCGCAGCTGAGACTGGATCCCGCGCACGTTTGCATCACCCACCAGCGCGCCGTTGCTGGTGGACTGACCGCCAGCACCCGCGTCGACCGCGACATATTTGGTGAGGCTGTTAATGGTGGACTGCAGCGAGTTATACGCGGTTACCCAGTCCGTTACGGCTTTTTGGTTTGCATCCGTGGCGCGCGTCACTTCCAGCATTTCATCCGCTTTACTTTCTGCCTTCACGGTGAAGGTCATCCCCGGCAGCGCATCGGAAATGGTGTTCGATTGACGCTCAATCTTGATGTCGTTCACAATGACAATCGCGTTCTGGGCCGCGGTATTTACCGCCAGCGCGCCGGTTTTGGCGGTTGAGTCGTAGCCGATTACGCTTTGCAGCTTGTCGTCCCCGGTGACGCTGATGGTCATCTCGCCATCCGTACCGGTGGTTTTCGAGGAGAGCATCAGGCGGTAATCGCCGTCTTTCGCCTTGATTACGCTGGCGGTGACGTTGCCGTTCGCTTTATTAATCGCGCTCGCGATCCCGGCAAGCGACGTATCGCCATCGGCCAGGTTCACCTCTAAAGGCGTTTTTGTCCCCGGTTGGGTAATCGTAATTTTACGCGTCGTGCCGGTCGTATCGCCCAGCAACTCCGTGTTGGTGGCATACGAACCCGTCGTGAGCGCCTGTGCTTTTGCCACCTGGTTAACATTAACCACATAAGAGCCGACGGATGCGTCTGCGGTCGTGGTTGCCGTAAAGGCCGTGTTGGTGCTGCTTACGGCGGTTGAGTTCCATGTGGTCGCTTTACCCAGCGCAGCGGTCGCAGTCTGCAGCGAGGTCATGGCACTCTGCAGCTTGCCGTACGCGCTTAACTGTGCGTTATACGTTGATTGCTGGGTAGTAATCGTCGTCAGCTTGGTTCGTTCTGCTGCATCCAACTGATTATATAATTCCCCGAGTCCTGCAGAACCTATCCCGAGGTTACTGATAGTAGCCATGCATATTTTCCTTAAATACGAAAGTAGTTCAGGACTCTTATCGGCCTCGAATAGTAAAAGTTTACGATGGTGAGAAAAAAATAATCCAAAGAATAGGCATGTCCTGGCGCGTTAAATGAAACGATTGCACTTTGGGACGATTTTTAGTGCGCCAATAACACAGATAAGTGTGTGCCTTTTTTGGCATATTCCGCGTAATAAAAAGCCGTAAATAATAACCTTATGATGAACCTTAATTGATTTTTTGAAAATAAAACCATTAATAATCATTTGGTTATAATTTTTTCGAAATTGATTCTAAAGTCTTTTCGGGACCCGTCGATAACCTTGTTGACGGTGAGAGACGCTGTGAGTGTTAGGCACCGGACCTAAAACCCAATTTTTGAAGGAAAGAAAATTATGGCAGTTATCAATACTAACCTGTTGTCCCTGACTACTCAGAACAACCTGAACAAATCTCAGTCTTCTCTGGGCACTGCTATTGAGCGTCTGTCTTCAGGTCTGCGTATCAACAGCGCGAAAGACGATGCCGCTGGCCAGGCGATTGCAAACCGCATGACCTCCCAGATCAAAGGTATGACTCAGGCAGCGCGTAACGCCAACGACGGTATCTCCATGGCGCAGACTGCTGAAGGTTCCCTGAACGAAATCAACAACAACCTGCAGCGCGTTCGTGAACTGGCTGTTCAGGCAAGCAACGGCACCAACAGCACGTCTGACCTGGCCTCTCTGCAGGATGAAGTTACCGCTCGTCTGGCTGAAATCGACCGCGTTGCAGGCAAGACTGACTTCAACGGCATCAAACTGCTGACTGGCACTGCGGGTGCAGCTGGTGATGGTAAAGTTGCGATTCAGGTTGGTGTTAACGATGGCGACACTATTACTCTGGACCTGAGCGGTGCTAAAGCTGACTCCACTACTCTGGGCGTAAATGGTCTTGACCTGAAAGCAATCAAAGCAACCGATCTGGACACCATTGACAAAGCAATCGCTAAAGTTGATACCGCTCGTTCCGGTCTGGGTGCTGTGCAGAACCGCTTCACTTCTGCAATCAACAACCTGAACAACACCTCTAACAACCTGTCTGCTGCTCAGTCCCGTATCCAGGACGCTGACTACGCAACTGAAGTTTCCAACATGTCCCGCGCGCAGATCCTGCAGCAGGCTGGTACTTCTGTTCTGTCCCAGGCAAACCAGGTTCCACAGACCGTTCTGTCTCTGCTGCGTTAATTTTACGCATCAAACCCCGCTTCGGCGGGGTTTTTTTGTCTCTGAATTTTGAGGATCCGCCCGTGAAACAGATCGTTATTACCCAGCCTAAACTGGTCGCAGATTTTTCCTGTGTCGGTGGGGAATGCCGTGAACATTGTTGTCAGGGCTGGACCATCGCGTTCGATAAATCCTCCGTCAACCGCTATCTCAACAGTAAAAACGCGGCAATTCGCCAGACGGCGAAGACGGGAATTAAAATTACCAAAAAACAGTACGGCCACTGGGGTGAGGTGATTTTCCATACGGAGAGTAAAAACTGCCCGTTTATGGATACCGATAAGCTCTGCTCAATTCATGGTGCGATGGGCGCTCAGGCCTTAAGCCCGACCTGTTCGTCGTTTCCCCGGACAAACCGGGTCTATAAAACCGAAATCGAAAAATCCCTTAACCTCTCGTGTCCGGAAGTGACCCGTCTGCTGCTGAACGATCGGGAGTCGATGGCGATGATGGAATCCATCAGCGTTCAGCAGGACGTTAATAATGCGCCAGCGATGGATTTGAAGGCTAAGGTCATCAATCTCTTCTGCCAGAACCTGTTCAGCGTTGAGGCGGTGAGCGTTGAAGAACAAGTTTATGCCGTGGTGAAATTCCTGATGGTGGCTGAAAAGCTACAAAACCTGGAAGAGAATATCAGCACGCTCGAAACGGTTTATTATTCACTGGTGAACGAGCTGGTGAGCGGTAAAATCAAGGCTGAATTGAGTGGCTTCAACCAGAACTATAGCCTTAAATTCGGATTAATTTCGCTTATTCAAAGCTTCTTTACAAAGAAAACGGCCAGCCGCGGTGGGGCAGTTTTAAACCGTTATTTCTCCCAGCTGTACCAGCAGTTCGAGGCTGTCGGTGACAGCGTGCCGGCTGAAAAGGTGATGGAAAACATCGAATCCGTCTGGCGCGATGTGGCGGGCAGTTACCTGGCGGAAAACGATCACCTGTTTAAAAACTTTTTTAAATATAAGCTCTGGCAGCAGGCATTCCCGCAGAGCAATGGCCGCAGCATGTTGAATAATCTTTATTTAATCGTTGCGGAGTTCTATTTTCTCAAATCGCTGCTTGCCGGTCAGGCCATCGCGGCGGGGAAAATTGAACAAGACAATATTATTGACGTTATTTACAGCTTCCACTCCCTGAGCCAGCATAATCAGGAAGCCGGAAAGCTCTTTTATCAACATATAGATAGCGTCAAATTGGGCGACGATCTTTCATTGTTACAACTGTTAATTTAGCCAGAAAAGTTGCCCCTGCTGCGGGCAACCTCAGAATAACCTCACTTTATCCCCCTTTTTCATCCAATTGAACGCCCTGCAGAATCGGATAATCATGCCGATAACTCAACTAACGCAGGGCTGTTTATCGTGAATTCACTCTATACCGCTGAAGGTGTAATGGATAAACACTCGCTGTGGCAGCGTTATGTCCCGCTGGTGCGTCACGAAGCATTGCGCCTCCAGGTGCGTTTGCCGGCGAGCGTGGAACTTGACGATCTGCTACAGGCGGGCGGTATCGGGTTATTGAATGCAGTTGACCGATACGACGCTCTGCAAGGAACGGCATTTACGACTTACGCAGTTCAGCGTATTCGTGGTGCGATGCTGGACGAGCTGCGCAGCCGCGACTGGGTGCCGCGCAGCGTTCGCCGCAACGCGCGCGAAGTGGCGCATGCAATGGGACAGCTGGAACAGGAACTGGGACGCAACGCAACGGAAACCGAAGTGGCGGAACGTCTTGGCATTGCTGTTGAAGAGTATCGTCAGATGTTGCTCGATACCAATAATAGCCAACTCTTCTCCTATGACGAGTGGCGCGAAGAGCATGGCGATAGCATCGAGCTGGTGACGGACGAGCACCAGCAGGAAAACCCGTTACACCATTTAATGGAAGGGAATTTACGCCAGCGCGTAATGGAAGCGATTGAAGCTCTGCCCGAGCGCGAACAGCTGGTGTTGACCCTTTATTACCAGGAAGAGCTTAATCTCAAAGAGATTGGCGCGGTTCTGGAGGTGGGGGAGTCGCGGGTTAGCCAGCTGCACAGCCAGGCCATTAAACGCTTACGAACCAAACTGGGTAAGTTATAGGTGATCCAATCACCCGAAAAATGCCGCACAACGTATTGACAACCAGGAGTTATCATGACGGTGCAGCAATCTAAAAGACGGCCTTTAAGCCGCTACCTGAAAGACTTTAAACACAGCCAGACGCATTGCGCCCACTGTAACAAATTACTCGATCGTATCACGCTGGTTCGCCGCGGCGAGATCGTGAATAAAATCGCTATCTCTCGCCTCGACACGTTAATGGATGAAGCCGCGTGGCTCGAAGAGCAAAAAGAGTGGGTGGCGCTTTGCCGTTTCTGTGGCGATCTCCACTGCAAAGAGCAAAGCGACTTCTTCGATATCATCGGCTTCAAGCAATTCCTGTTTGAACAAACGGAGATGAGCCACGGCACCGTGCGTGAATATGTGGTTCGCCTGCGCCGTCTTGGGCAGCATCTGAGCGTTAACAATATCTCTCGCGATCTGCTGAAGACCGGTTACCTGGATGAAAATCTGGAGCCGTGGCTGCCTGCAACCAGCACCAACAACTACCGTATTGCGCTGCGCAAGTATGCGCAATATAAGGTGCAAATGCCGGGTTCCGCGAAGCAGAAAGCGCTCGCCGGAACAACTTCTGATATATATTAAAAAAGAATAAGATGTAGCGCAGTCGCCTTTGACGTTGCAGGCGATTTCTCTACACTACGTAAAAATTCCACTATATCGGGGTATTTATGAAATTTGCACTTCTGGGTCGTCAGGCGCTGATGGGTGTTATGGCCGTCGCGCTGGTTGCGGGCATGAGCGTGAAAACGTTCGCCGCAGAAAACCTGCTGAATAAAGTAAAAGAGCGCGGTACGCTGCTGGTCGGGCTGGAAGGAACCTATCCTCCCTTCAGCTTCCAGGGCGATGACGGCAAGCTGACCGGTTTTGAAGTGGAATTTGCAGAAGAACTGGCGAAGCACCTCGGCGTTAAAGCCTCCCTGAAACCGACCAAATGGGACGGTATGCTGGCGTCGCTGGATTCAAAACGCATTGATGTGGTCATCAACCAGGTGACAATCTCTGACGAGCGTAAGAAGAAGTATGACTTCTCCACGCCGTACACCGTGTCCGGTATTCAGGCGCTGGTGAAGAAAGGTAACGAAGGCACCATTAAATCCGCTGCCGATCTGAAAGGCAAAAAAGTCGGTGTCGGTCTGGGAACCAACTACGAAGAGTGGCTGCGCCAGAACGTTCAGGGCGTGGATATCCGCACCTATGATGATGACCCGACGAAATATCAGGACCTGCGCGTAGGCCGTATCGACGCCATTCTGGTTGACCGTCTGGCCGCTTTGGATCTGGTGAAGAAAACCAACAATACCCTGGCAGTAGCGGGTGATGCGTTCTCTCGTCAGGAATCCGGCGTGGCCGTCCGTAAAGGCAACGAGGATCTGGTGAAAGCCATTGATTCCGCGATTGCTGACATGCAGAAAGACGGCAGCCTGAAGGCGTTGTCTGAGAAGTGGTTCGGGGCCGACGTCACCAAATAAGTCGGTGACCTGGAAAAAAGGCGCTTTTAAAAGCGCCTTTTTTATTTCTTACGCGTCTGCGTGCATAATGAAAAATATCACATTTTGTCTGAGTTACCGGAGAGTCCATGTCACTACAGAATTTAACGCGCTTTCCCCGTCTGGAGTTTATCGGTGCGCCGACGCCGCTGGAGTACCTGCCGCGATTTTCTGATTATCTGGGACGCGATATTTTTATTAAGCGCGATGACGTGACGCCGATGGCGATGGGGGGCAATAAGCTGCGCAAGCTGGAGTTTCTGGCGGCTGACGCGCTGCGCGAAGGCGCGGATACGCTTATTACTGCCGGGGCCATTCAGTCCAACCATGTTCGTCAGACGGCCGCCGTGGCGGCAAAACTCGGGCTTCACTGCGTGGCTCTGCTGGAAAACCCGATTGGCACGCGGGCGGAAAACTATCTCACCAACGGTAACCGCCTGCTTTTAGACCTGTTCAACGTGCAGGTGGAGATGGTGGATGCGTTGACCGACCCGACCGCACAGCTCGACGATCTGGCCACGCGTCTGGAAGCGCAGGGTTTCCGCCCCTACGTTATTCCCGTCGGCGGTTCGAACGCGCTGGGCGCGCTGGGCTATGTGGAAAGCGCGCTGGAAATCGCCCAGCAGTGCGAGGGCGCCGTTAGCCTCTCGTCGGTCGTTGTCGCCTCCGGAAGCGCGGGCACGCATGCCGGGCTGGCGGTGGGGCTGGAACAGCTGCTGCCGGATGTCGAGCTGATTGGCGTGACGGTTTCCCGCAGCGTCGCGGACCAGAAGCCAAAAGTAGTGGCGCTGCAACAGGCGGTGGCAGAGCAGCTGGAGCTGAAGGCCAGGGCCGAGATCCTGCTCTGGGATGACTATTTTGCGCCGGGCTACGGTACGCCCAATGAAGAGGGGATGGAAGCCGCTAAGCTGCTGGCGCGCCTTGAAGGTATACTGCTCGATCCGGTCTATACGGGTAAAGCGATGGCCGGGCTTATCGATGGCATTGCGCAGAAACGCTTTAAGGATGAAGGGCCAATTTTATTTGTGCACACCGGCGGGGCGCCCGCGCTGTTTGCTTATCATCCTCATGTCTAAAAATCAGGTCGAAAAATAATAATGCAAGAAAGTATTCAACTGGTTATTGATTCCCTGCCATTCCTGCTGAAAGGTGCGGTATTCACGCTACAGCTCAGTATCGGCGGGATGTTCTTCGGTCTTGTGCTGGGCTTTGTACTGGCCTTAATGCGCATGTCGCCCATCCTGCCGGTACGCTGGCTGGCGCGCTTTTATATTTCCGTGTTTCGCGGTACGCCGCTTATCGCTCAGCTCTTTATGATCTACTACGGTTTACCGCAGTTCGGCATCGAGCTGGATCCGATCCCGGCGGCGATGATTGGCCTGTCGCTTAACACGGCGGCCTATACCTCCGAAACCCTGCGCGCGGCGATCTCGTCGATTGATAAAGGCCAGTGGGAAGCGGCGGCCAGTATCGGGATGACGCCGTGGCAGACGCTGCGTCGCGCCATTCTGCCGCAGGCGGCGCGGGTAGCGCTTCCGCCGCTGAGCAACAGCTTCATCAGCCTGGTGAAAGATACCTCTCTGGCGGCAACCATCCAGGTGCCGGAGCTGTTCCGTCAGGCGCAGCTCATTACCTCGCGCACCCTTGAAGTTTTCACCATGTATCTGGCCGCCTCGCTGATCTACTGGGTGATGGCTACGGTGTTGTCTGCTCTGCAAAACTACTTTGAAAACCAGCTTAACCGCCAGGAGCGTGATCCAAAATGAGTGCAATTGACGTCAAAAACCTGGTGAAAAAATTCCACGGGCAAACGGTGCTCCACGGCATCGACCTGGAAGTTGAGCAGGGCGAAGTCGTGGCGATTATTGGCCCGAGCGGGTCGGGGAAAACCACGCTGCTGCGTAGTATCAACCTGCTTGAGCAGCCGGAAGGGGGCACCATTCGGGTTGGGGAGATAACGATTGATACCGGTAAATCTATCAGCCAGCAAAAAGGGTTAATTCGCCGCCTGCGTCAGCATGTTGGCTTTGTGTTCCAGAGCTTCAATCTATTCCCGCACCGCACGGTGCTGGAAAATATTATTGAAGGACCGGTCATTGTAAAAGGTGAGCCCAAAGAGGAAGCGACGGCACGCGCCCGCGAGTTGCTCGCCAAAGTCGGGCTGGCAGGGAAAGAGACCAGCTATCCGCGCCGCCTGTCGGGCGGGCAGCAGCAGCGCGTGGCCATCGCGCGCGCGCTGGCGATGCGCCCTGACGTAATCCTGTTTGATGAACCGACCTCCGCGCTCGATCCCGAACTGGTGGGTGAGGTGCTGAACACCATCCGCCAGCTGGCGCAGGAAAAACGCACGATGGTTATCGTGACCCATGAAATGAGCTTTGCGCGCGACGTGGCGGACAGAGCCATCTTTATGGACCAGGGGCGGATTGTGGAGCAGGGACCGGCGAAAAGCTTATTTGCTAACCCCCAGCAGCCGCGAACCCGTCAGTTCCTGGAAAAATTCCTTATGCAGTAGCATTTATGTACTCATTTGCTCCAGAAAGTTCTTCTGGAGCAAATTATTCTCGCTCATCGCCTTAAATGGTGTTCTTTTATTCCACCCGAACAGAATAATCCTTATCCATAGCACAGTTAATTGTGCTATTGCCGATATTTTGTAGTTAGAAATAAGTTTTATGTGTTAGGTTATATTCACCATAATAATGATTATCTTTTCAGAGGCTTCTTTTAGTAAGTATGAAGGATTCAGACTTTTTCACCTGGCGACGGGATTGCTCCCTGCGGTTTCAGGAATTGACCTGTGCTGCCGAGGTATATCATGAACTTCAGCGACAAACTCAGGCGCTGGAATTCGATTATTATGCACTCTGTGTGCGCCATCCGGTGCCGTTTACGCGGCCTAAAATTGCTGTGCATGCCACTTATCCGCAACAGTGGCTGGCGCAATATCAATCAGAGAACTATTTCACCATCGATCCGGTGCTAAAGCCGGAGAATTTCATTCAGGGGCATTTACCCTGGACGGACGAATTATTTGCGGATGCTCAGGAATTATGGCGTAGCGCGCAGGACTTCGGTCTACGTTCGGGAATAACGCAGTGTCTGATGCTGCCTAATCATGCGCTCGGCTTCCTCTCTGTTTCCCGTACTCGCGCGCAGGAAGGACCGTTTGCCGGCGAGGAAATAGAGCTGCGGCTGCAGATGCTGGTGCAAATGGCATTAACCGCGCTGTTGCGTTTTGAAGATGAGATGGTTATGCCGCCTGAGATGAAATTCAGCAAACGCGAACGAGAAATTCTGAAATGGACCGCGGAAGGGAAGACGTCGGCGGAAATAGCCATCATTCTCTCTATTTCAGAGAATACGGTTAACTTCCATCAGAAGAATATGCAGAAAAAATTTAATGCGCCAAACAAGACGCAGATTGCCTGTTATGCGGCGGCTACGGGACTGATCTGATTAGAGAGTACGTTCTGCGTGACAGACGAGTGGACGGCTGAATGCACTGCATCCAGCCGTTTTTTGTTACTGGCGGTACGCTTGTTTGATTTGCTTAACGGTGTTAGCAAATACGGCCGATTCCGCCTGGTCTTCCATCTGCGCGATTTGTTTTTCCATTTTAATGATCACACGACCAGCATCAGCCTGGCCCATCGCCTGCAGCATCAGCGTTAGCAGCGCTTTCAGGCAGTTTACTTCCTGTGCCAGTTCCTGGTTATTCTCCGCAGTGGCAAATTCAGGTGTGCTCATTTATTTTCCTCATTATTAAACGGCGCTAAAGCGCGACGACGAAAGTCAAGGCGGCGGAGTATACCACAAGCTGCAGCAAAAAATGCAGCGGTTGTTTTTCGTACTTTTACGTCAGTGTTTATTTGCGTAAACAGAGCCAGCCGGTAAACTGATGCTCTGGTACGGCTATTAATTGTTTGCGCCTGGTTTACTTGCCGTTAATTATTGTTACAAAAATTGAGAACAGTTTTTCCGCGAGGAAAGCGTGCAAGCTTTTTGTAACTTTTTGAATACAGATGCTTAAAAATAGCCGCAAAAGCTCTGATGGCAAGGGCTCTCTTTCCATGGACTGTACAGGCTAATTTCCAAAAACGAGAGCAAAATCGAATAGCCGATTTTTTAACGTTTTAATCTTGTGATGAAAACCGTTAATATAAGCCAAATTATCACTCAGTAGCGTTATCCCTATTCTGGAGACATTTCCTTTGATCAACGTCCTTCTTGTTGATGACCACGAACTGGTGCGCGCAGGGATACGACGCATTCTTGAAGATATTAAAGGTATTAAAGTTGCCGGTGAGGCGTGCTGTGGGGAAGATGCCGTAAAATGGTGCCGCACAAACTCGGCCGATGTGGTGCTGATGGATATGAATATGCCCGGTATCGGTGGCCTTGAGGCAACACGCAAAATCGCGCGTACCTTTGTTGATACAAAAGTCATCATGCTGACCGTGCATACTGAAAATCCGCTTCCCGCGAAGGTGATGCAGGCGGGGGCAGCCGGTTACCTGAGCAAAGGCGCCGCACCGCAGGAGGTCGTCAATGCTATCCGTTCTGTATTTGCCGGGCAGCGTTACATTGCCTCCGACATTGCGCAGCAGATGGCGCTGAGCCAGATCGAACCCGAGAAAACGGAATCACCGTTTGCCAGTTTGTCTGAGCGTGAATTGCAGATTATGCTGATGATCACCAAGGGTCAGAAAGTGAATGAGATCTCAGAGCAGCTGAATCTCAGCCCAAAAACGGTCAACAGCTATCGTTATCGTATGTTCAGTAAACTGAACATTCATGGTGATGTTGAACTGACTCATCTGGCCATCCGGCACGGTTTATGTAACGCGGAGACGTTGTTAAGTCAGTGAGTGATGTATTCGATTCAAAAGCATTTCTGAAAACCGTAACCAGCCAGCCAGGCGTCTATCGGATGTATGACGCTGGCGGTACGGTTATCTATGTGGGGAAGGCCAAAGATCTTAAAAAGCGTCTTTCCAGCTATTTCCGCAGTAACCTTGCCTCCCGTAAGACCGAAGCGCTGGTCTCACTCATTCAGAATATTGATGTCACCGTGACGCATACCGAGACGGAAGCGCTGCTGCTTGAGCACAACTATATTAAGCTCTACCAGCCGCGCTATAATGTGCTGCTGCGGGACGACAAATCCTATCCGTTTATCTTTCTGAGTGGTGACACCCATCCGCGCCTGGCGATGCACCGCGGCGCAAAACACGCGAAAGGCGAATATTTCGGCCCCTTCCCGAATGGCTATGCCGTGCGGGAGACGCTGGCGCTGCTGCAAAAAATCTTCCCGATCCGCCAGTGTGAAAATAGCGTCTACCGCAACCGCTCGCGCCCGTGTTTACAGTACCAGATTGGGCGTTGCCTTGGCCCCTGTGTTGCCGGGCTGGTCAGTGAAGACGAGTATGCGCAGCAGGTGGAATACGTACGCCTGTTCTTAGCTGGCAAAGACGATCAGGTTTTAACCCAGCTGATCGCCAGAATGGAAAAAGCCAGCGCCGCACTTGAGTTTGAAGAGGCTGCGCGGATCCGCGACCAGATCCAGGCGGTGCGCAGAGTCACTGAGAAACAGTTTGTCTCAAATACCGGCGACGATCTCGACGTTATTGGCGTGGCCTTCGACGCCGGCATGGCCTGCGTGCATGTGTTGTTTATTCGCCAGGGCAAAGTGCTCGGCAGCCGCAGCTATTTCCCGAAGGTGCCTGGCGGCACCGAGCTGGGTGAAGTGGTGGAAACCTTTGTTGGCCAGTTTTATCTTCAGGGCAGCCAGATGCGTACGCTGCCCTCGGAGATCCTGCTCGATTTTAGCCTCGATGATAAAACCCTGCTGGCCGATTCGCTTTCCGAACTGGCCGGGCGTCGGGTCAATGTTCAAACCAAACCGCGCGGCGACCGTGCTCGCTATCTGAAGCTGGCGCGGACCAACGCGGCGACGGCGCTCACCACTAAACTGTCCCAGCAATCGACGGTTAGCCAGCGTTTAACCGCGCTGGCGACGCTCCTGAAGTTGCCGGAAGTGAAGCGAATGGAATGTTTCGATATCAGCCATACGATGGGTGAGCAGACGGTGGCGTCCTGCGTGGTATTTGACGCCAACGGCCCGCTGCGCGCCGAGTATCGCCGCTATAACATCACCGGCATCACGCCGGGTGATGACTATGCTGCCATGAATCAGGTGCTGCGCCGTCGCTACGGTAAAGCGATTGAAGAGAGCAAGATCCCGGACGTGATTCTTATCGACGGTGGGAAAGGGCAGCTAGGTCAGGCGAAAGCGGTATTCGAGTCGCTCGACGTTGAGTGGGACAAAAACCATCCGCTGCTGTTAGGCGTGGCAAAAGGGGCCGATCGTAAGGCCGGTCTGGAAACGCTGTTTTTTGAGCCGGAAGGTGAGGGCTTCAGCCTGCCGCCGGACTCCCCGGCGCTGCACGTCATCCAGCATATTCGCGATGAGTCGCACGACCATGCCATCAGCGGCCACCGCAAAAAACGGGCGAAGGTCAAAAACACGAGCACGCTTGAGACTATTGAGGGCGTTGGGCCAAAACGCCGCCAGATGCTGCTGAAGTATATGGGCGGATTGCAAGGATTACTCAACGCCAGTATGGAGGAAATTGCAAAAGTGCCGGGTATTTCGCAAGGGCTGGCAGAAAAGATCTACTACTCGTTGAAACATTGAGGGCTCTGTAGCAACATAGAGCTAAATTTTACTGACAACAAATAGTTACCGTCACTATGCAATATAATATCCCTACGTTGCTCACTCTCTTTCGTGTTGTACTCATTCCGTTCTTTGTGCTGGCGTTTTACCTGCCGGTCGTCTGGGCACCGTTCGCCTGCGCATTGATCTTCCTTATTGCTGCGGTAACTGACTGGTTTGATGGCTATCTGGCGCGCCGCTGGAACCAGAGCACCCGTTTCGGCGCCTTTCTCGATCCGGTAGCGGATAAAGTGATGGTCGCGATCGCGATGGTGCTGGTGGCTGAGCACTATCATACCTGGTGGGTGACGCTGCCCGCTGCAACTATGATTGGCCGTGAGATCATCATCTCTGCGCTGCGTGAGTGGATGGCGGAGCTGGGGAAACGCAGCAGCGTGGCGGTATCCTGGATTGGTAAAGTAAAAACCACCGCGCAGATGGCCTCGCTGGTGTGGATGCTCTGGCGTCCGAACGCCTGGGTTGAGTGGGCGGGGATTGGCCTCCTGTGGGTGGCGGCAGTGCTGACGCTGTGGTCAATGCTGCAATATTTGAACGCTGCGCGCGGGGATTTGCTTGATCAGTGATCGTTTCGCCGTAATTTTCAGCAAACAATCCAGACAAGCAAAAAATAACGTTGACTCATCACGTCATATCAGTAGAATGCAACGCATCGAACGGCGGCACAGCAAGCCGGACGATAATGAAATCAAGTGGTTAGCAGTTAACTTGATAACATGCGGGAATAGCTCAGTTGGTAGAGCACGACCTTGCCAAGGTCGGGGTCGCGAGTTCGAGTCTCGTTTCCCGCTCCAGATTAAAGACATGCGCAATAGCGGGTGTCAGTTAGAAAAGTTTTACGGCGCGTTAGCAAAGCGGTTATGTAGCGGATTGCAAATCCGTCTAGTCCGGTTCGACTCCGGAACGCGCCTCCACTTTCTTCCCGAGCCCGGATGGTGGAATCGGTAGACACAAGGGATTTAAAATCCCTCGGCGTTCGCGCTGTGTGGGTTCAAGTCCCACTCCGGGTACCATGGGAAACAAAGAATAATCAAAGCAATAAGCAGTGTCGTGAAACCACCGAAAGGTGGTTTTTTTGTGCGCTCTAGCTTAGCGCGAAGTGATCGTATCTCATCATCACGATCGTGCTGTGCCCGGGAATTTGCTGCCATACCAGAACGTTAAGCCTAACTCTCTAATATCAAGCCCGGAAAGCAGGGCGATTTTCAGCTAACCTGCAACCAATTTTAAACAAACATTTCACTCGCCAGACACAGGTTGCCACCGCTGATAAACTGGTTGGTATCCACCCTGGAGAGCGGAAGGTTATTGTCATGCAATATGAAGAACAGCAGCTTATCAACGGCCTTTTCGAGCGTCTTAAACAGGCCGGACAACAAAACAGCCAACGGGATGCAGATGCAGAGCGTCATATCGCTGAATTTGTCAGACAGCAGCCTGCAGCCCCCTACTATATGGCGCAGTCGATTTTGATTCAGGAAGCGGCGCTGAAACGCCTGCAGGCCCGGGTTCAGGAGCTTGAAAGCGAATTAGCCGCGCAAAAAAGCAAACCCTCGACGGGCGGCAGTTTCCTCAGCGGCCTGTTTGGTGGCGGGAATAGTAACCCGCAGCCTGACAACAGCTGGAATGCCCAGCCGCAACAGCCGTCGGCGCAGGATTACTCTCGGGCGCCAGCGCCGGCTACTCGCGGCGGCGGTTTTATGGCTGGCGCGCTCCAGACAGCCGCTGGCGTGGCCGGTGGCATCGCGCTTGCTGAGATGCTTACTAGCATGTTCCATCAGTCGCGGCCGGAAGAAATCGTGAACATCATCGAAGAACCGACAATGCCCGTCGGTGGTGAACCGTTTGTCGGTAATCAATACGGCGATGTTAATAACGTCTCTGACACCCGTTTCCTCAACCAGAACGATCCGTTCGGCAGTAATAACGACGTCTGGCAGAACGACGATGTAGATGACGACTACAGCAATGACGACGATAGTTTTATTTAACGACGTTATCGTGAAACTACCGAAATGAAGTGAACCCCGAAAGTTGGGTATCCAACGATTAGGGGTTTTGCGTTTCTGAATCAAAAATACCTTGAGGCTAAGACTGAAGGCTCATAAATCACATTCTTTTTACTATTTTTCTTACTAACAAACCTGTAAGAATTGCCGGAAGCAATCCAAACAAAGAGGCGATATCGACTAACGTATCCTCCAGTTCTTCTATCCCGTATGTGCCGAAATGATCCATCATTGCATAAGCCCATTCGGCAGGTATCAAAATAAAAAGCCAGCGCGTGTATAAAAGAAAACTGATAAGACCGATTGCAAGGCTGAAGGTGATTTCTATAAAAGTCCTCATGTTACTGTTATTGTCCCGTAAGCTTTAAAGCTCGTGCAAGGTACTGGCATCATAGTTGTTTTCATAATAGCTTCGTACAAGTAATCAAAGTCACTCAGATGAAGAAGGGTTATACAGCCTTCGCTTAACCCTCTTGGTCCTATCGGATGGAGGCGGAAATGGCCACGCCGGACACCTTCAACAAATACTTGATCATCTATCTGCCAGTCATCTTTGTATAAGGCAAACCATTTTGAGCGATCGGTGCCATAAATATTTTTCAGGGCAAAATCACTAAGTCCTCCGAGCCTGCCTCCGCTCTGTCGGTTCACGATGAAGTAACGTCCAGGCGGGATCGGCCCGATTTCTGGTTTGCTTGCCATAGTCGGATTGTTTCTGCCATAGAGTTGGCCTGAGAATGCCGGAAAGTTTCCTACCCCCGGAACGGTAAGAATAGATGACGGTAAGCCATTCAATGCATAGCGCGCAATAATCATGCTGTAACCCGAATATTCCAGCCGTCAGTAAACTGGATATTCCCGTCACAGTGCTTCCATGTGATTCTCTCATAACGCAGTTCTATCGCCTGAAGGTGATTGTGTTTTTCCATTGAGGGATTTTTTACGTTATGCATTACAGGCGTTATCCCTACGATTTTCACATTTTCTAATAGCATATTGAAATACTCAACTTCCTGCCCTGCATCGTTGATACGGTACCATTTGATTTCAGCTGACTTTAGGGTCTGGCCAGTTGCTACAGCCCGGTAAAGGTAAGGAGAGGATGAATCAAACTCTTTTTCGATTGTTAGTGGGGAGTGGACGCGGGTACCGGTTAGTTTCCCCGTATTGCCATCGGTTGGAATGTGTAAACCATGGCCAAACGATAAAACCTCAATGCTACCTTCACGGTGCTGAACATCTACAGAACCTGTAATATTCGCCCCTCCATCATCTTTGAGCCATAAATATGCGGGTATAGCCATTCTGAACGCTCCTTTTCAGTGAGTTTGACGTTATTGTCAGAGACTAATAAAACAACAAATCCAGGCCCTTTCAAGGCATTGCGTGCTATACTTTTCGTGAATATCTCATTGTTATTTATATGAAAATAGTTCTAATGGTTCCTTAGGTATCAAATCACACCCCACCCAAATACGCCTTCCTCACCTCCTGATTTCCCAGCAGCTCCTCGCCGCTGCCGCTCAACCGGATCTGCCCGTTAACCATCACATATCCGCGGTCGGAAAGCTTCAACGCATGGTGCGCGTTCTGCTCCACCAGAAAAATGGTCATGCCGTTGCGGGCCAGCTCGCGCAGCGTCTGGAAGATCTGTTTCACCACTATCGGCGCTAAGCCCAGGCTCGGTTCATCCAGCAACAGCAGCCTGGGACGGCTCATCAGCGCCCGGGCGATCGCCAGCATCTGCTGTTCCCCGCCGGACATGGTCATCGCGCGCTGCTTGCGCCTCTCCTTGAGGCGAGGGAACAGGTCGAACATGGTTTGCATATCTTCAGCCGCAAACCGGTTGCCGATGGGGATGGTTCCCATCAGCAGGTTCTCTTCGACGGTCATATCCGGGAAGACACGCCGGCCTTCAGGCGCCTGCGCAATGCCGCCGGAGGCGACGTAGTGGGTGGATTGATGGCTGATGTCGTCACCACTGAACAGAATCTGCCCGCTCCGGATGCGCGGCTGGCCAAAGATAGACATCAGCAATGTCGATTTACCCGCGCCGTTCGCGCCAATCAGCGCCACGGTCTCACCTTTATTGACCTCCAGGGAGACCTGCTTCAGCGCCTGAATGGCACCGTAGAACACATCCACCTCGCGAAATGCCAGCAGCGGTTCGGTCATAGGGACACCTCGCTTTCGTCCGTACCCAGGTAGGCAGCAATCACTTTTTCATCATGCTGGATCTGTTCGGGTTTCCCTCTGGCAATAACATCGCCGTGGTCGAGCACGATAATGTCGTCCGAAATCTCCATCACCATCCCCATATCATGCTCAATGAGTAAGACCGTGATGTCATGACGATCGCGCAGGAAACGAATAATGCTGCTCAGCTTATGCGTTTCGACCGGGTTAAGCCCGGCGGCGGGCTCATCCAGACAGATCATCTCGGGCCCGGTACACATTGCCCGCGCGATCTCCAGACGCCGCTGCTGCCCGTACGACATCTCTCCCGCCAGGCGATTGGCGCACTCCACCAGGTCCACCACCTCCAGCCAGTAGAAGGCCCTGTCCAGGGCATCGCTTTCCGCCCGCCGATATGCCGGCGTGTTTAAGATCCCGGCGAGCAGATTGCGGTTAACGCGCATATGCTGCGCGACCAGCAGGTTTTCCACGACAGACATCTCGCGAAAAAGGCGGATGTTCTGAAAGGTGCGCGCCAGCCCGGCGCGGTTTACCAGGTGCGTTCCGCCAAACATTTTGTAGAACAGGCGCTGCCCGAACTGCGCGGGGTTAATCCAGTCGCCCGGCTGGAATTTTTGTCCGAGGACCTGAATAACGTTGGTCGTTTTAGTGCGGGTAGAAAATAAAATATTGCCGCCGGAGGCCTTATAGAAACCCGTCAGGCAGTTAAACACGGTTGTTTTTCCCGCTCCGTTTGGCCCGATAAGGGCGGTAATGGAGCTGCGCTGCACGTCCAGATTAACGTCGTTAAGCGCCTTAATCCCACCGAAGTGCATCATCAAATGTTCCACGCGCAATATCGTCCCGTTCATGGCGCCACGCCCTTACGCACGGCAAACCCGCTGCGGTTAATGCGGATCAGGCCGCGTGGACGCCAGATCATCATCACCACCATCAGCATGCCAAACAGCAGGACGCGGTACTCCGCAAAACTGCGCAGCAGCTCCGGCGTTACCGTCAGCACGAAGGCGGCCAGCACCACGCCAAGGGTAGAGCCCATGCCGCCCAGCACCACGATGGCGAGGATCAGCGCGGATTCAAAGAAGGTAAAGGAGGTCGGATTCACAAACCCCTGATAGGTTGCGAAGAACACCCCAGCAATCCCCGCGGTCGACGCGCCCAGCGTAAAGGCGGAGAGCTTCACCAGGACGTGATTCAACCCCATCGAGCGGCAGGCAATTTCGTCTTCTCGCAGGGCTTCCCACGCCCGGCCAATCGGCATCCGCGTCAGGCGGTGTTTGACGTAGAGCACCAGCATCACAACCAGAAACAGTACCGCGTAGATAAAAATAAACTTCATGTTCGGGTTGTAGGTCAGATGGAAAAACTCGTGAAAAGGCACGCCGCCTTCTTTCGCGCGTCGTCCAAATTCCAGGCCGAAAAAGGTGGGGGGAGGGGCTGACACGCCGTTTGGCCCCCCCGTGAAGGTCAGCCAGTTGTTCAGGATCAGGCGAATGATCTCCCCGAACCCGAGGGTGACGATCGCCAGATAGTCGCCGTGCATGCGCAGTACCGGAAAGCCGAGCAGGGCACCGGCGGCGGCGGCCATGATTGCCGCTAGCGGCAGCATGCTCCAGAAGCCTAACCCCAGATACTGATACCCCAGCGCCAGACCGTACGCGCCAATCGCGTAGAAGGCGACGTACCCCAGGTCCAGCAGGCCGGCCAGCCCCACGACGATGTTCAGCCCCAGACCGAGAAGCACGTAGATCAGCCCGAGAATGGCGACGGTCAGCACATACTTGGTGGCGACAAACGGGAAGCAAACCGCAAGCGCAATCACCAGAGGAATAATCCAGCGCATGCGGCTTTTGTAGTCCGGAGACCTAACATAGACGCCCGCGTTATCGGCTTCGAAGCGCGCCTGGAAACGAGCGCCCGCGGCGGTACCCAAAAAAGCGCTCAAGAGAAAACGCCCCAGCATTACAATGCCGACCATCCAGGCCAGCCGTTGTCCGGCAAAGTTAAAGCTGTACCCGTCCAGCACCACGCCAGCAATCGGGCCGAAGATAATCAGCGCAATCAGCCCGGAAAAAATCGCGTCCAGAACGCAGCGCTTTAGAGAAAAACCGTGCGATGTCATCATTCTCTTCCTCACACTTTGGCCACAACCGGGCGCCCGAGCAGACCCTGGGGCCGGAAAATCAGGATCATGACCAGCAGGCCAAACGAGAAGACATCTTTATAGTCCGAGTTCACCATGCCCGAGAACTGGGCTTCTGCGACGCCAAGGATTAGGCCACCGAGCATGGCGCCGGGCAGGGAACCGATACCGCCGAGCACCGCCGCCGTAAAGGCCTTAATGCCAATCACAAACCCGACGTAGAAATCAAAGGTGCCGTAATTCATGGTGATGAGTACGCCCGCCAGGCCGGCCATCGCCGCGCCGATAACAAAGACCAGGGAGATAATCCGGTCGGTGTTGATCCCCAGAATAGAGGCCATTTTGCGATCCTGCTGTACCGCGCGGCACATCCGCCCCAGCCGGGTATGGTTGATTATCCACGTAAGCAACAGCATGCCGGCAAACGAGGCGAGCAGAATAAACACTTTGGTGTAGGTTATCTGCACGAACCCGTCGCCAAGATGCAGTCGAATCACGCCGTCGAGCATGGTCGGCACCCCTTGCTGGCGCGGGCCCTGGCTCAGCTGGGCGTAGTTTTGCAGGATAAGCGACATCCCGATGGCGGAGATAAGCGGCGCCAGGCGCGTGGAGTTGCGCAGCGGCCTGTAGGCGATACGCTCGATAGTCCAGCCGTACACGCCAGTTACCGCGATGGTGAATACCAGCGTACCCAGAATCAGCAGGGGGAAGGACTCAAGTCCGAAGAAAGAGAGCAGCGCCAGACCAATGGCGCAGAGATAGGCGGAAATCATATACACTTCGCCGTGGGCGAAATTGATCATCCCGATAATGCCGTACACCATGGTGTAGCCGATGGCGATCAGGCCGTAGACGGAGCCCAGCGTTAAGCCATTGACTAACTGCTGCAGGAAGAATGTACTCATCTTAGCGCGCTCGTTTTATAGGCTGCGCGAGGCGCGCAGCCTGATGTTTATTACGCGCCGGCGGGGCAAGCCCGCCGACGTTGAGCGTGACTCCGTCCCGTTACTGCACTTCCTTATATTTTCCCTTGTCGTCCCACTGGTAAACCACGTAGTCAGACACTTTCAGGTCGCCTTTGCTGTCCCAGGCTTTTTTGCCCATCACCGTGTCGACGGAATTGGCTTTCAGCCACTCGCTGGCTTTCGCGGAATCCTTGCCGCCGGTGGCCTTGAAGGCTGCGGCAATGGCCTGTACGGAGGCATAGGAGTAGAGGGTATAACCTTCCGGCTCGAATTTACCGGCGCGGAATTTGTCGATAACCGCTTTACCGTCCGGGATCAGGCGCGGATCTTTACCAAAGGTCATGTAAATGCCGTTGGTATATTGCGGGCCGCCCGCTGCCGTCACCATCTCTTCGTTGACAATGCAGTCGCCGGAGAAGAATTTCGCCTGCACCCCCTGTTCACGCATCTGGCGAACCAGCGGGCCAGCTTCCGGGTGACAGCCACCGAAGAACACCACGTCCGGTTTTTGCGCGCCGATCTTCGTCACCAGCGCGTTAAAGTCTTTTTCACCGCGGGATAAACCTTCATACATCACATCCTTGACCCCGCGCTTCGCCAGCGCCGCTTTGGTGGCGTCTGCCAGCCCTTGTCCATAGGTGTCTTTATCGTGAATGATGACCACGCGTTTGGCTTTTAGCTTGTCGATGATGAAGTCGCTGGCGACCTGACCCTGCTGGTCGTCGCGGCCGCACATGCGGAACATGTCGCTCATGCCGCGTTCGGTGATCTGCGGGTTAGTTGAGCCGGGAGTAATAGCGATGATGCCCGCGTCGCTATACACCTCGGAGGCGGGCATGGTGGAAGAGGAGCAGAAATGGCCGACCACGGCGTTGACCTTATCCTGGTCGACTAAGCGGTTGGCGACGGCCACCGCCTGCTTAGGCTCGCAGGCGTCATCCCCCTGAACCAGTTTGATCTTCTCACCGTTAATACCGCCTGCGGCGTTAATGTCTTCGGCGGCCTGCGTTGCGCCGTGCCAGTACTGATCGCCGTAGGTGGCATTAGGGCCCGTGAACGGTCCGGCGACACCGATCACGATATCTGCCCGGGCGGAAAATGCCGTTACCAGACAACCGGCCAGCACAAGAGAAACAGGCGTTTTGATAAATTTCAGCGACATTATTATGTTCCTTAGCAAAGAGGTTTTTGCACCACGGCGTAAGCCTGAACGCCCAGGGCGCAGCCAATCCAAAAACACGAGCAAGAACAAAATGCACTAAACGAACGGCATCCTGCGTGATACGGCGAGGTTTCCATGCGCAGCGTCGCGCGAAGAACAGCAAGCAAAAACGTTGCCAGAATGGTTAACCCCTTGACGAGGTTATGACATGTTTGAGTATAGAGCGTCGCTTTATCCCGCCCTGAGCCAGGAGAAGAATTTACAGCGGAGATCACACATCGTTAACAATAAAGCCCATAAGTTGTGCAACGGTCACGATTTGCACACTTTTGCAGCAATAAAGACCTAAACTTCAGCCAGGGCAGGCGTGCGATCTGTGGTAGGATCCTTTCCTTTTTTATCAGGAGTGTCCGCGATGACGGAAGGTCCATTAAATGAAAGCGAAATGGCGTGGCTGGAAGAGACATTAATGTCTTACGGTCATGACGATGCGTCCGTGATTGACGTGTCCGAACTGGACGGCATGCTTACTGCAGTGCTTTCCGGCCCTGTTGTCGTTGAGCCAGATGCCTGGCTGGTGGCGGTGTGGGGCGGGGAGAAGTACATCCCGCGCTGGAAAAACGATCGCGAGATGAACCGTTTTATCGATCTCTGCTTTAAGCATATGAACGACATTGCCGAGCGCCTGAGTGAATATCCGGATCAGTTTGAGCCGCTGTTCGGCTATAACGACGTTGACGGTGAGAGTTACACCGTGGTCGAAGAGTGGTGCTATGGCTATATGCGTGGCGTGGCGCTGACGGACTGGTCAGCCTTGCCGGAAGCCCTGAAGGCCGATCTCGACGTGATTGCCCTGCACGGAACGGAAGAGAACAGCGAGAAGCTGGATGAACTGTCCGAAGAGGAGTATATCGCCAGCATCGAGAGCATCCAGCCTGCGGCCCTGCGCTTATACAACTACTGGGTGGAGAACCCGCAGCAGCCGGAAGCGAAGAAGCCTGTCGTGAACGGCACGAAAGTGGGGCGTAACGATCCGTGTCCTTGCGGCAGCGGGAAGAAGTTTAAGAGCTGCTGCCTGCACTGATAAAAAAAGGGGCTGATGATAGCCCCTTTTATCTTTAACCCACTTCCGGCAGCATCCCGGCGGCAATCAACACCTGCACCAGAATAATCATTACCCCGCAGCCAAACACAACGCACAGCAGCGGTTTTCCTCCCGCGACGCGATATCCTTGCTGAGGATGCTGCTGACGGCTTTTCCACGCCAGCAGGGAAGGGAGCAGCAGGGCCAGGACAGAGAGCGCCACCCCCGCGTAGCCCAGCGCCATCACAAACCCGCGAGGGTAAAACAGCGCAAACGCCAGCGGCGGCAGGAAGGTAATGGCTCCGGTCTGTAACCGCCCGGCGGCAGTATTGCGACGCTGGAACAGGTCGGCCAGGTAATCGAACAGGCCGAGCGCTACGCCCAGGAACGAGGTCGCGAGCGCCAGGTCGGCAAACAGGTGAACCGCCAGCTCCACGTGCGGCGAGGTGACCACCTCGCGCAGCGACAACAGAAAACCGTTCAGGCCAGCGTGCTGCGCCATCAGCCCGACGAAGGTTGAAGAGTCAATGCTACCCAGCGTCACCAGCTGCCAGAAAATGTAGGCGATCAGCGGAATGGCGCTGCCGATAACAAACACACGACGCAGCTTGCGGACATCACCGTTCATATAGCTGACGATGCTCGGCACGCTGCCGTGGAAGCCAAACGAGGTGAAAATGACCGGGATGGCGGAAAGCGCCAGCCCTTGCTCCAGCGGCAGCGTCAGCAGGTTCACCTTGTGCACGTGTGGTGCCAGCAGCGCCAGCATGACAACCAGAAACAGAATTTTGGCGCTGAACAGAAAACGGTTAAAGAGATCGACCAGCGATGTGCCCACGCAGACCACGCCGCCGCCAATAAGCGCAAAGAAGATAGCCCCCGTTGCAGGGGTAATGTCAGAGCCAAACCAGTCGTTGACGCTGGAGGCGATTAGCTCCCCGGCACCGCTGATATACGCGGCCGTGAGGGCATACATCAGGAACATCATGCTAAAGCCGGTGATCCACTGGCCGTAGCGTCCCAGGTAGCGCGCCGCCAGCGAACCCAGCCCGGTATCGGCGGGCACATGCTGGTAAACCTCAAGCAGCAGCAGTGCGGTATAGCACATTAATGCCCAGAGCGTGCCAAGCAGCAGCAGGGTCATCCCAAATCCCACTCCCGCGGCAGCCAGAGGCATTGCCAGCATTCCTGCGCCAATCGTCGTTCCGGCGACGATAAAAATACTTCCCAGGGTTCTGTTCTTCACGCTTTCCTCTACAACGACGCTTAACCGCAACAAAATCTGCGGCGCAGAGTAAGGCAAAAGCGGTAATTCGTCAAACCACCGTTACAAGACGTGTAATGAAAGGTTTACGTACTGCGCTACTGCCCATCCTGAGTGGCGCGACGGTCAGGCGTGACGTAAATAAGGCGTACGGGGAATAAAATGCGTGTTTTAATGCACGGGAAAGGTAAATTAACGCGGCGCCGGAAACCGGCACCGCGCTGATATTAATTCTGCGTATCGAGAGTCGACAGTTCTTTATCAATAAAGTAAAGTCCTTCGCCGGATTTACCTACCAGGGATAATTTATCCAGCACGGATTTAAACAGCTTCTCTTCTTCGTGTTGTTCCGCAACGTACCACTGCAGGAAATTAAAGGTTGGATAATCCTGGCCGATCATTGCCGCATGAACCAGTTCGTTAATTTTCTGGGTGATCAGTTGTTCGTGCTCGTAGGTGGCGCGGAACAGTTCGTCGAGAGAATTATATTCAGCAAAAGGCGATGCCACGTTCTCGATGCGCGGCAGGCTGCCCGTATCGGTCAGATAATCAAACAGGCGCTGCATGTGGGTCATCTCTTCCTGGGCGTGACGACGCAGAAACGCGGCCGCACCTTCAAAGCTGTGATAGCTGCACCAGGCGCTCATCTGCTGGTAGAGAAGGGATGAATAGAGCTCAAGGTTCATTTGTGCATTGAGCTTGTCGATCATTTCAGTTTTCAGCATGGTGGCGCTCCGGATTATTATTACGGGTTCATAATGAGCGACACTATAATTTGTTATTTAATTATTTGCAAAACGTAAAATTAAATATTTGTTCGTTTAAAATACGAATGGGAATAAAACGCATTGGCGATATTTATTTTATTAATGCGAATTATTTTTGTTCTTAGTTAAATAAAGCGCCAGCAAACGCTGGCAGCTTTGATTAATACCAGGGATTATTTGCCTTAGGGTTAACGGCATACCCCATGCACTTATACTGGATAGTAACGCTCTCGTTCAGGCATAAAGAGCCGCTTGTCAGGGTACAGGTTTTGACCGGTTGCCCGTAGGCAGAGGCGGTGGCATAGCCCATGTTCTGACAGGCTTTTACCGCGGTACCGTTATTAACATATTCATCGGACCAGGCGTTTTGCAGCACGGCCTGGCCATAGTCGAGGCGGACAATGCCGTTCGGCGCGTCGAGGCTGCTGATTTCCGCCTGGCGTTTAACGCTGCATCCCGCGAGCAGCAGGACTGTAGCGGCTACGATGGCTCTTTTCATGGTTCGCTCTGAGTGGATGGAAATACGTTATCGTACCCGCAGATGCCCGCTGCAATGCCAGGAATAGCCGGACGATCTACCCTCACTCTTTGCAACGGACGACGTAGATCCTCCCCTTCACAAAATTGTGAGCGTGCATTGGATTTTTAAAACTCCATTTCATTTACTTTGAAAGTCTGTTTATTTGATGCCAGAATGAACGGGAACAGGTATCCATGGCGGGGAGCGCCCGCAGCGCATTCTGGAGAGACACGATGAAAATTGCACTGATGATGGAAAACAGCCAGGCGGCTAAAAACCCAGTCATATTAAAAGAGCTGAAAACGGTAGCCGATGAAAAAGGGTTCCCGGTTTACAACGTGGGTATGAGCGACGAAAACGATCATCACCTGACCTACATCCACCTGGGTATTATGGCGAGCATTTTGCTGAATGCGAAAGCGGTGGATTTTGTGGTCACCGGCTGCGGCACCGGGCAGGGGGCGCTGATGTCGTTAAACATCCACCCTGGCGTGATTTGCGGCTACTGCATCGATCCCGCAGACGCGTTTCTCTTCGCGCAAATCAATAACGGCAATGCGCTCTCTCTGCCTTTTGCCAAAGGGTTTGGCTGGGGAGCGGAGCTAAACGTTCGCTTTATCTTTGAAAAGGCGTTTACCGGCCGAAAAGGGGAAGGTTATCCTCCAGAGCGTAAAGAGCCGCAGGTGCGTAACGCCGGTATTCTGAACCAGGTAAAAGCGGCCGTGGTAAAAGATAACTATCTTGACTCGCTGCGCGCCATCGATCCTGAGCTGGTGAAGACCGCTGTTTCCGGCCCGCGTTTCCAGCAGTGCTTCTTTGAAAATTGCCAGGATAAGGCGATCGAGGATTTTGTTCGCAGTATCGTGGGTTAATGCGCACTGCGCAGTTTAAATTGTGATATGTGTCACAAAAATATTGATTTTTGTGACGATGGTCATATTATAGGCACATTGACAATAAAGTTGTATAACAAGTTAATGGAGCATCACAATGAAACTGCGCAAAATCCTGAAAAGTATGTGGGCCAATTACTGCCGCACTTTTAAAGACGTGCCGCCTGGCGCCATGTTCTGATAAAAAAAAACCTGCTTCGGCGGGTTTTTTTGTGTCCTGCGGCAATGAAGGGCAGATGTCACGGGCCACGTTTTGATACTATGGCGGCCTTTGAATAAGGAGAAACCCCCATGTCACAAAACCTGAGCGCCGATCAGGAACTGGTCTCTGACGTTGTCGCCTGTCAGCTGGTTATCAAGCAAATTCTTGATGTTCTGGACGTTATTGCACCGGTTGAAGTGCGCGAGAAGATGTCCACGCAGCTGAAAAACATCGATTTTGCCAGCCATCCCGCGGCTGCCGACCCGGTGACGCTTCGCGCGATCCAGAAAGCCATCGCGCTGATTGAACTGCGCTTTACGCCGCAGGGCGAGTCTCATTAAAACGCGAACGGGCGACCGCGTGTGTCGCCCGTTGAAAACGTTAAAAGAAGGTCTGGACCAGCAGGTAGCTCGCCGCGCAGGCGCAGCTCACGCCAATTAGCCCGGGCAGAATAAAGCTGTGGTTAATGATGAATTTGCCGATGCGGGTTGTTCCCGAGCGGTCAAAGCCGATGCAGGCTAAATCACTCGGGTAGGTCGGCAGAACAAAATAGCCGTAGGACGCCGGGAAGAAGGCGATCAGCATTTTTGGATCGATGCCCAACATCAATCCCATCGGCGCCACGGCCGTCAGGGCCGCCGCCTGGCTGTTTACCAGCTTCGACACCAGGAAAAGCACGATGGCATACGTCCACGGATGGCTTTTCACCACCCCTTCCAGTGCCAGCTTTAACTCATCGAGATGCGCCTGGAAAAAGGTATCGCTCATCCACGCCACCCCGAACACCGAGAAGATCGCCACCATACCGGCCTTGAATACCGCACCGTTTGAGATGGCTGAGGCATTGACCTTGCAGGCCATCAGCATCACGGCACCGGCGATGAGCATCATCATCTGAATGACGAGGTTCATCGACAGGGCCGTCATTTTACCTTTCAACTCGAAGGCCGGGCGCAGTTCGGGGAAAGCCCCGAGCAGGACTACCACCGCAATACCGGCAAAGAAAATCCATGTCGACCAGTAGGCCTGCTTCGGAAAACGCTGGTTCATTAACGTCTCCGTGCCGCCATAGATAAACTCGCGCTGTTTGGGATCTTTCAGTTTCTCCTGAAACTCCCCGTCATCAGCTAAATCTTTCCCCCGACGTAAACTCCACAGGGCCGCGATCGCGACGCCGAAAAGCGAAGCGGGAACCGATACGGCGAGGATTTCCAGGATCCCCCACGCGTGCCCAATCCCATGCTGTGCGGCCAGGATGGAGACCAGCGACACAACGGCGACGGAAACCGGAGACGCGGTGATCGCCATCTGGGATGCCACCGATGCCACCGCCATTGGGCGTTCCGGGCGGATCCCTTTTTTCAGGGCGATATCCGCAATGATGGGGAACATGGTGTAGACCACGTGCCCGGTGCCGCACAGAAAGGTCAGCATCCAGGTGGTAAAAGGGGCGAGAAGCGTGATGTGCTGCGGGTGTTTGCGCAGCAGGCGTTCAGCAAACTGCATCATGACGTTGAGGCCACCCGCGGTCTGCAGGGTAGCGGCACAGCCTATCACCGCGAGAATGGTTAACATGACGTCAACCGGAGGCTTGCCGGGCTGGAGCCCAAAGACAAAACACAAAATAAAAAGGCCAATACCGCTGATTAACCCAAGCCCCATGCCGCCGAAACGTGTTCCCGTCAGCAGGCAGAGGAGAATGACAACAAACTCAATGGTGATCATGCTTTTCCCTCGTCAATGATTATGTAATTAAATAAATCATTACATTTTGTAAGGTTAATCATTGAGAGCGAGATCTGATTTGTTAAATTTCAGCAAAAGCAGAGGGTTGGGGAGATAAGAAGGAACCTGCCTCCCTGAACCAGGGCCAAGGCAGGTTAAACGCTTAGTGGTGCTGCACCGTCACAAGATCGAGCAGGTGGCGGTCGGCTTGCTCCGGGCGTAAACCGGCCTGGCGCGCATTGTGGATCTCATCCGCCAGCGTTTTCAGCAGCATACCGTCCTGCTGCTGTTCTTTATCCATATCGCGTAAAAATTTAAGAGTGATGATGTCATGCTGTGCTCTGGCTTCATCGGCCAGCTTGTTGAGCGTCGTACAGCGCTGCTCATGCTCTTCCAGCGTTTTCTGGAACAGTTCTTCCAGAGAAGAGTAATTTTCATTGATCCCATCAAGGGCTTTAACAACCGGGTTAGCCCCCGCGGCCTTCAGGAAGTTAAAGACGCGCATCATATGGGTGACGTTGCTTTGTGCCTGTGAACGAAAGAACGTGGCAGAGCCCGTGAGACTTTTTTCAGAACACCATGCACTTAAGTGAAGGTGCAGGTTCGAGGCGTAGAACTCAAGGTTCATCTGCGCGTTAAGTTTTTGCATCATCGTTTGGGTAGCCATACTCATATCCTTATAGACTGTGGGACGTGATGTCCGCTGCTTAACCTGACAGCCAGGCAAATACGAAGAAAAACAGAATTGCAATTTTTGCAGTGACTAAAATCGATCGAAAATTCACTTCCTGTGTTCGATATAAATAAGCATACCTTTGTCTTATGATTAAGAAAACTCTTAATTGGGCTGTGTTTACCATACATTACAAAGTTTAATATAGTACAAAAATACAAATATATAGCTACCAAATGAAATTTTATTAACCTGTTGATATTAAAGGCTAAGTGTCTTTCGATGGATACTGATTTACTTTCGTGAACATTTAGCCGGAATAATGCTCTGTAAGAAAAATAAATACAGATTATTCATTTCAAATATATGATGCGTTGCTGAATTTGCGCTAAGTCAATTTTAGCGGAATAACGCCTTTTCATGACGCGTTCGTTTTTTTGATAAAAAGCATGGATCCCCGTCAGGGGAGAGCTGCAGCGACATCCGCCGTAAGGCATCAGGGATTTCTTAGCTAATCTTATGGATAATTCTGCTTATCCTGCTTTCATTTGTCAGACAATTCCTGCCTTTTTTATGTCATTTTTCGCTGAATTTATGTACGCAATTACTGTAATTCTGCGGTGTGATGGGGCTCTCTTATGGATGATTAATTTCCCGCTAAAACTATCACCAGCAATAACGCTTATGACGAGGTAAGCGCTAATGCCTTGTTTTAAGTCCGATTAAATAAGAAGCACGCAAATCTTCCCTACAGAAAAGAATGCTAAAGCTGGAGTTTACCATGCACAAATTTACTAAAGCGCTGGCGGCCATCGGTCTGGCTGCCGTTATGTCACAATCCGCTATCGCTGAGAATTTAAAACTCGGTTTTTTGGTAAAACAGCCGGAAGAACCCTGGTTCCAGACCGAATGGAAATTCGCTGATAAAGCCGGAAAAGATTTAGGTTTTGAAGTGATTAAAATCGCCGTGCCGGACGGTGAAAAAACCCTGAACGCCATCGACAGCCTGGCGGCCAGCGGCGCGAAAGGCTTTGTTATCTGCACTCCGGATCCAAAACTCGGATCGGCAATTGCGGCGAAAGCCCGCGGTTACGACATGAAGGTTATTGCGGTTGACGATCAGTTCGTTAACGCCAAAGGCAAACCGATGGACAGCGTTCCGCTGGTCATGATGGCGGCGACCAAAATCGGTGAACGTCAGGGGCAGGAGCTTTATAAAGAGATGCAGAAACGCGGCTGGGATGTGAAAGAGACCGCCGTCATGGCCATCACCGCAGACGAGCTGGACACGGCGCGACGTCGTACGACCGGATCAATGGACGCGCTGAAAGCGGCTGGCTTCCCTGAAAAACAGATCTATAAAGTGCCAACCAAATCTAACGACATCCCGGGCGCCTTTGACGCGGCGAACTCTATGCTGGTCCAGCACCCGGAAGTGAAGCACTGGCTGGTGGTCGGCATGAACGACAACACCGTGCTGGGCGGCGTGCGCGCGACGGAAGGTCAGGGCTTCAAGGCGCCTGACGTTATCGGGATCGGCATCAACGGCGTGGATGCGGTGAGCGAGCTGTCCAAAGCTCAGGCCACCGGCTTCTACGGCTCTCTGCTGCCAAGCCCGGACGTTCACGGCTACAAATCCAGCGAAATGCTCTACAACTGGGTAACCAAAGGGGCTGAACCGCCGAAATTTACCGAAGTGACCGACGTGGTGCTGATTACCCGCGACAACTTCAAAGAGGAACTGGCGAAAAAGGGACTGGGCGGTAAGTAATACGCTGTGATTGTGCCCCTTACTCGCCGTAGGGGGCCAGACGTACACACTACAGGAATCACGGAGTCGTTATGCAACAGTCTAATCCGTATCTCTCTTTTCGCGGCATCGGGAAAACGTTTCCCGGTGTTAACGCGCTGACCGATATCAGCTTCGACTGCTATGCCGGCCAGGTTCATGCCCTGATGGGGGAAAACGGAGCGGGGAAATCCACGCTGCTAAAAATCCTCAGCGGCAACTACGCGCCAACAACCGGCACGTTGGCCATTCGCGGTGAAGAGGTGGCCTTTGCCGATACCACGGCGGCGCTCAACGCCGGTGTCGCCATTATCTATCAGGAACTGCACCTCATCCCTGAGATGACCGTGGCCGAAAACATCTATTTAGGCCAGCTTCCGCACAAAAGCGGCGTGGTGAATCGTTCGCTACTTAATTATGAAGCGGGGCTGCAGCTTAAGCATCTTGGTCTGGACGTCGATCCCCAGACCCCGTTGAAATACCTCTCCATCGGCCAGTGGCAGATGGTTGAAATTGCCAAGGCGCTGGCGCGTAACGCCAGGGTTATTGCCTTTGATGAACCTACCAGTTCGCTTTCCGCGCGTGAAATCGAAAACCTGTTCCGCGTGATCCGCGAGCTGCGGCAGGAAGGCCGCACCATTTTGTACGTGTCGCACCGCATGGAGGAGATATTTGCCCTGAGCGATGCCATCACCGTATTTAAGGATGGGCGCTATGTGCGCACCTTTACCGATATGCAGCAGGTTAACCATGACCAGCTTGTTCAGGCGATGGTCGGGCGCGATCTGGGCGATATCTATCACTGGAAACCACGCGAGTACGGCCCCGAGCGCCTGCGTCTGGACAACGTCAAAGCGCCGGGCGTGCGAACGCCGGTTTCGTTATCCGTACGCAGCGGTGAGATCGTCGGTCTGTTTGGCCTTGTTGGGGCGGGGCGCAGCGAGCTGATGAAAGGGCTGTTCGGCGGTACACGCATTACCACAGGGCAGGTCTCCATTGACGGCGAGCAGGTGGATATCCAGAAACCCGCTCACGCCATCAGGGCCGGGATGATGCTCTGCCCGGAAGACCGCAAGGCGGAGGGGATCATTCCGGTGCATTCGGTGCGCGACAACATCAACATTTCCGCCCGGCGTAAATTTATCCGCGCGGGTTGCCTGATTAACGACGGCTGGGAGTCGAGCAACGCCGACCATCATATTCGCTCGCTGAATATCAAAACGCCGGGACCGGAACAGCTGATTATGAATCTGTCAGGAGGAAACCAGCAGAAGGCCATTTTAGGCCGCTGGCTGTCGGAGGATATGAAGGTCATTTTGCTGGACGAGCCGACGCGCGGTATCGATGTGGGCGCAAAACACGAGATTTACAACGTGATATATGAACTGGCAAAACGCGGCGTGGCGGTGCTGTTCGCCTCCAGCGATCTGCCTGAGGTGCTTGGCGTTGCTGACCGCATTGTAGTGATGCGCGAAGGCGAAATCGCCGGTGAATTACTTCATGAACAGGCGAATGAACAACAGGCGTTGAACCTCGCCATGCCTAAAGTCAGCCAGGCTGTCGCCTGAGTAAGGAGTTAATGATGTCCTCTGTTACTACATCCGGAGCGCCGAAGTCGGCTTTTAGTTTTGGACGTATCTGGGATCAGTACGGCATGCTGGTGGTCTTTGCCGCACTCTTCATCGCCTGTGCAATCTTCGTCCCTAATTTTGCCACCTTCATTAATATGAAAGGGCTGGGACTGGCGATTTCCATGTCCGGCATGGTGGCCTGCGGCATGCTCTTCTGTCTGGCCTCCGGTGATTTCGACCTGTCGGTGGCCTCGGTTATCGCCTGCGCGGGCGTCACCACGGCGGTGGTGATCAACATGACGGAAAGCCTGTGGATTGGCGTTTTTGCCGGTCTGTTGCTCGGCGTGATCAGCGGTCTGGTGAACGGTTTTGTTATCGCACGCCTGAAGATTAATGCCCTGATTACCACGCTTGCAACGATGCAGATAGTCCGCGGTCTGGCCTATATCATCTCCGACGGTAAAGCGGTAGGGATTGAAGACGAGCGCTTCTTTACGCTGGGCTACGCCAACTGGCTGGGCCTGCCTGCGCCTATCTGGCTCACCGTGGCCTGCCTGATCCTGTTCGGCTTCCTGCTGAACCGCACCACCTTTGGCCGTAATACGCTGGCGATCGGCGGCAATGAAGAAGCGGCCCGTCTGGCAGGGGTGCCGGTTGTACGCACCAAGATTATTATCTTCGTGCTCTCCGGGCTGGTCTCCGCCGCGGCGGGGATTATTCTGGCGTCGCGTATGACCAGCGGCCAGCCAATGACGTCTATCGGTTATGAGCTGATCGTCATCTCGGCGTGCGTTTTAGGGGGCGTTTCCCTCAAGGGAGGCATCGGAAAAATCTCATATGTGGTGGCCGGTATCCTGATTTTGGGCACGGTGGAAAACGCCATGAACCTGTTGAATATTTCGCCGTTCTCTCAGTACGTCGTGCGCGGCCTGATCCTGCTGGCAGCCGTGATTTTCGACCGTTACAAGCAAAAAGCGAAGCGTACCGCGTAACCCCAGCGCTGACTTTTTATTGCTCAACTAATAACCATAGTTGACCTCTGAACCGCCTCGCCAGTTTTGCTGGCGGGGCGGTTGTCAAATGGCGAGGCCCATCACACTGTCTATACTTACATGGCTATGAAAGAGGTAAAGGCGTTTACCTCTCGTAAACCGTAAGGAGGATTAGGGTGGCTGACTTGTTAACCGCACCGCCTGTACTGCCCGGAAAATATGCTTTCTTTTTTGACCTCGACGGGACGCTCGCCGGGATCCAGCCGCATCCTGACGACGTGGTCGTACCGGATACGGTGCTAGAGAATTTGCAGCAGCTCTCTCGACTGAACGAGGGCGCATTGGCATTGATTTCAGGGCGCTCAATGGCCGAGCTGGACGTGCTCGCCAGTCCTTACCACTTTCCGCTGGCCGGTGTACACGGAGCGGAGCGCCGCGATATCCATGATCAACTGCATGTTGTATCACTCCCCGATACCTTAATTCAGGCGTTACATACTGAACTCTCCTCGGCGCTGGCGTCGCTCCCGGGCACGGAACTGGAAGCGAAAGGCATGGCGTTCGCCTTGCACTATCGGCAGGCTCCGCATCACGAAGCGGCGATCTTTGCGATTGCCCGCAGCGTGGCCGATGCACATCCGCAGCTCGCGCTGCAGCCGGGGAAGTGCGTCGTTGAGATAAAACCTGAGGGCATCAATAAGGGGGCCGCTATTGCGGCGTTTATGGCGGAACCGCCATTTAAGGGACGTACACCGGTATTTTTTGGCGATGACCTGACCGATGAGGCCGGTTTTCGCGTGGTGAAACAGGCCGGAGGGATCGCCGTCAAGGTAGGGCCTGGTGACACTGTCGCTGAATGGCGTCTGGCGAATGTCGAGGCCGTCTGGCAGTGGATTTCTGATATCGCTAACCAGCAACAACAACAAATAGCGCAAAACAAAGGGGGAAACCATTATGGGTCGCTTAGTCGTCGTCTCTAACCGAATTGCACCGCCTGATGATAAAAAAGCCAGTGCAGGTGGCCTGGCGGTAGGGGTATTAGGTGCCTTAAAAGCTGCTGGCGGGCTGTGGTTTGGCTGGAGCGGTGAAATCAATGAACAAGAGAAACCGCTTAAAAAGGTGACGCGCGGGAACATTACGTGGGCATCATTTGCGCTCAAAGAGAAAGACTATGACGAGTATTACTCGCAGTTCTCCAACGCGGTCCTGTGGCCTGCGTTTCACTATCGTCTTGACCTGGTGAAATTCCAGCGTGAATCCTTCGAGGGCTACTCGCGGGTGAACGCGCTGCTGGCGGATAAACTGCTGCCTTTAATAGAGGAAGACGATATTTTATGGATCCACGATTATCATCTGCTCCCCTTCGCCAGAGAGCTGCGTAAAAGGGGAGTCAATAACCGGATTGGCTTCTTCCTGCACATTCCGTTCCCGACGCCGGAAATTTTCACCGCGCTGCCGCCGCATGAAGAACTGCTGGAGGCGCTGTGTGATTATGACCTGCTGGGCTTCCAGACCGAAAATGACCGTCTCGCGTTCCTGGACTCCGTGTCAGGCAAAACGCGCCTGGTAACCAACGGCGGCAAAACCCATACGGCGTGGGGCAAAACCTTCCATACCGAGGTCTATCCGATTGGTATTGAACCCGACGAAATTGCGGAACAGGCCTCGGGCCCGCTGCCGCCGAAGCTGGCCCAGCTTAAGAATGAACTCAAGCACGTGAAGAATATCTTCTCGGTAGAGCGTCTGGATTATTCCAAAGGGTTGCCGGAACGCTTCCTGGCGTATGAAACGCTGCTGGATAAATACCCTCAGCACCACGGTAAAATCCGCTATACCCAGATCGCGCCAACGTCGCGCGGGGAAGTGCAGGCCTATCAGGATATTCGTCATCAGCTGGAGACAGAAGCGGGGCGCATCAACGGGCGCTACGGCCAGCTGGGCTGGACGCCGCTCTTTTATCTGAATCAGCATTTTGACCGTAAGATCCTGATGAAGGTTTTCCGCTACGCCGACGTTGGCCTGGTTACGCCGCTGCGCGACGGGATGAACCTGGTGGCAAAAGAGTACGTGGCGGCTCAGGACCCGGCGGATCCGGGCGTGCTGGTGCTTTCCCAGTTTGCAGGGGCAGCGAACGAACTGACCTCAGCGCTGCTCGTTAACCCTTACGATCGGGATGATGTGGCAAATGCCCTCAACCGCGCGCTGACCATGCCGCTGACGGAGCGAATTTCCCGCCATGCCGAAATGATGGAGACGATCCGGAATAACGATATAAATCACTGGCAGGCGCGTTTTATTCAGGATCTACGCGAAATAGCCCCGCAAAGTCACGAAGGCGATCTGCAAAAAAAGATCGCGACCTTCCCTAAACTCGCCTGATATTCCTCTGGGGGGGTTAAGCCCCCCCAAGCGGCACTAACAGCACGTCAACTTGGCTTGAGGCGATAATAGATTTTGCCGCGCAGGTAGCCCTCGATATAAAGCTGTGGTTATGGTTCCCGCAAATCACTAAATCAATATTCTGCTTGCGGCACATATCAAGAATATGGGCATTCAGTTCCCCCGTCGCAATAACGGTTTCATCAATGGGGTACTCTGCTTTTTCGACAAGCTCTCGCAGAAACTGCTGCGTTTCCTCCTGCAAAACCTCACGAATATCTTCCAGCATCGGGGCCGCCAGTTGATTGTACATCTCGGGCTCGGCCGCGAGGGTAATGAGGCTGATGCGCGCATTATGCGGCCGGGCGATGGATACGGCCCGGGCGACAAGCTGGTGGCTTTCGGGGGAAACGGCAACAGAAACAAGAAGATGGGAGTAACTCATGGCGCACTCCTTAGATGTCTGACAGACAGCGTTTCATCACCATTACCGCGAATTTCCTGGTTTCGCAAGACTTGAATACGACATTAGTGTGAAGCTTATCATAATTATTCATTAATTATTCTTATAAGAAGAATAACTGATAAATGCGCCTAAATGAAAAAAATTAACAACTTAACGTAAGTCACACAAATCTTCGCTTTCGCTATTAAATCATTCTAACAAGTTATAAACGCATTTCGAATGATCACGCAATGAAACAATTTTATTGCCAGAAATGCATAACTCTATGTTTTATCGAAGTAATCAAAATGTGTCCCTGACGCATACGTGATGTAAACGATTGCTGATACTGCACGCACGGGTAAAAGCACATTGCGTGCCACTTATTCTCAAGCTTATGCATGAGTATTCGTCGATTAAGAATACAAAACAGTGCTGATTGCTTAAAAAATGAGCAAATTAGAAGTCATACTGATGGATTTATGGGTAACATTCACTTAAATTGTGTGACGTGGATCACATTTTTTTTAAATTTGAGGGTGGCTGCATTGTATGTGTCAAATCTGGCGAGTAGAGTTTGCGTCGAATTAGGAAAAATCTTAGTTATTTGTAAGAAATGATAAAACCTGTAAGAGATGTAACCGCGTTGCATCCCTTGCGCGTTTGGATGAATACAAACCTAGATTCAACTATGCATTTAGCCTTTTCTTTTTTATACCGGGTGATTTCCCGGCGACATCACGGGGTGCGGTCTTTCCGCATAAAAATAATAGTTGGTTATTCGGGATGGGAACAATGCATACATCCGAGTTGCTAAAACATATCTATGACATCAATTTGTCATATTTACTGCTCGCGCAGCGTTTAATTAGTCAGGACAAAGCGTCCGCGATGTTTCGTCTGGGTATTAACGAAGAAATGGCAACCATGCTGGGTGGATTAACCCTCCCGCAGATGGTAAAACTGGCGGAAACGAATCAACTGGTGTGCCAGTTCCGTTTTGATAATCCGCAGACGATAACGCGTCTGACGCAGGAATCCCGCGTGGACGATCTGCAACAGATCCATACCGGTATCCTGCTCTCCACTCGCTTGCTTAGCGACATCAGTCAGCCTGATGACGCAGCCCGTAAGAAAAGGGCCTAGCAATGAGCGAAAAAAGCATTGTTCAGGAAGCGCGTGACATACAGCTGGCCATGGAGCTGATTACGCTGGGTGCTCGTTTACAAATGCTGGAAAGCGAGACTCAGCTGAGCCGTGGTCGCCTCATCAAACTGTATAAAGAGTTACGCGGTAGTCCCCCGCCGAAAGGCATGCTGCCGTTTTCTACGGACTGGTTTATGACCTGGGAGCAGAACATCCACGCTTCCATGTTCTGTAATGCCTGGCAGTATCTTCTCAAAACCGGTTTGTGTAGCGGCGTAGACGCCGTGATCAAAGCGTACAAACTTTACCTTGAACAATGCCCACAGCAGGAAGAAGGCCCTCTGCTGGCGCTGACCCGCGCATGGACGCTGGTGCGTTTTGTTGAGAGCGGAATGCTTGAACTGTCGCGCTGCAATTGCTGCGACGGCAATTTTATTACCCATGCTCATCAGCCTGCAGGCAGCTTCGCCTGTAGTTTATGTCAGCCGCCGTCCCGCGCAGTAAAAAGACGTAAACTTTCCCGGGATGCTGCCGATATTATTCCACAACTGCTGGATGAACAGATCGAACAAGCTGTTTAACCCGAACGTGTGGGCAAGATTCCAGCAGCGGTAAGTCATTACCGCTGCTTTTTTTTACCCCGCAAACGGTAAACGCTGCGAGCTGGACGTCCTTGCCATAGTCACTAGCGGAAGGATGATGTCGTGCTTATCTTATTAGGTTACCTGGTAGTTCTCGGTACAGTTTTCGGCGGTTACATGATGACCGGCGGGCACCTTGGAGCACTCTATCAACCGGCTGAACTTATTATCATCGGCGGCGCAGGGGTAGGGGCTTTTATCGTTGGCAACAACGGTAAATCGATCAAGGGCACGTTGAAGGCAATTCCATTGCTTTTCCGTCGCTCGAAATACACCAAAAGCATGTATATGGATCTGCTGGCGCTGCTCTATCGCCTGATGGCGAAGTCGCGTCAGCAGGGGATGTTCTCGCTTGAACGGGATATCGAAAACCCGAAAGAGAGCGAAATTTTTGCCAGCTATCCGCGCATTCTGGCGGACGCCATGATGCTGGATTTCATCGTCGATTACCTGCGTCTCATCATCAGCGGCAATATGAATACCTTCGAAATTGAAGCGCTGATGGACGAAGAGATCGAAACCCACGAAAGCGAATCTGAAGTGCCGGCCAATAGCCTGGCGCTGGTTGGCGACTCCCTTCCGGCGTTTGGTATCGTGGCGGCGGTCATGGGGGTGGTACACGCCCTGGCCTCGGCGGACCGCCCGGCGGCTGAACTGGGCGCGCTGATTGCCCACGCGATGGTGGGCACCTTCCTCGGTATTTTGCTGGCTTATGGTTTTATCTCTCCGCTGGCAAGCGTGCTGCGCCAGAAAAGCGCGGAAACCACCAAAATGATGCAGTGCGTGAAGATCACGCTGCTCTCTAACCTCAACGGTTACGCGCCACCGATCGCGGTTGAATTTGGCCGTAAAACGCTTTACTCCAGCGAGCGTCCGTCGTTTATCGAGCTTGAAGAACACGTGCGCGCGGTGAAAAACCCAAACCAACAGACGACAACTGAGGACGCATGAAAAACCAGTCCCATCCGATCGTCATCGTCAAAAAACGCAAGCACAAGGGCGGTGGGCACGGTTCCCACGGCTCCTGGAAAATCGCGTACGCCGACTTTATGACCGCAATGATGGCGTTCTTTCTGGTGATGTGGCTGATCTCCATCTCCAGCCCGAAGGAGCTTATCCAGATTGCCGAATATTTCCGTACCCCGCTGGCGACGGCGGTGACTGGTGGGCCGCGTATCTCTAACAGCGAAAGCCCGATCCCTGGCGGCGGCGATGATTACACCCAGCAGAAGGGTGAGGTGAAAAAAGAGCCGAACATCGACGAGCTGAAACGCAAGATGGAGCAGGCGCGTCTGAAAAAACTGCGTGGCGATCTCGACCAGCTGATTGAAGCAGATCCTAAACTGCGCGCGCTGCGGCCGCACCTGAAAATCGATCTGGTCCAGGAAGGGCTGCGTATTCAGATTATCGACAGCCAGAACCGCCCGATGTTTAAAACCGGGAGTGCGGAAGTTGAGCCGTACATGCGCGATATTTTACGCGCCATTGCGCCGGTGCTGAACGGCATTCCTAACCGAATCAGCCTTTCGGGCCACACGGATGACTTCCCGTACGCCAGTGGGGAGAAGGGATACAGCAACTGGGAGCTTTCTGCCGATCGTGCCAACGCCTCGCGTCGCGAGCTGGTGGCAGGTGGGCTTGATGATGGCAAGGTACTGCGCGTGGTCGGCATGGCAGCAACCATGCGGGTCTCCGACCGCGGGCCGGATGACGCCATCAACCGTCGTATCAGTCTTTTAGTGCTGAACCAGCAGGCGGAGCAGGCCATCCTGCACGAAAACGCCGAAAGTCAGAATGAGTCACTGGACGATTTAAAACAGCCTGGGGCCGTCCCTGCGGCTGCCGTTCCAACATCGCCACCAGCCAATCCGAGGTGATAGCGTGAGCATGGATATTAGCGATTTTTACCAGACATTCTTCGATGAAGCCGACGAACTGTTGGCGGATATGGAGCAACATTTGCTCGATCTGGTGCCCGAAGCACCGGACTCCGAGCAGCTCAATGCCATCTTCCGCGCGGCGCATTCTATTAAAGGCGGAGCCGGAACGTTTGGATTTACCATCCTGCAGGAAACGACCCATTTAATGGAAAACCTGCTTGATGAAGCACGACGCGGTGAGATGCAGCTCAATACCGACATTATCAACCTGTTTTTGGAAACCAAAGATATTATGCAGGAACAGCTGGACGCCTATAAAAGTTCGGCAGAGCCTGATGCCGCCAGCTTTGAATACATCTGCAATGCGCTGCGCCAGCTCGCCCTGGAAGCAAAAGGTGAGGTCGCTGCAGCCGTTGTCCCTGCGGCAAAGCTGAGCGTTGTCGATGCGGTTGCTGCTGAAGAGGCCGCGCCAGCCGCCGCGCAAGCGGGCAAGCTGCGCGTTGTGCTGTCACGCCTGAAAGAGAGCGAAGTTAACCTGCTGGAAGAAGAGCTGGGTAACCTGGCGAAATTAAGTAACGTAGTGAAAGGCAAAGACAGCCTCGCGGCGACCCTCGATGACGGTATCAGTCAGGACGATATCGTGGCGGTGCTGTGCTTTGTCATTGAAGCCGACCAGATCGCCTTCGAAACGGAAGCCGCCGCGGTAGCAGCTCCGGCTGCAGAAGAAGAGGTTGCTGTCGTTGCCCAGGCCGCCGCACCGGCAGTGGCCCCAGCGGCCCCGGCGCTGAAGGCGGTGCCAAAAGAGGCCGCGGCGCCTGGCCGTGGTGAAAAACCGGCCGCGCGCTCCAGTGAGTCCACCAGCATTCGCGTTGCCGTTGAGAAGGTTGACCAGCTGATTAACCTGGTTGGCGAACTGGTGATCACCCAGTCCATGCTGGCGCAGCGTTCTAACGAACTCGACCCGGTCACGCACGGCGATCTGATCACCAGCATGGGCCAGCTTCAGCGTAATGCCCGCGACCTGCAGGAATCGGTCATGTCCATCCGCATGATGCCGATGGAATATGTCTTCAGCCGCTTCCCGCGCCTGGTGCGCGACCTTGCCAGCAAGCTAAATAAGCAGATTGAACTGACCCTGATGGGCAGCTCAACGGAGCTGGATAAGAGCCTGATCGAGCGCATCATCGACCCGTTAACGCACCTGGTGCGTAACAGCCTCGACCACGGTATTGAACTGCCGGAAAACCGCATTGCCGCCGGGAAATCTCCGGTCGGGAATCTGATCCTCTCTGCGGAACATCAGGGCGGGAACATCTGCATCGAAGTGACCGACGACGGCGCGGGCCTTAACCGCGAGCGCATCCTGGCGAAAGCCATTTCACAGGGGATGGCGGTGAATGAAAACATGACCGACGAAGAAGTGGGCATGCTGATCTTCGCGCCGGGCTTCTCGACCGCCGAGCAGGTGACGGACGTTTCCGGACGCGGCGTTGGCATGGACGTGGTGAAACGTAACATTCAGGAGATGGGCGGCCACGTTGAGATCCAGTCTAAACAGGGCTCCGGCACCACCATCCGCATCCTGCTCCCGCTGACGCTGGCGATCCTCGACGGCATGTCGGTCAAAGTCGCGGACGAAGTCTTCATTCTGCCGCTGAACGCGGTGATGGAATCCCTCCAGCCGCGTGAAGAAGATCTGCATCCGCTGGCGGGCGGCGAGCGCGTTCTCGAAGTGCGCGGTGAGTACCTGCCGCTGGTCGAGCTGTGGAAAGTGTTCGAAGTGGACGGGGCGAAGACCGAGGCCACGCAGGGTATCGTGGTGATCCTGCAAAGCGCGGGCCGTCGCTACGCGCTGCTGGTCGATCAGCTGATTGGTCAGCACCAGGTGGTGGTGAAGAATCTCGAAAGCAACTACCGCAAGGTGCCGGGTATTTCTGCTGCCACCATTCTGGGGGATGGTAGCGTGGCGCTGATCGTCGACGTGTCGGCGCTTCAGGGATTAAATCGTGAACAACGTGTGGCGTACACAGCCGCCTGATTAAGTAGAAGGTAATAACATGACCGGTATGAGTAATGTAACGAAACTGGCGGGCGAGCCATCAGGGCAGGAGTTCCTGGTATTCACTTTGGGCGATGAGGAGTACGGCATCGATATCCTGAAAGTGCAGGAAATTCGTGGTTACGACCAGGTTACCCGCATCGCTAACACGCCAGCGTTTATTAAAGGCGTCACTAACCTGCGCGGCGTGATTGTGCCAATCGTGGATCTGCGCGTGAAGTTCAGCCAGGGCGACGTTGACTACAACGACAATACCGTCGTGATCGTCCTGAACCTGGGACAGCGCGTGGTGGGTATCGTGGTGGATGGCGTATCTGACGTGCTTTCCCTGACCTCTGACCAGATTCGTCCTGCGCCGGAGTTTGCGGTCACGCTGTCGACCGAATACCTGACCGGCCTGGGGGCGCTCGGCGAGCGTATGCTGATTCTGGTGAACATCGAGAAGCTGCTGAACAGCGAAGAGATGGCGCTGCTGGATATCGCGGCGAATCATGTAGCGTAGGTAAATGCAAAACGGCAACCCAGGTTGCCGTTTTTAGTGTTTGCTCCCTCTCCCTGTGGGTGAGGGCTGGGGTGAGGGCATCAGGCCTCACCCTTTTTCATGCCATTACGCTTCCTGCTTTACCAGTTCAGCTTCAGCTTCCCGCGCACCTTCATTCTGCGAGAGCATCGCCGTCGCAATCCCGTTCCCCAGCACGTTAATCGCGGAACGCCCCATATCCAGGAAGTGGTCGATCCCCATCAGCAGCAGGATCCCCGCCACCGGAATGTTAAAGCTCGGGATCGTTGCGGCCAGCACCACCAGCGAAGAACGCGGCACGCCCGCAATGCCTTTTGACGCCAGCATCAGGGTTAACATCAGCACCGTCACCTCAGAGAAGCTCAGGTGAATGTTGTACGCCTGCGCAATAAACATCGAGGCAAACGAGCAGTACACCATTGACCCCACGAGGTTGAAGGAGTAGCCAATCGGCAGAACGAAAGAGGCGATATTGCGCGAGCAGCCAAAGCGCTCCAGCTGCTCCAGCGTTTTAGGGTAGGCCGCTTCAGAACTGCTGGTGGTGAATGCGACCAGCACCGGATCTTTCAGCATGCTGACCAGGCGAAACACCTCTTTTTTCAGCACCATGTAACCCACGGCCAGCAGCACCATGCAGGTGAGAAGAATGGCAACGTAGTAGCCGCCAATAAAGGAGGCGTAGTTCAACAGGATGCCCAGACCCTGCGTGGCAATGACGGAGGAGATCGCCGCGAAGATGGCCAGTGGCGCAACGTACATTACGTAACCCGTTACCTTCAGCATGATATGGGAAACCACATCCAGTGCGGCCACCAGCGGCGCGTTGAATTTCTGCCCCAGCGACGCGCCGCCGATGCCGAAGAACATCGAGAACACCACAATCTGCAGGATCTCATTGTTCGACATCGCCCCCGCGATGCTGGTGGGAATGGTGTGAGACAGGAACGCTTTCAGCGTCATCCCGCCCACGGCCAGACCGGTATCCACCGCCTCGGTTGGAATAGTCAGGTTCAGGCCGCTTCCCGGACGCTCCAGCGTGACGATAAACAGTCCGACCAGAATAGAAAGCACGGATGAACTGATGAACCATACCATCGCTTTTCCGCCCACCCGGCCTATGGTGGAGGTTTCTCCCAGCTTCATAATGCCCACGGTCAGCGTGCTGAAGACCAGCGGCGCAATAACCATTTTGATCAGACGGAGGAAAATATCGGTCAGAAGGGTAATATTATCCGACCAGGCTTTGATGGCATCCGCAGATGCGTACTCGTGAATTGCCGCCCCTGAAAGAATACCCGCCAGCATGAATATCACGATGAAGAGTGTAAGTTTGTTTGCACTTGCCACGAAAAAAGACCCTCTATGCGCTATCAGATGTCGCCCGCGCCGATACATATAAATTTTTTATTACTGCGCGGGAAAATATTCGGCACATAAATTGACGCAAAGCGTAGGGGGATACAACTCCTTTTTAATTTTTATTAATTTTGTTGTTAATGCCCGAACGATATATTGTGATGCTTATCACACTTTAGCGGATATATCCTCAGATTAAGTGGCGAAATTTCCCTCTATTTCTTTTTAAATCTCTGTTTTTAAAGAAAAAAATGAGTCAATAGGTCATTGGTTTGTCTCTGCGCGTCGCGGGTGGTCGAAGCGATATCCGTAAACTAAATTCTCAATAACCCCCTCTGAGGAAGGTTTAGCGGGGCTAACATCTTGAACGTTAAAAATAAAATGTCGCAAGGGAACGGAGACGTCTTCTGGAGGGTGGTAAATGAAAAGAAAACTCCTTTTGATCTGCGCAGGCACGTTGCTGACTGCGACAACAGCCCATCATGCACTGGCCGTCACCAGCAGCGGCACCATTGGCGCCACGCTGACGCTGACAAACGGTTGTCTGATTAACGGATCGCCCGCGCAAAGCGGCATTAACTTCGGGATACTCGATTTTGGTACCCATCCCGCAACGTTTTCCACCCTGACCACGCAGCTAACCGGCGCCAGCGGCGGAAATACCTTCACCATTCAATGCACGACCGCCAGCTATTCGGTGGCGATCACCGGCAACACCAACTCCACGGCACCCGGCACTGTTGTCGGCTCGCCTGGAACGCCTGCCCGCTATCTGGTAAACACGGCCAATACGGCGCAGGGCGTGGCTTACAGCCTGTACAGCGACAGCGGCTTCAATACCGTGGTTGCCAATAACGCCGCGTTGCCGATCGCGTCCACGGCGGGGGGCGTTGACAGTTACACCCTCTTCGGACGTATTACCGGCGGCGGTAACAGCGTTACGGTGGTACCAGGCACCTATACCGACACGATTAACGTCAGCGTGACCTATTAGATCTGCACTGCCATGAAGGCACCTTTTATAGGTCTGCGCAACAGCGCAGAGGGACACGTGCAGCCTTTTTTCGCGCTGATCGTCGGGTTGCTGCTGCTCCCCACGGCGGGGGCGGTGACATCGCAATCCTTTAAGGTCAGCGCGAACATTGTACCGGGGTGTGCAGTGGCTACCGGCAGCGGGGGGCTTCTCGGTACGCTGGATTTTGGCACCCATAACGGCGTGGAAAGCGCGCCGGTGAGCACCAGCTTTGTGCCGAACGGGGCGCTGTCCATCGCCTGCACGCCGGGCGTGGCGCTGAGTATGAGTATTGATGGTGGCCAGAATTATTCATCCGTTCGCCGAATGAAACGCGCGAACGGGACGGAAATGGTCCCTTACCGGCTGTACAGCAGCAGTTCGTTGGCCGCGAACAGCGAAATCGGGGTTAACCAGGCGATACCGGTAACCTATACCAACAGCAATAATATCGCGCTGCCGCTTTTTGGCGTGGCGCTACTGACCGGGTTTAGCCCGGCAGGAACCTATTCCGATCGGCTCACCGTGACCTTGTCATGGTAATAAAGGGAGAGAGGCAATGAAGCCATTTATCAGGCATTTGTGTCTGGCGGGCGTGTTGTCAGGTGTCGCGGCAGCCGGACAGGTGCAGGCGGCGGCCACCATTCTGCTCTGGCCCATCGATCCGTGGCTTGCCGCAGATGCTAACGCCACGGAGCTGTGGATCCAGAACCAGGGGAACAGTGCAACGACCATGCAGGTGCGCATTGTGCGCTGGAAGCAGGAGGGCGGACACGAACGCTATAGCGCCCAGCAGGACGTGGTCGCCAGCCCACCCATAGTCACCATCCAGAAAGGCAATAAGCAGCTGATTCGTCTTATTAAACAGGGCGCAGTTCCCGCGGGCGTCGAACAGGCCTACCGCATTATCGTGGATGAAATCCCGCAGCCTGACGCCAAAGCTGCACCCGCCATCGGCCTCAAATTACAGATGCGTTACTCCATTCCGCTGTTTGTCTACGGACAGGGGATCCCGACCCTAAAAGAGGGGGCGCACCACGCGCTGGTGGAGACCCGAAGCCTGAGCTGGCGGGTGACGCAGGAGGGAGGACAACCTGCATTACAGGTGCGTAATCAGGGGGATGTGCACGTCAGGCTTAGCCAGGTGTCGCTGACGCAGGGGGGACAAAAACGCACCGTTGCGGAGGGGTTACTGGGGTACGTTCTGCCGGGCAGCACCCGCAGCTGGCCGATACCCGCTGGCATTCGTCAGCCAGACCGGATGAGCGCACAGATTAATGCCAGGGACGAACAATGGCAGTCGCCTCCCGTCAACTGAAGCCGGCAATGATGATGCTGCTTTGCGTCAGTACCACGGCCTGGGGCGATCCCGGCGACGACAGTTTGCCGCCGCCTCCCCAGGCACAGGCGGTAAATGATGAAGCGGTCTTTCAGCTTGCCCTCGTGCTCAACCACTACGACACCGGTCTGGTGGTTCCCGTGACGCAACGCAACGGCGCTTTCTTTATCTCCAGCGCCGATTTGCTGCGCGCGGGGCTTCCCCCGGAGCATGTGCCCGCCGGAGAGGTGAATCTTGCCTCGCTGAGCCAGGTTCGTGTGGAGTACGACAGCGCCGCGCAGCGCCTGCTGCTGACCCTTCCCCGGGACTGGATCACCGCCCGGGTAACCCCCTTTAGCGCGCAAACGGCGCAGTCCAAACCGCACTACGGACGCGGGGCGCTGCTGAATTACGATCTCTACACCAACCACACGGAGCACATTGGCGGCCAGGCGTCGCTCTGGCATGAACTCCGCTACTTCGACGAGAACGGCTCGTTTTCTTCCACCGGATACGCCCGGAAAAACTTCACCGGAAACGACGGTCAGCAGGAAGGGTATGTTCGCTATGACACCACGCTGCTGATAACGAATGAGGATGACGCGACCACCTGGAGCGCCGGAGACGTGATCAGCGATGCCCTGAGCTGGACCTCCAGCGTGCGGATGGGCGGTATCAGCTACGGACGCGATTTCTCCCTGCGCCCGGACCTGGTGACATGGCCGCTGCCCGAATTTTCGGGGGAGGCCGCGGTCCCCACCTCGGTGGATCTCTTTATCAACGGCTATCGATCCGGCTCAACTCAGCTTCAGCCGGGGCCCTTCACCCTGACTAATCTGCCCTATATCAACGGGGCGGGGGATGCGGTACTGGTCACCACCGATGCGCTGGGACGCCAGGTGAGCACCACGTTGCCGTTTTACGTCACCAGCGATTTGCTTAAAACAGGGCTGAGCGACGGGGCCGTAACGCTCGGCAGCCTGCGCCGCAATTACGGCATCAGGAATTTTGACTACGGCCCTGCGGCAGGCAGCGGCTCGTATCGCTATGGGGTGACCGACTGGCTGACGCTGGAGGGCCACGCGGAAGGGGCAGAAGAGCTGGCGCTGGGCGGGGCGGGGACGGTGATAAAGCTGGGGCGGTTTGGCGTGGTGAATACGGCCTACTCACAAAGCCGCATGCGCGGAGACGACGGCGGGCAAATCAGCTGGGGCTATCAGTACAGCACCAGCGAATTTAGCGTCGCGACCCAGCACACCCGTCGCGATCGCGGCTTTGGCAATCTCGCTCTTTACGATCAGCCGACGGTGTATGACGAAAATGACCGGCCCATCGCCAGCTTTAGCCGCAATACGGACCAGTATTCTCTGACCTTCAATCTGGGGCAGTACGGCAATATCGGCGCGGCCTGGATCGGCGTGGAGAGCTTTGACAGCCAAAAAACGGAACTGCTGAATCTCTCCTGGAGCCGCAATCTCTGGGGGTCAAGCAGCATTTACCTGGCCGGCAGCCGGGACCAGCAGCGTGGGGACTGGACGGTCGCGCTGTCGCTGCAGGTGCCGCTGGGGGAACGCGACAGCGCTGCCGTCACCTTCGAAAACACCCCGGATGCAGGCAGTTCGCAGCGCCTTAACTATAACCACTCTATGCCTTCTGACGGCGGGTTTAGCTGGAACATGGCCTGGGCCAACCAGTCAAAATCCAGCGATTATCAGCAAGGTACGCTGGGCTGGCGCAATAACAATATTGAACTGCAGGGCGGCGGCTATGGCGAAAGGGACACTATGACCTGGTGGGGCGAGGCGATGGGCGCCATTGTTCTGATGGACGGCGAGCTGTTCGCGGCAAACAAAATCAACGATGCGTTCGTAGTGATCAGCACCGACGGCCATCCGGACGTGCCCGTCAGCTTTGAGAACCAGCCCGTCGGCAAAACGAACAACAACGGCTACCTGCTGGTCAGCGGGGTGTCGGCCTATTATCCGGCAAGCTACCGGATCGATACGCTGAATCTGCCGGCGGATACCAGGCTGAAGGAGACAGAGCGGCGGATCGCCATTCGCCGTCACAGCGGCTATCTGGTGGACTTCCCGATGGAGCAGGAGCGGGTGGCGAGCGTCATCCTGCACGATGCGCAGGGCCAGGCGATCCCGGTGGGAAGCCAGGTCCGACGCGCCTCGCGCAGCAATGCGGTGGTAGGGTATGACGGTATCGCCTGGCTGGAAAACCTCAGCGATGTCAACCCGCTTGAGGTGATCACCCCTGCTGGAAAGCGCTGCACGGCGACCCTGACCGTGGGGGCCAATCCGGAGCACAAGCTGCAAACCTACGGTCCGCTGGTTTGTCGGGAGGGACCATGATACGCCTGCTGCTGTTAACGCTGCTGCTGTTCTCCGGCGGCGGCTGGGCGGCGTGTACCGTCAGTACGGTCAATGCGTCGTTTGGCAGCGTCACGTCGTTTGCGCTGAGCGGAAACGGGGAGGTGGAAACCACCGGTACGCTGGTGGTAGCGTGTGATGCCGTTCTCAATGTGCTGACCAACGACTCGGTGACCCTGAACTACACCGCAGCGTCGGTATCGGGCAACAGCCGCGCCACCATGAAGCGTACGGATAACGCGGCCATCACGGACGTGATCCCCACCCGGCTGTGCGGATTATCACAGTGCGCGAGCAGCAGCGAGGTGCAGATAAGCAAAGCCTATACCTGGAGCGGGAACACACTGCTGGGGCTACTCGGGTCAAAACGGTACAACATACCGCTCTATTTTCGCACCGTCGCCGGACAAAACGTCACCGCCGGGCCTTACCAGGTGCTGCTGACCTTCAGTATCAACTACAACGTCTGCGCCATCGGTCTTGGAAGCCTGTGTACATCTCCCCAGTCGGGAACCGCAACGACCAGCATTCTGCTTAACATGAACGTCACCAACGACTGCAGCGCCATGACCACGCCGGACGTGAACTTTACCAGCGCGCCGCTGGTGCAAAGTTTTCCCACCGTTTCCCAGGCCATTGCCGTCACCTGTACCAAAGGCAGCACCTATACCATCGGCATTAATAACGGTGCCAATGCGCTCAATAATGTCCGCCGGATGGTAAGCGGCAGTAACACCCTGAGTTATGACATCTATAAAGAAGCCACCACTAACCGCTGGGGCGGCAGCGGCACCGAGCGCTGGACCAGCGCGACCTCCTCACAGGTCAGCTCTGACGGTTTACTGCGGACCTACAACTACACTGCCAAAGTTCTGACCAGTCAGGCCACGCCGCCCGCCGGCACCTACACCGATACGCTGATTGTTGACGTCGCGTTTTAACCCCGCGCTTTTCCCTTTCGCAAATGTAAAGTTCCTGTGGCCTGTGCCGATAACACCGTTAATAAATCTATGAGAAGGTGTTGTATGTTGAACCGTATCCGCGTTGTCACAATGCTAATGATGGTGCTGGTCATTTTCGCACTACTTCAGCTTATCTCCGGCGGGCTTTTTTTCTCGTCGTTAAAACAGAACCAGGACAGCTTCGCCGCCTCGAACGATCTCCGCCTGCAGCAGAGTGAGCTCACGTCGACGTGGGATCTGATGCTGCAAACGCGCATCAACCTGAGCCGCTCGTCCGCGCGCATGATGATGGATCCGAACAATCAGCAGAGCAGCGCGAAAACCGATCTGCTAAAAAATGCCCGGGCCACGCTGGCCGACGCGGCTAAACACTACGCCGCCTTCAGGCAAATCGCACCGCAGCCTGCTATGGCGCAGGTGAGCCAGAACATTGATGAAAAATACAGCGCCTACTATGCCGGGCTGACGGAGCTGATCCAGTTCCTGGAGAGCGGCAACATGGATGCCTACTTCGCACAGCCGACGCAGGGGATGCAAAACGCACTCGGCGCGGCGCTGGGGGAATACGCGAAGGCCAGCGGCGATCTGTATCACTCGGCCTTTACTGAAAGCCAGAATGACTACCGCTTTGCGAAATGGCAGATGGCGGTATTGGCCCTGGCGCTGGTCATTGTGCTGTTCGCTGTGTGGTACGGCATTCGCCACATCCTGCTGAACCCTCTCGGCCGCGTGATTGCCCATATTCGCGAGATTGCCTCTGGCGATCTGACCAAAACGCTGACCGTTTCCGGACGTAACGAGATCACCGAGCTGGCCAACAGCGTCGACCACATGCAGCGTTCATTGATCGAGACCGTCGCCAACGTGCGTAACGGATCCGAGGCGATCTATACCGGCACCAGCGAAATCGCGATGGGGAATAACGATCTCTCATCCCGTACCGAGCAGCAGGCGTCGGCGCTGGAAGAGACGGCCGCCAGCATGGAGCAGCTCACCGCAACCGTGAAGCAGAACGCCGATAACGCCCGCCAGGCGTCTCAGCTGGCGGAAAGCGCCTCCGAAACCGCGCAGCGCGGCGGTCGCGTGGTGGATGGCGTGGTGAAAACCATGCACGAAATTGCCGACAGCTCGAAGAAAATCGCCGACATCATCAGCGTCATCGACGGCATTGCCTTCCAGACCAACATCCTCGCGCTCAACGCCGCCGTGGAAGCAGCGCGCGCGGGTGAGCAGGGGCGCGGGTTTGCGGTGGTGGCCGGGGAAGTGCGCAACCTTGCCAGCCGCAGCGCCAACGCGGCAAAAGAGATTAAATCCCTGATTGAAGACTCCGTCTCCCGCGTGGATACCGGCTCCGTGCTGGTGGAGAGTGCCGGGGAGACCATGAATGACATCGTGAATGCCGTTACCCGCGTGACGGACATCATGGGTGAAATCGCCTCTGCGTCCGATGAGCAGAGTCGTGGTATCGACCAGGTTGCCTTGGCGGTATCGGAAATGGACCGCGTGACACAGCAAAACGCCGCCCTGGTGCAGGAGTCCGCTGCGGCGGCCGCTGCACTGGAAGACCAGGCGAGCCGTCTGAAGATGGCCGTCTCGGCGTTTCGTCTCGCTTCACTCGCTGGAAATACGGTCACTGCGCAAGCTACGTACCGCGCGCCAGCCGCCGACACGGCGGTCACCCGCACGCGTGCTGCAACGACCGGACAAGATGAAAACTGGGAAACATTTTGACTGACAATTAAACCGCGGCTGCTTGCCGCTTGATGGGAGCGTGGATGTTAAATCGTATTCGTATCTCGACCACACTGTTTTTGATTCTGATCCTTTGCGGTGTGTTGCAGGTTGGCAGTAACGGGTTGTCTTTTTGGGCGTTTCGCGATGGCTATCAGAATTTGCAGGACGTTGAGGCGAGTAATCAACAGCGCTCCGCACTGGCACAAACGCGTGCCGTGCTGTTGCAGGCAAGCACTGCGCTGAACAAGGCAGGAACCTTAACCGCGCTCAGCTATCCGCCGGATGACATTAAGGCGCTGATGGCAACGGCGCGCGACAGCCTGAAGCAGGCAGACGCACAGTTTAAGGCCTTCACGGCGCAGGCGGCCGACGGCGAGAAAGAGAAAGCGCTGAAGGCGGCCATGAAAAAGAACTTTGAGCAGTGGTACAGCGATCTGGATCACCAGGCGACCTGGCTTGAGAACAACCAGCTTTCGGACTTCATGACCGCTCCGGTCCAGGCGTCTCAGGCGGCGTTTGACGGCAGCTTTGACGCATGGCAGCAGGATATCAATCGGTCTGTTCTGCGCGCCGGTGAAGCAAGCCGCACCAGCTATCACATGTCCGGCGTTATCTTTGCCGTCGTTGTGATTCTGGCGGGGCTGCTGACCGGCGGGGCGCTGCTCTGGGCGCGCAGAATGATTGTGCAGCCGCTGGCGATTATCAGCAGCCACTTCGACAGTATTGCGAAGGGGGATCTGGCGCGTCCGGTGGCGGTGTTTGGCAAAAACGAAATTTCGGCGATCTTTGCCAGCCTGAAGGCCATGCAGGGGTCGCTGCGGGAAACGGTATCCGACGTGCGTCAGGGCAGTTACGCCATGCATACGGGGATCTCAGAGATTGCGGCGGGGAATAACGATCTCTCGTCCCGCACCGAGCAGCAGGCGGCGTCGCTGGCGCAGACGGCGGCCAGTATGGAACAGCTGACCGCGACGGTAAGCCAGAACGCCGATAACGCGCGCCAGGCGTCTGACCTGTCAAAACAGGCGGCGCTGACGGCGAAGAGAGGGGGCGATCAGGCCTCTCACGTGGCCAGCACCATGCAGGAGATTGCCGCCAGCTCGCAGAAGATCGGCGACATCATCAGCGTGATTGACGGTATTGCGTTTCAGACCAACATCCTGGCGCTGAACGCCGCCGTGGAAGCGGCGCGCGCCGGCGAGCAGGGACGTGGGTTTGCGGTGGTGGCAGGTGAAGTGCGAAACCTGGCGAGCCGCAGCGCCAACGCGGCGAAAGAGATTAAGTCCCTCATTGAAGAGTCGGTCTCTCGCGTCCAGCAGGGGTCTGCCCTGGTGGATACGGCGGCGCATACCATGCACGAGATCGTCACCTCCGTGACGCGGGTTAACGACATCATGGGCGAAATTGCCTCGGCGTCGGACGAACAGCGTCGCGGGATAGAGCAGGTGGCTCAGGCCGTCAGCCAGATGGATCAGGTGACGCAACAGAATGCCTCGTTAGTTGAGGAAGCGGCAGCGGCAACCGATCAGCTGGCCAGCCAGGCGGATCGTCTCACCGGGCTGGTCGCGGTATTTAATGTGAAAGAGCACGTTGAAGCAGTAACAGAAGTCGGGCGGTCACAGGCCGTGCCAGTTGTATCCTGAATGTAATTAAGAAGGCGCTATGACATCACCAATGCCCCCTGGGCAAACGTCATTATTGTTGCAGATGACACAGCGCCTCGCGCTGTCCGACGCGCATTTTCGTCGGATATGTCAGTTAATCTACCAGCGTGCGGGGATCGTGCTTGCGGATCATAAGCGGGACATGGTCTACAACCGACTGGTGCGGCGCTTGCGTACGCTGGGGCTGGATGATTTTGGCCGCTATCTGAGCATGCTCGAAGCGAACCAGAACAGCGCGGAGTGGCAGGCTTTTATTAACTCACTCACGACCAACCTGACGGCCTTTTTCCGTGAAGCCCACCACTTTCCGGTTCTGGCCGAGCATGCGCGCCGTCGCACCGGGGAGTATCGCGTATGGAGTGCGGCCGCCTCAACGGGCGAAGAGCCGTACTCGCTGGCGATCACCCTTGCCGATACGCTGGGCATGGCGCCGGGACGCTGGAAGGTCTACGCCAGCGATATTGATACCGAAGTGCTGGAGAAAGCGCGCAACGGCGTGTATCGCCAGGACGAGCTGAAAACGCTGTCGCCGCAGCAGCTGCAGCGTTATTTCATGCGCGGTACGGGGCCGCATGAAGGCCTGGTTCGCGTACGCCAGGAGCTGGCGAACTGCGTCGAATTCGCGCCCGTTAACCTGCTCGATAAGCAGTACAACGTGCCGGGGCCTTTCGACGCCATTTTTTGCCGTAACGTCATGATCTATTTTGATAAAACGACGCAACAGGACATTCTGCGTCGGTTTGTTCCGTTGCTCAAGCCTGACGGTTTACTGTTTGCCGGGCATTCGGAAAACTTCAGCAACCTCGCGCGTGAGTTTAGCCTGCGTGGGCAAACGGTATATGCGCTGAGTAAGGAAAAAGCATGAGTAAAATCAGGGTATTGTCTGTCGATGATTCAGCGCTGATGCGTCAGATCATGACTGAAATCATCAATAGCCACAGCGACATGGAGATGGTGGCCACTGCGCCGGATCCGCTGGTAGCGCGGGATTTAATTAAAAAATATAACCCCGACGTGCTAACGCTGGATGTCGAGATGCCGCGCATGGATGGCATAGATTTCCTTGAGAAATTGATGCGCCTGCGTCCCATGCCGGTGGTGATGGTCTCCTCCCTGACCGGGAAAGGATCGGAAATCACCCTGCGCGCGCTGGAGCTGGGAGCGGTGGATTTTGTCACCAAACCGCAGCTCGGCATTCGCGAGGGGATGCTGGCGTACAGCGAGATGATCGCCGAGAAAATTCGCACCGCCTCGCGCGCGAAGCTCGCGGCCCACAAGCCGATGGCCGCGCCGGCAACCCTGAAGGCCGGACCGTTACTCAGCTCGGAAAAACTGCTGGTTATTGGGGCGTCAACCGGAGGAACAGAGGCAATTCGCCATGTACTCCAGCCATTGCCGCTTTCAAGTCCGGGTATTCTGATCACGCAGCATATGCCGCCTGGCTTTACCCGCTCCTTCGCCGAACGTCTGAACAAGCTGTGCCAGATCAGCGTGAAAGAGGCGGAAGACGGCGAGCGCGTGCTGCCGGGACATGCTTATATCGCGCCGGGGGACAAGCATATGGAGCTGGCGCGCAGCGGCGCTAACTATCAAATCAAAATTCATGACGGACCGCCGGTTAACCGGCACCGTCCGTCGGTGGATGTGCTGTTTCATTCGGTGGCGAAACATGCGGGGCGCAACGCCGTTGGGGTGATCCTGACGGGGATGGGCAACGACGGTGCCGCCGGAATGCTTGCAATGCACCAGGCTGGCGCCTGGACGATTGCGCAGAATGAAGCAAGTTGTGTGGTGTTCGGCATGCCGCGCGAGGCCATCAATATGGGTGGCGTGAGCGAAGTGGTCGATCTTAGCCAGGTAAGCCAGCAGATGCTGGCGAAAATCAGTGCCGGACAGGCAATACGTATTTGACTCAGGAGTATTATTTTATGGCGGATAAAGAGCTTAAGTTTTTGGTTGTGGATGACTTTTCCACCATGCGTCGCATTGTGCGCAACCTGCTGAAAGAGCTGGGCTTCAACAACGTTGAAGAAGCAGAAGACGGCGTGGATGCGCTGAACAAGCTGCAGGCTGGCGGGTTTGGTTTTGTCATCTCCGACTGGAACATGCCGAATATGGACGGTCTGGAGCTACTGAAAACCATTCGTGCGGACGCGGGCATGGCGTCTATGCCGGTGCTGATGGTCACTGCAGAAGCGAAAAAAGAGAACATCATTGCCGCTGCACAGGCGGGCGCAAGCGGCTACGTGGTGAAGCCATTCACCGCAGCGACCCTGGAAGAGAAGCTCGGTAAGATCTTCGAGAAACTCGGCATGTGAGGTGTTGGTGATGATGCAACCTGCAATGAAACCCGTTGAAGAACACTCGCCGAGCGACATCATCGTCCGCATCGGCAGCCTGACGCGCATGCTGCGTGACAGCCTGCGTGAACTGGGGCTGGATCAGGCCATTGCCGAAGCGGCGGAAGCGATCCCGGACGCCCGCGACCGTCTGGACTACGTTGTGCAGATGACCGCTCAGGCAGCTGAGCGTGCGCTGAACAGCGTTGAAGCCTCACAGCCGCACCAGGATGCGATGGAAAAGGGCGCGAAAGCCCTGACCCAACGCTGGGATGAGTGGTTTGAGAACCCCATCGAGCTGGCGGATGCCCGCGAGCTGGTCACCGACACCCGTCAGTTCCTGGGGGATGTACCGGGCCACACCAGCTTCACCAACGCCCAGCTGCTGGACATCATGATGGCGCAGGATTTCCAGGATCTGACCGGTCAGGTCATCAAGCGCATGATGGATGTGATTCAGGAGATTGAGCGCCAGCTGCTGATGGTGCTGCTGGAGAACATCCCGGAACCGGCTGCCCGTCCAAAACGCGAGAACGAAAGCCTGCTTAATGGTCCGCAGCTCGACGCCAGCAAGGCGGGCGTCGTGGCAAGCCAGGATCAGGTGGACGACCTGCTGGACAGCCTCGGCTTCTGATTGTCTATTCCGCCTCAGGGGGGTTACGTCGCCTGAGGCGGTTTACGGCAAAATCATCGAAAAGAGCCCGAATAAACGGGCTTTTCCCGCCATTGGATTTCCGCTGCGCTGGCATGATACCCGTGACGTAATGGGCTGAGCATGCACTGTGGCAGAAGAGAACGACGACAAAACGGAAGCCCCCACACCCCACCGACTAGAAAAGGCGCGTGAGGAAGGGCAGATCCCCCGATCCCGAGAATTGACCTCCCTGCTGATCCTTATCGTAGGCGTGTGCATTATCTGGTGGGGCGGGGAGTCGCTCGCCCGCAAGCTGGCGGGGATGCTCTCCACCGGCTTACGTTTTGACCACAGCATGGTTAACGACCCGAATCTGATCCTCAGTCAGATTATTCAGCTGATAAAAGGGGCCATGGTTGCGCTACTGCCCCTGATTACCGGCGTGGTGCTGGTGGCGCTGGTCTCCCCGGTGATGCTGGGCGGGCTGGTTTTTAGCGGAAAATCGCTGCAACCTAAATTTTCAAAACTGAACCCGCTGCCGGGCATTGCGAAAATGTTCTCGGCGCAGACCGGGGCCGAGCTGCTAAAGGCTATTCTCAAATCGGTGCTGATGGGCAGTTCTGCAGGGTTTTTCCTCTGGTACCACTGGCCCGAAATGATGCGCCTTATCAGCGAGTCGCCCCTCACCGCGATGAGCAATGCGCTGAACCTGGTTGGGCTTTGCGCGCTGCTGGTGGTGCTCAGCATTATTCCGATGGTGGGTTTTGACGTTATCTTCCAGCTCTATTCCCACTTCAAGAAACTGCGAATGTCACGTCAGGACATCCGCGACGAATATAAGCAGATGGAAGGTGACCCGCACGTGAAGGGGCGCATCCGGCAGATGCAGCGTGCCGCCGCCCGTCGCCGCATGATGGAAGATGTGCCGAAGGCGGACGTCATCGTTACCAACCCGACGCACTATTCCGTGGCGCTGCGCTATGACGAAAACAAAATGAGCGCGCCGAAAGTGGTGGCAAAAGGGGCGGGGCTGATTGCATTGCGCATCAGGGAAATTGGTACCGAAAACCGCGTGCCGATCCTGGAAGCGCCTCCGCTGGCGCGAGCCCTTTACCGCCACGCGGATATCGGACAACAGATCCCTGGTCAACTCTACGCCGCGGTGGCGGAAGTGCTGGCCTGGGTATGGCAGTTGAAGCGCTGGCGTCTGGCCGGCGGTCAACGGCCTGTCAAACCTGAGAACCTTCCGGTGCCTGCCGCGCTGGATTTTATGAACGAGAAGGACACTGATGGCTAATCTGGTGGCAATGTTGCGCCTGCCCGGCAACCTGAAATCGACCCAATGGCAGATCCTCGCCGGGCCGATCCTCATCCTGTTAATTCTGTCGATGATGGTACTGCCGCTCCCGGCATTCATCCTCGATCTGCTTTTCACCTTCAATATTGCGCTCTCCATTATGGTGCTGCTGGTGGCGATGTTCACCCAGCGCACGCTGGAGTTCGCCGCGTTCCCGACCATTCTGCTGTTTACCACCTTGCTGCGGCTGGCGCTGAACGTGGCCTCCACGCGTATCATCCTGATGGAGGGCCACACCGGCGCGGCAGCGGCGGGTAAGGTGGTCGAGGCCTTCGGCCACTTCCTGGTGGGCGGGAACTTCGCTATCGGTATCGTGGTGTTCGTTATCCTCGTGATCATCAACTTTATGGTTATCACCAAGGGTGCCGGGCGTATCGCGGAAGTGGGCGCGCGCTTTGTGCTGGACGGGATGCCGGGCAAGCAGATGGCGATCGACGCCGATCTGAACGCCGGGCTTATCGCTGAAGATGAAGCCAAAAAACGCCGTGCGGAAGTGACCCAGGAGGCGGACTTCTACGGCTCCATGGACGGTGCGAGTAAGTTTGTGCGCGGGGATGCCATCGCGGGCATCCTGATCATGGTGATTAACGTGGTCGGCGGCCTGCTGGTGGGGGTACTGCAGCACGGGATGGACATGGGCCACGCGGCGGAAAGCTATACGCTGCTGACCATTGGTGACGGTCTGGTCGCACAGATCCCGGCGCTGGTTATCTCCACTGCGGCGGGCGTTATCGTGACCCGCGTCAGTACCGATCAGGACGTTGGCGAGCAGATGGTGGGCCAGCTTTTCAGTAACCCACGCGTGATGCTGCTGGCGGCTGCGGTGCTCGGGCTGCTCGGCCTGGTGCCGGGGATGCCAAACCTCGTGTTCCTGCTCTTTACGGCGGGGCTGCTGGGGCTGGCCTGGTGGATGCGTGGCCGTGAGACCAGGCCGGCTGCGGAACCGGTTCCGGTGAAAATGCCGGAGAACACCCAGGCCGTAGAAGCGACCTGGAACGACGTTCAACTGGAAGATTCCCTGGGAATGGAAGTGGGGTATCGCCTGATCCCGATGGTGGATTTCCAGCAGGATGGCGAGCTGCTCGGCCGCATCCGCAGCATCCGTAAAAAATTCGCCCAGGACATGGGCTTCCTGCCGCCGGTGGTGCATATCAAGGACAATATGGACCTGCCGCCTGCGCGCTATCGTATTCTGATGAAGGGTGTTGAAATTGGCAGCGGCGATGCTTACCCGGGACGCTGGCTGGCGATTAACCCTGGCACTGCAGCAGGCACGCTGCCGGGCGAGCAGACCGTCGATCCGGCCTTTGGCCTGGCGGCAATCTGGATTGAAAGCGCGCTGAAAGAGCAGGCGCAAATTCAGGGGTATACGGTTGTCGAAGCCAGTACCGTGGTGGCAACCCACCTTAATCACCTGATTGGGCAATTCTCGGCAGAGCTGTTTGGCCGTCAGGAAGCGCAGCAGCTTCTCGATCGCGTGACGCAGGAGATGCCGAAGCTGACGGAAGACCTGGTGCCGGGCGTGCTGACGTTAACTACGCTGCACAAGGTGCTGCAAAACCTGCTTGAGGAAAAAGTGCCGATCCGCGATATGCGTACCATCCTGGAAACCCTTGCCGAGCATGCGCCGCTGCAGAGCGATCCGCACGAGCTGACGGCGGTGGTGCGCGTGGCGCTGGGGCGTGCGATCACCCAGCAGTGGTTCCCGGGAACCGGCGAAGTCCAGGTGATTGGCCTTGATACGCCGCTTGAACGCCTGCTGCTGCAGGCCCTGCAGGGCGGCGGCGGCCTCGAGCCTGGCCTGGCGGATCGCCTGCTGGAGCAAACTCAGGAGGCGCTGGCGCGTCAGGAGATGCTGGGCGCGCCGCCGGTGCTGCTGGTCAACCACGCGCTGCGTCCGCTGCTGTCGCGCTTCCTGCGCCGCAGCCTGAATCAGCTTGTTGTGCTGTCGAATCTGGAGTTGTCGGATAACCGCCATATCCGCATGACGGCAACGATTGGAGGAAAATAATGAAATGGCTATGGATTTTGCTCTTCCCGCTGGCGGCTCAGGCTGCCGGGGAAGGGACCTGGCAGGCAAGCAGCATGGGCGTGACCCTCAGCAACCGGGGTGTCGCCATGTCTTCTAATCCGCTGTCGCCCTCTGAAACGGTTTCTGGTCAGATGGGAATGGTGGTGTGGAACTACAGGCTCATTGGCCCAACGCCAGCCGGACTGCGGGTGCGTCTCTGCTCACAGACCCGCTGCACGGAAATCGACGGCGAAAATGGCACAACGCAGGCGTTCAACGGCGTGCCGGCCATTGAACCTTTACGTTTTATCTGGGAAGTGCCGGGCGGAGGACGTTTGATCCCGGCGCTGAAGGTGCAGAGCAATTCTGTCATCGTCAACTACCGCTAGCTGCCTGCCTTTGTCACCAGCCATCAGTCAATTCTGATGGCTGTCTCGCAAAATTGACCTCACCTTTTGATGCAACAGAAACGCTGTTTTATAAATTAGTGACACGCGTGACGCGACTCTTTGCATTTTTGCCATTTACCCTGCCCGTGATGGCAGAAACAGAAAGGTATCAGGACGTCGTTGCATTTACTGTAGCCGTGTAAAAACTCCCCGATGAGCCTTACTTGCAGGGAGTCTCCCAAATTTGCTTAGGGTTGACGGCAATGAAAACACGTAAAATTGGACTCGCAAATTATCTTGCTTACGGGGCAGGCGATTTTCTCGGGGCTGGTACGACCGCCCTGACGGCGGCCTGGCTTTTGTATTTTTATACCACCTTCTGTGGACTCACACCGATTGAAGCAACCTTCATCTTTGCCGCTGCGAGGGTGCTGGATGCTGTTGTCAGCCCGTTAATGGGCTTTTTGACGGATAACTTCGGTACGACCTGGCCTGGAAAGCGCTTTGGTCGCCGTAAGTTCTTTATCCTGCTAGGTATTCCGTGCGTGTTCAGCTACTCGTTGATGTGGGTAGGGGACATGAATTTCTGGTACTACCTGCTGACCTATCTGGTGTTTGATATTGTCTACACCATGATTCTGGTGCCTTACGAGACGCTGGTGCCGGAAATGACCGACGACTTCAAACAGAAAACCAAGTTCTCCGGGGCGCGTATTTCTATGGCGCAGATGTCAGCGATTCTGGCCTCCTTCCTGCCGGGGATCCTGCTCACCCACTTCGGTAAAGACAACGCCGTCTCATTCTTTTACGCAAGCCTGGTTTTCTCCGTGCTGTGTGCCCTGATGCTGACCTTTGTCTGGTTCTTTACCTGGGAGCGCCCGCGTGAGGAGTGGTCTGAAGCGGCGCTGCGTGCCGAAGAAGAGAAGAAGAAACTGACGCTGGGGCAAAGCATCAATCGTCTGTTTGTCGAATTAAGCTCTACGCTGCGCATCAAGATTTTCCGCCAGCATCTCGGCATGTACCTCGGCGGCTACATCGCGCAGGACGTATTTAACGCAGTCTTCACCTATTACGTGGTGTTTGTGCTGATGCAGGAAGCGTCAATGGCGTCCAACCTGCTGGGCACGATGGCTATCTTCCAGTTCCTCGCCGTGATCGGGATGATCCCGCTGTGTATTCGCTTCGGACCTGCGCCGTCCTACCGCATGGTGGTGGTGCTGTTTGGCCTGGCGTCTCTCTCTTACGCCATGCTCTATTACGCCGGTCTGAGCGACGTCTACGCTCTGCTGTTGCTGATCTCTGCGGTGGCTGGGCTGGGTCGCGGCGGTATTAACTACGTGCCATGGAATACCTATACCTACATTGCTGACGTGGATGAAGCGATCACCGGCCAGCGCCGGGAAGGGATTTTCGCCGGCATCATGACCCTGACCCGTAAGGCGTCACAGGCCGGTGCGGTGATGCTGGTGGGCATCGTGATGCAAATGTCCGGCTTTGTCAGCGGTCAGAAGGTACAGCCTGCGGAAGTGAGCCACACCATTCTGCTGATCCTGAGCGTGGGCACCATCCTGGTGCTGTTCTGCGGTTTCCTCGTTTCCCTGCGCTTCAGGCTTAATTTGCAGACCCATAGCACGCTGCGCGAGGAGACCGCGAAAATGCGTGAGTGTGGTCATGCGATGCCGGAGTCAGCGACGCCACACGCCCGCGCCACCGTCGAGATGCTGGCCGGTATGCCTTATGAGTCACTGTGGGGCAATAACAACATCGGTTATCTGAATCGCAATAAGCCAGCGGCATCTTCGCTGAAGGATCGCGCGGTACTCAATTCGACATACAACAGAGGTTAAGATGATGAAAGTTTGGCCTGTCAAACATAGCCCGCTATTGCGTCAGCCAGAGCGCTTTATCGCCCGGGACGAGCTGAAATCACTGATTCAAAAAGTGACGCACAACCTGGTCAATATCCACGACAAAACGGGTGAATTTTTGCTGCGGCTGGACGACGGGCGCGTGATCGACACCAAAGGCTGGGCCGGATGGGAGTGGACGCACGGCGTCGGCCTGTATGGCATCTGGCAGTACTACTGCCAGACCGGTGACGAAGGGATGCGCAACATTATCGACAGCTGGTTTGCCGACCGCTTTGCGGAAGGCGCCACCACCAAAAACGTCAATACGATGTCGCCGTTTCTGACGCTGGCCTATCGCTACGAAGAGAGCAAAAACCCGGCCTGGCTGCCGTGGCTGGAAAGCTGGGCGGAGTGGGCTATGAATGAGATGCCACGCACCGAACATGGGGGCATGCAGCACATCACGCTGGCGGAAGAGAATCATCAACAGATGTGGGACGACACGCTGATGATGACGGTGCTGCCGCTGGCGAAAATCGGCAGGCTGCTGAATAAGCCGGAGTACGTAGAGGAGGCGATCTATCAGTTCCTGCTCCACGTGCAGAACCTGATGGACCGGGAGACGGGGCTGTGGTTCCACGGCTGGAGCTACGACGGCAACCATAACTTTGCCGGTGCCCGCTGGGCGCGCGGCAACAGCTGGCTCACCATCGTGATCCCCGACTTCCTCGAACTGGTTGATCTGCCTGAAAACAACGCCGTGCGCCGTTATCTGGTGCAGGTGCTGAAGGCGCAGGTTGCCGCGCTGGCAAAATGTCAGGACGAGAGCGGGTTGTGGCATACGCTGCTTGACGATCCTGATTCTTATCTGGAGGCGTCGGCCACGGCAGGGTTTGCCTACGGTATCCTGAAAGCGGTGCGGAAGCGCTATGTTGAGCCTGAATATGCTGACGTTGCTGAAAAAGCGATTCGCGGCATCGTGAAAAATATCTCGCCGGAAGGGGAGTTGCTGCAAACGTCGTTCGGGACGGGAATGGGCAGCGATCTTGATTTTTATCGTCAAATACCGCTGACGTCGATGCCGTATGGCCAGGCGATGGCGATTCTCTGTCTGACAGAGTATTTGCGGAAATACTTCTGATAATAAAAAACCCGGCGTTTGCCGGGTTTCTTTTTTACATACGTTCTACGGTTTCGATACCCAGGGTATCCAGACCCAGCTTCAGGGTCTTCGCCGTCAGCTGAGCCAGCTTCAGGCGGCTGTTACGCACCGATTCATTTTCTGCAGACAGAATAGGGCAGTGCTCGTAGAAGCCGGAGAACAGACCCGCCAGATCGTACAGGTAAGCACACATCACGTGCGGCGTGCCGTCACGCGCGACAACCGTCAGCGTCTCTTCGAACTGCAGCAGACGCGCCGCCAGCTGTGCTTCACGATCTTCCGTGATGGTCACTGTCGCATTCGCCAGCACGCTTTCATCAATGTTCGCCTTGCGGAACACGGAGAGCACGCGGGTATAGGCGTACTGCATGTACGGCGCCGTGTTGCCTTCAAACGCCAGCATGTTATCCCAGTCGAAGATGTAGTCGGTGGTGCGGTTCTTGGAAAGATCCGCGTATTTCACCGCGCCGATACCGACGGCGTTGGCCAGTTTTTCCAGTTCGTCAGCAGGCATGTCCGGGTTCTTCTCTGCCACCAGGCGACGGGCGCGCTCCAGCGCTTCGTCCAGCAGATCGGAAAGCTTCACGGTACCGCCCGCGCGGGTTTTGAACGGCTTGCCGTCTTTACCCAGCATCATGCCGAACATGTGGTGTTCCAGCGGCACGCAGTCCGGCACGTAACCGGCTTTACGCACGATAGTCCACGCCTGCATCAGGTGCTGGTGCTGACGGGAGTCGATGTAGTACAGCACGCGGTCGGCGTGCAGGGTTTCGTAACGGTATTTCGCACACGCGATGTCCGTGGTGGTGTAGAGATAGCCGCCATCCTTTTTCTGGATAATCACGCCCATCGGTTCGCCTTCCTTGTTTTTGTACTCATCAAGGAACACTACCGTTGCGCCTTCGCTCTCCACCGCCAGGTTTTTGGCCTTCAGGTCCGCCACAATGCCTGGCAGCATCGGGTTGTACAGGCTTTCACCCATCACGTCGTCGCGAGTCAGGGTCACGTTCAGACGGTTATAGGTAAGCTGGTTCTGGGACATGGTGATGTCAACCAGCTTGCGCCACATCTCGAGGAAGTATTGATCCCCGCCCTGCAGCTTCACCACGTAGCTGCGTGCGCGCTCGGCAAAGGCTTCGTCTTCGTCATAGTGCTTTTTGGCTTCGCGGTAGAACCCTTCCAGGTCCGCCAGCGCCATTTCACCCGCGTTTTCCTGCTGCTGTTTTTCCAGGTAAGCAATCAGCATGCCGAACTGGGTGCCCCAGTCGCCCACGTGGTTCGCGCGGATCACCTTGTGACCGAGGAACTCAAGGGTGCGTACCGCGGCGTCACCGATGATGGTGGAACGCAGGTGGCCTACGTGCATCTCCTTCGCCACGTTCGGGGCAGAGTAGTCGACCACCACGGTCTGCGCTTCCGGCTGGGAAACGCCCAGACGGTCAGACTTCAGCGCCGCGTCAACGTGGCTCGCCAGGAACGCAGGCTCAAGGAAAATATTGATAAAGCCCGGACCAGCAATTTCGGTTTTGCTGGCAATGCCGGAGAGATCCAGATGCGTCAGTACCTGCTCAGCGAGCTGTCGCGGCGGCATGCCCAGTTTTTTAGCCACTGCCATCACGCCATTAGCCTGATAGTCGCCAAACTGTACTTTTGCTGACTGACGAACCTGCGGTTCGCAATCCGCAGGTGCGCCTGCGGCAATCAGTGCCTGACTGACTTTTTCGGAGAGAAGAGCCTGAATATTCACCTGGATACCTTACGTTTTTGATGCGGGCTTACAACCGCCCGCGCCAGTTAAAGAATTTAGGGCGGGAGTATACTGCAAATGCCTTCTGGCGTCAGCATTGCGCGGCCCGAAGATTGCTCAGAATCCAGGCTAAGAAAGCGTGCATAACCATGCAGTCATAAAAAGCCGGATTCTGCGGTTGGTCAAAACGGGGCAACGGAGTAAATTAGCGGCTTTGCGACACGAAAAGAGACTGACTTATGGCGAACTGGCAATCCATTGACGAACTGCATGATATTTCCGCAGATTTACCGCGCTTCACAAAGGCGTTCACAGAACTTGCCACCCGTCTTGGTCTGGATATCGTGCCGCTTGAGGCGGATCACATTTCCTTGCGCTGCCACCAGAATGCCACCGCCGAGCGCTGGCGTCGCGGGTTTGAACAGTGCGGCGAGTTGCTCTCTGAGAACATCATCAATGGACGTCCCATTTGTCTGTTCAAACTGCATGAGCCGGTGAACGTGGCGCACTGGCAGTTCACCGTGGTTGAACTGCCGTGGCCGGGCGAGAAACGCTATCCGCACGAAGGCTGGGAGCATATCGAAATCGTCCTGCCGGGTGAGCCGGAAACGTTGAACGCGCGCGCCCTGGCCCTGCTGTCAGACGACGGGTTAAGCAAGCCGGGGATTTTTGTGAAGACGAGTTCACCCAAAGGCGAGCGCGAGCGTCTGCCTAACCCGACGCTGGCCGTGACGGACGGGCAGGTGACCGTGAAATTTCATCCCTGGACCATTGAGCAGATCGTTGCCAGCGAAGCCTGAGAGTTGTGATTCGTCGCTGAGACACGAAACGAGAGGCGTGCAATGATGGCGCGTTAAGCTGATTTTAAGGAGAAGCAGATGGCGCTGCTGGAGATTTGTTGTTACAGCGTGGCGTGTGCCGTAACGGCGCAACAGATGGGAGCTGACCGTATTGAGCTATGCGCCGCCCCGAAAGAAGGGGGGTTAACGCCTTCATACGGCGTGTTGAAGTCTGCCCGCCAGGCCGTCACCATCCAGGTCCACCCGATTATTCGGCCTCGCGGCGGCGATTTTTGTTACACGGCGGGCGAGTTCAGTGCCATGCTTGAAGATATCGCGCTGGTTCGTGACCTGGGGTTCCCGGGGCTGGTGACCGGCCTGCTTGATGAGGATGGTCACGTCGATCTGCCGCGGATGCGTAAGGTGATGGACGCCGCGAAAGGAATGGCCGTCACCTTTCATCGTGCGTTTGATATGTGCAAAGATCCCCTGCAAGCATTTGATACGCTTGCCGAACTTGGCGTGGCGCGCGTCCTGACATCGGGACAGCAGTCTTCGGCGGAAAAAGGTCTGCAATTAATTACGGAACTAAAAGCACATTCCGGGGTTCCAATAATAATGGCGGGTGCGGGAGTCCGTGCCAGCAATCTGGAACGGTTTTTAAACGCCGGGGTGGAAGAGCTTCACAGCTCTGCGGGGAAATGGATACCTTCACCCATGCGTTATCGCAATACAGGGCTGTCAATGTCGACGGATGCTGAAGCGGATGAATATTCTCGCTACGGCGTAGAGGGAGAGTCGGTTGCGGAAATGAAGTCGCTGATTGAGCGTCATCACGTGTAGCAACGTACCGATTTTTACCGCGCATCATGTCGCCCAATATGATGCTTGCTTGTACCAGGCCCCTGCAATTTCAACAGGGGCCTTTTTTTATCCCCTCACCCCACAGGGGAGAGGGAAAAACTACGGCTTGGTCGCAATCAACACCGCACGCATCGGTGCAGGATAGCCTTCAACGGTTTTGCTGTGGTCGGCCGGGTCGAGGAACTGCTCCAGCGATTCGGTGATCATCCAGTCGGTGCGGCGCTGCTCTTCGATAGACGTTACGCAAACATCGGCAATGCGCACATCCACAAATCCGCATTTCTCCAGCCAGTTTTTCAGCGCCAGCGCGGACGGGATGAAGTAAACGTTGCGCATCTGCGCGTAGCGATCGCCCGGCACCAGAACCGCATGCTCATCGCCTTCAATCGCCAGCGTTTCCAGCACCAGCTCGCCGCCGCTGACCAGCTGATCTTTGAGCTGCCACAGGTGTTCAAGTGGGGAACGACGATGATACAGCACACCCATTGAGAAGACGGTATCGAACGCTTTCAGGGCAGGGAGCTGCTCTATGCCCAGCGGCAGCAGGTGCGCGCGCTGGTCGTTGCCGAGCAGTTTTCGCACTGCCTCAAACTGGCACAGGAAGAGCTGCATCGGGTCGATGCCGACCGCCAGATGGGCTCCCGCGCCAATCATGCGCCACATGTGGTAACCGCTGCCGCAGCCTACGTCCAGAATGGTGCGCCCGGTCAGGTCGGAAAGGTGCGGCAGTACGCGATCCCACTTCCAGTCTGAGCGCCACTCGGTATTGATGTTCACGCCGTACAGCGAGAACGGCCCTTTGCGCCACGGCATTAAATTACGCATCAGCGTTTCGATGCGGTTGATCTGCCCGGCAGGGAGCGGCTCTGCGCTTTCCGCCGTCACGCTGTGCAGTAAATCCAGACGATGCGGCGTCAGCTCCGGCAGATACTCCACGGCATTTGACCACTGCTTTAACAGGCCGTGCTGCTGATCGCGCTGCCAGGCGGCAATCTGCGCCGGCAGGGTCTCCAGCCAGTGGGAAAGATGGTTTTTAGCAATCAGCTGATAAAAGTTGCTGAATTCAATCATGCGGCATCCCCGGCTTTTAGCGCCACCAGAGAGCCAAAGTTAAAGCACTGGAACCACAGTTCGCTGTGCTCAAAACCGGCTTTGTGCAGGCGCGCTTTATGGGTTTCCACGGAGTCCGTCAGCATCACGTTTTCCAGCATGCTGCGCTTCTGGCTGATCTCCAGCTCGCTGTAGCCGTTCGCCCGTTTGAAATCGTGGTGCATGTTGAACAGCAGCTCGCCTACTTTGGCATCCTCAAAGCTGAATTTTTCAGAAAGCACCAGCGCGCCGCCGGGATTCAGCCCCTGGTAAATTTTGTCCAGCAGCAGCTGGCGGTCTTCAGGCACCAGGAACTGCAGGGTAAAATTCAGCACTACCATCGAGGCGTTGTTAATCTCGATCTCGCGGATATCGCCTTCCACCACGTCCACCGGAACGGGGGCTTTGTACGCGTCAATATGGCGACGGCAGCGTTCCACCATGGCCGGGGAGTTATCGACGGCAATGATTCGGCAGCCATCGTGATGAATGTTACGACGTACCGACAGCGTTGCCGCGCCGAGCGAGCAGCCCAGGTCATAGACCTGCGTACCGGGTTGAACGAAGCGCTCAGCCAGCATACCGATCATAGAGATAATATTGGAATAACCGGGAACAGAGCGCTGGATCATATCCGGGAAGACTTCGGCTACCCGTTCATCGAAGGTCCAGTCGCCCAGGCTGGCGATAGGCGCGGAAAAAAGCGTGTCGCGATCTGACATAACGTAAAAATCCGGGAAAAATAAAGTGGCGTATTGTGCGCTAATGGAGGGAGAAAACCAACTCCCACGGCATATACCATAGGTTAGCCAGCACCATCAGCAAAAGCGAACACCAGGTCGCGCTCATGCCGGAACGACGCCAGCGGAATAAACGGTGGTGAAAGCCGTAATAATGCATTAACCGGCCGGCAATAAGCATCAGGCCACAAATATGCACCATCCAGGTTTCCGCGCCATTCATCTCCATAAACAGCAGCAGGATGAGAGCAACGGGAATGTATTCCACCGCATTACCGTGAATGCGAATAGCGCTTTGCAGTTCGGAGAAACCGCCGTCGCCGTAAGAGACGCGGTACTGCATCCTTAGGCGCACAACATCAAATGAAAATTTAATCAGCAGTAATGCACCTAACACCGCATACAGCGCGCTGACCATACTAACTCCCTGTTTTTTGGCAGATGGCACTTCACTATGATAGGGGGTGATATCAGAAAAGAGAAGATTGTTGTGGGATGGAAGGGACGCTGCCCACGGACGGCACCGCGGCCTGCAAGGCCTGCCACAGAGCATCGACCAGTTCGGGCGCCTGAGCAATATCCGGCGTGTGCAAAAAGAGGTACGGCGTGGTGGTGTGCTCCCAGCTCGCGAGTTTTTGCAGCCAGACGGCGAACATCGCCTGATTTTGCTGCATATTGTCGCTGCCGATGAACCTGACCATCGGGTTCTGTGCGGTCACGATGGCGTGGACCGGCACTTTCGGTTTTTTACGCTGAGCATCAACGATGGCCTCGTTATGCGGTACCGCGCTGTGCACCGGACGACTGTCGAGGATCACCCGGTTAACGGAACGATCCAGCAGGCCCCGGTTGAGCGCTTTTTCGGCTTCGCCTTTCGCAAAGAAGTCCTGGTGTCGGACTTCCACGCCGTAGGTGAATTCGCGGGGCAGGGCATCCAGGAACTGCCATAGGGCGGGCAGATCGCGCGGGCCAAACGTGGCGGGAAGCTGGAGCCAGTATTGTCCAATTCGGTTCGCCAGCGGCGACATGCGCGTGAAAAATTCTTCCGTTAAGTCCCCGCAGTTGCGCAGCGCGGCCTGGTGGGAAATGGTCGCCGGAAACTTAAAGCAGAAACGGAAATCGTCCGTTGTTTGCTCCCGCCAGCGTTCGACTATCTCGGCTTTGGGCAGCGCATACAGCGTGGTGTTACCCTCGACGCAGTTAAAGTGTCGGGCATACTCTTCAAGGCTGGTAATGCCCAGGCGCACCCATTTCGGGTGCGACCACTGGGGCAGGCCCACGTACATCATAGCGCGCTTAAAATCTCATCCGTGCTGCGCACGCGTCCGATGCGCGGGAAGATATGGGTCATGCTGCCCTGATGCTGTTCCGCGGAAGCCGCGCTGCAGGCATCTTCAGCAATTACCAGATTAAAGCCCAGCTCCCAGGCGTTACGGGCTGTCGATTCCACGCCGATGTTGGTGGATATGCCGCACAGAATAATGGTGTCGATACCGCGGCGGCGAAGCTGCAGCTCAAGGTCGGTCCCGTAGAACGCGCCCCACTGGCGTTTAGTCACTTCGATATCGCTGTCGCGTTTGCCCAGCGACACCGGGTACGTCCACCAGTTTTCCGGCAGGGCATGCGCGGGCGCCTGGGCATCAACGGGCTGTTTTAACGCCTCGGCGAAATCAGCGGACCAGCCGACGCGCACCATGACCACAGGGGCACCGCTGGCGCGGCACTTCTCGGCCAGGCGAGCGGCGCGGCTGACGACTTCATCCGCTGCGTGTGGGCCACCGGCGAAGGGCAGGATCCCTTCCTGTAAATCAATCACAACAAGCGCGGTTTTGCGGGCATCAAGTGTTAACATCGTCACTCCAGGTAAATTAATCACTTCCGTAACACCTTACGACGTGATGACCTGTTATCGGTCGGATAATTTTGTTAATTTTTGTGAGAATGCGCAATAAGAGTGCAGCAAACGACCGTCTGGCGGTGGTTCGCTCTTATCGTCCGGCGGAATTTCCAGTATAATAGCCGCCTTTTTTCATCCAGTTGTGACATACAGAAAGCTGCGACATAGTAGCCTGCATACCAGGCGACATTTAGCCTGCGGCTAATTAAGGGATATCTCATGCGTACAGAATATTGCGGGCAGCTGCGTCAGTCCCACGTCGGACAGCAGGTCACCCTGTGTGGTTGGGTCAACCGTCGTCGTGATCTTGGTAGCCTTATCTTCATCGATATGCGCGACCGTGAAGGTATCGTTCAGGTGTTCTTCGACCCGGATCGCGCAGATGCGCTGAAGCTGGCCTCTGAGCTGCGTAATGAGTTCTGCATTCAGGTCACCGGCACCGTGCGTGCGCGTGACGAGAAAAACGTTAACGCAGACATGGCGACGGGCGCTATCGAAGTGCTGGCGTCCGATCTGGTTATCATCAACCGTGCCGAAGCGCTGCCGCTGGACTCCAACCACGTCAACACCGAAGAAGCGCGTCTGAAATACCGCTACCTGGATCTGCGTCGTCCGGAAATGGCTCAGCGCCTGAAAACCCGTGCGAAAATCACCAGCCTGGTGCGTCGCTTTATGGACGATCACGGTTTCCTCGATATTGAAACCCCGATGCTGACCAAAGCGACGCCGGAAGGCGCGCGCGATTACCTGGTGCCATCCCGCGTTCATAAAGGCAAATTTTACGCGCTGCCGCAGTCACCGCAGCTGTTCAAACAGCTGCTGATGATGTCCGGCTTCGACCGCTATTATCAAATCGTTAAGTGCTTCCGCGACGAAGACCTGCGCGCTGATCGTCAGCCAGAATTTACCCAGATCGATGTTGAAACTTCCTTCATGACCGCCGAACAGGTGCGTGAAGTGATGGAAGCGCTGGTGCGTAGCCTGTGGAATGATGTGAAGGGCGTTGAGCTGGGCGATTTCCCGATCATGACCTTCGCCGAAGCGGAACGTCGCTACGGCTCCGACAAACCAGACCTGCGTAACCCGATGGAGCTGGTGGACGTAGCAGACCTGGTGAAATCCGTTGAGTTCGCGGTATTCGCGGGACCGGCTAACGATCCGAAAGGCCGCGTGGCTGCCCTGCGCGTACCGGGCGGCGCGGCGCTGAGCCGTAAGCAGATTGATGACTACGGCAACTTTATTAAGATCTACGGCGCGAAAGGTCTGGCCTATATTAAAGTGACCGAGCGTGCGAAAGGTCTGGAAGGGATCACCAGCCCGGTGGCGAAGTTCCTGAACGCGGACATCGTGGAAGCGATCCTTGAGCGCACCGGTGCGCAGGACGGCGACATGATCTTCTTCGGCGCAGACAACAAGAAAGTCGTTGCGGATGCGATGGGCGCGCTGCGTCTGAAGCTCGGCAAAGACCTGAACCTGACCGACGAAAGCAAATGGGCGCCGCTGTGGGTTATCGACTTCCCGATGTTTGAAGACGACGGTGAAGGCGGCCTGACCGCGATGCACCACCCGTTCACCTCGCCAAAAGAGATGACGGCGGCAGAGCTGAAAGCGGCGCCGGAAGAGGCAGTGGCAAACGCTTATGACATGGTTATCAACGGCTATGAAGTGGGCGGCGGCTCCGTGCGTATTCACAGCGGTGAAATGCAGCAGACCGTGTTCGGCATTCTGGGTATTAACGAGCAGGAACAGCGCGAGAAGTTTGGCTTCCTGCTGGACGCCCTGAAGTACGGCACGCCGCCGCATGCGGGTCTGGCCTTCGGTCTCGACCGTCTGACCATGCTGCTGACCGGCACCGATAACATTCGTGACGTTATCGCCTTCCCGAAAACCACTGCCGCAGCGTGTCTGATGACCGAAGCGCCAAGCTTTGCCAACCCGGCAGCGCTGGCCGAGCTGGGCATTGAAGTGGTGAAGAAGGAAGAGAAAAACTGATATGGCATATAAGCTTCCCGTTTCTGTCCTGGTGGTCATTTATGCAGAAGACACGAAGCGGGTGCTGATGTTGCAGCGGCGCGACGATCCTGATTTCTGGCAGTCGGTTACCGGCAGTCTGGAAGAGGGGGAGACCGCGCCGCAGGCCGCCGCGCGTGAAGTAAAGGAAGAGGTCACCATTGACGTTGCTCATGAGCAACTGACCCTGAAGGACTGTCAGCGCACGGTGGAGTTTGAAATTTTTAGCCATTTACGTCATCGCTATGCGCCGGGCATTGAGCGCAACACGGAGTCGTGGTTCTGTCTCGCGCTCCCCCATGAGCGGGAGATCGTGTTTACCGAACACCTGAACTACCGCTGGGTGAACGCGGCGGATGCCGCCGCACTGACCAAGTCGTGGAGCAACCGGCAGGCGATTGAAGAATTTGTAATTAACGCGGCCTGAGAAGGCGCGATTTTTGGAGAACTTTTTATGGCAGGTCATAGTAAGTGGGCCAACACCAAACACCGTAAAGCGGCACAGGATGCCAAGCGCGGTAAGATCTTTACCAAAATCATTCGCGAGCTGGTGACAGCAGCGCGTCTGGGCGGCGGCGACCCGGCTTCTAACCCACGCCTGCGCGCGGCGGTAGATAAAGCGCTGTCTAACAACATGACGCGTGACACCCTGAACCGTGCTATCGCACGCGGCGTGGGCGGTGATGAAGACGCGAACATGGAAACCATCATTTATGAAGGTTACGGCCCTGGCGGTACTGCGGTGATGGTTGAATGCCTGTCTGACAACCGTAACCGTACCGTTGCGGAAGTGCGCCACGCGTTCACCAAAACCGGTGGTAACCTGGGCACTGACGGCTCCGTAGCTTACCTGTTCAGCAAAAAAGGCGTCATCTCTTTCGAGAAAGGCGACGAAGATGCGATCATGGAAGCGGCGTTAGAAGCGGGTGCGGAAGACGTGGTGACCTACGATGATGGTGCCATTGACGTCTACACCGCGTGGGAAGAGATGGGTGCCGTGCGCGATGCGCTGGAAGCGGCGGGCCTGAAAGCGGACAACGCTGAAGTCTCCATGATCCCGTCCACCAAAGCGGATATGGATGCAGAAACCGCACCGAAACTGCTGCGTCTGATCGACATGCTCGAAGACTGCGACGACGTGCAGGAAGTGTACCACAACGGTGAAATCTCTGATGAGGTTGCAGCGACTCTCTGATGAGAGCCTGTAAACCATTTACGGGAGACGCGTGATGTCGATTATCCTCGGGATTGACCCCGGCTCACGCGTCACCGGGTATGGCGTTATCCGTCAGGTGGGACGCCAGCTAACCTACCTCGGCAGTGGATGCATTCGCACCAAAGTGGACGATCTGCCGTCGCGCCTCAAGCTTATTTATGCGGGCGTATCGGAGATCATCACCCAGTTTCAGCCAGACTATTTCGCCATTGAGCAGGTCTTTATGGCGAAGAACGCGGATTCGGCGCTGAAGCTCGGTCAGGCGCGTGGGGTGGCCATCGTGGCTGCGGTGAACCAGGATTTGCCGGTATTCGAATACGCCGCGCGCCAGGTTAAGCAGACGGTGGTGGGCATCGGTAGCGCGGAGAAGAGCCAGGTGCAGCACATGGTGCGCACCCTGCTGAAGCTTCCCGCGAACCCGCAGGCCGACGCCGCCGATGCGCTGGCGATTGCGATTACCCACTGCCACGTCAGCCAGAACGCGATGCAAATGAGCGAGTCGCGGCTCAATCTGGCGCGAGGCAGGTTACGATAATCAGAAATCAGGCTGGATAAACATCCAGCCTTTTTTTATTATGTCGGCAGTTAATTTCTCCCAGAACGCAGGAGCGTCACGTGATAGGCAGACTCAGAGGCATCATCATTGAAAAACAACCCCCGTTAGTGCTGCTGGAAGTGGGTGGCGTGGGCTATGAAGTCCATATGCCGATGACCTGTTTCTACGAGCTGCCGGACGCGGGCAAAGAGGCGATTGTCTTTACCCAGTTTGTGGTGCGTGAAGATGCCCAGCTGCTGTACGGCTTTAACAACAAGCAGGAACGTACCCTGTTCCGCGAGCTGATTAAAACCAACGGTGTGGGGCCTAAGCTGGCGCTGGCGATTTTGTCCGGCATGTCCGCTCCGCAGTTTGTGAATGCCGTTGAGCGCGAAGACCCCGCGGCGCTGGTTAAGCTTCCGGGCATTGGTAAGAAAACCGCAGAGCGTCTGATTGTTGAGATGAAAGACCGCTTTAAAGGTCTGCACGGCGATCTGTTCACTCCGGCTGCCGATTTGGTTCTGACTGCTCCGGGTGCGCCTGCCTCTGATGATGACGCCGAGCAGGAAGCGGTTGCCGCGCTGGTGGCGCTGGGCTATAAACCTCAGGAGGCCAGCCGGATGGTGAGCAAAATTGCCAAACCGGACGCCAGCAGTGAAACTCTGATTCGTGAAGCGCTGCGCGCTGCATTGTGAGGTAAAGGATGATTGAAGCAGACCGCCTGGTATCGGCAGGCACCCTTCAGGCAGAAGACGTGGTGGATCGTGCGATCCGCCCGAAGCTGCTTGATGAGTACATCGGCCAGCCGCAGGTTCGTTCCCAGATGGAGATTTTCATCCAGGCGGCAAAGCTGCGCGGCGATGCGCTCGATCACCTGCTGATTTTTGGCCCGCCGGGGTTAGGTAAAACTACCCTGGCGAATATCGTCGCCAATGAAATGGGCGTCAACCTGCGTACCACCTCCGGCCCGGTGCTGGAGAAAGCGGGCGATCTGGCGGCGATGCTGACCAACCTTGAACCGCATGACGTGCTGTTTATCGATGAGATCCACCGCCTGTCACCGGTGGTGGAGGAAGTGCTCTATCCGGCGATGGAAGATTACCAGCTGGATATCATGATCGGCGAAGGCCCGGCCGCGCGCTCCATCAAAATCGATCTGCCGCCGTTTACCCTGATTGGCGCCACGACGCGCGCCGGGTCGTTGACCTCTCCGCTGCGCGACCGCTTTGGCATCGTTCAGCGTCTGGAGTTTTATCAGGTGCCCGATCTTCAGCATATCGTGGGGCGCAGCGCGCGCTACATGGGGCTGGATATGAGCGAAGAGGGGGCATATGAAGTGGCGAAACGTTCCCGCGGTACGCCGCGTATTGCCAACCGCCTGCTGCGCCGCGTGCGTGACTTTGCTGAAGTGAAGCACGATGGTTCGATTTCCGCCGAGATCGCCGCTCAGGCGCTGGATATGCTGAACGTCGATGCTGAAGGCTTTGACTATATGGACCGCAAACTGCTGCTGGCGGTGCTGGACAAGTTCTTCGGTGGCCCGGTTGGGCTGGATAACCTGGCGGCGGCGATTGGCGAAGAGCGTGAGACGATCGAAGATGTGCTGGAGCCGTATCTGATCCAGCAGGGCTTCTTACAGCGTACCCCACGTGGTCGTATGGCGACGGTGCGGGCGTGGAATCATTTCGGTATTACGCCGCCCGCGATGCCGTAAGTAGCGATAAATGGTAGCCCCGGTAAGCGAAGCGCCACCGGGGACATGCTGACTACTGCGCGGTCTTTTTCATCATACTGAAAACAAACAACACCGCCGCGCTCAAGACCACCGACGGTCCGGCCGGCGTGTCATAAAACGCCGAAAAGGTTAACCCGCCCGTGACGGCGATCATCCCGATAACCACCGCAATACCGGCCATCTGCTCTGGCGTACGTGCAAACCGACGCGCCGTGGCGGCAGGGATGATCAGCAGCGACGTGATGATCAGTGCCCCGACAAACTTCATCGCCACGCCAATCGTTAACGCCGTCACCAGCATCAGCAGCAGCTTCACGCGCTGCAGCTTCACGCCGTCGACAAACGCCAGATCCGGGCTGACGGTCATTGCCAGTAAATTCCGCCACTGCCACAGCAGAATACCCAGTACCACCACCACGCCAATGGCGATCGCGATGAGATCGTCAGGCGTCACGGCCAGCAGATCGCCAAAAAGGTAGGCCATCAGGTCAACGCGGATATTTGACATCAGGCTAACAACGACTAGACCCAGCGACAGCGCGCTGTGCGCCATGATGCCAAGCAGCGTATCAATCGCGAGGTGAGGGCGCTTCTCCAGCCAGACCAGACCGGCTGCCAGCAGCAGTGTGACCACAATTACCGCGTAAAAGGGATTCACATCCAGCAGCAAACCAAAGGCAACGCCCAGCAGCGACGCATGCGCCAGGGTATCACCGAAGTAAGACATTCTGCGCCACACCACAAACGAGCCGAGTGGGCCTGCGGCGCAGGCAAGCATAACCCCGGCCAGCCAGCCGGGCAGTAACAGTTCAATCATGAGTGTCCATTTCCCCGACGCAGAACGATTCGTCCCTGCAAATCATGGCGGTGATTATGATGATGGCGATAAATGCCAAGCTGTTCAGCGCCGCGAGGGCCGAACATGGAGATAAATTCCGGGTGCATTGAGACCACTTCAGGCGTGCCGGAACAGCAAATGTGATGGTTGAGACACAGCACTTCGTCGGTTTTCGCCATCACCAGATGCAGGTCATGGGAGACCATCAGCACGGCGCAGTTCAGTTCGCGGCGCAGCTGGTCGATCAAATCATAAAGCGCGACCTGACCATTGACGTCCACGCCCTGGGTTGGCTCATCCAGCACCAGCAGCTGCGGGCTGCTCAGCAGCGCACGGGCCAGCAAAACGCGCTGCGTCTCACCGCCGGACAGCTTCTGCAACGGCGCATCGATAAGGTGGCCCGCCTGCACGCGCTTCAGCGCCGGGAGAATATCGGCTTTTCGCGTGCCGGGACGCAGACGCAGAAAACGATTTACCGTCAGCGGCAGGGTGGCGTCCAGATGTAATTTTTGCGGCACATAGCCGATCCGCAATTTTTCCTCGCGCGTGATTACACCTTCATCCGGTGTAACCAGACCCAGCACCACGCGCACCAGAGTGGATTTACCTGCGCCATTGGGGCCGAGCAGCGTCAGAATTTTTCCGGGCTTGAGATCCAGCGATACGTCAGAGAGGACGCGGCGCTGGCCAAAGGAGACCGAAATATTGTCGAGAGAAACCAGAGTCGTCATGTCAATTTAAGCTTGAAGAAGTCAACGAATGTTATAATATCACATTCCACGCATTCACTACGATGATTAGTCGCATTATGTTACATAAAAATACGCTTCTTTTCGCAGCATTCTCCGCTGCCCTTTGGGGAACAACCGCACAAGATGTTAACGCTGCCGTTGTTGCTTCGCTTAAACCGCTTGGATTCATCGCGTCGGCCATTGCCGATGGGGTAACGGAAACCCAGGTTCTGCTCCCTGACGGGGCCTCAGAGCATGACTATTCTCTGCGCCCGTCTGATGTAAAACGCTTACAAAACGCAGACTTAGTTGTCTGGATTGGTCCGGAGATGGAAGCATTCATGCAGAAATCCGCCAAACAGATTGCTGATGAAAAACAGGTCGCGATTGCCGGGCTTTCCGGCGTGAAACCGTTGCTCATGAAAGGGGCGGATGATGACGGTGACGAACATGACCATCACGCTGCAGAGGGTGAAAAAGGTGATGGAGATCACCATCACGGCGAGTACAACATGCATCTCTGGCTATCCCCAGAGATAGCGCGGCTTTCAGCGGTTGCAATCCATGACAAATTAGTGGAACTTATGCCGCAAAGTCGAGCCAAACTAGACGCCAACCTGAAGGATTTTGAGGCACAATTAGCCGCAACCGATAAGCAGGTAGGTAATGAGCTCGCACCGTTGAAAGGAAAAGGGTATTTCGTTTTTCATGACGCCTACGGCTACTACGAAAAACACTACGGCCTGACCCCGCTTGGGCATTTTACCGTCAACCCTGAAATTCAACCTGGTGCGCAGCGTTTACATGAAATCAGAACACAGTTGGTTGAGCAGAAAGCGACATGCGTTTTTGCTGAGCCACAGTTCAGGCCAGCGGTCGTAGAAGCCGTGGCCAGGGGAACATCCGTGCGCATGGGAACCCTTGACCCGCTAGGTACGAATATCCAGTTGAGCAAAGCGAGCTATTCGCAGTTCCTCAGCCAACTGGCGAACCAGTATGCGAGCTGCCTGAAAGGAGATTAACGAGGAAGTGAATACGTGCAACAGATAGCCCGCTCTGTCGCCCTGGCATTTAACAATCTGCCTCGACCCCACCGCGTTATGCTGGGGTCGCTTACAGTTCTCACCTTAGCGGTCGCCGTCTGGCGGCCCTATGTTTACCACCCGAGTTCTGCCCCTATCATTAAAACCATCGAGCTTGAAAAGAGCGAGATCCGCTCTTTGCTGCCTGAAGCCAGCGAGCCTATCGACCAGGCCGCTCAGGAAGATGAAGCTATCCCTCAGGATGAACTGGACGATAAAACCGAGAACGAAGCGGGGATCCACGAATACGTTGTCTCTACCGGTGACACGCTGAGCAGCGTGCTCAACCAGTACGGTATCGACATGGGCAATATCAGCCAGCTGGCCGCTGCGGATAAAGACCTGCGTAACCTGAAAATCGGGCAACAGCTCTCCTGGACATTAACGGCGGATGGCGATCTTCAGCGTTTGACCTGGGAAATGTCCCGCCGCGAAACCCGCACCTATGACCGCACTGCAAACGGTTTCAAAATGACCAGTGAAATGCAGAAAGGCGACTGGGTTAACAGCGTGATGAAAGGTACCGTGGGCGGAAGCTTTGTTTCCAGCGCCCGTGATGCGGGCCTGACCAGCGGTGAAATCAGCGCGGTGATCAAAGCCATGCAGTGGCAGATGGATTTCCGTAAGCTGAAGAAAGGCGATGAGTTTTCCGTCCTGATGTCCCGCGAAATGCTGGACGGCAAGCGCGAGCAGAGCCAGCTGCTGGGGGTGCGTCTGCGCTCCGAGGGAAAAGATTACTACGCCATTCGCGCTGAAGACGGCAAGTTCTATGACCGCAGCGGTACGGGCCTTGCGAAAGGCTTCCTGCGTTTCCCGACGGCGAAACAGTTCCGCGTATCCTCTAACTTTAACCCGCGTCGTCTGAACCCGGTTACCGGCCGCGTTGCGCCTCACCGCGGGGTAGACTTCGCGATGCCGCAGGGCACGCCGGTGCTGTCCGTTGGTGATGGCGAAGTGGTGATGGCAAAACGCAGCGGTGCAGCGGGCTATTACGTGGCTATCCGTCACGGTCGTACCTATACCACCCGCTATATGCACCTGCGTAAGCTGCTGGTCAAACCGGGGCAGAAAGTGAAACGCGGCGACCGTATCGCGCTCTCCGGCAACACCGGACGCTCTACTGGCCCGCATCTGCACTATGAAGTGTGGATCAACCAGCAGGCCGTGAACCCGCTGACGGCCAAACTGCCGCGCACCGAAGGCCTGACAGGTAAAGATCGTTCCGATTACCTGGCGCAGGCGAGAGAGGTGATACCGCAGCTGAGCTTAAACTAAGCTCTCTGTTTTGTGAAAAAAGCCGGTGTCAGCATGCGCCGGCTTTTTCTTTTGTGCGTGGGCGACTGCCTCGCTACACTATCTGAATAATTTTTTGCGTCACCAGACCCTGGAACCAGCATGGAAACAAAAAAAAATAATATTGAATACATTCCTGAGTTTGAAAAATCCTTTCGACACCCGCGCAACTGGGGCGCCTGGCTGGGGGTTTACACCTTTGCGGGCATCGCTATGCTGCCTGCCGCGCTGCGCGATCCCGTACTGGGAAAAATTGGCCGTCTGGCCGGGCGCTTAGGTAAAAGCGCGCGTCGTCGTGCGCAGATCAACCTCTATTACTGTTTTCCTGAAAAAAGCGATGCCGAGCGCGAGGCCATCATCGACGCGATGTATACCACCGCACCGCAGGCCATGGCGATGATGGCGGAGCTGGCGCTGAAAGGACCGGAAAAAATCATCGACCGCGTTGACTGGAAAGGGCTGGAAATCATCGACGAAATGCGGCGCAATGATGAGAAGGTCATTTTCCTCGTGCCGCACGGCTGGGGCGTGGATATCCCGGCAATGCTGATGGCTTCCCAGGGGCAGAAAATGGCGGCGATGTTCCATAACCAGGGCAATAAAATCTACGATTTTGTCTGGAATACGGTACGTCGTCGTTTTGGCGGACGTTTGCATGCGCGTAACGACGGCATCAAGCCGTTTATTCAGTCGGTACGTCAGGGGTACTGGGGCTACTATCTGCCGGACCAGGACCACGGACCCGAGCACAGCGAGTTTGTCGACTTCTTTGCGACCTACAAAGCAACGCTCCCCGCCATTGGGCGCCTGATGAAGGTCTGCCGTGCCCGCGTGATCCCGCTCTTTCCGGTTTACGACGGTAAAACGCATCGTCTGAGCATTGAAGTCCGTCCGCCGATGGACGACCTGCTGACCGCGGACGATCGCACCATCGCGCGCCGCATGAACGAAGAGGTGGAGCTGCTGGTGGGGCCGCATACCGAACAGTACACGTGGATACTGAAGCTGCTGAAAACGCGAAAGCCGGGAGAGACGGAGCCCTATAAGCGTAAAGAGCTTTACCCGAGGAAATAGAAAACCTTTACCTTGCCCCTCTCCCCTTAGGGGAGAGGGGATCGGATCTTACTCTACGGTCAGTACGCGCGTGGTATTGGTTGAGCCGATGGTGCTCATCACGTCACCCTGCGTCACGATGACGATATCACCAGACACCAGGTAACCTTTATCGCGCAGCAGGTTTACGGCATCGTGCGCCGCGGCTACGCCGTCATTAGTGCTGTCGAAGTGTACCGGGGTAACACCGCGGTACAGCGCCGTCAGGTTCAGCGTACGCTCGTGGCGTGACATGGCGAAAATCGGCAGGCCGGAGCTGATGCGAGAGGTCATCAGCGCGGTGCGGCCAGATTCGGTCATGGTGATGATCGCCGTAACGCCTTTCAGATGGTTGGCCGCATACATGGCGGACATCGCAATCGCTTCTTCCACATTGTCGAACTGGATATCCAGGCGGTGCTTGGAGACGTTAATGCTTGGGATCTTCTCCGCGCCCAGGCAGACGCGCGCCATTGCGGCCACGGTTTCTGCCGGATACTGGCCCGCCGCGGTTTCCGCTGACAGCATCACCGCATCGGTACCGTCCAGCACGGCGTTAGCGACGTCCATGACTTCCGCACGGGTTGGCATTGGGTTAGTGATCATGGATTCCATCATCTGGGTGGCGGTGATCACCGCGCGGTTCAGCTGACGTGCGCGACGAATCAGCGCTTTCTGGATACCGACCAGTTCAGGGTCGCCGATTTCCACGCCCAGATCGCCACGGGCAACCATCACCACGTCAGAGGCGAGGATCACATCGTCCATCGCATCCTGATCGCACACGGCTTCCGCGCGTTCAACCTTAGCGACGATTTTGGCATCACAGCCTGCGTCACGGGCCAGGCGGCGCGCATAGTTCAGATCTTCGCCACAGCGTGGGAAGGAGACCGCCAGGTAGTCAACGCCGATCTGGGCCGCCGTTACGATATCCGCTTTGTCTTTGTCGGTCAGGGCTTCCGCAGAGAGGCCGCCGCCCAGTTTGTTGATGCCTTTATTGTTGGAGAGCGGGCCGCCGACGGTGACTTCAGTGAACACTTTCATCCCCTGAACTTCCAGCACCTTCAGCTGGACGCGACCGTCGTCGAGCAGCAGGATATCGCCAGGGACCACATCAGCCGGCAGGCCTTTATAGTCGATCCCGACTTTCTCTTTATCGCCTTCGCCTTTGCCGAGGTTGGCATCCAGCAGGAATTTGTCGCCGATATTGAGGAAAACTTTACCTTCTTTAAAGGTTGATACACGAATTTTTGGACCCTGCAGGTCGCCGAGGATAGCGACGTGGCGGCCCAGCTTAGCGGCGATCTCACGCACTTTATCGGCACGCAATTTATGGTCTTCTGGCGTACCGTGAGAGAAGTTCATACGCACCACGTTGGCGCCAGCGGCGATAATCTTTTCGAGGTTATTATCGCGATCGGTGGCCGGGCCTAAGGTGGTGACGATCTTGGTTCTGCGAAGCCTTCTGGACATGTAATACTCCGTTGACTGAAACAACTTTGGTGTTGCGTGAACATTGAATCGGCCTTCATCTACCGCAAGGCAGCAAAGAGGGGGCCGAATGCCGAAAATCGTTACATCTAATTATGGGTTACGTCTTCGTTATCTACTTTCAGGGAACATCGCTCTTTATAAGCAATTCTTTATCAAAACGCGATTCCTTCAGCGCTTCCTTGACTCGCTTCAAGTTATCTCGGAATTTTGCGCCCCGGCGTAAGGTAAATCCGGTCGCCAGCACGTCGATTACCGTGAGTTGCGCCAGACGGGACACCATTGGCATATACATGTCGGTATCCTCAGGCACGTCCAGGGTAATGGCGAGAGTCGCCTCCCGCGCCAATGGCGTGCCGGCGGTGGTGAGGGCGATTACCATGGCATCGTTTTCACGGGCCAGCTGCGCCAGCTCAACCTGGCTTTTGGTGCGGCCAGTGTGCGAAATCAGTACCACGACGTCATCCTCACTGCAATTCATACAGCTCATGCGTTGCAGCACAATGTCATCGGAATAAATAACCGGCACGTTAAAGCGGAAGAATTTATTCATGGCGTCGTGCGCCACGGCGGCTGACGAGCCAAGACCGAAGAATGCAATGCGTTTGGCCTGGGTGAGTAAATCCACCGCGCGGTTTACTGAACTCATATCCAGACTTTGACGAACGTGATCGAGCGTGGCCATGGCCGACTCAAATATTTTTGCCGTATAGGCATCTACGCTGTCGTCTTCATCCACATTACGATTAACATAGGGGGTGCCGTTTGCCAGACTTTGTGCCAGATGCAGTTTAAAATCAGGAAAGCCGCGCGTTTCCAGGCTGCGGCAGAAGCGGTTGACCGTCGGTTCACTGACGCCCGCTTCCTGAGCCAGAGCGGCGATGCTTGAATGAATCGCCTGAGCGGGCGCGGCCAGAATGACTTCAGCCACTTTTCGCTCGGATTTGCTAAGGTGTTCCAGTTGATACTGGATTTTTTCAAGCATGTTCATTGTTAACAAGGCGCTCATGGGGGTGGAAACGATTTCACTCATTGATGAAATCTTGATTCGATTAGCCGATATTACCCCTGTGGCTTCCCTAAAGGGTAACAGTCGACAAGATAATGTTGTTGTTTTTTTTCATTACTTGATCGATGTCGGGTTTTGCTATGACCCTGTTGCGCAAATTATCGACGGTTGTTGCGTCATTACGTCGCCATAATCGGCTGAATGGCGAAAAATCGCCGTATCGCACGAGACGATAAGCGCTAATGGTTTCGGGAATGACGTAAAAGCAGTACAGTGCATTGTAATAAAATTACAACGATACCTGGCAGAAGCACCAGGTGATCCAACTGAGGAGAATGACATGGCGGTAACGCAAACAGCCCAGGCATGTGACCTGGTCATTTTCGGCGCGAAAGGCGATCTTGCACGCCGAAAATTGCTGCCTTCCCTGTATCAACTGGAGAAAGCGGGCCAAATTCATCCGGATACGCGTATCCTGGGTGTTGGGCGCGCCGACTGGGACAAGGACGCTTATACCAAAGTCGTCCGCGAGGCGCTCGAAACTTTCATGAAGGAAAAAATTGATGAAAGTTTGTGGGATACCCTCAGCGGTCGTCTCGATTTCTGCAACCTGGACGTTAATGACGTCAGCGCGTTTTCCCGTCTGGGTGCCATGCTGGATCAGAAAAACCGTGTCACCATTAACTATTTCGCCATGCCGCCAAGCACCTTTGGCGCCATCTGCAAAGGTTTGGGCGAAGCCAAACTGAACGCCAAGCCGGCGCGCGTGGTGATGGAAAAGCCGCTGGGGACGTCGCTGGCTACCTCGCGTGAAATTAACGACCAGGTGGGCGAGTTCTTTGAAGAGTGCCAGGTCTACCGTATCGACCACTATCTCGGTAAAGAGACGGTACTGAACCTGCTAGCGCTGCGTTTCGCAAACTCCCTGTTTGTGAATAACTGGGACAACCGTACCATTGACCACGTGGAAATTACCGTGGCGGAAGAAGTGGGGATTGAAGGTCGCTGGGGTTACTTTGACCAGGCCGGCCAGATGCGCGACATGATCCAGAACCACCTACTGCAAATTCTGTGCATGATTGCCATGTCTCCACCGTCTGACCTGACGGCTGACAGCATCCGCGATGCCAAAGTGAAAGTGCTGAAGTCGCTGCGCCGCATCGACCGCTCCAACGTGCGCGAGAAAACCGTTCGCGGCCAGTACACTGCCGGGTTTGCGCAAGGTAAAAAAGTGCCAGGCTACCTGGAAGAAGAGGGCGCGAACAAGTCCAGCAATACCGAGACGTTCGTGGCCATCCGCGTGGACATCGACGACTGGCGCTGGGCGGGCGTGCCGTTCTACCTGCGTACCGGTAAGCGTCTGCCGACGAAGTGTTCCGAAGTGGTTGTCTACTTTAAGAACCCGGAACTGAACCTGTTCAAAGAGTCCTGGCAGGAGCTGCCGCAGAACAAGCTGACCATCCGTCTGCAGCCGGACGAAGGGGTGGATATCCAGATCCTCAACAAAGTGCCGGGCCTGGATCATAAGCACAACCTGCAGACCACTAAGCTGGATCTGAGCTACTCCGAAACCTTCAACCAGACGCACCTTGCGGATGCTTACGAGCGTCTGCTGCTGGAAACCATGCGCGGTATCCAGGCGCTGTTCGTGCGTCGCGACGAAGTGGAAGAGGCGTGGAAATGGGTCGATTCCATTACCGAAGCCTGGGCTGCCGATCAGGATGCGCCAAAACCGTATCAGGCGGGTACCTGGGGGCCTGTGGCGTCGGTGGCGATGATCACCCGCGATGGCCGCTCCTGGAACGAGTTTGAGTAGGATATTCCGCTAGCCCGAAAGTGTTATTTTACCGGTAACATGATCTAACACAGCTAGTGGCACAATTTTTATACTTTTAAGCTCCGCGTGGATTCACCCGCGGGGCTTTTTTTATTACACTGCCGGAAGTGATTTTGCCCCTGAGCTCCGGACAGCAAGCGTTTCAGCGTTGTTAACAACCGCCAGCGATTTTGTAAACTCCCGAGCCCGGACAGATAAATTAAAGGAGCTTTTATGAATCCTGTATTGTTACGCGTAACACAGCGCATTATCGAGCGCTCGAAAGAGACCCGTTCGGCCTACCTCGCCCGCATTGAACAGGCGAAAAGCAACACCGTTCACCGCTCCCAGCTGGCCTGCGGTAACCTGGCCCACGGCTTCGCCGCCTGCCAGCCCGATGACAAAGCCTCCCTGAAAAGCATGTTGCGTAACAATATCGCTATTATCACGTCCTATAACGATATGCTCTCCGCGCATCAGCCGTATGAGGTCTATCCCAACATCATTCGTAAAGCGCTGCACAGTGTGAACGCGGTCGGGCAGGTGGCAGGGGGCGTCCCGGCCATGTGCGACGGCGTGACGCAGGGGCAGGATGGTATGGAGCTGTCGCTGCTGAGCCGCGAAGTGATTGCGATGTCTGCGGCTGTGGGCCTGTCACACAACATGTTTGATGGCGCGCTGTATCTCGGCGTGTGCGACAAAATCGTCCCGGGACTGGTGATGGCGGCGCTGTCGTTTGGTCATCTGCCTGCGATTTTCGTGCCGTCCGGCCCGATGGCCAGCGGTCTGCCGAATAAAGAAAAAGTGCGTATCCGCCAGCTGTATGCGGAAGGCAAAGCCGATCGTCAGGCGCTGCTGGAAGCCGAAGCCGCGTCCTACCATGCGCCGGGCACCTGTACGTTCTACGGCACGGCCAACACCAACCAGATGGTGGTGGAGTTTATGGGGATGCAGCTTCCGGGCTCGTCCTTCATCCAGCCGGACGCGCCGCTGCGCCAGGCGCTGACCGAGGCCGCGGCCCGTCAGGTGACGCGCCTGACAGGAAACGGCAATGAATGGATGCCGATGGGCAAAATGGTCGACGAAAAAGTGATCGTCAACGGTATCGTCGCCCTGCTGGCAACCGGCGGTTCAACTAACCACACCATGCACCTGGTGGCCATGGCGCGCGCGGCGGGTATCCTGATTAACTGGGATGACTTCTCCGACATCTCCTCCGTGGTACCGCTGATGGCGCGTCTGTACCCGAACGGTCCGGCGGACATCAACCACTTCCAGGCCGCGGGCGGCGTGCCGCTGCTGATGCGCGAGCTGCTGAAAGGCGGTCTGCTGCATGAAGACGTGAATACCGTAGCCGGATTTGGTCTGCAGCGCTACACCCAGGAGCCGTGGCTGAACAACGGCGAGCTGGACTGGCGCGACGGGGCAACCGCGTCTCTTGATCCGCAGGTGATTGCCACTATCGACAAACCGTTCTCCCACCACGGCGGTACCAAAGTGCTGAGCGGCAACCTTGGCCGCGCGGTGATGAAAACCTCTGCCGTGCCGGAAGAGAACCAGGTTATCGAGGCCCCGGCGGTAGTGTTTGAAAGCCAGCACGACGTGTTGCCTGCCTTCGACGCCGGTCTGCTGGATAAAGACTGCGTGGTGGTCGTGCGTCATCAGGGGCCAAAAGCGAACGGCATGCCAGAATTACATAAACTTATGCCACCACTTGGTGTATTATTGGACCGCCGTTTCAAAATTGCGTTAGTGACCGATGGCCGCCTGTCAGGCGCATCCGGCAAAGTGCCTTCCGCCATCCACGTCACGCCTGAAGCCTACGACGGCGGCTTGCTGGCGAAAGTGCGCGACGGCGACATGATCCGCGTGAACGGCCAGACTGGCGAGTTGACCCTGCTGGTGGATGACGCGGAGCTGGCGGCACGTCAGCCTCATATTCCTGACCTGAGCGCATCGCGCGTGGGGACCGGACGCGAAATGTTCAGCGCGCTGCGTGAGAAGCTCTCCGGTGCGGAGCAGGGCGCAACCTGTATTACGTTTTAAGACGACTTGATTTTAACGATCTGGCGAGAGAGAACTCTGATGAAAAACTGGAAAACAAGTGCAGAAGCAATCCTGACCACTGGCCCTGTCGTGCCGGTTATCGTGGTAAACAAGCTGGAGCACGCTGTGCCAATGGCGAAAGCGCTGGTTGCGGGCGGCGTTCGCGTTCTGGAAGTGACCCTGCGTACCGCCTGCGCGATGGACGCCATTCGCGCCATCGCTAAAGAAGTGCCGGACGCCATCATCGGTGCGGGTACCGTTCTCAACGCGCAGCAGCTGGCGGAAGTGACCGAAGCCGGCGCACAGTTTGCCATCAGCCCGGGCCTGACCGAGCCGCTGCTGAAGGCCGCGACCGAAGGCACCATTCCCTTGATCCCGGGCATCAGCACCGTTTCTGAACTGATGCTGGGCATGGACTACGGTCTGAAAGAGTTCAAATTCTTCCCGGCGGAAGCGAACGGCGGCACCAAAGCGCTGCAGGCGATTGCCGGTCCTTTCTCTCAGGTACGCTTCTGCCCGACGGGCGGTATCTCCCCGGCTAACTACCGCGACTACCTGGCGCTGAAAAGCGTGCTGTGCATCGGCGGCTCATGGCTGGTTCCGGCGGATGCTCTGGAAGAGGGTGACTGGGATCGCATCACGAAACTGGCTCGTGAAGCGGTTGAAGGCGCGAAGCAGTAAGCCACATGCAGCATGAAAAACGGGCCTTTCGGCCCGTTTTTTTTATCCTGCTACCTGAACGTTTGCAGCCGCCGCTTTTGCTCTTGCTACGGCCTCGTCAACGTTATCCCCGGTGGCTAACGCCACGCCCAGACGACGCGTACCGTCGATCTCCGGCTTGCCGAACAGACGGACCTGCAGGCCTGCGCCCACCGCGCCTTCGACGTTATCAAACGTCACATTCTGGCTGGTCAACTGCGGAAGGATCACCGCCGACGCCGCCGGGCCGTACTGGCGGATGCCGCCAACCGGCAGGCCGAGGAAGGCGCGCACGTGCAGGGCGAACTCCGAGAGATCCTGCGAAATGAGCGTGACCATACCGGTGTCGTGCGGGCGAGGGGAGACTTCGCTGAAGATCACTTCGTCTCCGCAGACGAACAGCTCCACGCCGAACAGGCCATAACCGCCCAGGGCCAGAACGGTCTTACTGGCAATCTCCCGGGCACGCTCCAGCGCCAGGTCGCTCATCTGCTGCGGCTGCCAGGATTCACGATAATCGCCATCTTCCTGGCGGTGGCCAATCGGGTCGCAGAAATGGACGCCGTCAACGGCACTGACGGTAAGCAGAGTGATTTCGAAATCAAACTTCACCACGCCTTCGACGATCACGCGACCGGCACCGGCACGGCCACCCTGTTGCGCATAATCCCACGCGCTGTCCAGCTCGCTGCTGTCGCGAATAAAGCTCTGACCTTTCCCGGAAGAGCTCATCACCGGCTTAATGATGCACGGGTAGCCAATCTCTTCAACGGCCTGCAGGAATGCGGCTTTGTCACCCGCAAAACGGTAGCTGGAGGTAGGCAGCCCCAGCTCCTCCGCCGCCAGGCGGCGAATGCCTTCACGGTTCATGGTCAGCTTTGCGGCTTTCGCGCAGGGCACCACGCGCTGGCCTTCCTGCTCAAGGGTGATCAGCGTATCGGTTGCGATAGCTTCAATTTCCGGCACGACAAAATCCGGTTTCTCCCGTGCAATGAGCGTACGCAGGGCATCACCGTCCAGCATGTTAATCACATAAGAACGATGGGCGACGTGCATGGCGGGCGCGTCGGCGTAGCGGTCTACGGCAATCACCTCCACCCCTAAACGCTGACACTCAATGGCGACTTCTTTACCCAGTTCGCCCGATCCCAACAGCATTACGCGCGTCGCCGCAGGTCGCAGCGCGGTTCCTAAACGAGTCATAACATTCCCCCTGAAAAAGATGCGCGCAGTATAAACGAAAACGTTTGCGTCTGTCTTGCGCACGGCAAAAGGGCAGACCAGAAATTTGCGCTTCTTTAGGCTTGATGGACATTTCCTGACGCCTGCTCGCTTACGCTGGAGAACATGTTAACCGTTAAGCGAGGGAAACCATGTCAGGCTGGTTAAATCAACTGCAATCCATGTTAGGGCAGAAAACGTCTGGTTCCGGCGAACAGGGGCTAAGCAAACTGTTGGTACCGGGGGCGCTCGGTGGGCTGGCAGGGCTGCTGGTTGCCAATAAATCCTCACGCAAGCTGCTGGCGAAGTACGGTACCGGCGCGCTGCTGGCCGGGGGCGGCGCTATCGCCGGCACCGTGCTGTGGAACAAATATAAGGACAGGGTGCGAGCGGCGCACCGCGATGAACCTCACTATGGGGAGCATACTTCTCCGCTGGATCTGCGCACGGAGCGGCTCATCCTTGCGCTGGTGTTTGCCGCCAAAAGCGACGGGCATATTGATGATAATGAAAGAGCGGCTATCGAACAGCAGCTGCGCGAGGCGGGTGTTGAAGAACAGGGCAGAACGCTGGTGGCGCAGGCCATTGAACAGCCGCTCGATCCGCAGCGTCTGGCACTGAGCGTGAAAAATGAGGAAGAAGCGCTGGAACTCTATTTTCTCAGCTGTGCCGCCATAGATATCGATCACTTTATGGAGCGTAGCTACCTTAACGCCCTCGGCGACGCGCTGAAGATCCCTCAGGACGTGCGCGAGGGGATAGAAAAAGATATCGGGGAACAAAAACAGGCGCTACAGGGCTAACTCGCGCTCCCGGGGTCATGTTTCGCTTGCATCATGCGCGGGTTTTGCCAACCTTATAGGGTGTAAAACTTAAAAGAATGATGACATGCCACCGAAAGCCCGACGTACTCCTTATGCGATCGTCACGCATGGCGATACGCGCATAGACAACTACTACTGGCTGCGGGACGATTCGCGTTCCCGGCCAGAGGTGCTCGACTACCTGCACGAGGAAAACGACTATGGCCGCAGGGTCATGGCCAGCCAGCAGGCGCTGCAGGACCAGCTGCTGAACGAAATGGTGCAGCGTATTCCCCAGCGCGACATCTCCGCGCCCTGGACCAAAAACGGCTATCGATATCGCCATATCTATGAGCCGGGCAACGAGTATCCCATCTATCAACGACAGTCGGTATTAAGCGCCGAGTGGGATGAATGGGACATTCTGCTGGATGCGAACCAGCGCGCCGCCCACAGCGAGTTTTATACCCTGGGCGGTATGTCCATCTCCCCGGACAACACCATCATGGCGCTGGCGGAGGATTATCTCTCCCGGCGCCAGTACGGCCTGCGTTTTCGCAATCTGGAAACCGGCAACTGGTATCCGGAAATGCTGGAAAACGTCTCCCCGGATTTTGTCTGGGCGAACGATTCCGAGACGGTCTACTACGTTAAAAAGCACGCCTCCACGCTGCTGCCTTATCAGGTGTGGCGCCATACCGTAGGCACGGACTCAGCCGATGACGAGTTGGTCTATGAAGAGAAAGACGAAACGTTTTATGTCAGCCTGCATAAAACCTCCTCGCGCCACTATGTGATTATCTTCCTCGCCAGCGCCACCACCTCGGAAGTGCTGCTCCTGGATGCCGAACTGCCTGACGCCCAGCCGCTCTGTTTCCTGCCGCGCCGCAAGGACCACGAGTACAGCCTGGATCACTTCCAGCACAGCTTTTATCTGCGTTCGAATCGTGAAGGCAAGAACTTTGGTCTGTACAAAACCAAGGTGCGCGACGAGCGTAAGTGGGAGGTGCTCATTCCTGCGCGGGATCAGGTGATGCTGGAAGGGTTCACGCTGTTTACCGACTGGCTGGTGGTGGAGGAGCGCCAGCGGGGGCTGACCAGTATCCGGCAGATCAACCGTAAAACGCGTGAGGTGATAGGGATTGCGTTCGACGATCCGGCCTACGTCACGTGGATCGGCTTTAACCCGGAACCTGAATCGTCCCGGCTGCGCTACGGCTACTCGTCTATGACCACGCCGGATACGCTCTTTGAGCTGGATATGGATACCGGACAGCGCCAGGTGCTTAAGCAAACCGAAGTGAAGGGCTTTGATTCCGACAATTACCGCAGCGAACACCTGTGGGTCACCGCGCGCGATGGCGTGGAGGTGCCGGTTTCGCTCGTTTATCACAAGGCGCATTTTCAGAAGGGTAAAAATCCGATCCTGGTCTACGGCTACGGCTCCTATGGCTCCAGCATGGATGCCGACTTCAGCAGCAGCAGATTAAGCCTGCTCGACCGCGGCTTTGTTTTCGCCATTGCCCATATTCGCGGCGGCGGCGAGCTGGGGCAGCACTGGTATGAAGACGGGAAATTCCTGAAAAAGAAAAACACCTTCAACGACTATCTCGACGTCTGCGATGCGCTGATTGAGCAAGGCTATGGCGATCCTCAGCTTTGCTTCGGCATGGGCGGCAGCGCGGGGGGGATGCTGATGGGGGCGGTCATCAATCAGCGGCCCGATCGCTTTAAGGGCATTGTTGCGCAGGTCCCGTTTGTCGATGTGGTTACCACTATGCTCGATGAGTCCATCCCTTTGACGACCGGGGAGTTTGAGGAGTGGGGCAACCCGCAGGATGAAACCTATTATCGCTATATGAAAGAGTACAGCCCGTATGACAACGTGGAAGCGAAAGCGTACCCGCACATGCTGGTGACGACCGGTTTGCACGATTCACAGGTGCAATACTGGGAACCGGCAAAATGGGTAGCAAAGCTGCGGGAGCTGAAAACCGATGACAACCTGCTGCTGCTCTGCACCGATATGGACTCCGGGCACGGGGGGAAATCGGGTCGATTCAAATCCTACGAAGGGGTGGCCCTGGAGTATGCCTTTTTGATAGGCCTGGCGCAGGATACGTTGCCAGGCCGTGTTCAGCGTTAAGCTTCGCCCAGATAGTGTTTCAGGGTTAAGCGCAGCTCCGGGCTCATTTTGTCGAGGTTGTTATACAGCCAGCGCAGATAGCCCGGATCTTTATCCGCAATATCCGATACCGCTCTCCCGCGGTATTTGCCGAAGGTGAACGTCGTCAGCAGCGCAGGGCGTCCGGTGATCGTTGCCATATCATCCGGCGTCCAGCCCGATGTGTTCATAATATCTATGAGCAGCGCGGCGGTGATATAGCAGTCATACAGGGCGCGGTGATGGTGCAGCCCTTCAGGGGTTCTGACGCTGAGCTTGCGGGATTTATACAGCGCCATATTGCTGTACTTGATCCCTGGCCAGAGGCGACGCGCCAGCTTCATGGTACAAATCCACTCCCCGGGCATTTCGGGGAGTACCCGACGGTCAAAGCTGGCGTTGTGGGCAACGTACCATGGGCTGCCGTAGTAGTGCGGGATAACGTCTTCTATCCAGGGTTTATCCGCCACCATTGATTCTGTAATGCGATGGATAGCCATGGCCTGTGGGCTAATAGGACGATCGGGACGCACCAGATGGCTCATCGGGTTGACGATTTTTCCATCAACCACGTCGACCGAGGCCACTTCCACAATTCCGCCCTGAAGATCGCAAGTTTCGGTATCAATGACGCGCAGCATGAAAATCTCCTGAGCTTAAAACGCTTAGCCTAAAGGAATGATATCGCCTTGCCAACCCTGTCCGTTGCGCGTGCCGGTCAACAGGAGCTCACCCTTATCTGCCCGAACAATCAGCTGGCCTTTTTCATCCCATAACGCGCTGCCCGCGCCGGCATTTGCCATTAACACCGCGATGGCATACCTGTGCGCAAAGCGCTGCAGGGTATTGATGGACTGTCGCCAGCGGTAATCCCTCACCGACTGGCAACTGGTGAAGAGTGTTGCCTGCGGATCAAGATTCGGGGAATCGCTTTGCCCATCGATAATCGTGAGTTGTTTATCACCCGGCACCAGGCTGGCGCCGCTCCCCTGAGGGTAACGCAGAATACGATCGCGGGAGGGGATAAACAGCGCAAGGCCTTTCTGGCGCTGACCGTTTCGTTCAACGGGAAGCCCTGCAATGAGGGTAATGCGGTAAAAATGCGCGGCATCAAGCAATGGCTGTAGTCGATCGTCTTCGGGCGGAAGCGGTAATGCCGTCGCGCCCGGGCCGGTTAATGAGAGTTCCGGGAAAACCAGCAAATCGCACTGATGATGTGCTGCTTCGGCAATAAAGTGGAGATGGTGCGCAATATGGTCATCTACGCTGTGATGCTGCCCGCCATACTGGGCTGCCGCAATATTCCAATGTGACATCGTGACTTCCTTATACACAGAGTCGCAGGGATTAAAGAGTACACCTAATTTAATCAGGGTTTTCTTATCCTGCCAGATTCCGCGTAAGGAAGTGTAACGAGTCGTTAAGCTTATTTAACTTTCGGCTCGTACGGCAAGCGGGAGAGGTTGACCGAGGCGAGACGGTGGGCAATTAACCTTTCGCGAAACCAGTCACGAAGATGGGCGGGCTGTTCTCGCTCCACCACTTCTGCCACGACGGGCATGTTGTAACGCTCTTTAAAGGCGACGCCAGCGGCAGCGAGATCGACATTCACTTTATCCATCTCGTCCTGAGGAAGGGCGGCCAGATTGATCTTCATTACCTTCTCCTTATTTTGCGGCGGCAACGTTACCGCGATTGCGCGACGATGACAAGCAGAGCGGGATGATCCTCGACTCGTTTATTATACAGCGTTATTCTTTAGCATACAGACATAACAAAAAGGAATGATTGTGATGGGTTTATCCGCTTCCCGCGCGGTATGCGCACTGGTTTTTTTGGCCTCAACGGTAATCTCACCCTCCGTGCTGGCGCATGCGCATCTTGAGCAGCAGAGCCCGGCAGCGGACAGCCAGGTGGCGTCACCGCAGGTGCTGACGCTGAATTTCTCCGAAGGTGTCGAGCCCGGATTTAGCGGCGTCGTGGTGACGGATGCGCAAAAGCAGGTGATCAAAACCGGTACCGCCACGCGAGACGAAAAGAACAAAGCACAGCTGACCGTTCCGCTGAAACAGACGCTGGCGCCGGGGGCTTACCGGGTGGACTGGCACGTGGTTTCCGTCGACGGCCATAAAACCAAAGGCAGCTATCGCTTCAGCGTGAAATAGCATGCTGGGACTGTTATACGTAGGATTGCGCTTTATCCATTTTGCGGCGCTAATGCTCGTTTTTGGCAACGCGCTTTACAGCGTCTGGTTTGCGCCTTCCGGGCTGCACCGCCTGATGGCCCGGCGTTTCCAGCTCCAGCAGAGAGTGGCATCCATCGTCAGCCTGACCGCTGCGATCCTGATGTTTATGCTTCAGGGCGGCTTAATGGGCAACGGCTGGGGCGATGTGTTTAACCCGCAAATTTGGTACAGCGTGCTGGGAACGCGGTTTGGTGGCGTCTGGTTGTGGCAAATTATCCTCGCTGCCATCACCGTTGTCGTCGCGTGGCTCGCGCCGCTGAAAGGCTCGCGCCTGCTGCTGCTCGCCATGGGCCAGCTTATCCTGCTGGCAGGGGTAGGGCACGCGGCGATGAGCGACGGCCCGATGGGGGCGATACAGCGACTCAATCATGCTGTTCACCTGCTGTGTGCCGCAACCTGGGTGGGTGGATTGCTGCCGCTGCTGTTTTGCATGCGCCTGGCGAAAGGACGCTGGCAGAACGCGGCCATCTATACCATGATGCGTTTCTCGCGCGTGGGGCATTATGCCGTCGCAGGCGTGCTGCTTACCGGCGTAGTGAATGCGCTGTTGATTCTGGGCAGCCATATTCCCTGGCAGGCTGGCTACGTGCAGTTTTTGTTGTTCAAATGTGCTCTCGTGGCGTTGATGGTGGCAATTGCGCTGGCAAATCGGTATTTTCTGGTGCCACGGTTCCGTCCGGATTCCGGGCGCGCACAACAGATGTTTATCAGGATGACACAGGCAGAGGTGGTGCTGGGCGCGCTGGTTCTGGCAACGGTCAGTCTGTTTGCTACCTGGGAACCCTTCTGACAAGGTTAACTATTAAATGAAAAAGACAGTACTTTCTCTCTTATTGCTGGCCTGCGCGGGAAGCGCTCTGGCGGCACCGCAGGTAATCACCGTAAGCCGCTTTGAAGTGGGCAAAGACAAATGGGCCTTTAATCGCGAAGAGGTGATGCTGACCTGCCGTCCGGGCCATGCGCTGTATGCGATCAACCCGAGCACGCTGGTCCAGTACCCGCTCAACGATACCGCTGAGCAGCAGGTCGCCAGCGGCAAGAGCAGCGGTCAGCCAGTCAGCGTGATTCAGATTGATGACCCGGCCAACCCGGGGCAGAAGATGAGCCTGGCACCGTTTATCGAGCGCGCTGACAAGCTCTGCTGACGTTCAGATTTCCAATAAAAAAACCGCCGATGCTCGCCAGAGCACTGCGGTTTTTCACTTTTAATGATGCTCTGACGCTTTTTTTCAGGCCACTTTTGCTGTGGACTGGAAAACCTGGCGTCGTCATCTATTCTTAAAAGGCAAGGCGACTTAGCCTGCATTAATGCCAACTTTTAGCGCACGGCTCTCTCCCAAGAGCCATTTCCCTGGACCGAATACAGGAATCGTATTCGGTCTCTTTTTATCTCTATGTTTCTCAAAAGGTTTCTTCGGTTATGGACCGAAAACCCCGAGAATAGATGGACAGTTCCCTATCCTGACTAAACCATAACATACTCAGGACCGCGTACGTCCAGGGTTTTTTGGCATCTTTGTTAAAAAATTGTGGCCTGGCGATCGCTGTGGAATCTTCGTCGGTGAAGCAAAGGCCCGGCCTGATAGTTAAATAATGAATTCCCTGAATTTATCTTTGTTGTTAACGATATACTCGGGGAAACTGTCTGCCGACAGCTCTTGCCTGATTAACTTCCTGTCTCGTCCCCAGATATCTTCGGCGTTTTTTATCACCTTCATGATATGTTCCGGGTTATTGAACTCAGGCAGATCGTATTCCGTGTGGGAGATGGTGGACATTTTTTCTGATATGCGTTCAGGGGTCATAACCCATGAGAAATGCCAGCCACTATTTTCAATGATGCGATTGTTAAGTTTGAACCAATTCCATTTAAGCCAGGACCAGTTTTTGACGCTTCTGGTGCGTTTAAGATTTCTGAACGACTCAGGCTCGCCGCCAAAAAAATGAACGAGGTTTTTATATTTTGTCGCTCTCGGCAGTTTACATTTTCTTGGGGTGTTATCTGTATTAAAAACCTGCAGATTAAACTGATAATTATAAAAATTCTGATAAAGCGTTGTGCAGAGTTTATTCGCGTTGATAGAGCCGATAACCTGTGGTGAAAAAATCTCGTCCACATCGGAAATTAAAATCAAATCATCATCTTTAGCACTTTTGAGGCCCTGCATGATGGCATTTCTCTGCGCGGCTTCATTCGCCCATGCATCCACCACCAGACCGTCCTGATGCTGATCGCCGCCGTCAGAGGCTTTCATGAGAGGTGTTTCATCATGCACAACATAAATAATTTTATCTTTAAAAGGACCGTATTTATTTATGTCAAAGTGAAGCTGCCGCTTTTTGCCGGTAAAGGTATGCGTTGACTCAACGATAACGAACCGATCAATAACGTCCGCTAGCGTATTTAGCCTGATATCAAGAAGCATATCTTCATCGTAATACAAGAAGCAGTCGTAAATCATCATTAAAGTCCTTAAATTTGCGTCTACACTGCGCTTTTCCAACGCATTCGCTATTTTCATTTCGCGCAATGCTAACTGAGCACCCCTGGCATATGCAAGAGTGCTCTGCTTTATCATTCCTTTCTCAAACCGAGTGCATTCTCTGTGCTGAGAGCGAAAACGCTTGTCGCGATTAGAAATGGGACTTAATAGACGCCTCAATTTCATCAAGCAGTTCAAAGCGACGACGGTATTCAGCGCGTTTTTTACTGGCTATCTCGTCGAGGGATTTGCGCTCCATCTGCAGCGGCAGCTGCCAGCAGAATGCGGAAAGTTTTTTTCCACCCAAAGAATCCCAGAATTCGTCATAGCTGGCGTGGAAATGACGGCCTTTGCTGAGGCGATAGCGCAGCGCGCGGAAAACGTGTCCCTCATCGCTGACGGCAAAAATGGCCCGAACAGATGACTGCGCTGCCAGCTGGAAAAGTACCTCCATCAGCACGCGCTTGGGAAACAGGCCATGGCAGGCGCGAGTTGCCAGTTTAATGGCATCTCGTGACACGCAGCGACGGGGGCCCTGAAGTCCGCCAATGACCACAACGGGCTGGCCATTGCTGCGGGCGACGCTAAAGGTCAGGCTGGCAAGAAGCGTATCCTCGTTGTCGCGCAGCCAGAGCGTACTCTCACCTTCACGCTCGGCTTTGCCAGCTGAAGACGCATTAACCGTGTAGGTCACGCCGTCTTTGACGTGGAACTCCGCAATAGGTTGTTCCTGCGCGCCGGTCATAGCCTGGGCAAGACGGCTCTCCTTCAGGCGATCGATCCAGTAGTAATGGTTAACGATAGCGTCGGCGCGATCGTTTGCCGTTAAGCCGCGCATCAGGTATTGCCGATGGGTCTTGCTGGGCAACGTAATTTGCGATGTCAGCAGTTTGTCGAAATCGTCACGGCCAGAGAGGGCTTCCAGCATACGGTGAGTGGAAGACCAAAAGAGCAGGGAACGTAAAAGGAACTTCAGTCGGTAGTCGCGTTTCCGCCAGATTGGCCCCGGGACGCGTTTGCCGTTCACCAGCTCGGAAATAATATTCGTGCGATGCGGATAGAAAACATCGTTATGTAGCTGTGTATTAGACACGTGAAGACCTCTCGTTTTTATCTCCCCTTATTCTAAGGAGCCAGTAAAAAGGGATTAAGAGCGCGCGGATCTTTATTTCTCTTTGGTTTACCGTTTGTTTTACTTTGTAAGGGCTGCGCTGATCTTCTTGCGCTTTTGACGGCGGCTATACTGTTAAAGGGAGGCCTTATGTATCAGCGAATAGAAGGTGGAGAGTGGCGTCACGTATGGGTTGTCAGCGACATACACGGCTGTTACCAGAGGCTCATGGAGGAACTGAAACGCCGTCATTTCAATCCTTATGAGGATTTACTTATTTCCGTTGGCGATCTGATCGATCGTGGTCCGGACAGCGTGAAATCATTGCAGCTCATCAATGAGAAATGGTTTCGAGCAGTGCGGGGCAATCATGAGCAAATGGCAATAGATAGCCTGGATAATAATGATTTTGCGCTCTGGACAATGAATGGAGGAATGTGGTTTTCGCGGCTTGAGCATGAAGAGCAGCAGCGGGCGCGCTCGTTACTTAACGCATGTCGTGCGTTACCGCATATTATTGAAATTACCTGCGCGAACGGGTTGAACGTTATTGCTCATGCTGATTACCCGGCGGAGGAATACCGCTGGGAAAAACCGGTAAGCGCCCAGCGCGTGTTATGGGATCGCGACCGCCTGATGGGGTTTATGGTGGGCAAAGGGCAGGGAATTAGCGGGGCGGATCACTTTTGGTTCGGACATACGCCCGTCGACAGAAGGTATGATTTTGACAATCTGCACTACATTGATACGGGAGCCGTATTTGACGGTTACTTTACGCTGGCGCAGCTGCAGTAATAAATAACCCGCCTTCGGGCGGGTTCTCTTTAGGTCAGGCAAGACGCATGACCCAGGCATCGGTTTTACTATCGTAATGCTCACGGTAAAGGACAGAATGTTCGCCATCAAGTATTGCCGGGACGCTGGTGTCTGCATCCCATGCATCGAGCTGCATGCACAAATCCGGGTCGGATTTGCAGGGAATACTTAACGTTCGATCGCCTTGTGCTTCGCCGCGCAGCTCTGCGTCGTCGATCTCAAAAGCGCCAATACGCACGCTGGTTTTCGTCATAGTGCTCTCCGGGTCGGTTGTCAAAATCTGGTATGACCAGTATGGGCATCCATTTTTGATCGTAGACAAGGAGAGCAAAATCGCCAGTAAAAAAATGCGCTTTTTTCAGGCGGTGCGATCGTTACCGGTAAACAGTCGGCCATCCCGGACCAGTTCGCGTGGATAGCTGTTTTTAAGCCTTGAACCGACCTTTTTGGCCAGCCCCAGCGGGAATCCCTGATAGGTCACTACCACTTCATCTGCGGAAGGCGAGCTGTCAGGATAAACATCGCGGCCACGGTACCACTCTTCGGCTTCCTGATGCGTCAGGGCAAAGGTATTCTCGTGTCCGGCAAGCGCGATGACGGCCTCATGCTGCCAGCGATAGCCTTTATTATGCACTTCCGCCAGGCGGATCCCGATTCGGGAAAAACGCACTTTGCCAATCAGTGGCTCGATATTCGCCGGGAAAAGCCAAACCTCTTTGTTGCGCTGCCAGAGATGCATGCTCTCATCCCACTGCAACCCGACCTTGCTGGCTGCGGCTTCAAGCTGCGCGACGTCGCGGCCTTTAAGCGGCGCAAACGGGAAATTGCCGACCTTGAATTTGGGTGCGGGCAGGGGAGTAATCGCCTGCGTTTTACGCAGACGCGCCACAAAGAACCCTTCGCAGTCGTAAATCTGCGGGAACACGTGGAGGAAACCTTCCGGCGTGACCGCCTCCTGTGCCGAGGAAAACAGATCGTTGAGCGGCATGAACTCGACGGCATCCGGGTATTGCGCTTTCAGCCACAGGCAGACGTCTTCGTTTTCATCGCGGTTTAAGGTGCATGTTGAATACACCAGCGTGCCGCCGGGGCGCAGGGCGTGGAACGCGCTGTCGATCAGCTCGCGCTGCGTGGCGGCGATCTCAAGATTGCTCTCCACGGACCAGTTCTTTAACGCATCGGGATCTTTACGCACTACCCCTTCACCGGAGCAGGGGGCATCCAGCAGGATGGCATCAAACATTTCCGGCAGGGCGGCGCCAAAGACGCGACCGTCGAAGTGCGTAAGAGCGACATTGTGAATACCGCAGCGGCTGATATTGGCATGCAACACCTTCACGCGGCTGGCGGAAAATTCGTTGGCGAGGATTGCTCCGCGATTGCCCATGCGCGCGGCAATCTGCGTGGTTTTCGAACCGGGCGCGGCGGCGACATCCATCACGCGTTCAGGCGCGTTGCCGTCGGCGAACAGGGCGGCAACCGGTAGCATCGAGCTCGCTTCCTGAATATAAAACAGACCGCTCAGATGTTCTGCGGTACTTCCCAGCGGCACCGCGTCTTCGTCATCGCGGTCGATCCAGAATCCCTCTTCACACCACGGAACCGGCGTAAGCTGCCAGCCGTACGGAGAAACCAGCGTCAGAAAATCCTCGACGCTGATTTTCAGGGTGTTGACGCGAATGCTGCGGCGTAACGGACGCTGACAGGCGGCGATAAAATCGTCCAGCGACAGATGAGAGGGAAGCGCCTCGCGCATCTGCGCCAGGAATTGTTCAGGAAGAAATACGGAGTTTTGAGCCACGAGCACACCACAGGGAAAAGTTCAGGTGCGCAGTGTAACATAAAGGCTCCGGTGCGTTGACACCGGAGCCTGTCAGATTAACGCGGCAGGGCCGTTCCCCATTCGCGCCACTCTTTCGGTTCGCTTTCCAGCAGCAGGAAGTGTTTACCCGGCTGCGCTTTCGGCGCCAGCGGCGTTCCCGGCGGGGTGGCAAAGGCAATACCGCCGCGGATGAACTGGTTGAAGGTACCGGTTTTCACCACGCCACCCGTCAGGCCGAAGTCCAGCGAATAGCCGGATGCCAGCCAGAACACCGAGTTATTACGCACCAGATGCTGGTAACGCTCGCTGATGCGTAGCGCCACCATCACGCGGTCGGAGAGTGTGCCGAGCGTGAGGCCCGTAACCGTACCCACCTCAATGCCGCGGAACAGCACCGGCGTACCGATGCCAAGCGAGCCCGCTTCCGGCACTTCCACTACAATGCTCAGGCCGCCAAGGTAGCGCGAGTCGGTAATGGTGGCTTCCTGCAGCTCGAAATCACGACGGGCTTTGCCCTGACCGGGCTCGACGTTGATGTAAGGCTGCAGAATGGTGTCGAGATGCTCAACGCCCGCGGCCGAAATCTGCGGGGTTACCACCGAGAAGCGGGAACCCGAGCGGGCGAAGGTCTGCACATATTCCGGATAAAGCACGGCGGTGGCCTGCACCTCGTTGCGCGAGGTGATGAGCGTCAGCTTCTGGATCTGCCCGATATCAATGCCCAGGTAGCGAATTGGCATGCCTTCCGCCAGCTTGCCGGCATCGAACGCATGCAGGGTAATCTGCCCACCCACGGCACGCGCGGCGGTTTCGGATGGGAAGAGAATTCGCTTATCGCCTTTACGCAGGTTCGCGCCCGCGCCGCTGAGGTTATCAAAGCTGATCGCCCCGCGCAGCGCACGCGAGAGCGGGGAGGCCTGCACGGTCAGTCCGTTGCCGTTAAGCTGCACCTTCGCGCCGCCCTCGGCCCAGAAGACGCTGTTTGGGGTCAGCAGCTTGCGGTACTCGGGCTTGATATGCAATTCGATATCAAACGCGTCCGCACGCGGGCGAACGGCGATCACCTCCCCAACCTCAAATTTGCGGTAGAGCACCACGGAGCCCGCCTGAACGTCAGGCAGCGTCTCGGCGCTTAAGGTCAGGGTCGTGGTTGGCATATCGCTCAGGCTGTTTTCAATCGCTTTGTCCAGGTTGGCGTACAGCGGGTAGCTGTCTCGAACGGCGCCTTTATTGCCCGGCAAAATGCGAATACCGCCGTTAACCCATTCGCTGGCGCTGGCGCCGAGGAACTCCACGCCGTCCAGACCCACCTTCACGTCGACGCGGCTGTTCACCACGAACTTACTGTCGCCATGGACGAGGTTGCTGTATTGCGGATCGATAGCTACCGAGAAGCTCACGCCATTTTCGGAGAGCGTTCGCTCCAGCACCTGACCCACCTGTACGCCGTGCAGAATCAGCGGCTGACCGGCCTCAATACCGTAACTTTCAGGCGCATTGAGCGTAACCGTCACGACGCCCGGTTTTTGCAGCAGTGCTTTATCCGCCGGGGCAATGACGAAGCTATTGCTGGGCTGACCTTCACCGGGGATCAGTTCAAAGGTATTTCCGGTCAGCAGCGTGCTGAGGCTGGCATCGTTCAGAGAGAGTTTAGGGCTGCGCATCTCGATGCGCGTTTTCTCGCGCAGGAGATCGACCACGCTCGGATCGACCGTCATTTCGCCCGTGACCGAGCCGCCCGGATTGAGCGTCATTTTGGTGAGCTGGCCGACCTGCAGTCCCTGGTACATCAGCGGCGTTGACCCCGCTTTCAGCCCTTTGGCATCAGGCAGAACGAGCTTAACGATCACGCCACGCTGGCTGTGCGCCAGATCCGGATATAAACCGAACGTGTCATCGGCCGTGGCAGGGCTTGAGTTTTCCGGGGAGTCAAAGGCAATGGCACCGTTAACCAGGGCGGCCAGACTCTCAAGCTTCACTTTTGCACCGCTCAGGCTGAGGTCGGCATCGACGCCGGACACGTTCCAGAAGCGGCTGCCTTTTTTCACCAGATTGGTGAAGCGACGCTCGATCAGCACATCAATGGTGACGCCCTGTTTATTCGGGTTGATGCTGTAATCATACACACGGCCAACCGGAATCTTGCGGAAGTAGACCAGCGAGCCGCTGTTCAGGGAGCCCAAATCCGGTGCCTGAAGATGGATCATCAGATCGCCGTTATTGAGGCGGTATTTCGGCTGCGTATCCAGCGCGACAAAGTGATCCTGCGGTTCACCCTTGCCCGGCATCATGCCGATGTAGTTGCCGCCAACCAGCGCATCCAGCCCGGACACGCCGGCCAGGGAGGCTTTCGGCGTCACCAGCCAGAACTGCGTTTCGCTGCGAAGAGCATCCTGCATGTCAGATTTAATACTGACCCGCACCTGAATCTTGTTAAGCCCTTTTCCAAGGGAGATGTCCTGAACCGTACCGACTTCGACCCCCTGAAAACGAACGGGGGTTCGTCCGGCGACGATGCCGTCGGCGGTCTGAAAATCAATAGTGACGGTACTGCCGCGATCTTCATAGCTCGTCCAGATAAGCCAGCCTGCAATCATCAGGGCGATGACGGGCAGCAACCAGAATGGCGAAATGCGGCGTTTAGTTTTAATTCTCGCTTCAGTCGGCGAAGCGGGGGTTTCCTGACTCATGTGCATCCCAAAGTAAGCGGCTATCCAGCCATTCCACAGCAAGAATAGTCAATATCACCGCAGAGCCGAAATAAAAAGCCGCGGGTCCCATAGTAAAAGCAAGAAGCTGGTCGCGATTGATCAGCGACATCATCAGCGAAATCACAAACAGATCCAGCATTGACCAGCGGCCAATCCAGGTGACGAATCGCAGAAGCAGAATACGGGTACGTAAACCTTGTTCACACTTAAAGTGAATGCTGACGAGCAGGGTAAACATCACCACCACTTTGGTAAAGGGAACCAGGATACTGGCAATAAAGACGATGGCCGCCACCCCAACGTTACTGTGTGCAAGGGAGATAATACCGGAGAGGATAGTATCTTCCTGACGGCCACCGTTCACGTAAATAATGGATATCGGCAGCATATTGGCCGGGAACAGAAACACCAGGGAGGCAATCAGCGCCGCCCAGCATTTTTGCAGGCTGTTGTTGCGTCGTAACCTCAACGGTATATGGCAGCGCGGGCAGCGTCCACGCTTGTCGGGCAACCCGGTGTAATGGCATCCCAGACAGACGCGGAGGTTTTCATCCGGGCGGGTGGCAGGGCGCTGCGGGTAAAAACGCTCCCAAAGCTGCTCAACGTTCAGGTGGATCAGTGTCAGGATGCTGAGCAATACCAGGCAGATAAAGGCAAAAAGCCCGACGCCCGGCTGCAGAAAGGCATAGTCCTGCACCTTGATTGATGCCACGCCCACGCCCACCAGATAGATATCCAGCATGACCCACTCTTTAAGCTTTTCCAGCATCAGCAATACCGGACGCAGGTTCATTCCCAGGATGTTACCAAACCACAGGTAGGCAATGGCTGCAACCAGCACCAGCGGCGCGCCGACCACGCAGAACAGTACCATGGCGGCGGTGAGAGGATCGCCCTGGCTCGTCATCTGCCAGATACCCTGCAGCACGTTGGCGTCAATGCGCACACCAAGCAGGTAAAGTTTCAGAAGCGGCTCGCTCCAGGCGAAGGGCATCAGCAGCAGCATGGTAACGGCCATAGCGGCAAGGCGGGTTAACGACCAGTCGCGGCCGTCACGAATTTTAGCGTCACAGCGGGGACAAAAGGCGCTTTGGTGCGATTTCATCTTCGGCAACATAAAAAGCGTATCGCACTGGGGGCAACGCTGATAATGTGCACGAGGCAAAGCGTCGCTTACCGTATGGACAGTTATCTTTTTTGTCGGCGTAATTTTGGTTGTTTTTAAGGCCATCAGCTGCGCGCAAATAAGTATTGTTAAACGTTATATTAACTCATGAACGGATTCATCTTGAGCATGAGCGCATTTATTGCTTATTTTAATAGGCTATGCGGTAATTTTGTAAGACAACTAAGTGATTGAATAATGAACAAAACAGAATTCTACGCGGATCTGAACCGCGATTTTAAGGCATTGATGGCAGGTGAAACCAGCTTCTTAGCCACTCTGGCAAATACTAGCGCATTGCTGTTCGATCGGCTATCCGATGTGAACTGGGCTGGTTTTTATCTCCTGGAAGGTGAAACGCTGGTGCTGGGTCCGTTTCAGGGCAAACTGGCCTGCGTGCGTATTCCGGTAGGGCGCGGCGTATGCGGTACCGCGGTGGCCGAGAATCAGGTTCAGCGCGTGGAAGATGTTCATGCGTTTGACGGGCATATCGCCTGCGATGCTGCCAGCAATTCAGAGATCGTTCTGCCGCTGGTGGTAAAAAATCAGATTATTGGCGTTCTGGATATCGACAGTACGGTCTTCAGTCGCTTTACAACCGAGGACGAACAGGGGCTGCGCGAGCTGGTGGCGAATCTGGAAAACGTCCTCGCTGCAACCGATTATCAAAAATTCTTTGCGAGCGTCGCAGGATAATCAACGGATAACGTAGCATTTACTGATAGCGTCATTATAATGACGCCTGTTCATGCCTGCGCTTGTTGGCAACGTCCGTTGTAATCAGGAAATTTCATGGAAAATCAACCTAAGTTGAATAGCAGTAAAGAAGTTATCGCATTTCTGGCCGAGCGTTTCCCGCAGTGCTTCAGCGCGGAAGGTGAAGCACGTCCCCTGAAAGTCGGTATTTTTCAGGATCTGGTAGCGCGTGTTGAAGGGGAAATGAACCTCAGCAAAACTCAGCTGCGTTCTGCCTTACGTCTTTATACTTCGAGCTGGCGTTACCTGTACGGTATCAAACCGGGCGCGACCCGCGTGGATCTCGACGGCAACCCTTGCGGCGAGCTGGACGAGCAGCACGTAGAACACGCGCGCAAGCAGCTGGAAGAAGCCAAAGCACGCGTTCAGGCACAACGTGCAGAACAGCAGGCGAAAAAACGCGAAGCCGCAGCGGCAAACGGCCAGGAAGAAGCGCCTCGTCGTGAGCGTAAACCACGTCCTGCGCCGCGTCGTCACGACAATAACGATCGCAAACCGCGTGCAGACAAACCAGCAGCGAAAGCCCCTCGTGCGCCTCGTGAAGAGCAGCGCCATACTCCGGTTTCTGACATTAACGCCCTGAGCGTGGGTCAGGCTCTGAAGGTAAAAGCGGGCAACAACGCAATGGACGCCACCGTACTGGAAATCACCAAAGATGGCGTTCGTGTACAGCTGACTTCTGGTATGTCAATGATTGTACGCGCAGAACACTTGTTGTTCTGAAACGGAGGCCAAGCCTGGCATGAACACTTTTTTTAAGCTCACCGCGCTGGCGGGCCTGTTTGCCATAACAGGTCACGCTTTCGCAGTGGACGATATCACGCGTGTTGATCAAATTCCGGTACTCAAGGAAGAGACGCAGCACGCGACGGTAAGCGAGCGTGTAACCTCTCGCTTTACCCGCTCGCACTATCGTCAGTTCGATCTCGATCAGGCCTTTTCGGCCAAAATCTTTGACCGCTATCTGAACTTGCTGGATTACAGCCATAACGTTTTGCTCGCCAGCGATGTCGAGCAGTTCGCTAAGCGCAAATCCGAGGTGGGTGATGAGCTGCGGTCAGGCAAGCTGGATCTGTTCTACGATCTCTACAACCTGTCGCAGAAGCGCCGCTTTGAACGCTATCAGTACGCGCTGAAAGTGCTGGAACGTCCAATGGACTTCACCGGCAACGACACCTTTAATCTCGATCGCAGCAAAGCGCCCTGGCCGAAAGACGAAGCCGAGCTGAACGCGCTGTGGGATGGAAAGGTCAAATACGACGAGCTAAGCCTCAAGCTGACCGGCAAAGATGAAAAAGAGATCCGCGACACGCTGACGCGTCGTTACAAATTTGCCATTCGCCGTCTGGCGCAGACCAACAGTGAAGATGTTTTCTCACTGGCGATGACCGCCTTTGCGCACGAAATCGATCCGCACACCAACTATCTCTCTCCACGCAATACCGAACAGTTCAATACTGAGATGAGCCTGTCTCTGGAAGGTATTGGCGCGGTACTGCAAATGGATGATGACTACACGGTGATCAACTCCATGGTCGCGGGCGGCCCGGCATCCAAAAGCAAAGCGATAAGCGTAGGCGATCGCATTGTGGGGGTAGGACAAACCGGTCAGAGCATGGTTGATGTCATTGGCTGGCGTCTGGACGATGTGGTTGCGCTGATCAAAGGTCCGAAAGGCAGCAAAGTTCGTCTGGAAATTCTGCCTGCCGGTAAAGGCACCAAAACCCGTATCGTGACCCTGACCCGCGAGCGTATCCGTCTGGAAGACCGCGCGGTGAAAATGTCGGTGAAAACCGTAGGTAAAGAGAAGGTGGGTGTCCTGGATATCCCTGGCTTCTACGTGGGGCTGACCGACGATGTAAAAGTTCAGCTGCAGAAACTTGAGAAGCAGAACGTGAGCAGCGTCATCATCGACCTGCGCACGAACGGTGGCGGTGCGCTGACCGAAGCGGTGTCGCTCTCAGGCCTGTTTATCCCGTCTGGCCCGGTTGTACAGGTGCGTGATAACAACGGTAAAGTTCGTGAAGATGCTGATAACGACGGTGTGGTCTATTACAAAGGCCCGCTGGTGGTCCTGGTTGACCGCTTCAGCGCGTCCGCATCTGAAATCTTTGCCGCTGCAATGCAGGACTATGGCCGCGCGCTAATCGTGGGTGAGCCCACCTTCGGCAAAGGCACTGTTCAGCAGTATCGCTCGCTGAACCGTATTTACGATCAGATGCTGCGTCCGGAATGGCCTGCGCTGGGCTCCGTTCAGTACACCATTCAGAAGTTCTACCGCGTTAACGGCGGCAGTACGCAGCGTAAAGGCGTAACGCCGGATATCATGATGCCGACCGGCACGGAAGAGACCGAAACCGGCGAGAAGTTTGAAGATAACGCGTTGCCGTGGGACAGCATCAATGCTGCGACATTCGTGAAGGCAGGTGATATGACGCAGTTTGGCCCTGAGTTGCTGAAAGCGCATAATGAACGCATCGCGAAAGATCCGGAATTCCAGTACATCATGAAGGACATTGCGCGTTTCAATGCCCTGAAAGATAAGCGGAATATTGTTTCTCTGAACTACGCTCAGCGTGAAAAAGAGAACAACGAGGACGACGCAACGCGTCTGGCGCGTATCAACGATCGCTTCAAGCGAGAAGGTAAGCCTCTGCTCAAGAAACTGGACGATCTGCCAAAAGATTACCAGGAGCCGGATCCGTACCTGGACGAGACGGTGCATATCGCGCTCGACCTGGCGAATCTGGAAAAAGAGAAGCCTGCCGTACAGCCCGCTCCGGCAAAATAATCTCCCAACAGGCACAAGAAATTGTGCCTGTTTCTTTTTGTTCTGCATCCTTCCGTCAGGCTGATTTCCAATTGTGTAAAGTTGTGTCTTTCTGGTGACTTACGCCCACCGGATGCTTGAAAATAGCCGTAATACCCATACGATGTGGGTAATCGCATAGTGCGTTTTGTTAAACTGAGGTTAAAAGAAAATTATGATGCGAATCGCGCTCTTCCTGCTCACCAACCTGGCGGTGATGGTGGTTTTCGGGCTAGTGCTAAGCCTGACGGGAATTCAGTCGAGCAGCGTTCAGGGTCTGTTGATTATGGCGCTGCTGTTTGGTTTTGGTGGCTCTTTCATTTCCCTGCTGATGTCAAAGTGGATGGCGCTGAAATCCGTAGGCGGTGAGGTGATTGAACAGCCGCGTAACGATATGGAACAGTGGCTGATGAATACGGTGGCACAGCAGTCTAAGCAGGCAGGCATTGCGATGCCGCAGGTTGCTATTTACCATGCCCCGGATATTAACGCGTTTGCTACGGGTGCCCGTCGTGATGCGTCGCTGGTTGCCGTGAGCACCGGGTTGTTGCAGAACATGAGCCGTGATGAAGCCGAAGCGGTTATCGCGCACGAAATCAGCCATATCGCCAACGGTGACATGGTGACCATGACCCTGATTCAGGGTGTGGTGAACACCTTCGTTATCTTCATCTCCCGTATCCTGGCGCAAATTGCGGCTGGCTTCATGGGCGGCAACCGTGATGAAGGTGAAGAGAGCAACGGTAATCCGCTGATCTACTTCGCCGTATCGATGGTGCTGGAACTGGTGTTCGGTATTCTGGCCAGCATTATCACCATGTGGTTCTCCCGTCACCGTGAGTTCCATGCGGATGCCGGTTCAGCGAAGCTGGTAGGGCGTGAGAAGATGATTGCCGCCCTGCAGCGTCTGAAAACCAGCTACGAGCCGCAGGAAGCGAACAGCATGATGGCCTTCTGCATCAACGGCAAATCAAAGTCGCTGAGCGAGCTGTTTATGTCTCACCCACCGCTGGATAAACGTATTGAAGCGCTGCGCAGTGGAGAATACCTGAAGTAACGCTAAGCGCTTAAATAAGCCGGGCAGGAGAACACTCCGCCCGGCTTTTTTTATGCCTGAGCGCCGGGTTGGGTCACGCGCAACCCGCTGACGATGGCTGCAAGGGTGGCAAGCGCACCTGCGGTGAGAAGCGCAACGTGGTTGCCGTTTTGCCCGGCAAGGTTAAACATCAGGGCAACCAGCGCCGCACCGGTGCTTTGCCCCAGCAGACGCGCGGTCCCCAGCATGCCGCTGGCACCTCCGCTGCGGTGGCGCGGCGCAGAGGTAATAATGGTGTGGTTGTTGGGGGACTGAAACAGGCCAAACCCGGCTCCGCACAGGATCATGCGCCAGATAATGTCCAGATCCCCTGGTGATGATGGAAGCAGCGCCAGCGCGAAAAGACCTGTTGCCATCACGGCCAGCCCCACCGCGCCCAACAAACCGGCATGTACACGTTCTATTAAATAACCTGCCAGGGGTGCCATCACCATCGTCGCCAGCGGCCAGGGGGTTAACAGCAGCCCGGTCTCCACTTCGGAGCGTCCTATCACGCTTTGCAGGAAGAAGGGCAGAGAAACCAGAGCCAGCATCTGGGCGCAGAATGAGCAGACAGAGGTGCAGATAGAAAGCGAAAAGAGGGGAATACGCAGCAGATCGACCGGCAGTAAGGGCACCGGCAGGGAAAGCTGGCGGCGAACAAAGAAGAAGCCCGTCACCAGCAGGGCAACAAGCTCCACGGCGGTTAGCATCAGGGATTGGCCCTGCGCAAAACCGCTCAGGGCGGTAATCAGCAGACCAAAGGTGAGCGCATTCATCACCGCGCTTGCTACGTCAAAGCGCGGCATGGTGCTTTTCGGGCCGTTAGCGGGGAGAAATCGCAGGGCAAAGAAGATGGCTACGATACCCAGCGGCACGTTTATGGCGAACAGCCACTGCCACGAGGCGACAGAAAGAATGGCCGCTGCAATCGTTGGCCCGGCGGCAGAAGAGACCGCGACAATAAACGAATTTATCCCCATGCCGCGGCCCAGATGGCGGTGCGGATAGATTAAGCGGATTAGCGCCGTATTGACGCTCATCAGCGCCGCGCCGCCAAAACCTTGCGCGATGCGCGCCAGCGTCAGCGTATGCAGAGAGTCCGAAAGGGCGCACAGCAGTGATGTAAAGGTAAATACCACCAGCCCGCACTGATATACCCGACGGTAGCCGAACATATCGCCCAGAAAAGAGAAGGAGAGCAGGGAAACCACAATCGCAATCTGATAGGCGTTAACAATCCATATCGAACTGGCCGGGGAAGCATGCAGATCGGTGGCAATGGTGGGAAGGGCAACGTTCGCAATCGCGCCGTCAAGAACGGCCATTGAGATACCAATAATAATCGTAGCGATAGCGCCATACCGCTGGGGCAAAGGCAGGCCATCGGAAAGGTTTTTTTCCATCGGGGATAAATAGCTCAGAGTGAAATTATTCTCAGGGTAACTATTTTAGCATCGTTAACACCGTTTTATGTCGCAGATTTGTAACGAAGTAAACGCGGATTGATTGCAGGTAACATGACGGGAATTTATAATAAAAACCGGTTCTGATTTTTATAAAACACTCTCTATGAGGTGGTAAATGGCAATTGCGGATTTGGATAAACAGCCAGATTCAGTTTCTTCCGTGCTGAAGGTGTTTGGCATCTTACAGGCGCTCGGGGAAGAGCGTGAAATTGGTATCACAGAGTTGTCACAGCGCGTGATGATGTCGAAAAGCACCGTTTACCGCTTTTTGCAAACCATGAAATCACTGGGTTACGTTGCACAGGAAGGCGAATCTGAAAAATATTCTCTGACGCTGAAACTGTTTGAACTGGGTGCCCGGGCATTGCAAAACGTGGATCTGATCCGTAGCGCGGATATTCAGATGCGCGAGATCTCCCGCCTGACCAAAGAGACTATCCACCTGGGCGCGCTGGATGAAGACAGTATTGTTTACATCCATAAAATAGACTCCATGTATAACCTGCGTATGTATTCGCGCATTGGTCGCCGCAACCCGCTTTACAGCACGGCAATCGGTAAGGTTCTGCTGGCGTGGCGCGATCGTGAAGAAGTTAAACAGATCCTCGATGGCGTGGAGTACAAACGCAGCACAGAACGCACCATTACTAACACCGATGAGTTATTAACGGTGCTCGACAAGGTGCGTGAGCAAGGGTACGGCGAAGATAACGAAGAGCAGGAAGAAGGGCTGCGCTGTATTGGCGTTCCGGTGTTTGACCGTTTTGGCGTCGTGATCGCGGGGTTGAGCATCTCTTTCCCAACGCTTCGCTTCTCGGAAGAGCGCCTGCACGAGTACGTGGCTATTCTGCATACCGCCGCGCGTAAGATTTCTGAACAGATGGGTTACCACGACTATCCGTTCTAACCCCGGTTAGCATAAAAAACGCCGCATCTTTGCGGCGTTTTTTATTCGTCGTTAACGCTGTGGCTCAGCCATTATCAATCACGACGGAGGTCTTACGCAGTACCGGGCAGTTGGTTAACCCAATGATCCCGCTATCAGAATGGAGATACTGCGCCGTGCTGACTCCCTGTGCTGTTAAATACTTACATTGAATGCCTAACCCTGCGGCGTTTTCGGTGCTCCCCACCAGCACGCCATAACCCGTTAAAAGAAGGCCAATCCAGAGTATCGCCAGTGCAACAATTGTACGAATAATTAAGCGCATTATTACCTCTTTATCATTGTTATCATGATGCTAGCCTAACCGGTTTACGTAATGAAACAAGTGCAGGATTCTGAAAAGAGCCTGATGGCGCTACAGTTAGTCCTTGTTTAAGATAACCGTGATAACCTGGTCATATCAGGTCTGTAAACGGAGTGTGGAGTGAAAAAAATACGCTGGGTGATTCTGATTATCGTGCTGATAGCGTGCGTGGTGTTGTGGACGCAGACTATCAACGTGATGTGCGATCAGGATGTACAGTTTTTTAGCGGCGTTTGCGCAATCAATAAGTTTATTCCGTGGTAGCACGCATTTTTTCTTCAGGTGATTTCCTTCCTTCGCGCCAGTGGTAAAATAGACGTTTTTATTGAGGTGGTGAAATGGGTGAGTTACTGAATTCAGGGCTGCTAAATATGGCATCCCTGACGATCTCTTTGGTTGTTCTGCTGGTGGGGCTGGTCATTTGGTTTTTCGTAAACCGTGCCAGTTCACGTACCAATGAGCAGATCGAACTGCTGGAAGCGCTGCTTGAGCAGCAAAAACGGCAGAATGCACTGTTGCGTCGTCTGTGCGAGGCTAACGAGCCGGAAGAGAAAGAAGCACAAAAAGAAGCGGTCGCTGACGAGAACAACGATCAAGACGATTTTATCCGCCTGGTGGCTGAGCGTTAATCGTATTATTCCGGGAGGTGGCAGTGGTCTGGAAAAATCCCTGGTATGACCCCTCCCTGAAACATCACACCCCAAACGGTTTTCGTAATACCACTTCTGCAGGACACCAGCCTGGCGACCTTGACCGCTGGCGCAAAGAACGCAAAGCCGCTGGCTTACCGAAGCCGCCCGCGTTCGGCTACGATGACTTTATACGGCGGTGGTGGCAACCGGCCGATCTTCAGCAGCCGCAGCAGGATGGGGCGTGGTGGCTCGGACATGCGAGCATCCTGCTGCAGCTGGACGGCAATATCCTTCTTACCGATCCCGTTTTTTCAAGGCGCGCTTCTCCACTTCCGTTCTTAGGGCCGCAGCGTAGAACGCCTCCGGCACTCTCTGTCGATCAACTGCACCAGCTTGACGCGGTCGTTATTTCGCATAACCATTACGATCATCTTGATGAACTCACTGTTCGCCACATTCTCAAACGCTTTCCGGACGTTAGCGTGTTTGTTCCTTTAGGCCTGGGCGGCTGGTTTCGCCGCCGGGGCGCAAAACAGGTGGTTGAGCTCGACTGGTGGCAGAGTTTTACCTGGCAGGGGATAACATTATCCGCCGTACCGGCGCAGCACTGGAGTATGCGCACGCTCTGGAACCGCAATCGCTCATTGTGGTGCGGCTGGGTCTTTGAAGGGCGGCATCACCGGTTCTGGTTTAGTGGTGATACCGGCTATTCGCCTGAGCTGCTGTTGATACCGGAACGTTTGGGGAAAATTGATGCTGCAGCATTGCCCGTTGGCGCCTATGCTCCGCGATGGTTTATGGCCGTACACCATATGGATCCCCAGTCTGCCGTTGCGCTGTGGCAACAGTTAGGTTGCCCGCTGGCGTTCCCTGTTCACTGGGGCGTGTTTGAGCTGGCGGATGAAGCGCTGGATGACCCCATAAAAGAATTAACTGATGCGCTGGATAATGTAGCACCAGTTAATAATACTTTCAGGATACTGAAAGTTGGCGAGTATTTACCCTTATAAACGAAGCGATAAATTGTTGCGTATATTGTGTATGTATTCGTCTTCAGGAAAATTTTAATTTTATCGAAACGTTTTGCTTGCCTTGTTTTGATGCAGAGTCATAAAAATTTCATTATTTTGGTGCATAACACTGCTAATTACCTGATGGATTTTAATACAGAAGGGTGCGGATTATTAACATCGTTTTTGGCTGAAACAATACGGTCACGTTACAATGATTTAAGCATAAGTTTTCACAATTTGTTCTAACTCAATCAACGCCAAAGATTTCTTTTCCCGACTGCTGGACGCATTGTAATGATTGAGCTATGTTAAAAAAGTCTTAGATTACAGCGGTTGTGCAAGCAGCGTTGAGTCTGTGTAAGGGAGTATAGCCGTCTGTTTGAGAAGCGCATAATTGTGCAATTCCTTACAGACAGTGTTCGAATTTGTGCGGCGGATCGAGACATGTTTAAAAATGGCTTGCCATATTAAACATAGTGTGTGATAACACGTTTTGGGTCAAACGAGGTACAGTTCTGTTTATGTGTGGCATTTTCAGTAAAGAAGTCCTGAGTAAACACGTTGTCGTTGAATACCGCTTCTCTGCCGAACCTTATATTAGTGCCTCATGCAGTAATGTCTCAGTTTTATCTCAGTTAATGCCTGCGGGCTAAGAAAACACTCTAAGGAATTTTGCAAAATGGCAAAGATTAAAGGTCAAGTTAAGTGGTTCAACGAGTCTAAAGGTTTTGGTTTCATTACTCCTGCTGATGGCAGCAAAGACGTGTTCGTACACTTCTCTGCAATCCAGGGTAACGGCTTCAAAACTCTGGCCGAAGGCCAGAACGTTGAGTTCGAAATTCAGGACGGCCAGAAAGGCCCAGCTGCAGTTAACGTAACTGCTATCTGATCGAACCGCTGCTGACTGGGGCGCATAGCGCTTCACTCTCAGACATAAAGCCTCGCATCCTGCGGGGCTTTTTTATTCCCTATCTTTCAAAATATTACTATCTACGGTCTTGTTAGCACCTTGTTGCAAAGCTGCGAGGTTAGTATCACAGTTTCGCCTCCCTTAGCGCATCTTTTCTCGTTAAATCAGAGCGTTGTTTAACAGCCCTGGGGTTCAGGTGAAGAAAAAATTGATATTAACCGCTGGCAATTTCACGCCGGCGCGTTTCGCGCTGCTCTGTTTCGCTATTTTCTGCAGTCTGGCCTTTTTACTTGGCCGCGTTGCCTGGCTACAAATCATCAAACCTGACAATCTGGTGAAGCAAGAAGATATGCGATCCCTCCGTCAGCTGGCGATTGATGCGCCGCGTGGGATGATTATGGATCGTGAAGGCCGACCGCTGGCGGTCAGCGTGCCCGTCCGGGCCGTATGGGCCGATCCTAAAACGGTGCTGGCAAAAGGGGGCGTTGGGTTTGATGAACGCTGGCAGGCGCTGGCGAGCGCGCTGCATCTTTCGTTGAGCACCCTTTCATCACGGATTAACGCCAACCCCCAGGGCCGCTTTATCTACCTGGCGCGTCAGGTCGATCCTGCTCAGGCGAAGTGGATTGATAAGCTCAATTTACCCGGCATTAATTTGCGCGATGAATCCCGCCGCTTTTACCCGGCAGGCCACGTGGCGGCGAACCTGATTGGCTTCACCAATATTGACGGGCAGGGCATTGAAGGGGTGGAGAAAAGCTTCAATACTCAGTTGACCGGTAAAGCGGGTGTCCGACAGGTCCGGGAGGATCGCTACGGGCGCGTGGTTGAAAACCTGACGGAAGTGGCGCCCACGCCGGCACATAACATCCAGTTGAGTATTGACGAGCGGCTGCAAACCATTACCGAAGACGCGCTGGACAATGCCGTCGCCTGGAATAAGGCCGAGTCAGGGGCATCGGTGCTCATTAATATCCCCACCGGGGAAATACTCGCCATGGCGAGCTATCCGGATTTCAATCCCAATAACCGGGAAGGCGCGACGATAAACGATTTTCGCAACCGGGCAATCAGCGATACGTTCGAGCCCGGTTCGACCGTCAAGCCGCTGGTGTTGATGACGGCTCTGCAGCAGGGGCTGGTCCAGCCGGACAGTGTCATTGATACCCACCCGTATACCCTTGACGGGCATCGTATCCGCGACGTGGGTTATTATCCTGAGCTGACCATGACCGGGATCCTGCAAAAATCGAGCGACACCGGCGTATCCCGGCTCTCGCTGGCGATGCCTGTCCAGCATCTTATTGATACCTATCGAAACTTTGGGTTTGGCACCAACACGGGGCTGGGCTTAACGGGCGAAAGCGCCGGGCTGTTGCCACAGCGTAAATACTGGAGTCAGCTAGACCGTGCGACTTTTGCCTTTGGCTACGGCCTGATGGTCACACCGCTCCAGCTTGCCCACGTCTACGCGACGATTGGCGGCTTCGGGCTTGAGCGTCCACTCTCCATCACCCGCATCGATCCCCCGGTTATCGGCCACCGCGTCATGCCGGAGGAGATCGCGCATGAAGTGGAGCACATGATGGAAAGCGTCGCGCTGCCCGGCGGCGGGGGCGTTAAGGCCGCCGTTCGCGATTATCGCGTGGCGGTTAAGACCGGGACGGCGAAGAAAATTGATGATAGCGGCAAATATGTCGATAAATACGTTGCTTATACCGCAGGCGTTGCGCCTGCCAGCGACCCGCGTTTCGCCCTGGTGGTGGTGATTAACGATCCTCAAAACGGGGCCTACTATGGCGGGGCGGTTTCCGCGCCGGTCTTCAGCGAAATCATGGGCAACGTGCTGCGCCTGGAGAATATCAAACCCGATGGCCTGCCGGCCGGTTCAGACCACCTTATCGTCATGCGGTAATCCAGCCGTTTTATAGCAGGGCGAATAGCGGTACACTTCGCCCTTTGGTTTATCTCCCGGAGTTTCCATGTCCTTCAGCTGTCCCCTTTGCCACGCGTCACTGACGCGCTCAGATAAAAGTTATGCCTGTCCGCAGGGACATCAGTTTGATATGGCGAAAGAAGGGTATGTGAATCTTCTTCCGGTGCAGCACAAGCGCTCCCGCGATCCGGGCGATAGCGCAGAGATGATGCAGGCGCGCAGGGCGTTTCTCGATACCGGGCACTATCTGCCGCTGCGGGAGACGGTGGCGCAGATGTTGGGTGACTTATTGCCTGATTCGGCGTCCGCCATGCTTGATATCGGCTGCGGGGAAGGGTACTACACCGCACGGTTTGCGGATGTGGTGCGGGAGAAGGGGGCCGTGACATTCGGTCTCGACGTGTCGAAAGTGGCGATCCGCGCGGCGGCTAAACGTTACGCTGGCGTGACGTTTTGCGTGGCATCCAGCCACCGGCTGCCGTTTGATAATGCCAGTATGGATGCCGTTATCCGCATCTACGCGCCGTGTAAAGCAGAAGAGCTGGCGCGCGTGGTGAAGCCCGGAGGCTGGGTGATAACCGTCACGCCGGGCCCGCGTCACCTGATGGAGCTGAAGGGACTCATTTACGACGAGGTGCGTCTGCATGCCCCCCACTCTGAACAGTTGACAGGCTTTACGCTGAAGCAGGAGCATTCAGTGGCGTATGAAATGAATTTGAACGGGGAAGAAGCGGTAGCCCTGCTGCAGATGACGCCGTTCGCGTGGCGGGCAAAGCCGGAAGTATGGGATGCGTTAGCGGCTCGGACGACGTTTGGCTGCCAGACGGATTTCAGTATCCACGTCTGGCAGCGCGACGCTTAAGGCGCGAAGTGTGCCCAGAGGATCTGGGCACCAATGCCGATCAGCACAATTCCGCCTAAGATCTCGGCGCGTTTACCCAGCAGCGGGCCGATAAACCGCCCGACCATCATGCCCAGCGTGGACATAATCAGCGTTGCACAGCCAATGGCCAGCGCGGTGGCGATAATATTGACCTGCAGGAATGCCAGACCCACCCCGACGGCCATGGCGTCCAGGCTGGTGGCAATTGCCGTGGTGACCAGCAACCAGAAACCGTGGCGGTGCAGCGGTGCTTCATCTTCATCATCATTCCCGCGAAAACCTTCAATCATCATTCGGCCTCCGAGAAACACCAGCAGGACGAACGCAATCCAGTGGTTCCACTCCAGCACGAACTGGCTGGCGAGCATGCCCAAACCCCAGCCGATGAGCGGCGTCAGCGTTTCGATGGCACCAAAGATCAGACCGGTGCGCAGAGCTTCTGTGAATTTAGGTTTGTGAAGCGTGGCGCCTTTGCCGATGGAGGCGGCAAATGCATCCATGGACATGCCAAAAGCGAGAAGGATCGTAGCGGAGATGTTCATAAGAGCGTCCAGACCGGGGATATCCATATGACACATCACTGCCCCCAGTAAACAGCAGTTGATGTATCTATGGTCTCGCCTGATCTCTTTTGCACGGTAAGCGTGCTGAAAGCGATCCGTACGCGCCACGTTTTTCAACGAGTATGTTGACGCGTACATTTCCTGCGTGCAGGAAATCGGCTACTCCCCAACGACGGGCGCAACCTTAACATATTTTGAGAATATAAAACAACAACGAGCAAGGCTTAATTTATCTGCGTCTTTGATAACGATTTTCATTTAGGTTTATGCGTGAAAATATCGTTAATAAATATAAGTCAAAGAGGAGAGAAGATATAGCAATGGCTATATTCTTTGCGAAAGAATATCACAATATATAGCCGAGGTTATAATGTTAACTTATTGAGTTTTAACGAGTAATGCGTAGATTTTCTCAAGGTCATCAATATTTTTGACCCGAATGAGCAGGCGGCGCTGTTCTAATTGCATCACTAACACGCCGTCTTCGGATAAATTCATCTCTTTAATGCGGTTATATTCTATCCATACGTTGGCGAAGAAGAATCCCTGTTTTTTAAAAATAAGTTTCGGCGAGCGGATCCAGAACAGGTAAATCGCCATTAATGCCAGCGCACATAATAACCATGTGGTTAATATTGCACCGTGGCTGGTCACGTTATTGTAAATCAGAATGACCACCAGGCCGGCGAAGATAAATGCATCAATGCGTCCACGGCGTAAGAGGGGAAGGGTCAGCAGCGTCTCGCCGTTACGGCGAGGCATAATGAACTCGTCATAGATCGCGTAAGCCAGAAGGGCAACAATAAACAACACCAGTACGATGTCCGTAACAGTCATTCATCCTCCAGATAAAAAGACCGGGGGCAAGCCCCCGGTCGATAACGCAATGTTTTACAGGCCCAGCAGGCCGACAGCGTAGCCCGCGATACCGATGACGAAGAAGCCAACGATGATCCACAGCGGGTTCACTTTCTTACGCAGCAGCCACATACAGGCGAAGGTCAACAGCAGCGGCACCAGGCCAGGCATCAGCTGGTCCAGAATCGTCTGCACGGTGGTGACGCGGGTTTGACCATCCTGACCGGTGATGGTCGAAACCACCAGCGGGATGTTCACGTGCGTCCACTTGTTAACCAGCGCCCCCATCACAAACAGGCCGAGAATAGAGGCCCCCTCGGTCAGTTTCTGCAGGAAGCCGCCGCCCATATCCTTAACGATGTCCACGCCCTTACGGTAGCCGTAGGCCACGCCGTAGTAACGGGTCAGCAGACGTACCGCGTTGAACAGGATAAAGAACAGCAGAGGACCGAGCAGGCTGCCGCTCATCGCGATCCCGGCACCCAGCGCCGCGAAGACCGGACGAACAGTACCCCAGAAGATAGGGTCGCCCACGCCGGCCAGCGGACCCATCAGACCGACTTTGATACCGTTGATGGCACCATCGTCAATCTCCGCGCCGTTCGCACGCTGCTCTTCCATCGCCAGCGTCACGCCCAGAACCGGAGCCGCGACGTAAGGATGGGTGTTGAAGAATTCCAGGTGACGCTTAATCGCCTGACGGCGTGCTTCGTTGTTCTCAGGGTAGAGGCGTTTTATCGCCGGCACCATTGAGAAGCAGAAGCCCAGCGCCTGCATACGTTCGAAGTTCCATGAACCCTGAAACAGGTTAGAACGGATGAACACGCCACGAATATCACCCGGAGTGAGTTTTTTCTCGGTGGTAGTTTTTGTCATATCAACCATTTCGCTCACCTGTTAGTCCAGTTCGTTATCGAGATCGTTGTTACCAGCAGCCTGCGCTGGGGCACCCGCAACACGGTTGTATTTCGGGCTGAGCTGGATGTAGAGAATCGCCATTACGGCACCAATCACGCCCAGCGCAACCAGGTTGAAGTTGGTAAATGCTGCGGTGACGAAGCCGAGGTAGAAGAACGGCATCAGGTAGCCCGCGCGCATCATGTTGATGACCATCGCGTAACCTACCACGACGATCATACCGCCCGCGATGTTCAGACCGCTGGTGACCACTTCAGGAATCGCGTTCAGCATGCCCTGAACTTCACTGGTGCCGACAGAGATCGCAACGATAACCGCCGGGATTGCGATACGCATCGCCTGCAGGAACAGGGACGACACGTGGATCCAGGAGAGTGCCGTGAGGTTGCCGTTCTCGGCCGCCTTATCCGCCGCGTGCTGGAAGGCCACGGTGATGGTACGAACGATGATGGTCAGCACCTGGCCTGCTGCGGCCAGAGGAATGGCAAGGGCAATACCTGCACCAATACTCTGATGACCGGCAATAACCAGAACGGTTGAGATGATTGAGGCCAGTGCGGCATCAGGCGCAACGGCGGCACCGATGTTCATCCAGCCCAGGGCGATCATTTCCAGCGTACCACCGATGATGATACCGGTTTTCATATCACCCAGAACGGCACCGATCAACGTACAGGCCACCAGAGGGCGGTGGAACTGAAATTCATCAAGTACGGATTCCATACCCGCAATACACGCGACGATGAACACCAGCACAATCTGAAGAGTGGTAATCTCCATTGTACTTCTCCTATAACATAAGCTTTATGTGAAAAACCGGCGCGGGCTTATTTCCCAACTTTACCGATCAAATCCATCATTTTCAGTTTCTGGTCAGTGGAAACCTTACGGGCTTCCAGCTCAATACCGCGAGCATTCAGCTTGTTGAACGCCTCGATATCTTTCGCATCAACTGAAATCGCGTTGTTGACCTGCGTTTTGCCCTGACGGAAAGCCATACCGCCGATGTTCACGGAGGTGATTTTCACGCCGCCTTCAACAATGCGCTCGACGTCTGTCGGGTTAGTAAACAGGAGCATCACGCGTTCACCCGCATATTTCGGGTTGTTGTAAACGCGGATCATCTTGGCGACATCCACCACGTGCGCGGTAACGCCCGGTGGTGCAACCTGAGTCAGAAGGGTTTTACGGACAGTGTCGGCGGCCACTTCGTCACTGACCACGATGATACGCTGTACGTTGGTCTCTTTGGTCCAGCGAGTCGCAACCTGTCCGTGAATCAGACGGTCATCAATACGCGCCAGGCCGATAACCATGTAATCGTTCGGTCCCATTGGTTTTGCCGGTGCCGCTGCTTTCGGTGCCGCCGCAGCCGGGGCAGGGGCGGGTTTTTCAACCGGCTGAGCCTTCAGGGCTTTCACCCCTTCGCGGCCGGTTTCAACGGCCAGCGCGACCAGCTCATCGAAGCCTGGGTTGTCGTCGCGCGCCATAAAGGTTTCCACCAGCATGGGAATGTTTACCCCGGCGACGACTTCATAATGCTCTTTATCGACGACAATGCGGCTGGCAGCATTAAACGGACTGCCGCCCCATGTATCGACGAGAAACAGCACGCCTTTGCTGGTATCCAGCTTCGCGAGTTGAGCGTTGTACTTCTCAATCAGCGTCTCGGCATTTTCACCGGGAACGAAATCGATCCAGCCGACGTTTTCCTGCTCGCCCAACAGCATCTCTGCCGTTTTGAGTAGCTGCTCAGCAGCCCAACCATGTGTGCCTATGACAATAGCAATGGTCACTTGCTACCTCCTTTTATTATCATTAATACGCCTGCCGGGCAGACGTACTGAGAATCGTATTGGCGAACCGAATCGATTCAGATAAGGGTTAGAGTTCAAAAAAATAAGACTTCCGCGAATTATTTTAGATAGTGAAAAAATAATTTATGTGATGAAGATCCGTAATTTAGCCACGCGTTACAGAATTATCTGTAGCGTATAGCCGCTGTGTTACAGAACTTTGCAAAGGAACGTAAATCTTTGCTAAAAACACAGTCTCTCTGATATGTTTAGCCTCCGTTTACTTGTTCAGGAGTATAGGGCTACAGCCCACTATATGGACCGTCACCGACGTCAGTCATCTACCAGGCCATTCCGCGCCTTTTTCACCGGCGAACCACGCCACGTATCAACTCTGTCTGCCTCTTATTTGCCCACGTTGAGTGGGGCACCGTTTTGTCATTCCTTTAGCAGGAGCTTGTCATGGAATTCTTAATGGACCCGTCAATCTGGGTGGGACTGCTCACGCTGGTCGTACTAGAGATCGTTCTCGGCATCGATAACCTGGTGTTTATCGCCATCCTTGCGGATAAGCTGCCGCCAAAACAGCGTGATAAAGCGCGTCTGATTGGACTCTCGCTGGCGCTGGTCATGCGACTGGGGCTGCTCTCCGTTATCTCGTGGATGGTCACGCTGACCAAACCGCTGTTCTCCGTCATGGATTACACCTTCTCCGGCCGTGATTTGATCATGCTAATCGGGGGGATATTCCTGCTCTTCAAAGCGACAACAGAGCTGCATGAACGGCTGGAGAACCGTCAGCACGACGATGGTCACGGTAAGGGCTACGCCAGCTTCTGGGTCGTGGTGCTGCAAATTGTGGTGCTGGATGCAGTCTTCTCGCTGGATGCGGTGATTACCGCGGTCGGTATGGTGAACCACCTGCCGGTGATGATGGCGGCCGTCGTGATTGCGATGGCGGTGATGCTGCTGGCCTCGAAACCGCTGACGCGCTTCGTCAACCAGCATCCGACGGTGGTCGTGCTCTGTCTGAGCTTCCTGCTGATGATTGGTTTGAGCCTGGTGGCGGAAGGTTTCGGCTTCCATATTCCGAAAGGCTACCTGTACGCCGCGATTGGCTTCTCGATCCTGATCGAACTGTTCAACCAGATTGCGCGCCGTAACTTTATTAAGCAGCAGTCAAATCAGCCGCTGCGCGCCCGTACGGCGGACGCCATTCTGCGTCTGATGGGCGGACGCCGTCAGGTGAACGTCCAGTCTGACCCTGAAAACCGTAACCCGGTGCCGGTTCCGGAAGGCGCGTTTGTGGAAGAAGAACGCTACATGATCAACGGCGTGCTTTCGCTGGCCTCCCGCTCCCTGCGCGGCATTATGACGCCGCGCGGAGAAATCAGCTGGGTGGATGCCAACCTGAGCGTTGATGAAATTCGTCAGCAATTGCTCTCATCTCCGCACAGCCTGTTCCCGGTATGCCGCGGTGAGCTGGATGAGATCATCGGCGTGGTTCGGGCGAAAGAGATGCTGGTGGCGCTGGAAGAGGGTGTCAACGTGGAGGCCATTGCAGCTTCGTCGCCGGCGATTGTCGTACCGGAAACGCTGGATCCGATCAACCTGCTGGGCGTATTGCGTCGCGCGCGCGGTAGCTTTGTTATCGTCACCAACGAGTTTGGTGTGGTACAGGGGCTGGTGACGCCGCTGGACGTGCTTGAAGCGATTGCCGGTGAATTCCCTGATGAAGATGAAACGCCTGAGATTGTGGCCGACGGCGAAGGCTGGCTGGTCAAAGGTGCGACCGACCTGCACGCGCTCTCGCATACGCTGGGGCTGGAAAATGTGGTTAACGATGAAGAAGACATCGCAACCGTGGCGGGGCTGGTTATCGCCGTAAACGGTCAGATCCCGCGCGTCGGGGATGTGATCGAGCTTCCTCCATTGCACATCACTATCGTTGAAGCTAACGACTACCGCGTCGATCTGGTCCGCATTGTTAAAGAACAGTCTGCACACGACGAAGACGAATAAGTCTGCTTAACGGGTACGATGTGCCCGTTACGATCTTCTGGCGGGGAAGATTTTCCCGCCAGCCATTGTGGCGTTACTACCGCGCCTGCTTCTCTCTCAACCCGTTCGCTATTTAGCCGCTGCCTGATGCCAGGCCGAGCGCGAGCAGCCGCGACCGTAAAAGTGTAGTGGGGAAAGAAGAAGGAGACGAGAATGAAGGGAGAAATTCGCCCATCCGTTGCGGATGGGCGAAAGAGAGGATTAGTCGCACTGCACCTTAATGGCCAGACCGCCGCGCGACGTTTCACGGTACTTCGCGTTCATGTCTTTGCCGGTTTCGTACATGGTTTCGATAACCTTATCCAGCGACACGCGTGGTTCGCTGGTACGGCGCATCGCCATGCGCGAGGCGTTAATCGCTTTGACGGAGGCAATCGCGTTACGCTCAATGCACGGCACCTGCACCTGGCCTGCGACCGGATCACAGGTCAGACCGAGGTTATGCTCCATGCCAATTTCCGCAGCCACGCAAACCTGTTCAGGGCTTGCGCCCAGCAGCTCTGCCAGACCGGCCGCCGCCATGGAGCAGGCCACGCCTACTTCACCCTGACAGCCCACTTCAGCGCCTGAAATGGACGCGTTCATCTTGTACAGCGCGCCGATAGCGCCTGCCGCGAGGAAATAACGGATATAAATATCCGGCGTCACAGGCTCGATAAAGTGATCGTAGTAGGCCAGCACAGCCGGAACGATCCCGCACGCACCGTTGGTTGGCGCAGTCACGACGCGCCCCCCCGCGGCGTTCTCTTCGTTCACCGCCAGAGCAAACATGTTCACCCAGTCAACTACGTTCATCGGGTCGTTAGAGAATTTGTCCGTGGTCACCAGCATACGGCGCAGGGCAGAGGCACGACGCGGCACGCGCAGTGGCCCTGGCAGTACGCCTTCGGTGTTCATCCCGCGATCGATACAGGCGCGCATGGTTTGCCACACGTTGGCAAAATAGTCTTCGATCTCTTTTTTGCTGTGCAGCGCCAGCTCGTTCTGCATCACCATGCCGGACAGCGACAAACCGGTCTCTTTGCAGTAACCCAGCATCTCGGTGGCCGATTTGAACGGATAGGGCACGTTCACGTCGCCCGCGCTCTCTTTACCGAAATGCTCTTCGTCAACGATGAAGCCACCGCCGATGGAGTAGTAGGTTTTGCTGTAGATCTCTTTTTCGCCGCTCCAGGCGTGGATAGTCATGCCGTTTTCATGCAGCGGCAGGTTGTCGCTGCGAAAACGCATGCCGTCATCCTGCGGGAAATCCACTTCGTGCTGACCGTTAGCCAGCAGCAGGCGACCGCGCGCTTCCACGTCGCGGATGAATGCCGGGATGGCATCAATATCAACAGTGTCCGGCATATTGCCCGCCAGACCCATAATAATGGCGATATCGGTGTGGTGCCCTTTACCCGTTAATGACAATGAACCGTAAACGTCTACGGCGACACGGGTAACGCTTTCCAGTAATCCTTTTTCGACCAGATCATCGACGAACTGTTTACCGGCCTTCATCGGCCCTACAGTGTGGGAAGAAGAAGGACCAATCCCCACTTTGAACATGTCGAATATACTAATCACTTTCACACTCCTGACAGGGTTACCGGGGTTCCAGTAACGATGTTATAACTGCGCATAGTGTAAGAGGGAACACCAACCTCGGCTTAACTATTCACATGAATTAAACTAATGGTTAACGATGGGTTTTGCTAATAGCGCGACGCGGATCGCAAACCTGCAAAAAAGGCTGGAATGTAAAGTATAGTCAAGGCTTCAGGCCGATTTGTAGCGCCAGTTCACGAATGATGCCCGCCGTCATGCCCCAGACAAAATAATGCTGATACCAGGACAACCAGACCCGATGGTCATGCCCCCGGCGATGGATATCCAGCGGATGATAGCGGCTTAGCCGGAGCGCCTCTTCAAGCGGCATCTCAAACACCGCAGAGACTTCGTCGACGCTGGCATGATACTGAAGATTGGGGGGGATAATGCCGACGACCGGCGTGACCTGAAAGCCGGTCACGCTGTCGACGGGCGGCAGCACGCCGATGACTTCCACCGCGTCAGGCGGGATCGCCACCTCCTCCTGCGCTTCCCGCAGCGCGGCGGCAATCAGCGACGCATCGGTGCTGTCCACCGCCCCTCCCGGAAAGGCCACCTGACCGGCGTGTTTGCGCATATGCGGCGAACGCTGCGTAAGCAGCAGGCCCGGCTGTTCCCGGCGCACCACCGGGATCAGCACCGCCGCCTGACGCTGATTCAGCGTGGCGCGGTTGACCTGCGGCCGTAGCAGCTGAAAGCGCGACAGAAAATCATCCAGCGTCAGGTTCTCTTTCTCCACCGTTAGTTCTCCAGTTGCTTCAGGATGCGGTTCACCTTATCAAAGGTTTCCTGATATTCCGCCTCGGCCTGGCTGTCCGCCACAATGCCGCCGCCCGCAGAACAGTACAGATTGCCGTCGCAGGCCGTCAGCGTGCGAATGGTAATGCTGGTATCCATGGTGCCGCACAGGCTGATATAGCCGATGCTGCCGCACCAGGCGTTGCGGCGGTGCGGTTCCAGTTCGTCGATAATTTCCATGGCGCGAATTTTTGGCGCACCGGTGATGGAGCCGCCCGGGAACGCGGCCCGGAGCAGATCGCAGGCGGTGCGAGAGGCGGGCAGACGCGCGGTGATGGTGCTGACCAGATGATGCACTGCCGGGAAAGGTTCGACGACGAACAGCTCCGGCACGCGCACGCTGCCTGGTTCGGCGACCCGGCCAATATCGTTACGCATCAGGTCGACAATCATCAGGTTTTCGGCGCGATCCTTCGGTGACCCGGCGAGTTTCTCCGCCTGCTGGCGATCGGCGTCCGGATCGGCAAGGCGCGGCAGCGTGCCTTTAATCGGGCGGGTCTGAATCGTCCCTTCCGCCAGATGGATAAAACGCTCCGGCGACAGGCTGAGGATGGCCCCCTGTTCCAGACGTACAAACGCGCTGAACGGAGCCCTGTTGCTGGCATTGAGACGGGTAAACGCCTGCCACTCGTCCCCCTGGTATGCTGCCTGGAAACGCTGGGCAAGGTTAACCTGATAGCAGTCGCCGCTTTGCAGATAGGCCTGCACGCGGGAGAATTTTTCCGCGTATTCCGGCGCGGTCATGTTCGAGCGCCAGCCGGAGGTCAGGGTGAACGCCTCAGCTGGAGCAGGCTGTTGTGCCTCAAGCCAGGCCAGACGCGCCTGCACGTCATTATGGCTCAGCAGGGAGACCCTTTTTTTCTGGTGGTCCACAATCAACGCCCAGTCATACAGCCCCACGGCCATGTCCGGCAGGGCAATATCCGCCTGCGCATGCTCGGGCAGCATCTCGAAGCGGCGACCCAAATCGTAGCCAAACAGGCCCAGCGCGCCGCCCTGGAAGGGCAGGTCCAGGTTAGGGGTAGCGGATAAGCCCAGCGCGTTGATTTCCTGCTGAAGCTGCATCAGCGGATCGTCCGTCGTCGACAGATCGTCGGTCGTCAGCGTTTTCAGGGGATCGGCCACCAGAATATCGAAGCGGCTGTACGGGTGATCCGCATGGCCGGAGTGCAGCAGCATGGCAAAAGGAAGATGGCTCAGACGGGCAAACCAGAACTCAGCGGCGTCAGCGCGCCAGGGTAAGGTAACAACAGTGGGGAAGCGCATGTTCATGTATGGCATACTACCGGGCAGCGTGAAATAATTAGCGCGAATAATTTAGCAGGAGTTGACGATGTTTGCAGGTTTACCTTCTCTGAGCCATGAACAGCAGCAGAAAGCGGTTGAGCGAATTCAGGAACTGATGTCCCAGGGGATGAGCAGCGGACAGGCGATTTCCCAGGTGGCGGAGGAGCTGCGCGCCACCCATACCGGCGAGCGGATCGTGGCGCGTTTTGAGGATGAAGATGAAGAGTAATCGGGCTTAAACCGCCGCGATAATCTTGATCTCAACCTTGTATTCCGGTTTCATCAGCGTGGCCTGTACGGTGCAGCGTACAGGCGCGTGACCCGCTACCACCCACGCATCCCAGGCTTTGTTCATCGCCGCGAAATCGTCTTTATTTGCCAGGAAAATGGTCGCATCCAGAATGCGGGTTTTATCGCTGCCCTGTTTTTCCAGCACGGCATCAATCTGCGCCAGGGTATTCGCCGTCTGTTCGAACGCATCCGCGTCCAGATTTGACGGTACACCGGTGTAATACAGCGTCTGGTTGTGGATCACCACATCAGACCAGCGGGCTTCGGCATCAATGCGCACAATTGTCATAAACGTTTCCTCGTTATTTTTCGTCGTCAGGCGGCAAGACTGCCATATTGTTCTGCCGTCGTCACTATTTGGGGTGGCACAGGAGAAGATGGGCTGACATAATCCCTGTGCAAAAATACAGTGAGAGAGCAACGTGGCAGACGATTTTTCCCCTGAAGGTCAATTAGCGCAGGCGATCCCCGGCTTCAAGCCCCGTGAGCCTCAGCGACAGATGGCGCACGCCGTTGCCCGCGCCATTGATAAGGCCCAGCCGCTGGTGGTTGAAGCCGGAACCGGCACGGGTAAGACCTATGCTTACCTTGCGCCGGCGCTGCGGGCGAAAAAGAAGGTGATAATTTCCACCGGATCGAAAGCGCTGCAGGATCAGCTCTACAGCCGCGACTTGCCCACGGTGGCAAAGGCGCTGAAATATAAAGGCCGTCTGGCCCTGCTGAAGGGGCGCTCCAACTATCTCTGCCTGGAACGTCTTGAACAGCAGGCGCTGGCGGGCGGCGATCTGCCGGTACAAACCCTGAGCGACGTCATTATCCTGCGCGCCTGGGCGAACCAGACCGAAGAGGGCGATATCAGCACCTGCGCGAGCGTGCCGGAAGATTCCCCGGCCTGGCCGCTGGTGACCAGCACCAACGACAACTGCCTCGGCAGCGACTGCCCGCTGTATAAAGACTGTTTTGTGGTGAAAGCGCGCAAAACAGCGATGGACGCAGACGTGGTGGTGGTGAACCACCACCTGTTCCTCGCGGATATGGTGGTTAAGGACAGCGGTTTCGGCGAGCTGATCCCGGAGGCGGACGTGATGATCTTCGATGAAGCCCATCAGTTGCCGGATATCGCCAGCCAGTATTTCGGCCAGTCGCTCTCCAGCCGCCAGCTACAGGATCTGGCGAAAGATTTTACCATTGCCTACCGGACCGAACTCAAAGATACCCAGCAGCTGCAGAAGTGCGCCGACCGTCTGGCGCAAAGCGCGCAGGATTTCCGCTTACAGCTTGGCGAGCCGGGCTATCGCGGCAACCTGCGCGAATTGCTGGCGGACAAAAATATCCAGCGCGCGCTGCTGCTGCTCGATGATGCACTTGAGCTTTGCTACGACGTGGCGAAGCTGTCCCTCGGACGCTCCGCGCTGCTTGACGCCGCCTTCGAACGCGCCACGCTCTATCGCGGGCGGCTCAAACGGCTAAAAGAGATCAACCAGCCGGGGTACAGCTACTGGTATGAATGCACCTCGCGCCACTTTACCCTGGCGCTCACGCCGCTGACGGTGGCCGATAAATTCAAAGAGGTGATGGCGCAGAAGCCGGGAAGCTGGATCTTCACTTCCGCAACCCTGTCTGTAAATGACGATCTGCACCACTTCACCGAGCGCCTCGGTATTGAGCCGGCGGAATCACTGCTGCTGCCCAGCCCGTTTGATTACGAAAAGCAGGCGCTACTCTGCGTGCCACGCAATCTCCCGCTGCCGAACCAGCCGGGGGCGGCGCGGCATCTCGCAGCGATGCTCAAGCCGATGATTGAGGCCAACAACGGGCGCTGCTTTATGCTCTGCACCTCACACGCCATGATGCGCGATCTCGCCGAGCAGTTTCGCGCCACCATGACCCTCCCGGTGCTGCTGCAGGGGGAAACCAGTAAAGGCCAGCTGCTCCAGCAGTTTGTCAGCGCCGGTAACGCCCTGCTGGTGGCAACCAGCAGCTTCTGGGAAGGGGTGGACGTGCGCGGCGACACGCTCTCGCTGGTGATCATCGATAAGCTGCCGTTCACGTCGCCGGACGATCCGCTGCTCAAGGCGCGGATGGAAGACTGCCGCCTGCGCGGCGGCGACCCGTTCGACGACGTCCAACTACCGGACGCGGTCATCACGCTCAAGCAGGGGGTAGGGCGACTGATCCGTGACGTCACCGACCGCGGCGTGCTGGTGATCTGCGATAACCGCCTGGTGATGCGTCCTTACGGCGCAACCTTCCTCGCCAGCCTGCCGCCCGCCCCGCGTACGCGGGACATTAAACGCGCGGTGCGTTTCCTGGCAAACCCAACGGCGGAGTAATTCGCTCCGGAGTGTGCTAAGATGCGCGCCATTTTGTGACTGACCCTTGCGAGAGCGCGACGACTGATGCGAATTCTGGCTATTGATACCGCGACAGAGGCTTGCTCTGTTGCTCTGTTAAACGACGGTGCTGTTTCTGCTCATTTCGAAGAGTGCCCACGGGAACACACCCAGCGTATTCTGCCCCTGGTAAAAGCCATTTTAACCCAGGGCAACACCACCTTAACCGACCTCGACGCGCTGGCCTTTGGCCGCGGCCCCGGCAGCTTTACGGGCGTGCGCATTGGGATTGGCATCGCGCAGGGGCTGGCGCTGGGCGCTGACCTGCCGATGATCGGCGTCTCTACGCTCGCGACGATGGCCGAGGGAGCCTGGCGCATGACGGGCGCGACCCGCGTGCTCGCCGCTATTGACGCTCGCATGGGTGAAGTTTACTGGGCGGAATATACCCGCGATGAAAACGGCGTCTGGCACGGCGAAGAGACGGAAGCAGTGCTTAAGCCTGAAGCCGTTACTGAGCGCCTGAAGCAGCTGTCCGGCGAGTGGGCGACGGTCGGCACGGGCTGGCCGGCGTGGCCAGAGATGGCGAGCGGCACCGGCGTGACGCTGGTGGACGGCAACATGCTCCTGCCTGCGGCAGAAGATATGCTCCCGATTGCCCGTCAACTGCTTGCAGCAGGAAAAACCGTTGCCGTTGAGCATGCGGAGCCGGTTTATTTGCGAAACACCGTCGCGTGGAAGAAACTTCCGGGCCGCGAATGAATCTCAGTAACAGGAACTGAGAAAAAGGAGTCGCATCATGGCGGTTCAGACTAAAGTAGTACGCCTTTTTATGGCAGGCGCGGTTGCCATAGCACTGAGCGGTTGCGTAACCGTACCTGATGCGATCAAGGGCAGCAGCCCTACGCCACAGCAGGATCTGGTTCGGGTAATGAATGCGCCCGAGCTTTATGTCGGCCAGGAAGCCCGCTTCGGTGGGAAAGTGATCGACGTGCAGAACCAGCAGGGGAAAACCCGTCTGGAAATTGCCACGGTACCGCTCGACAGCGGCGCGCGTCCCGTACTCGGTGAAGCCTCTCGCGGGCGTATCTATGCCGACGTTAGTGGTTTCCTCGACCCGGTCGATTTTCGCGGACAGCTGGTAACCGTTGTCGGGCCGATTACCGGTTCGGTGCAGGGCAAAATCGGCAACACGCCGTATAAATTTATGACCATGCAGGTGAACGGCTATAAGCGCTGGCGTATCGCCCAGCAGGTGGTGATGCCGCCTCAGCCAATCGACCCGTGGATGTGGGGTCCACATCCTTATCGTTACGGTTATCCGGGATGGGGCTGGTATAACCCGGGCCCTGCACAGGTTCAAACGATCGTAACTGAGTAACTTACTGTTATTGTTAAGAAAGAGACAGCGGTTCAGCCGCTGTCTCTGTTTTTTTACGGATAAAACGAAAAAAAAGAGTGACGCGCTTCGCAACCTGCAATCTGAACAATTAATAAACTGGTACGCTGAGTTAATATAATGTTAACAAACTGTTTATTATCGGGGCTGTGATGACGACGAACACTCATTTCAGAGGTGATGCATTGCAAAAGGTTTGGCTTAACCGTTATCCCGCAGATGTGCCTGCGGAGATCAATCCTGACCGTTATCAATCCCTGGTGGAATTATTTGAGCACTCGGTAAGACGTTACGCAGACCAGCCCGCGTTTGTGAATATGGGCGAGGTGATGACGTTCCGTAAGCTTGAGGAGCGTAGCCGGGCGTTTGCGGCTTATCTGCAGGAAGGACTTGGGCTGCAAAAAGGGGATCGCGTCGCGCTGATGATGCCGAACCTGCTGCAATACCCGGTGGCGCTGTTTGGCATCCTGCGTGCCGGGATGATTGTGGTCAACGTTAACCCGCTTTACACGCCGCGCGAGCTGGAACATCAGCTGAACGACAGCGGGGCGGTGGCGATTGTCATTGTTTCTAACTTTGCCCATACCCTGGAAAAAGTGGTCGACAAAACCCAGGTGAAGCACGTCATCCTGACGCGCATGGGCGATCAGCTTTCCACCGCCAAAGGGACGCTGGTTAACTTTGTCGTTAAATACGTCAAACGTCTGGTACCAAAATACCACCTGCCGGATGCTATCTCCTTCCGCCGCGCGCTGCATGCGGGCTATCGCATGCAGTACGTCAAGCCTGAAGTCGTCTCCGAAGACCTGGCCTTCCTGCAATACACGGGCGGCACCACCGGCGTGGCCAAAGGGGCGATGCTGACCCACCGCAACATGCTGGCGAACCTTGAGCAGGTCAATGCCACCTACGGGCCGCTGCTGCATCCGGGTAAAGAGCTGGTAATCACCGCGCTGCCGCTGTATCACATCTTCGCGCTGACCATGAACTGCCTGCTGTTTATCGAGCTGGGCGGGCAAAACGTATTGATCACCAACCCGCGCGATATCCCGGGTCTGGTGAAAGAGCTGGCAAAATACCCGTTTACCGCCATGACCGGGGTGAACACCCTGTTTAACGCGCTGCTCAACAACAAAGAGTTCCAACAGCTTGATTTCTCCACGCTGCATCTCTCCGCGGGCGGCGGCATGCCGGTTCAGCAGGCGGTGGCCGAGCGCTGGGTGAAGCTAACCGGGCAATATCTGCTGGAAGGCTACGGCCTGACGGAATGTGCCCCGCTGGTGAGCGTCAACCCGCACGATATCGACTACCACAGCGGCAGCATCGGCCTGCCGGTCCCGTCGACGGAAGCAAAGCTGGTGGATGATGAGGATAACGAAGTGCCTCACGGCGAGCCGGGCGAGCTGTGCGTCAGAGGGCCGCAGGTGATGCTGGGTTACTGGCAGCGTCCTGATGCGACCGACGAAATCATTAAAGACGGCTGGCTTCACACCGGCGATATTGCGGTGATGGATGACGAAGGCTTCCTGCGCATCGTCGATCGCAAAAAAGATATGATCCTGGTCTCCGGCTTCAACGTCTATCCGAACGAAATCGAAGACGTGGTGATGCAGCACAGCGGCGTGCTGGAAGTGGCGGCGGTGGGCGTTCCTTCCGGCAGCAGCGGTGAAGCTGTGAAGATATTTGTGGTCAAGAAAGATCCTTCTCTTACCGAGGAAGCGCTGATAACGTTTTGTCGCCGTCAGCTGACGGGCTATAAGGTGCCGAAGCTGGTGGAATTCCGCGATGAGTTGCCGAAATCCAACGTCGGGAAGATATTACGACGAGAATTACGTGACGAAGCCCGTGCCAAAGTAGACAATAAGGCCTGAGCTTCACGTTAATCGCCCAGACGCCGGTTAAGCCGGCGTTTTTTATGGGCGCAAACAAAAGAGAATCCGATTTGAATTACCAGATGATCACGACCAACGACGAGCTGGCTTCGCTGTGCGAAGTGACGCGCGACTTTCCTGCCATCGCTCTGGATACCGAGTTTGTCCGTACTCGCACCTATTATCCACAGCTGGGTTTGATACAGATGTACGACGGTAAGCACGTCTCGCTGATCGACCCGCTCGGCATTACCGACTGGGCGCCGATGCGTGACCTGCTGCTGGATACTGCGGTAACGAAATATCTGCACGCGGGCAGTGAAGATCTGGAAGTCTTTCTTAACACCTTTGGCATCATGCCTCAGCCGCTGATTGATACGCAGATCCTCGCGGCGTTCAGCGGTCGTCCGCTATCGTGGGGCTTTGCCGCCACGGTGGAGGAGTACACGGGCCTGACGCTGGATAAAAGTGAATCCCGTACCGACTGGCTGGCCCGTCCGCTTACCGAGCGTCAGCTGGAATATGCGGCGGCAGACGTGTTTTACCTGCTGCCGATTGCCGGACAGCTGATGAAAGAGGCGGAAGCCTCCGGCTGGCTCTCTGCCGCGCTGGACGAGTGCCGTATGACGCAGCAGCGTCGCCAGGAAGTGGTCGACCCGAAAGAGGCCTGGCGTGATATCACCAACGCCTGGCAGCTTCGCACGCGTCAGTTGGCCTGCCTGCAGCTGTTAGCGGACTGGCGTTTGCGTAAAGCGCGCGAGCGCGATCTGGCCGTGAATTTTGTGGTGCGTGAAGAGCATCTCTGGGCGGTCGCGCGCTATATGCCGGGCAGCCTGGGCGAGCTGGACAGCATTGGCCTTTCCGGCAGCGAGATCCGTTTCCATGGTAAAACCCTGCTGGCGCTGGTCGCCAAAGCGCAGGCGCTGCCGGAGGATGCACTCCCTGAGACGCTGCTGAATCTCATGGATATGCCGGGCTATCGTAGAGCATTTAAGGATATCAAAGCGCTGGTGCAGGATGTCGCAACGGAAAGCAAGCTGAGCGCTGAACTGCTGGCGTCACGCAGACAAATTAACCAGCTGCTGAACTGGCACTGGAAGCTGAAACCGCAGAATGGCGTGCCGGAACTGATGGCTGGCTGGCGCGGGGTATTGATGGCCGATCGCCTGAATACCTTGTTGGAAGGTTATCCGCGATAAAAATATGCCGGGCGATATACCCGGCATATTCTCCCCGGTGGCGCTGCGCTTACCGGGGCTACGACACCAGGAACCTACGGACGCGACTCTTCCGCTTCCGGAAGCGTTACGTTCAGCTCCAGAATCGAAATATCCCCGTCTTTTTGCTCCAGCTGTACGGTGACCATCTCCGGGTCAATCTGCACATACTTACAGATCACTTCCAGGATGTCCTTGCGCAGCTGCGGCAGGTAGTGAGGCTCGGCGTCGCTACGACGACGCTCCGCAACGATAATTTGCAGGCGTTCTTTTGCGATGTTGGCGGTGCTTTTTTTCCGCGAGAGAAAAAAGTCCAGTAATGCCATAACTTATCCTCCGAACAGGCGTTTGAGGAAACCTTTCTTCTCTTCTTCAATGAAGCGGAAAGGACGTTCTTCTCCCAGCAGACGGTCAACGGTATCGGCGTAAGCTTTACCTGCATCTGCCGTTGTATCAAGGATCACGGGCTCGCCCTGGTTAGAGGCGCGTAACACGGACTGGTCTTCCGGGATAACGCCAACCAGTTTAATGCGCAGGATCTCCAGCACGTCTTCCATGCTTAGCATGTCACCTTTGTTTACGCGACCCGGGTTATAGCGGGTCAGCAGCAGGTGCTCTTTGATCGGATCCTGTCCATTTTCCGCACGGCGGGATTTGGAGGCCAGAATACCGAGAATACGGTCGGAGTCACGCACGGAGGAGACTTCCGGGTTGGTGGTGATGATCGCTTCATCAGCAAAGTAGAGCGCCATCAGGGCACCGGTTTCAATGCCGGCAGGGGAGTCACAGACGATGAAGTCGAACTCCATTTTTTTCAGCTCGTCGAGCACCTTTTCCACGCCTTCACGGGTCAGGGCATCTTTATCACGCGTCTGAGAAGCCGGAAGAATGAAGAGGTTCTCGGTGCGCTTGTCTTTAATCAGCGCCTGGTTCAGCGTGGCATCGCCCTGAATGACGTTCACGAAGTCATATACGACGCGACGCTCACATCCCATGATGAGGTCGAGGTTACGCAGACCGATATCGAAGTCGATAACGACGGTTTTCTTTCCCTTCTGGGCCAAACCAGTAGCGATGGCCGCGCTGGAGGTGGTCTTGCCAACGCCTCCTTTACCCGAAGTAACAACAATAATGCGTGCCATAGAAATTCCTTGTTAAAAAGGGATTAATTCAACGGTTGAACGGTCAACGCGTCGTCTGCCAGAAGCAGGCGAGCCGCTTTGCCATAAAATTCGGCTGGGATCTTGTCGCTCAGCCAATATTCACCTGCGATGGATACCAGTTCCGCCGTCAGGTGAGTACAAAATATTTGCGCGTCCCGATCGCCACTTGCGCCCGCGAGAGCACGTCCACGCATCATACCGTAAACGTGAATATTGCCATCTGCAATAAGCTCTGCGCCAGCGCTGACGTGGCTTGTAACAATTAGATCACAGTTTGGCGCATAAATGCGCTGACCGGAACGAACCGGCACATCAATCATTCGCGTTTTTGTGAGAGCGGTAACGTTTTGCGCCGCAGGAGGGGGCGTTTGTACGGCAGCGGGTGCTGCACGTGGGGTTTTTTCTTTGCCTTCATTAAGAAGAGGCAGCCCCGCACGGTCGATTTCCGCTTTCAACTCGGGATCTTTGCAGCCGCTGATGCCGACAATACGCAGCCCGGTAGAGGAGACCGCCTGCTGGAGACGTGTCCAGTTAACCGGTGCCTCAAGACCGCTGACGTTGATGACGACGGGGGCGTGCTTCAGAAAGGCGGGAGCCTGGGCGATTTTGTCTTCTAACGCCTGACGAATAACCTCGGGTTTTGCATCATGCAAATGAACCACTGATAAGGTGAAGCTACTGCCTTTAAGCTCGATGGGCGTGTTTGACATCCTGGCCTTACTCAATTTGCTATTAACCGCAACCATTCGCTGCGATATTCCGAAGAGTATCAGGCATGTTATAGTCAGGAGTATATTGAGGCAAGCAACCACCGATTAATTCAGAGTAAAAACATGTTTTGTGTGATCTACAGAAGTACAAGCCGTGACCAGACCTATCTTTATGTCGAAAAGAAAGACGATTTTTCACGCGTGCCGGAAGAATTAATGAAGAGCTTTGGCCGACCACAGCTGGCGATGCTGCTGCCGCTGGACGGCCGTAAGAAACTGGTGAATGCCGATCTGGAAAAAGTGAAAACGGCATTAGCCGAGCAGGGCTATTATTTACAGCTTCCACCGCCGCCTGAGAATTTATTAAAACAGCACCTCGAGGCGTCCGGGAAAAAATAGCCTCAGCTGTTTTCGGGCATAACACATCAACCGATTAGGGGTCGAGCATGTATCAACATCATAACTGGCAAGGTGCATTACTGGATTATCCCGTCAGCAAAGTGGTCTGCGTGGGCAGCAACTATGCGAAGCATATTCAGGAGATGGGCAGCGCAACCCCAGAAGAGCCGGTCCTGTTTATCAAGCCCGAGACGGCGCTATGCGACATCCGCCAGCCGCTGGCGCTGCCGCAGGGGCTTGGGTCGGTGCATCACGAAGTAGAGCTTGCCGTGCTGATCGGCGCCACGCTGCGCCAGGCTTCCGAAGAGCATGTCGAGAAAGCGATTGCCGGCTACGGCGTGGCGCTGGATCTGACCCTGCGCGACGTGCAGGGCAAAATGAAGAAGGCAGGGCAGCCGTGGGAAAAAGCCAAAGGCTTTGATAACGCATGTCCGATTTCAGGGTTTGTTCCGGTGAATGAATTTACCAACGATCCGCAGGACACTCCGCTCAGCCTGAAGGTTAACGGCGAGATCCGCCAGCAGGGCACCACGGCAGATATGATCCACAAGATCGTGCCGCTGATCGCCTACATGAGCCGTTTCTTCACCCTGAAGCCGGGCGATGTGATCCTCACCGGCACGCCGGAAGGCGTGGGCCCGCTCGCCAGCGGCGATGAGCTTGAGGTCGGTTTTAACGGCCTGTCGCTAAGAACCCGCGTGCTGTAACCGCATCTTGCCGCCTGCAAAGGGCGGCAAAACTTGCAACCACGTGCCAGACTCGTTATAAGGTGCGCTTTCTTTTGACGTGTGGACATCCTGATGAACGACATTCCTTTCTGGCAAAGCAAAACTCTTGACCAAATGACCGACGCGGAGTGGGAATCGTTGTGCGACGGCTGCGGGCAGTGCTGCCTGCACAAGCTGATGGATGAAGACTCCGATGAGATCTATTTCACCAACGTCGCCTGCAGGCAACTGAACATTAAAACCTGCCAGTGCCGCAACTACGAACGCCGCTTCGAGTTCGAGCCGGACTGCATCAAACTCACCCGTGAAAATCTGCCGACTTTTGAGTGGCTGCCGCACACCTGCGCGTATCGCCTGCTGGCGGAAGGGAAAGATCTACCGGCCTGGCATCCTCTGCTGACCGGTTCAAAAGCGGCGATGCACGGCGAGCGTATCTCGGTACGCCACATTGCGGTGAAGGAGTCCGAGGTACGGGACTGGGAAGATCACATCATGAATCACCCTAATCGGTGATAATAAAAAACCCGCCGTGGCGGGTTTTTGCTTTTACCTTCCAAACAAATCGCGTTTCTTCGGTTTGAACGGCTGAGCAATCAGCACCAGCAGCGCCACGACGAAGTAGGCCACAAAAATGCCCACCAGCCACTGCGGCATCTCCAGCGTCAGGAATTCCCACTGACGTACGGAGCAGTCACCGGATGCGACAAACACCTGCGGAAGCCACTTATCCAGCGGCAGCCAGCTCGGGAAGCGGGCGGCGAAATCACAGGTCATAAACGGTGACGGATGCAGCTGCATCATGGTGTGCTGCCAGGAAAGCTCAATCCCTTTCCAGGCGCTGTACAGCCAGATGGCAATACCCACATAGCGCAACGGCGTTTTTGGGGCAATTGCGCCCACCAGGCCTGCACCCATAATGCCGAACAGCGCGCAGCGCTCATAGATGCACAGCACGCAGGGCTTGAGTCCCATCACGTGCTGGAACCACAGCGCAACCATTTCCAGCGCAAAGGCGGTCAGGGCCATCAACAACCACGCTCCGCGACCGCGGGAGCACTGGTTTAAAAATCTCAACATAATCATTTCCCTGGAACATGCTTAGAAAGCGCAGTGTAAACGAATTTTAATGCGCCGCAAGTATACCCGCTTGTAGCAGCCATTGCGTACAGGGAACGAGAGTAATTTTGATGCACAGCAAACCAACAACGGTGAGCACCAGCGTGTACGGCAGCGCCATCCAGACCATTCTTCCATAAGAAAGCCGTATGAGTGGCGCCAGCGCCGAGGTCAGCAGGAAGAGAAATGCCGCCTGGCCGTTAGGTGTTGCAACGGAGGGCAGGTTTGTTCCGGTATTGATGGCTACCGCCAGCAGGTCGAACTGCCCGGTGCTGACGATCCCTTGCTCCATCGCCGCTTTGGCCTCATTGATATACACCGTCCCGACAAAGACGTTATCGGAAATAGAGGACAACAGACCGTTAAATAGATAGAACAGCGTAAGCTGCGAGTCCGGCGAGGCCTGAAGCACAAACGCGATAATCGGTGCGAAAAGGTGTTGGTCAATAATCACCGCCACGACCGCAAAAAAGACCGCCAGCAGCGCGGTAAACGGCAGGGCTTCGGTAAAGGCTTTACCAATAGCATGTTCGTCCGTAACCCCGCTAAAGGTGGTGGCAAGAATAATGACCGAGAGGCCAATCAACCCGACTTCGGCAAGATGCAACGCCAGCGCGGCGATAAGCCAGATGCCGATGATCCCCTGCGCAATCAGACGCAGCGTCTCCTGGCGCGTACGCTGTTTGCGGCTCTGCTCGTCAAATTTATGCAGTTCTTTGCGGACCGGTTCAGGCAGCTGTGCGCCGTAGCCGAACAGCCTGAATTTTTCGACCAGAATGCAGGTCGCTAACCCGCAGACCAGCACAGGCACGCTGACGGGGGCCATGCGCAGGAAAAACTCGCCAAAATGCCATTCAGCCGCTTTCGCGATGATCAGGTTTTGCGGCTCGCCCACCATGGTCATCACGCCGCCCAGCGCCGTACCGACCCCTGCGTGCATCATCAGGCTGCGCAGAAACGCGCGGAACTGTTCCAGCACGTCGCGGTTATGCGCCTCGACGTGGCTATCGTCCTGTAAATCCTCACTTGGGCGAGAGGAGGCCACGCGGTGATAAATGCCGTAAAATCCGACGGCGACGCTGATCACCACCGCGACAACGGTGAGCGCATCCAGGAAGGCCGACAGAAAGGCGGCGGCAAGGCAAAACGCCAGCGAGAGGATCGTTTTTGACGTAATGCTCAGCAGCAGGCGGGTAAAGATAAACAGCAGCAGCTGTTTCATAAAGTAGATACCGGCCACCATAAAAATGAGCAGCAGGAGCACTTCCAGATTGGAGGCCAGCTCTGCTTTTACATGCTCTGCGGACGTCATGCCGATGACAACGGCTTCAAACGCCAGCAAACCGCCGGGCAGCAGGGGATAACACTTCAGCGCCATGGCCAGGGTGAAGATAAATTCCGCCACCAGCAGCCACCCGGCGATAAACGGATCCACGCTAAAAATGATGGGATTAACGACCAGGAAAACCAGCAGTATCAGTTTGTACCAGTCAGGAGAATGACCTAAAAAATTGCGCCACAGCGCGCGCCCAAAAGAAATTTCCACAACAGACGTCCTTCCCGTTAAGTAATACAAAACATCAGTATACGCAAAAATCGCGGCCCGGAGGCGGATAAGACCGCATTGTAAATTTCACAAAAATGAAACGGCGATCCCTCTTTTCTCACTTTGCCGCGCTACCTGCCGTTGCACGCCTCTGGTATGATGAGTCCAATTTGCAAAAAGCTGTGTAATGGAAATCTCACTATGGTCATTAAGGCGCAGAGCCCGGCGGGTTTCGCGGAAGAGTACATCATTGAAAGCATCTGGAATAATCGTTTCCCTGCGGGGTCCATTCTTCCGGCTGAACGCGAACTCTCTGAACTGATTGGCGTCACTCGCACCACGCTGCGTGAAGTGCTTCAGCGACTGGCGCGTGATGGATGGTTGACGATCCAGCACGGCAAGCCAACAAAGGTAAACAACTTCTGGGAAACCTCGGGGCTGAACATTCTTGAAACGCTGGCGCGCCTCGACCACGAAAGCGTGCCGCAGCTGATTGATAATCTGCTCTCCGTGCGCACCAACATCGCGACTATTTTTATTCGTACCGCTTTCCGTCAGCATCCTGAAGATGCGCTTGCGGTGCTGGCCAGCGCGAATGAAGTTGAAGATCACGCCGACGCTTTTGCCACCCTCGATTACAACGTGTTTCGCGGCCTGGCGTTTGCCTCCGGCAACCCGGTTTACGGCCTGATCCTCAACGGTATGAAAGGGCTCTATACCCGCATTGGTCGTCACTACTTCGCTAACCCTGAAGCCCGCAGTCTGGCGCTGGGCTTCTACCATAAGCTGAGCAAGCTCTGCACCGAAGGCCTGCACGATCAGGTTTATGAAACCGTACGCCGCTACGGCCACGACTCCGGTGAAATCTGGCACCGTATGCAGAAAACGCTGCCGGGCGATTTAGCGATTCAGAGTCGCTAAAATAAAAAACCTCTCAATCGAGAGGTTTTTTTTCGCCCGGTGGCGCTACAGCGTATTCAACCGCGCCGGGCAGCGTTCCAGCAGCTCCACGCTGCCGTCCTCATTCTGCTGCTCCAGCTGCACGTCAAAGCCCCACAGGCGGTGCACGTGCTTCAGCACCTCTTTACGTCCTTTATCCAGCGGTGCGCGGTTGTGCGTGATATAGCGCAGCGTCAGGGAGCGGTCGCCGCGCAGGTCCACGTTCCACACCTGAATATTGGGTTCAAGGTTGCTCAGGTTGTACTGGGAGGAGAGACGGGAGCGGATCTCCCGGTATCCTTCCTCGTTGTGGATCGCGGAGATCTCCAGATAGTTGTTGCGGTCATCGTCCAGCACGGTGAAGAAGCGGAAATCGCGCATGATCTTCGGCGACATGAACTGGCTGATAAAGCTCTCATCCTTAAAGTCGCGCATCGCAAAATGCAGCGTTTCCAGCCAGTCAGAACCGGCGATATCCGGGAACCAGTACTTGTCCTCTTCCGTTGGCGACTGGCAGATGCGCTTAATATCCTGGAACATCGCAAAGCCCAGCGCATACGGGTTAATCCCGCTGTACCACGGGCTGTTGTAGGGCGGCTGGAACACCACGTTAGTATGGCTGTGGAGGAATTCCATCATGAACCGCTCGGTGACTTTCCCCTCGTCATACAGATGGTTGAGAATGGTGTAGTGCCAGAATGTTGCCCAGCCCTCGTTCATCACCTGCGTCTGCTTTTGCGGATAGAAATACTGGCTCACCTTGCGCACGATGCGCAAAATCTCGCGCTGCCACGGCTCCAGCAGCGGGGCATTCTTCTCCATAAAATAGAGCAGGTTTTCCTGCGGCTCGGACGGATAACGACGCGCTTCGGCAATCGTTTTTTCCTCCTCACGCTTCGGCAGGGTGCGCCACAGCATGTTCACCTGGCTCTGCAGATACTCCTCGCGGCTTTTCTGCCGGGCTTTCTCCTCCTGCAGTGAGATTTTCTGCGGGCGTTTATAGCGGTCCACGCCGTAGTTCATCAGCGCGTGGCAGGAGTCGAGCAGCTTCTCTACCTCGTCCACGCCGTAGCGCTCTTCGCAGTCGGTAATGTATTTACGCGCGAAGATCAGGTAATCGACGATGGAGCTGGCGTCCGTCCAGCTGCGGAACAGATAGTTATTTTTAAAGAAGGAGTTATGGCCGTAGCAGGCGTGCGCCATCACCAGCGCCTGCATGGTAATGGTGTTCTCTTCCATCAGATAGGCGATACACGGGTTGGAGTTAATGACGATCTCATACGCCAGCCCCTGCTGGCCGTGCTTGTACAGCCGCTCCGTTTCAATGAATTTTTTACCAAACGACCAGTGCGGATAGTTGATCGGCATCCCGACGCTGGAGTAAGCGTCCATCATCTGTTCGGAGGTAATCACCTCAATCTGATGGGGATAGGTATCCAGGCGATACAGTTTTGCCACCCGATCGATTTCGGCGAGGTAGACATCCAGCAGCTCGAAGGTCCAGTCGGGTCCATCGCTCAGACGTGTGTTGTCCTTGTTCAGGGAATCAATAGTAGCCATTAGCGCGCCCTCGTTGTGGGTGCTCTCTCTGTCTGGAGAGCCTCCTTTCAAGCATAGATCAACGTGTTAAAAAGCGTGCTGGCGCAGAAATTTTTTCTTTACGATTTCCCGTTTTTGATACGGCAAAAAAAGCGCACTCATCAGAATTTTATGCTGGTTAAAAATAAAGCTCAGCAGGAGATCCCAAATTATCCCTGTCCCCTGATGCTGGGGGATGTGTGAGGTAAGTCACCATAAAAAAGTCGTATGTTGAATAATATTTTCAACTAGGTTATCAATCTGTAATTAGATGATTGTTCTTTTGCTCATAATGGAGTGGCTATGCGTGTTGTCATACTGGGAAGTGGTGTCGTTGGCGTAACCAGCGCCTGGTATTTAAGTCAGGCGGGACATGAGGTTACCGTTATCGATCGTGAATCCGGCCCGGCGCTTGAAACCAGTGCGGCAAATGCCGGTCAAATCTCTCCTGGCTATGCGGCCCCGTGGGCGGCGCCCGGCGTGCCGCTGAAGGCGATCAAATGGATGTTCCAGCGCCACGCGCCGCTGGCCATCAGCCTTGACGGCACGCAGTTCCAGCTGAAGTGGATGTGGCAGATGCTGCGCAATTGCGACACCCGGCACTACATGGAAAACAAAGGGCGCATGGTGCGTCTGGCGGAATACAGCCGTGACTGCCTCAAAGCCCTGCGCGCGTCGACGGGGATTGAGTACGAAGGCCGTCAGGGCGGCACGCTGCAGCTGTTCCGCACCGAGCAACAGTATGAAAACGCCACCCGCGATATCGCCGTGCTGGAAGATGCCGGTGTACCGTATCAGCTGCTGGAAGCCAGCCAGCTGGGGCAGGTGGAACCCGCGCTGGCCGAAGTGGCCCACAAGCTGACCGGCGGTCTGCGTCTGCCGAATGACGAAACCGGCGACTGTCAGCTCTTTACCCAGCGGCTGGCGCACATGTGCGAGCAGGCAGGGGTAAAATTCCGCTTTAATACCTCCGTCGACAAGCTGCTGTCGGAAGGCGAAAAAATTTACGGCGTGAAGTGCGGCGACGAGGTGATAAAGGCGGATGCCTACGTGATGGCGTTTGGTTCCTACTCCACCGCCATGCTGAAAGGCATCCTCGATATTCCGGTCTACCCGCTCAAGGGCTACTCATTGACTATCCCGGTGAAAGAGGAGAGCGGGGCGCCCGTGTCAACCATCCTGGATGAAACCTACAAAATCGCCATTACCCGCTTCGATAACCGTATTCGCGTCGGCGGCATGGCGGAGATTGTCGGCTTCAACACCGAGCTGCTGCAGCCGCGTCGTGAAACGCTGGAGATGGTGGTGGGCGATCTCTTCCCGCGCGGCGGGTTTGTGGAACAGGCGACGTTCTGGACCGGCCTGCGTCCGATGACCCCGGACGGCACGCCGATTGTAGGCCGCACGCCATACAAAAACCTGTGGACCAATACCGGACACGGCACGCTCGGCTGGACGATGGCCTGCGGCTCGGGCCAGCTGCTGAGCGACCTGATTTCCGGGCGCACGCCGGCAATTCCGTTTGACGATTTAAGTGCTGCGCGCTATCAATCAGGATTTACGCCATCGCGTCCTCAGCACCTGCACGGCGCGCATAATTAAGGAGTTGTCATGTCCCGTCCTGTTCTGGCTCAGCTGGATCTGCAGGCCCTGAAGGAAAACCTGCAAATTGTTCGCCGGGCAGCACCTGGTTCGCGCGTCTGGTCAGTCGTCAAGGCAAACGCCTACGGCCACGGTATTGACCGTATATGGAGCGCGCTCGGCGCGACCGACGGTTTTGCGTTACTCAATCTCGAGGAGGCCATCCTGCTGCGCGAGCGCGGCTGGAAAGGGCCTATTCTGCTGCTGGAGGGGTTCTTCCACGCGGACGATCTGCCGCTGCTGGATAAGTATCGCCTGACCACCAGCGTTCACAGCAACTGGCAGATTAAAGCCATTCAGGATGCGAAGCTCCACGCTCCGCTGGATATTTATCTCAAGGTGAACAGCGGCATGAACCGCCTGGGCTTCCAGCCTGAGCGGGTGCATACGGTCTGGCAGCAGCTGCGTGGCCTGAAAAACGTCGGCGAAATGACGCTGATGGCGCATTTTGCCGACGCGGAAAAACCGGACGGCATTGCTGATGCTATGGTCCGCATTGAGCAGGCGGCTGAAGGGCTCGATTGTCCGCGCTCCCTTTCGAACTCGGCGGCGACGCTTTGGCATCCTGAAGCCCACTATAACTGGGTGCGTCCGGGGATCGTTCTGTACGGTGCATCACCCTCAGGCCAGTGGCAGGATATTGCCAACAGCGGCCTGAGGCCGGTCATGACCCTGCGCAGCGAGATCATCGGCGTGCAGACGCTGAAGGCGGGCGACACGGTAGGCTACGGCAGCCGCTTCCGGGCGAAGGGCGAGCAGCGGATTGGCATCGTCGCGGGCGGTTATGCCGACGGCTATCCGCGTATCGCGCCGACCGGCACGCCGGTCTGGGTGGATGGGGTGCGCACGGGCACGGTGGGGACCGTCTCAATGGATATGCTGGCCGTTGACCTGACGCCATGCCCGCAGGCGGGCATCGGTTCACCGGTCGAGCTGTGGGGCAACGAAATCAAAATTGATGACGTGGCGGCCGCGGCGGGAACGGTAGGGTATGAACTGATGTGTGCCCTGGCACCAAGAGTGCCGGTTGTGACGGTGTAACTTGTATCTTTGCCGGGTGACGCGAAGCCGCCACCCGGCAAAAAAACTACTCCCCGTCCTCTTCCATCGGCCTCAAACCGACCTTCCGCACCGCGTTATCTTCTTTTTCTGCCACCGTCCAGATCATCCCGGCAAACTCCACCTGGTCACCCACAACCGGCGCAGCGCCAAGCCGCTGCTGAATGATTTCTCCCAGCGTTTGCGGGTTGTCACCGTCTTCTGCACCTTCATCCAGGCCATAAATCAGCGCCACATCCGCAAATTTGGCGCTGGCTTCCAAAATAAAATCGCCGAAGAAACGCTGGTCCAGCGACACGGGAGGCGACTGGCTGAACAGCTTGCCCAGCGCGGGCAGGTCGCGCTCGCGGCCAATGACGCACAGAATATCCCCTTCGCGCAGGCGGGTGCTGCCGGTCGGGTGCAGCAGGACATTATCGCGGAACAGGGCGGCAATGCGCGTTTCAGTCGGCATGTGCAAATCGCGCAGCGAGGCCCCCACGCACCATTTGTCGGCGCTCAGCTGGTAGACGAACTGCTCCCACGGGTTTTCCGGGTGAATGTCCAGCCCCACGCGGGAGACCGGCCAGCCTACGGGCGGCACCACCACTTTGGCCTTTTTCGCCGCCCACCCGAGCGACGTGCCCTGGAACAGCAGGGAAATCAGCACCACGAAGAACGCCACGTTGAAGAACAGCCGCGCGTTGTCGAGACCGGCCATCATCGGGAACACCGCAAGGATAATCGGCACCGCGCCGCGCAGGCCGACCCAGCTGATAAAGACGCGCTCGCGCAGGTTAAAGCCGCGAAACGGCAGCAGGCCTGCAAATACGGAGAGCGGACGGGCGAAGAAGATCATCCACGCCGACAGCAGCAGCGCCGGAACGGCGATCGGCAGCAGGTCCGACGGGGTCACCAGCAGGCCCAGCACCAGGAACATGCCGATTTGCGCCAGCCACGCCAGGCCGTCAAAGTTCTGCAAAATAGCATGACGGTTGCGAATAGGGCGGTTGCCCATCAGGAACCCGCAGAGGTAGACGGCGAGAATACCGCTGCCGTCCAGCGCGGTGGTAACGGCAAAAATGAGAATGCCGCCGCTCAGCGCCAGCAGAGGGTAAAGCCCCGAGGGCAGAGAAATGCGGTTGATCGTCTGCTGTAACAGGTATCCCCCCGCCAGGCCGATGACAATCCCCAGCCCGAACTGCTGCAGAATATGCAGGGCAAACATCCAGCTCAGGCCCGTCTCGTGCTGCTGGATCATCTCTATCAGCGTGATGGTCAGGAACACCGCCATCGGATCGTTACTGCCGGATTCAATCTCAAGCGTTGAGCCAACGCGTTCGTTAAGCCCTTTACCCCCAAGCAGGGAAAAGACCGCCGCCGCATCGGTAGAGCCAACGATTGCGCCAATCAGCAAGCCTTCCATGAGATTGAGATTGAAAAGCCATGCGGCCATCATCCCGGTGAGGCCAGAGGTGATCAACACGCCGACGGTCGCCAGCGACAGCGCAGGCCCTAAGGCCACGCGGAAGGAGCTCGCCTGAGTGCGCATCCCGCCGTCGAGCAGGATCACCGCCAGCGCGAGGTTACTCACCATGTAGGCGAAGGGATAGTTATCGAAGGGGATACCGCCGATGCCGTCAACGCCGGCCAGCATGCCGATGGCAAGGAAAATAACAAGAATGGGTATGCCAAGACGCGATGAAAATGAACTTAATAAAATACTGCTGGTTACAAGTACAGAACCCAAAATGAAAAGGCTGATTATCGCTGCGGCATCCAATGTTCTCTTTCTCCCACCTCAATGTTAACGCTGTTACTAAAACCCTAACATATTAACAACGGCAACAGCGTTTTATTAAGGGGGTTTTTTATGCTTTTATGACCGGATGACCACCGATCGTTAACCGACTGCCCGAAACATCATGTGTAAGCGTCGCCTGCGCGCCCAGCGCAAGGGTAACGGTCTGCTGCTCATGGCCGAAATCCAGACCGGTGATAACCGGAATATCCAGCCGCGAGCGGATGAAATCGACCATGGTTTCCAGGGAGTAGCCCGCATCATAGTCATTCGGGGCAGAGCCGCTGAAGCTGCCCAGCACGATCGCGGACTGGCGATCGAGAATACCGGCATGATAAAGCTGCAATAACATGCGCTCGACGCGGAACGGATGTTCGTTAATATCCTCCAGCACCAGAATGCCGTCCTTGATTTGCGGCATCCACTGCGTGCCGATGAGCGAGACCAGCATCGCCAGGTTACCGCCCCAGAGCTGGCCCTCACATTCCCAGTGCGGTCCATTGCCTTGCCATTCCACGCTGTAGGTGGGATTGCGCAGCGCGCGCCAGAAATGCTCCACGGTGAACGCGTCCAGTTCCGGCGCGCCGAAGTTACCGGCCAGCATCGGGCCGCTAAACGTGATGACGTTATGCAGCGCCAGAAGACCAAGCTGGATGGCGGTGAAATCGCTGTGGCCGCATATCAGCAGCGGATCCTGCTGCTGGCGCTGCGCCAGGCCCTGCCAGTCAATGCTCTCAAGCAGCCTGCTCGCACCATAGCCGCCGCGCACCGCAAGGACTATTCGGTTTTCGCCCTTCAGGTTCACCAGGCTATTGATATCATTTAGCCTCTGCGCTTCTGTTCCGGCAAAACGTTGCTGGCGGCGGGGGATAATTGTCTGATTTTCTACCTGATGGCCGGATTCCAGTAAGCGCTGAACGCCCCGCTGCGCCGCGTCCTGGTTAATACAGTAGCCCGATGGCGCGATGAGATGAAACTGAGACATGGCAATTCCTTGCTGAATGAGAAACTAATTGTCTATATCATGCCGCGTATACGCCGCCTGCTTCAAGGGCGGCGCACCGCGATGACCGGCTATAAGGATAGATGACGTGAAATTGAGATGGTTTGCTTTTTTGATTGTTTTGCTGGCTGGCTGTAGTTCAAAACATGATTATCAAAACCCGCCCTGGAATCCGGAAGTGCCGGTGAAACGGGCCATGCAGTGGATGCCGATCAGTGAAAAAGCCGGGAAGGCATGGGGCGTCAGCCCGCGGCTGATCACCGCCATTATTGCGGTGGAGTCCGGTGGCAATCCTACGCTTGTCAGCAAATCCAACGCGGTGGGGCTGATGCAGCTGAAAGCCTCTACGGCGGGGAGAGAGGTCTACCGCTATATGGGCTGGAGCGGCCAGCCGTCGACCAGCGAGCTGAAGAACCCGGAACGCAACATTTCTATGGGGACCGCTTACCTGAGCATTCTGGAACACGGCGTGCTGAAGGGCATTGAGGATCCGGAAGTGATGCAATACGCGCTGGTGGTCTCGTACGTGAACGGCGCCGGGGCGCTGCTCAGAACCTTCTCCTCTGACCGCAAAGAGGCGATTGAGGAGATCAACGACATGGACAAAGATGAGTTCGTCAAGCATGTTGCGAAAAATCATCCGGCACCGCAGGCGCCTCGCTATATCTGGAAAGTACAGAAAGCGATGGATGCCATGTAATGCCGCAAACGGGCGGCGCTCGCTGCCCGACTTTTCCTACAGAACCTTATTCGCACGTTCCCGTGCTTCCCGTTCCAGCGAATAGATAATGCGCTGCAGCTCGCGCTCCGCGCCGGGCCCGACGTTCAGAAAACGGAAGCTCAGACGCGGCGTGGTAATCGTTTCATTTTTGCTGTCCACCACCGTGCGCTCGCTGATGGCAATCAGCTGTGCATCGAAATAAAAGCGGCCCCAGCCCGCCATATCCAGTTCTATTTGCGTAAACCGCATGCCTTCTACCAGACCCTCCGGCTTCGGGGTATCCATCAGCGCGCCCATTCCGCCCAGCGACAGGTCAAAGAGACGGAAGCGGATCTCTTTTTTGTCCGGCATTTTAGCCTTACAAAAATAGGCAGGATGAAGGGGGGCGCTGATGCGGAAATATTCACGGCGCTGGACAAACCAGAGGTTGCCAGGAAGGGGGGTAACAAAAGCCGGAAGTCCCTGGTATTCGCTCAATTCCAGTCGCGGCAGGACAAATTCCACTTTGGCCCCATGGGTTTCGGCCATGACCACGATATTCTCTGCTTTCAGCGCCGCGCGGTTTTCATACTCCAGGCTGCCCAGGTCAATAACCAGCCTCTCCTGCGAGACGTCAAGGATCTTGCTGATAAACTGATTATTCGACCAGCTGATGCGCAGCGGCACTTCGCCTTTTTGCAGGTCGCGTAATACCCCTAATACAGCCAGCGGATTTTGCTTGAGGAACTGCTCACTGTAATGACTCACGCCGGATGGCTCCTTGATTGATGACAGACTGTCTTAGCGTTATCGGCAATCCACCCTCAAACTTAATACAAACCGGTGAGATTTTTTTACCGTTGTCCGCAGGATAAGTCGGTGAGACGAAACTGGTTTTCCGGTGATGACCTATACTTAAGTTAGCTGTGCAGAAGGTTTTCTGCACATGCGTTTAATCTGCAAGAGGGCATTGCTATGGGTATCATCGCCTGGATTATCTTTGGCCTTATTGCCGGCGCTATCGCAAAACTGATCATGCCGGGAAACGATGGCGGCGGCTTTATTTTGACCTGCGTACTCGGGGTCGTTGGTGCGGTTGTAGGCGGCTGGCTGGCGACGATGTTTGGTTTTGGTGGTGACATCAGTGGTTTCGACATGCACAGTTTCCTGGTCGCTGTCGTGGGAGCCATTGTCGTGCTGGGCATATTCAGATTACTGCGACGAGCATAAAATGACAGAACGGCTCTCTGCGGAGGGCCGTTTTTTTTGCCGCCATATTGATTTGCTAATCTAAATGATAATAATTGTCGTTCCGTATTGCATGTAATAACAAGACGACATTATGAACTCCTCACGTTTTACGTTATGCACCCTGGCGGGTGCCGTCACGCTGGCATTGCAGGTCCAGGCTTTCGCCGAAGAATCAACCATTGTCGTCACGGGCTCAGAGCAGGGCAGCGCGCTGCCGGCCTGGACCAACAGCGCCACCAAATCGGCCGTTGCCGAAAGTAAAACGCCGCAGGTTATCAACACGCTCTCTGCGCCGGAGATCGAAAAGCGTCACGCGAACTCCGTGAATGAAATCCTGCGCTATGCCCCAGGCGTCTCAACCGAGGTGCGGGGGAATACCTCCTATATGAGCGAATACAAAATTCGTGGCTTTACCGTTGATCAGGAGTTTTACAACGGACTGCAGCTACCCTATAACGTCACCGGTAACACCAAGGCGCGCATCGATCCGCTGTTAATAGAGAGCGTCGATATCCTGAAAGGGCCTTCATCGGTGCTTTACGGCGGCGGTTCGCCGGGCGGGCTGGTAAATATTCAAAGCAAAAAGCCGCAGCGGGAAGCCCGAACCGAGGTCGGTTTTAACACCGGGAACCGTAATCTGAAAGAAGGCTACCTCGATTCGACCGGACAAATTGCCGACAGCGACTGGAATTACCGCCTGCTGGGTAAGGCGACGGAGAATGACGATCAGCCGCACACCAGCCGCTATGAAAATTATCTGGTCGCCCCGTCCGTTACATGGCAACCCGACGGTAAAACCCGCCTCACCCTGGATGCGCTGGCGCAAAACTCCCCGAGCCTGACGCCGTCTAACCCGCTGCCGCTCGCTTATCTGCGGTCCAAATATGCCGATCGCCGGGATTACGCCGGAGATGAGTGGAGCGGGTTTAAGCAGCGGCAGTGGATGCTGGGCTACAGCTTCGAACACGAGTTTGACAGCGGCTGGGGCTTTTATCAGAAAGCGCGCTATTTCGACGTCGATACCCACCAGAACAGCGTCTACGCGACGGGAACGGGAAGTGAGGTCTATCAGCTTAACCGCTTTGCCTATACCACCGATGAAGATCTTAAGAGCTTCAACATCGACAACCAGGTGACTAAAACCGTTGCGCTGGGCGAATGGAAACACCATCTGCTGGCCGGGTTTGACTATCAGAGGCTGAACTCCCATTTCCACTACCGCTACGCGTCGACTACGCCGGGCATGGATATGCGTAATCCGGACTATTCGCAAATCCACGAAAGCGCGCTGGGGCTCTACACCGCCCAGAAAAACCGTCTCAGCTACCAGCAGAACGGGTACTACCTGCAGGATCAGGTGGAATTTGGTGGCTTAAATCTGTTAGGCAGCCTGCGCTACGACGATTACCGCTCCGTCACCACCGATTACCTGCAAAACGGCGATAAGGCCTGGGTATCGCAGGATCGCGTTACCAAACGCCTGGGGGCGCTTTACGCCTTCGATAACGGTATTTCGCCTTTTATCAGCTATTCAGAAGGTTTTGCACCGGTCTCGCCGCAGGGGACGCTCACGGCGAAAGACGTCAAGCCAACCACCAGCAAGCAGGTGGAAGGCGGGGTAAAATATCTGCTGGCAGAGTACGCCACGACGTTTACCGCCTCGGTGTTTAACATCCGGCAGAAAAACGTCGTCACCTCCGACCCGGGCTTCCTGAACTACCGTCAGACTGGTGAAGTGGAATCCAAAGGCGCGGAGCTCTCCGCCATCAGCCGCCCGACGGACAACCTGACGCTGATTGCCAACTATGCCTACACCCACGTAATTAATACCGAAGATGATAAATACCAGGGCAAGCGTCCTACTCAGGTGCCGGAAAATGCGTTCAACCTGTGGGGGGATTACACCTTCGAGAGCACGCCGCTGAAGGGGCTGATGCTGGGCGCCGGGGCGCGCTATACCGGGCCGATGGAGATTTCACCGTCTAACGATGCGGGTAAGCTGGGGGGCACTACGCAGTACGATCTGGCGGCGTCGTACCGGATGGGCGAAATTCTGCCTTCGCTGGCGGGGCTGACGCTTAAGGCAAGTATGCAGAACATCACCAATAAAGAGACGCTGACCTGCTACGATGCGACCAACTGCTGGATTGGGCGTGACAGGACGTATCAGCTAGGGGCGAGTTACAGCTTCTAAATCCCTGTGAGTTCAAAATGTAAGCCGGGTAAGGCGTAGCCATCACCCGGCAATACTCCCTTACTGCGCCGCAGCTTTCACCGGCGCAGCCTCATCGTTCGCCGCAGGCTGATTTTCCGGCACGCTGTCGCACGGTTTCTCTTTCGGACAAACCAGATCCAGCATTTTCAGCGTCACGCCGTTACTCCAGCCGAACCCATCCTGGAGCGGATATTCACCGCCGCCACCGCCGGTACCGGTAGAAGAGACATCATATTTCTCCACCAGCTTCTTCTCGCGGTCATAAGTGTGCTGAACGTTCTTCAGGAAGCGCCAGGTCACGTCCATTGCAACCTTATCCTGCCCATAGTTCTGCAACCCTTCCGTTGCCACCCACTGCAGCGGTGCCCAGCCGTTTGGCGCATCCCACTGCTGGCCGCTGTTGATGGTGGTGGTGGTAATACCGCCCGGCTTCAACAGGCGTGCGGAAGTGGCCGCGGCCACTTTATCGGCGCGATCCTGTGCCGCCGCCTTCACGTAGAGCGGGAAGAGGGCCGCCGCCGTGAGCTGGTTGCGCACCTTCTTACTCTTGAGATCGTAATCGGCGTACCAGCCCTCTTTATCGTTCCACAGGTGGCGCTCAATGGCTTTTTGACGCGCGGTTGCTAATGCCTCGTATTTACTCGCCGCCGCGCTGTCGCCCGCCTCCTGGCCTGCTCGCGCGAGCAGTTTTTCCATTTTAAACATCAGGGCGTTCAGATCGACGGGCACAATGCTGGTGGTGCGGATGGTGCCGAGCTTTTGCGGGTCGTCCATCCAGCGGGAGCTAAAGTCCCAGCCCGAGGCCGCTGCGGAGCGCAAATCGCGGTAGATTTCCGTCGCAGGCCGGTTAGGGTTGCTCTTCGCCGTGGTGATATCGTCAAGCCAGGACTCCGGGCGCGGGGTATCGCGATCGTCCCAGTAGCGGTTGAGTACGGAACCGTCATCGAGCTTCACCACGCGCTGGTTAGCCTGCCCAGGCTGAAGGCTTTCTACACCCTCCATCCAGTAGGTGTACTCTTTTTCCATTTGTGGACGGTATTTTTTCAGCGCTTCTTTGTCATGCGTCGCCAGCAGCTCAACCATCAGTGAGAAGAACGGCGGCTGGGAGCGGCTCAGGTAGTAGCTGCGGTTGCCGTTGGGGATATGGCCGAAAGTATCAATCTCATACGCAAAGTTATCCACCATATCGCTGATTTTGTCCCAGTGGCCGCTCTCCGCCAGGCCCAGCATGGTGAAATAGCTATCCCAGTAGTAGACCTCGCGGAAGCGCCCGCCGGGCACAACGTAAGGTTTCGGTAACGGCAGCAGGGAATCCCATTTGTTACTGGCTTTATCCGTGGTGCGCGTCAGCACAGGCCAGAGGTCGTCAATGTGTTCACGTAAGCTTTGTCCCGCAGGCGGCACATATTTTTCACCTTCCGCAGGCAGTATGAAGTTCATCTCCACAAAGTGGCGCAGGTCAAAGCTTGTCTGGGTGTGCTGCATCCGGTAATCCGCCAGAATCATCAGCGGGTCGCTTTTGGGAACGGCATCGGCAAAGGTTTTCTGATCGGGAAACAGTTTGGCACTCTGCACGTCGTTAAACAGAGGGCCAAGCAAAATATCGGGTGAATTTTTCTGGTAGGCTGGCTGTTCTTCAGCATAACCCATCGTTGCTACACCGAGCAGCGCGCCTCCCAGCGCGAGGTGCAAAAGAGCAGGGCGTAAAGTACGAGGTCTTATCATCGGTTCGTCTCCTGTATTCCTGAACAGCGTGACCGCTGTTATCAATCACCTGAAAACCTTAGACGAATATTGCCCGCTTCGCGTGTTGAATATCCCATTTTGCGCAGAACCAGACAATTTACCGCTTCGCACGCCCTGTCCGGAAGGATTTGTTGTGCAACAAAAAAATAATAGAACCCAAAAGGCTATGTAGTCGAAATAGCGATGCTCCCTATTTGCGTATTCACTTTTATAATCAGGATGGATTTTATGAAATTAAAAAAAACGGTAATACTGATAAGTGCATTTTATTCCGGCGCTTAGACAGCAGCAGGCGGCCGCCGCGCAGGCAGCACCCGCCGTTGTTGTGCAATCCGAAGAGCCGGTAAGCAAAGCCGAACCGCCAAAGCTGACGCTTTCAGGGTTTGGTGATATTAAATTTTATGGTGACGTGGCGTTTAATATAGATGCCGCCAGTAAAACAGGCAGTCTGACCTCCATTAAGCAAAGCGCTAATAGCGACCAGGCACCGGGATATAAAGAACGCTGGGATATTAACGGGCGTAATTTATGAGGTTTTGATGGTTATCGAAAATGGATAACGGCAATTTTGCCGGATTTTCCGTTCAGCCTCTCGGCGGGAAAATGTATCTCGATGATGCGGTATTCTTCTTCGGTTCTGTGAACGACGGGGAAATTAAAGTCGGACGATCTCTACAGCGACGGCTACGGGTTTACTATGACCTGGGACGGGCTTAAAACCGATCCGGAGAACGGATTGGTCATGAACCTCAACACCGCTTACCTGGACGCGAAGGGCGAGTACGATATTCATACCATCCATACGATCTGATCCCGAACGTCATGAAGATGAAAAACTTCAACATCTATCTGGGCGCGTATGCGTCCTGGGTCAACGCTTCGCCGAAAGCGGGCGATAAGAAAAACGACGATCGCTACGGTGGCCGCGTGCGCTTTAAATACTCTTTATGATGCCAGCCTGCCGGTCAGACCTCTTCCGGGGCCTGGCCGGCTTCCCGCAGCGTGCCCGGCGCATGGCCAATGATGCGCTTAAAGGCCCGGCTAAACGCCGCCAGCGATCCGTAACCCAGCCGCAGGGCGACCGTTTCAATCGGCTGATTTTCGTGACGAATGTACTGAATCGCCAGCCGCATTCTCAGTTCGCTGAGATACTTTGCCGGGGTCGTCCCCGTCGCGGCCAGAAACCGTTCGGCAAACACGGAGCGTGAGGTGCCCGCTTCTTTCGCCAGGTCCGCCACGCTCCAGTTCAGGCCAGGCTGCTGGTGCATGGCGTAAATGGCCCGGCTCAGGCGCGGGTCGCGTAAAACCTGCACCCAGCCGGTGGCTTTACCGCAGCCGCCCTCAACCCAGCCGCGCACAATTAACGCCGCCACCACATCAGCCAGCCGGGCAAGGATCCCGGCGAACCCGGCCTGACGGGTCATGGATTCTCGCTCCATCGCCGCCAGTAGCGGATGAATTTCCGGCCAGGTGGACATCAGCCGGCTGACCATCATCACTTCCGGCATTGCTTTGATCAGCGGCTGCATCCCGCCGAGTTCAAAATCCATACACCCGCTAAAGATGATGGTGTTCTCGCTCTCCGGACAGGGCTCGCAGGTAATGGCGCACACCGAGCCGCAGATAGGTTCGCTCGGAAAAGCGTTCACCGGGGTAATGGCTGCCTGCGCGTCAGAGAGCAGGGCGTGGGCATTCCCGCCAGGAATAAACAGCGCGTCGCCGCCGCTCAGTTCGAAGGTCGCACCGCTCTCCATACGCAGCAGGGCGCTACCGTGGCTCACAAAATGGAACTGCGCCTTACCGGGCGCCTGGTGGAACGCCACGCCAAACGGCGCGCTGGCTTCAATCCGTCGGTATTTCACGCCCGACAGGCGCATGCCGCGTAAGAGTTCGCTGATCAAATCGGGGGACTGAACGGTCATGGCGCAACTCCGGACGAATAATCAATAAGTGGAGATTATATGTCATAGATCGTCCACGGTGAACCCTCTATGCTTTTGCGACAGTTGTCACATTTTTATAACGGGAGAACAACAGATGAATTCATGTGTCGTGGCGAGAGAGGCCGTGGCGCCAGCCAGACCCGCCTGGCGGGCCGTCTATTCACTGGGGCTGGGCGTGTTTGGGTTGATAACGGCTGAGTTCCTGCCAGCCAGTTTGCTGACGCCGATGGCCGCGAGCCTGGGCGTCAGCGAGGGCATGGCCGGGCAGGCCGTCACCGCCACCGCGCTGGTGGCGCTGGTCACCGGGCTTCTGATTACGCCGGCGACCAAAAGTATCGACCGTCGCTGGGTACTCATGTTTTTCTCCGTGCTGCAAATCATCTCCAGCCTGCTGGTGGCCTTTGCGCCTACGCTGCACGTCCTGCTGATGGGGCGCCTGCTGTTAGGGGTCGCCATCGGTGGCTTCTGGGCGATGTCGACGGCCACCACGATGCGCCTGGTTCCGACGGATAAAGTGCCGAAGGCGCTGGCGGTGATCTTCTCCAGCGTGTCGATTGCCACCGTGGTTGCTGCCCCGCTGGGGAGCTATCTGGGTAGCCTGATCGGCTGGCGCAACGTCTTTGTGCTCTGCATACTGCCGAGCGTACTGGCGCTGCTGTGGCAGATCTGGGTGCTGCCGTCCATGAAGCCCGAGAGCAGCGGTAGCCTCAGCACGCTGTTCCGCGTGCTGCGTCGACCGGGCATGATCGGCGGCATGCTGGCCACTATTCTGATCTTCAGCGGCCATTTCGCCTTCTTTACCTACCTGCGCCCGTTCCTGGAAACGGTGGGGCAGGCGAACGTTGAGACCATTTCACTGATCCTGCTGGGCTTTGGGCTGGCGAACTTTGTCGGTACTTCCGTTGCCGGACATCTGCTGGCACGTAATCTACGCCTGACGCTGGCGCTGGTGCCGTTCGCCATGGGCATACTGGCGCTGACGATGGTGGCGTTTGGCCATCTGGCAATGCTGGACGGTTTCCTGGTGGCGCTGTGGGGCTTTGCGTTTGGTCTGGTTCCGGTGGGCTGGTCAACCTGGCTTGCCACCACCGTTCCGGATGAAGCCGAAAGTGCAGGGGGGCTGCTGGTGGCCTCAATCCAGCTGGCGATAAGCGCCGGTGCGGCCGGGGGCGGGGCGGTATTTGACCTTAACGGTGCCAGCGGCGTATTCGCCGGAAGCGGGTTCCTGCTGGTGACGGCGATGGTGATTGTGTTGATGGGCGTGAAAGTGAAAGCGGAATGATTTTTTTGCCGGGTGAGCGTTCGCGCCACCCGGCTCCAGGCTTACAGCCCTTTCTTATCCATTAGCACCGCCAGATCCACCAGGCGGTTAGAGAAGCCCCACTCGTTGTCATACCACGCCAGGATCTTCACCATGTTCCCGCCAATCACCAGCGTGGAAAGCCCGTCGATAATGGAGGAGCGCGGGTCGCCCTGGTAGTCGCTGGAGACCAGCGGTTCATCGCTATAGCCCAGGATCCCTTTCAGAGGCCCGCTGGCGGCCGCGTTGCGGAACGCCTCATTCACCTCTTCGGCGGTTACGGTACGGCTGAGCGTTACCGTTAAATCCACAATCGACACCACCGGCACCGGCACGCGCAGGGAGTACCCGGTCAGCTTGCCGTCCAGGGAGGGGATCACTTTGCCCAGCGCTTTCGCCGCGCCGCTGGAGTAAGGCACAATCGACAGCGCCGCCGCGCGCGCGCCGCGCAGATCTTTTTCCGGCTGGTCGTGCAGCGCCTGGCTGTTGGTGTAGGCGTGCGTCGTGTTCATCAGACCATGCTCGATCCCGAACTGCTGATGCAGCACCTGAGCCGCCGGCGCCAGACCGTTCGTGGTACAGCTCCCGTTACTGACGACCACGTGCTGAGCCGGGTCGTAGCGATCGTGGTTCACTCCCATCACAACCGTCAGATCGTCATTCTTGCCGGGCGCGGAGATGATGACGCGCTTTGCGCCACCCTGCGTGACGTGCACCGCCGCTTTTTCCCGATCGGTAAAGAAGCCGGTGGCCTCAATTACCACGTCAACACCAACATCGCGCCACGGAATATTTGCCGGGTCGCGTTCGCTAAACACCACAATCCGCTGACCGTCCACCTGCAGCGCGCCGTCAGCCGCTTCAACGGGCGCGGGCAGTTTGCCCAGAAGGGAATCATGTTTCAGCAGGTGGGCGAGGGTTTTACTGTCCGTCAGATCGTTAATGGCCACAATCTGAAGATCCGGGTTACCCAGCGCCGCGCGCAGGAAATTACGTCCGATACGGCCGAAACCGTTAATACCGACCTTAACCATGGTGCACTCCTTATCTCTGTTGTCTGGAGTCACTGTAGGCGCGGGGCCGGTTGGCGTAAACGACAAAAAAGGATCAGATTACGCCATCTTGCGGCAGTGGAAGCGCTGGCGGTACTCGCCTGGCGTGAGGTGGAGCTGTTTCTCAAACACGCGGCGCAGGTTAATGCTGGTGCCAAACCCGCTTTGCTCGGCAACCCGCTCAAGGGGATCATGGGTCTGCTCAAGCAGCTGTCGGGCGGCGGCCAGGCGCGCTTCCATCACGTAACGGGCAGGCGAGACGCCCGCGTCGCGGGTAAAAACCCGGGTGAAATTGCGCGGGCTCATCGCCACCTTTTCGGCCAAATTTTCCACGCAAAGGTCGGCGGTGAGGTTCTGCAGGATCCAGGTTTGCAGTTCGCTGATAGGCCCCGATGCGCCAGGCTGCTGCAGGCTATAGCGGCTGAACTGCAGCTGTCCGCCGGGGCGACGCAGATACATCACCATATCCTGCGCCACGTCGCGGGCGAGGGTAAATCCATAGTCGTCTTCCACCAGCGCCAGGGTCAGATCGAACCCGGAACTCACGCCGCCGGAGGTCCAGATGGGGCCATCCTGAATATACAGCGGGCCGCCTTCGACGTGGATAGCCGGGTACTGGGCTTGCATCGTCTCCAGCAGCCGCCAGTGGGTGGTTGCGCGGCGGCCGTCCAGCAAGCCGGTCTGGGCAAGCAGCATCGCGCCCCCGCAAATGGAGGCGACCCGCCGGGCGTGCGGCGCAGCGAGATGCAGCCAGTCCACCACCGCCGTGCTCTCCTGCTCGTTGATCCCGCGTCCGGTGATGATAATGGTGTCCAGCGGTTCGCGCGGATCCAGCTCCGGCAGACGATAGTCCGCCAGCAGGTTCAGGCCAGACTGGCCGTGGATCACCTGGTGGGGCTGCGTGGTGGCGATGATGATACGGTAGCGGGGCTGGGTAAGCCCTTCCGGATGCAGCCGGTTGGCCTGCATCAGAATGTCGGCGATACCGGCGGCCTCAAAAAGCATGCCGCCGTCAGGTACGATAATTAATATTTTCTTCATGTCCTGAAAAGTACCTTTACCACAGAATAAGTCAAGCCGGGCGTGACCCTGCGTTTCCGGCAAAGCAAAGCGATTTAAGTTCTTTGTCATTTCAGGCGTTATCCCCGATCGTCAGAGTATTGTCTCTGGCGAAACGGCATCTGAAGGAATGAGTAAACGAAGCTCCCTCTATTTACATCCGCAGCAGCGCAATCACATCCACCGACTTGCATCTGGGGTTCTGTGGCGAAGTGAACTCCCTACGTGGCTGCTGATCGTCATTATCTATACCGGCTGGTTTTCCACCCTAACATTCTGGCAAACGCTCGGCCTGCTTCCCGCCACGCTGCTGCTTATCTGGTTTACCGCCTGGTACATGTCCCTGCAGCACGAGCTGATCCACGGGCATCCCACCCGTTTTGCCCGGCTTAACCAGCTGTTTGGCACGCTCCCGCTGGCGGTCTGGTATCCGTATGGCCTGTACCGGGATTCCCATCTGGCCCACCATCGGTACGATAGCCTGACCGATCCGGTGGATGACCCGGAGTCGTATTATTTTACCGAGGCGAGCTGGGCGCGCTTTTCCCCGTGGCAGAAGTGCCTGATCCGGGCCCGGAATACCTTTGCCGGGCGGCTTCTGCTGGCGCCGCTGCTGGATATCGTCCAGACGCTGGGCAGCGCCGGGGCGGCGTTTCGTGATTTTCACCTGCGTGCGATGACGATGTGGCTGGTTCACGCTCTGCTGCTGGCGGCACTTTTCGCGTGGATGGTGCATCACGGCTTTTCACCCGTCTGGTTTGTGCTGGCGGTAAGCTATCCGGCGCTGGCGCTGACCAAGGTCCGCTCGTTCTACGAACATCGGGCGGCGGACGATCCGCTCGCGCGCTCGGTCATTAACGAGGCCGGGCTAGTCTGGCGGGTGCTGTTTTTGAATCTCAACTACCATTCTATTCACCACGATTTACCGGGCGTTCCCTGGTACGGGTTGCCGACGATCTACCGGCAAAACCGGGAGGCGTACCGGCAGCGTAACCACGGCTTTGTGGTCCGGGGCTACGGTGAATGGCTACGCCAGTTCTGGACCCGGCCAGTGGAGGTCACCGTCCATCCCGGAAAACAACAGGAGGAGAGGTATGAGTAACCTGCTGGCGTTTCCCATGTACGCCGTGGATCGCGGCGATACCCGCGCGCTCTGGCTGGCGGTGCAGCATCTGCTGGCCGCGCGTGGCGTGCCCGTCGGTGGTGCTCCCGGCTGGCCGGAGTCTGACCTGCTGGCCCACTGGCAGCAGCCTGAGCTTATCCTCAGCCAGACATGCGGCTACCCGCTGGTGACGCAGCTCCCGGAGGTACAGGTGGTGGGCTGTTTTCACTACACCGCCGCGGGCTGCGAAGGGAGCCAGTACCGCAGTTTTCTGGTAGCGCGCGCGGAGGAAAGGCATCTCACGCTGGCGGATTTTCGCGGACGTCGGGTGGTTTGTAATTCGGAAGACTCGCAGTCCGGCTATAACGCGCTGCGAAAAAAGGTGGCTCCCCTGATTGTTGACGGACCATTTTTTTCACAAACGTCTTTCAGCGGCAGCCACCGTCAGTCGCTGATTGACGTCCAGCGCGGGAAGAGCGATATCGCCGCCATCGACTGCGTGACCTGGGCGCTGCTGGAGCGTCATGAGCCGGAACGGCTTGCGGGGCTGGCGGCGTTCGATCGAACGCCGCTGACGCCAGGGCTGCCATTAATCACGTCGCGACGCACGTCCCCCGAAACGCTCAGCGCCATTCGCGATGCGCTGCGCGAGCTGGTGAGTGCGCCGGATTACCGGGAGGTCTGCGCCGCAGTGCTGATCGGCGGTTTCAGCGTGGTGACGCGCCAGGCTTACGCCTCCTTGTCCGCGTGATAAATCGCCTGCGCGTCGGTAAAGCAGCGCAGCGCCAGCGAAGAGACGGGTTTCTGCCTGCGCATAATCAGGCCGATGGGAGCCTCAATGTTCGCGTCGGCGATGGGGACAATCCTGAAAGTGCTGTTCAGGGCTTCCAGCCCGTTATTCAGCGGCATCACGGCGCAGCATACGCCGCTCTGAACCGCCTGAATGATCTGGAACGTGGAGTCGCTCTCAAAAACGGCCGTCGGTTCGATGCCAGCAGCTTTAAAGCTGGCCTCCATATGCGCCCGGTAGTGCATCCCTTTGGTCAGGAACCCCAGCGGAAAATCCATCAGGTCGTGCCAGGTCAGCGTCTCCGGGGTAAGCTGGAAATGACGGGTGTCGTGGAGCAGCCCCATCTTCGTTTTAGGAAGCTGAATAATGTCAAACAGGCTGGTGTCGATGCTGTTCAGGTAGCAAATCCCCAGCTCAAGCTGATTGCGGCTGACGCCGTCGGCAATCTGCGCCGAAGACATAGAATAGAGGCTGTAGGTCAGCTCCGGGTACTTTTGCGTAAGCAGGCGGATAAAGATCATCGGATCCACGCTCGCCAGCGGCACCATCCCCAGACGTAATTCACCCACCACCTGGCCTTTGCACAGCGCGGCTTCCGCCTGCAATCCGTCGTGCGCGGCAAGAAGCGCGCGCGCCCATGCGAGGATGCGCTCTCCCTCCGGCGTAAACCCTTCAAAGCGCTGCCCGCGCACGATCAGCACCAGCCCCAGCTCCTCTTCCAGGCTGCGGATGCGCATGGAGAGGGTCGGCTGGGTGATGTTGCACCGCAATGCCGCTTTACCAAAGTGGCGGGTCTCGTCGAGCGCGAGTAAATATTTTAACTGTTTTATGTCCATCACTCTTCTCTGCGCGTAAAGCCTTACAGCATGCGGATCTCTTTCGAGCGCAGGGTAATGCGAACCGGAACCGATTTATACGACGGCGTACCGCTGTCCTTATCGAGATAATCGAGCGGCACCAGCACGTTGGCCTCCGGGTAATACGCGCCGACGGAGCCCGGGGCGATGTTGTACGCCACCACCGTAATATCTTCCAGCCGCTGCGCGCTGCCGGGGAGGGCGGTTTCGATATCCACGCGATCGCCGTGTTCCAGCCCTGACTGCGCCATATCTTCTTCGTTCATAAACAGCACGTCGCGGCGGCCAAATACGCCACGGTAGCGATCGTCCAGGGCGTAAATGGTGGTGTTGTACTGGTCGTGGCTGCGCAGCGTGATCAGGCGCAGCACATGCTCGCCTTCACCGCTGGCGTTTTCCTGTACGCCGTCGAAAACCGAGAACATCGCTTTGCCCGTTGCGGTCGGCCAGATACGCTGTGTCGGAGGCAGCGGCATGCGGAAGCCGCCGGGAACACGGATCCGCGCATTGTAGTTCTCAAAGCCCGGAATGGTCTGCTCGATCAAATCGCGGATGCGGTCGTAATCCTCGACCAGCGTCAGCCACTCCACGCGTGTTTCCGGCAGGGTAGCCTTTGCGAGGCCAGCGACGATGGCAGGCTCCGAACGGAGCAACGGCGAGGCGGGTTTCAGCTTGCCGGAGGAAGCATGCACCATCGACATGGAGTCTTCGACGGTGATGGACTGGCGGCCGGTGGCCTGCATATCCAGCTCCGTGCGGCCGAGGCACGGGAAAATAAAGGTCTCTTTGCCCACCAGCAGATGGGTACGGTTCAGCTTGGTCCCGACGTGCACGCTCAGATCCAGGTTACCCATCGCCGGGAAACCGTTCTCGTGGTCGGGCATCGCGACGGCAAAGTTACCGCCGAGGCAAATGAGCGCTTTTGCGCGACCGTCGATCATGGCCTGCGTCGCCTGCACCGCATCGTGTCCGTGACGGGAAGGGGGCTCAAAGCCAAACACCTCTTTCAGGCGGTTCAGGAAGGCCGGGGCAGGCTTCTCGCTAATCCCGACGGTCCGGTTCCCCTGAACGTTAGAGTGGCCGCGCAGGGGGCAGATCCCCGCGCCGGGCTTGCCGATATTCCCGCGCAGAAGCAGCAGGTCAGCAATCAGGCGGACGTTCGCCGTGCCTTTATTGTGCTGGGTAATCCCCATTCCGTAAGTAATGATGGTGGCGTTTGATTTGGCATAGGCCTCGGCCACCTTTTTGAGCGCCGCCTGGCTGAGCCCCGACTCGCGCTCAATGTCGTCCCAGCGGGTCTGCGCGATATCGGCGGCAAAATCTTCAATACCCCGGGTGTGTTCTGCAATAAACGCGCGGTCAAGCACGTCACCGCGTTCGGCCTCCATCTCCAGAAGGTGTTTAGCAATGCCTTTCAGCGCGGCGGCATCGCCCCCGGCCTTCACCTGGAAGTAGGTCGAGGCGATGTCCGTAGAGCCATAGGTTGCCATTTCAATCACGCTTTGCGGATCGGCAAAACGTTCGAGGGCACGCTCGCGCAGCGGGTTGAAAACGATAATCGGCACATTGCGACGCGCCAGCTCGTGCAGGGTACCCATCATTCGCGGATGGTTGGTGCCGGGGTTGTGACCGATGGAGATTACAAGCTCAGTCTTGTCGAAATCGTCCAGCGAGACGGTGCCTTTCCCAATTCCGATGGAGCGCGGCAAGCCGACGCTGGTGGCCTCGTGACACATATTCGAGCAGTCCGGGAAATTATTGGTGCCGTACTCGCGGGCGAACAGCTGGAACAAATACGCCGCTTCGTTGGAGGCGCGCCCGGAAGTATAGAACTCGACCTGGTCCGGTTCGAGCCCGCGCAATATTTCCCCGATGCGTTGAAACGCCTCGTCCCAGTCGACGGGCCGGAAGGTATCGCTGGCCCGTTCATAGCGCAGGGGATGCGTCAGACGACCGTAACCTTCCAGCTCAAAGTCTGATTTAGCCAGTAGCGAGGAGACGCTGTTTTCCGCCAGAAAATCGGGCGTCACGCGCTTACTGGTCGCTTCCCAGGTTACCGCTTTCGCGCCGTTCTCGCAGAACTGGAATGTCGACTTGTGCTCTTTATCGGGCCACGCGCAGCCGGGGCAGTCAAAACCGTCCGGCTGGTTGGTACGCAGCAGCGTCGCGGGAGCGTCCAGGGTATCCATTTGGGTACGTACCGCAATGGCCGTCGCCTTCAACGCGCCCCAGCCGCCGGCAGGACCATCGTAGTGTCTGATACCGGGAACTGAGCGTCTTTTCGTGTTCATACTGACTCCTGACGTGTTTGGTCGCGCAACGGCTGGGTAATAAGCAAAAGCAATGACTGGCGGAGATGGAAATCCACGCGGTCGAGTTACGGCTCTTGCCTGTAATTATCTTTATAACAATGAGTTAAAAATGTTGGCATGCAACTATTTAAAGAAATTATAACGAAATTTTATCATTTTAATAATAAATTGTATCTATCATCCGGTAGGCAGGATAGATAGCGTCGAGAGAGAAAGCATGTAGCGCAGGTAAAATTTCGAATGAAAGAGACGGCCGCTCAAAAGTGGAAACATGGTGGCTGACAGGCGCTGTAGCAACGTCGGTATTCGAAATAGTGACGAGAAAGTTTACTCAGGCTTAATGATTAATGGAAATGTATAATCACTTACAGGGTTATTATCACTACATGAAATATAAGTTATTTTGAGTCGTGAAATTAAAGGCGCAGTCAATAGGTTAAATAGTGATGGTGTCGTCAGGTGAAGCGGCAATATTAAACATACCCTGTTAGTGCAACAAATAATTCATCGTCGATATCTTCTTCTGATATCACCAAAACGACACTTCTACTAATTATGGTAGTGGCGATAATAGCATTATTGCGTTAATGAAATCCGTTTTCTTTTGAATTTTATGCTTTAATAACAGTGTGTTATATCATTAGAGGGTGTTGAAATAAGTAGATCCAGGCCATGCCGGGTTTTTTTATCAGATTAATCCTATAATGTTTTGGCTGCTTCAATTACCACCACTTACGATGCGGTAAATATTGAATTGAAGCAAAGCTCATGTAAACTTGTTTACCGTTTGTCAAAATATGTCAGGAAGACGCTGGGCCTTATTCTGAAGGGCTCGTGCGGTAGCTATGCCTTTAAATTAGTAACACCCCGAAATTATCCTGACTATTTTAACAATAGCACCTAAGTCAAATTTCATCCCCTTATCTCCATCATCAAAATATCGCTACGGAAAAGCATATGAAAATGCGCGTACTGTTTTCACTTCTGTTTGTAATGGCGGTGGCGGGCTGTAAAGCGCCACAGAAACCGGCAATCACTGACGACACGATCGTGACCAGCCAGGTCAACGGTGTCACCCTGACCCACCGTCACGCCGTGGTGCCGCCAACGGAATTCACCCAGCTCAACGAGCCTTATCGTGCCATGTACCCGGCCTCCCTGATGAGCCGTCCTGATTTTGGTGGAAAGGTTATCCGTACGCTGGAAACCGGAAAAACCTATGTAGTGCTGGGGCAGGTTGAACACTACTGGATGGCGCTCGCCGATGAGGGGAACGACCAGCTGATTGGCTACGTCCCGATGCGTGCCGTTATCAAAGCCGACCAGTACGAAGCCACCGTCCGCAAACAGGCCATTCGTCCTAAGGTGCGTAAAAAAGCGACCTGCGTCGATGTGGATGGCAACAGCAAAGCCTGCAAAGACAGCGCTAACGGTACCTGGATCCTGAACTAAACGGCTTTCGTAGGCGTATTTTTATGAATAATAAAAAGTTTCATCGGCTGTGGTTAGTCTTTTACGCGGCGATTTTCGCCCTTGTCAGTGGTTGTACGTCGTCTTCACACAGCGACCCTTCCCGCTACAATCTGCAGTTTCAGGCTCATCCACAAATCAATGATTCTGCGCCACTTAAAGTCCGGGTGCTGTTGTTGAAATCCGATGCGGATTTCATGTCCAGCGACTTCTATTCCCTGCAGAACAACGCGTCAGCAACGCTTGGCGCGAATCTGCTGAACAGCGACGTTTTCTTCCTGATGCCGGGACAGCTGTCCAAAACCCTCAGTGGTCAGAGCGATCCTGAGGCGCGTTATATCGGCGTGATGGCGGAATATCAGAAGCTGGACGGTAAAAAATGGCGCGTTTCACTCCCGCTGCCTGTGCCAGGCGAAAATCATATCTACCAGTTCTGGAAATGGTCCGCGGATGAACTCCAGGCCAACGTTTTTCTCGACGTAAACGGCATTCGGGTCATCAGCCAGTAACGCGCTTCACAACAGGAAACACATCATCATGACCAAAGCAGAAAAGGTCGTCTGGACCGAAGGCATGTTCCTGCGTCCACACCATTTTCAGCGGACTGAAAGTTATCTGCTCAACCATGTTCGTGAGTGGGGTGCGCTGCAGCGTTCCTATCTCTGGGGCTTTCTCGACGTAGAACTGGACGAAGCGATGCTTCGCCAGGGCTGCATTGCCCTGAGCTACTGCAGCGGGTTACTGCCGGACGGCACCTTTTTCCAGGTCCGCAACGGACGCAATGGTCCCGCGCCGCTAAAAATTCCTGACAATCTCACCAACGAAAAGGTGGTGCTCGCGCTGCCGGTTCGTCGTGGCGAGCGGGAAGAGGTGATTTTCAGCGAAGAGCCCGCCTCGCTGGCCCGCTTCGTCGCGTTTGAGCAGGAGGTGGAGGACGATAACGCCATGTCGGTGGGGGATGCCACCGTCCAGTTTGGCCGCCTGCGCCTGACGCTGATGCTGGAAAAAGACCTCACGGCAGAATGGACATCCATCGGCGTGGCGTTTGTGACTGAAAAACGCAACGACAACCACGTGCGGCTGGATAACAGCTACATCCCGCCGATGCTGAACGCCAATAACAGCCCGCAGATCTACAGCATGATCAACGATCTGCACGGTTTGCTGGTGCAGCGCAGCCAGCAGATTGGTGGCCGCCTGCGTCAGCCTGGCCGCTTTAACACCTCTGAACTGATTGAATTTACGCTGCTTTCGCTCGTGAACCGTCATCTGGGCGAGGTTTCACATTTAAAAACGCTGCCGCTGCTGCACCCGGAAACGCTCTGGCGCAGCTGGCTGCCGTTTGCCACCGAGCTCACGACCTGGACGTCGCAGCGCACCACCGAGAGCGTGCTGCCGATCTACGATCACGACGATCTGGCGAACTGCTTCAGCAAGCTGATGCTGATGCTGCGCCAGGGGCTGTCGCTGGTGATGGAAGACCACGCCATTCAGCTGCCGCTTAACGAGCGCTCGCATGGCCTGAACATCGCCACCGTTCCTGAAACCAGCATGGTGCGCGAATTTGGCTTCGTGCTGGCGGTGAAAGCCAACGTGCCGGGCGAACACCTGCAAACCCATTTCCCGGCGCAGATGAAAATTGCCCCGGTCTCGAAAATTCGCGATCTGGTTCAGCTGCAGCTGCCGGGCATTATGCTGCGCGCCATGCCGGTCGCGCCGCCGCAGATCCCGTGGCATGCCGGCTACAGCTACTTCGAGCTGGAGAAGGGTAGCGAGCTGTGGCACGAGATGGATAAGTCCGGCGCATTCGCCCTGCACCTTGCAGGGGAGTTCCCGGGGCTGGATATGGAGTTTTGGGCCATCCGTAGCCCGACAGAATAATAAAGCGAGCGCTTAATATGCAGGAACGACAGGATAGCGGCAGTGATGCCGCGTTTACCGGAGCCAGTAGCAACAATCAGCTGGTGGCGGCCGCCAATCCGCTGCTCAACGCGATTCCGCAGATCCGTCATTCGGTATCACATGACGATCAGGTGGCGTTACGCCAGCGCCTGATCGATGAGATTCGCCGTTTTGAAGTCCGCTGCCAGCAGGCGGGGCTGCCCTACGAAGTGATCGTCGGGGCGCGCTACTGCCTGTGCACGGCGCTGGACGAGGCCGCCGCGCTGACTCCCTGGGGCAGCAGCGGCGTCTGGTCCAGCAATGGCCTGCTGGTGACGTTCCATAACGAAACCTGGGGCGGCGAAAAGTTCTTCCAGCTGCTGGCGCGCCTGTCGCAGAACCCGCGCGAGCATATCCTGCTGCTGGAGATGATCAACTACTGCCTGCTGCTCGGCTTCGAGGGGCGCTATCGGGTGCTGGACAATGGCCGCACCCAGCTTGAAACCATCAAGCAGCGGCTGTGGCAGATGATACGCGGCGTGCGCGGCAGCTATCCGCCGCCGCTTTCTCCCCATCCGGAAGATCGTCCGGTGCTGCGCAAGCTCTGGCGGCCGATGGTTCCCCTGTGGGCCTGCGTGGCGCTGGCCGGGTTTATCGCCTGCCTGTTTTATATCGTGCTTAACTGGCGCCTTGGCGACAACACCAACCCGGTGCTGGCGAAGATTTATCAGTCCCAACTGCCGGAAACCACCATCCAGCAGCCGGCGCGTCAGCTGCCCGCGGTGCTTAACCTGCGCGGCTTCCTGAAGCCTGAAATTGAGGCGGGTCTGGTGGCGGTAAAAGACCAGGCAGATCGCAGCGTCGTGATCCTGAAGGGCGACGGGCTGTTTGCCTCCGCCTCGACCGTCGTGCGCGACCGCTATGAACCGGTCATCAACCGCATTGCGCAGGCGATGAACAACGTCAGCGGCAAAATTCTGGTGGTGGGCTACAGCGATAACGTGCCGATCCGCAGCGCGCGCTTTGCCTCTAACTACGAGCTCTCACTGGAACGCGCGCGCTCCGTACAGAAAATGCTGCAGGGAAGCCTCTCTCAGCCTGGCCGCGTGAAGGCGGAAGGGCGGGGCGAGATTAACCCGGTGGCGCCGAACACGACGCCGGAAAACCGCGCCCGTAACCGCCGTGTGGAAATTACTCTGCTGGTGTCGCCTGAAAACACCCAGGCCGAGCTGAACGGATTGCCGCAAGGAAACTAAGGATGCTGACTACACTTCTTTCCATTCTGACCAACCGCATTCTGTGGAGCTTCCTCGGCGTAACGGCGCTGGCGGCGGTGATCTGGATGATTGGCCCTCTGCTGTCCATCGTGGACACCCGACCGCTCGAATCCGAACAGAACCGCATCATCAGTATCGCCGTGGTCTACCTGCTGTGGGCGCAGGGCCATATTCTGCCGCGCCTTTATAACGCCTGGCTGAACCGCAAGCTGATGGACAAGCTCAACGAGAACACCACCAGCCCGGAGGCGGCGGATCCGCAGCAGCGCCTGAACAGTGAGGAGCAGATCCTCGCCAGCCGTTTTGATGAAGCCGCGCAGATGCTTAAAAAAGCGCACTTCAGCAAAGCGGGCCAGGGCGCCCAGTGGACCCAGCGCTTCAGCACGCAATATCTCTATCAGCTGCCGTGGTACGTCATTATCGGCGCGCCGGGCTCCGGTAAAACCACGGCGCTGGTGAACTCCGGGCTGCAGTTCCCGCTGGCCGACCGTTTTGGTAAGACCGCGCTGCGCGGTATTGGCGGCACGCGCAACTGCGACTGGTGGTTCACCAACGAGGCCGTGCTGCTGGACACCGCGGGTCGCTATACCACCCAGGAGAGCGAGCAGGCGCAGGATGCCGGTGAGTGGCTGCAGTTCATGGGGCTACTGCGCAAGTACCGTCGCCGCCAGCCGATCAACGGCGTCATCGTCACGATCAGCATTTCGGACCTGCTGACCCAGTCTGCCGAGGCGTCCCGCCAGCAGGCGGTGAACCTGCGCCAGCGCCTGTCTGAGCTGCATGAACAGCTGGGTATCCGCTTCCCGGTGTACGTGATGGTGACCAAGGCCGACCTTCTCAAAGGCTTCCGCGCCTGGTTTGCCGACTACGATAAAGCGCAGCGCGACCAGATCTGGGGCTTCACGCTGCCGTGGGAGCAGACCAAACACGCCGATTACGACCTGATGGGCAACTTCCAGCAGGAATTTTCGCTGCTGCAGCAGCGCCTCGATGCCGGGCTGCCGGAAACCATGCTCAAAGAGCATGACGCGAAAACCCGCGCCGAAGCGTATCTCTTCCCGCAGGAGTTCGCCGCGCTGCGTCCGCTGCTGGCGGACTACCTTAGCACGGTCTTTGCGCGCTCCAACTTCGAAACTGAGTTCTCCCCGCGCGGGATCTACTTCGCCAGCGGGACGCAGGAAGGCATGCCGTTTGACCGCGTAATGGGCGAACTGAACCGCGCGCTCTCCCTGCCGGAAGGGGCAGAGCGCGATAACTGGGATTCGGTCAGTAAAGAAGCCCCAATCCCGGGCGCGAAGGGCCAGAGTTTCTTCATCAAGAACCTGCTGCAAAACGTTATTTTCCAGGAAGCCGGGATCGCCGGGGAAAACCGCTGGTGGGAACTGCGCAACCGGGCGGTGATCTGGTCCGGCTACGTGGCGCTGCTGGCCCTGCTGGCAATCCTCGGCGGGCTGTGGCTGACCAGCTATGCTAAAAACAAGGCCTATCTGGAAGAGGTGGATGCGAAGGTGCCGCTGCTGGACCAGCAGAGCAAAGCGTTGCAGAACCAGCCGCAGCGTGACCTGTTCGATCTGCTGCCATTGCTGAATGGCCTGGTGGACCTGCCGAAAAGCGACGCGTTTGATGTCAACGATCCGCCAGTCTCCCGCCGCATGGGGCTTTACCGTGGGGATGACGTCAGCGATGCTTCGCAGTCCCTGTACCAGAAGGCGCTGGATCAGCTGCTGTTGCCCGCCGTTGCTATGCACATCACCACCTGGCTGCGCAACGATAACGGCAGCGACGTGGAGTACAGCTACGAGGCGCTGAAAGCCTATCAGATGCTCTATCAGCCGAAGCACTACGACGGCAAATTCCTGCACTCCTGGGTGATGCTCAACCTGCAGCGCAACCTGCCGCAAAATGTCACGAAGGCGCAACTGCAGCAGCTCGAATGGCACCTCACCCAGCTGCTGGAGCCGAAAATTCAGGCCTCGCCGTACGCGCAGGACGAATCCCTGGTGGGGCGTGAAAGAGCGCTGATCAACCAGCAGCCGCTTTCAACCCGCGTCTACGGTCGCCTGAAGCGCCTGCTGGAACATGACGACAACCTCAAACCGGTCTCCCTTTCCGACCTGGGCGGGCCACAGAGCGAGCTGGTGTTTTCCCGCAAAAGCGGTAAGCCGGTGAGCGAAGGGGTGCCGGGTCTTTATACGCCGGACGGTTACTGGAAAAGCTTTAACAGCCAGATTGACAGCGTAACGACCGCTCTGCATGAAGACGACGCCTGGGTGCTGGGCGCCGCGACCGCGCAGGAAGATAAACAGCAGATCGATAACGCCGTACGCCAGCTCTACATGCGCGACTTTATCGCGAACTGGGATCGCTTTCTCGCCGACATCCAGCTTAACAACAGCGCCGATCTCTCCCAGCGCATCAACACTGCGCGCCTGCTCTCTGGTGCAAACTCGCCCCTGCGCCGTCTGGTGCAGAACCTGAGCCAGGTGCTGACGCTCTCCCGGGATACCCCGGCACCGGAAGATGCCGATAAAGCGCAGGCGCAGAGCAACCGCGCCACCCGCACGCTGGAAGCGCTGTTCAGCAATAATGACAATGCTCCGACGCAGGCCGCCGCGATTACTCAGGCGCCGGAGCAGCTGGTGACGGACCACTACGCGCCGATGATTGAGCTGGCCCAGCCGCTGGAAAAGGGTGGCAAGACCATCGTCTTTGATGATTTTCTTAAGCAGGTGGACGAGCTTTATCGTTACCTGACCGCCGTGCAGGACGCCGCCAACAGCGGTATGCCGGCACCGGGCGGCGAGGCGATCAGCCGTCTGCAGGCCAGCGCCGGTCGACTGCCGGGCGGATTGCAAACCATGTTCAGCAACATGGCGGTGGGGGCCAGCAGCGATACCCAGCGCCGCGATCTGGAAAACGTGCGTAAGCGGATCAACGTTGAAGTCGGCGGTTTCTGCCGTCAGGCGATCGCCGGTCGCTACCCGCTGGTGCGCAGCGCCAGCACTGAGGTAACCCCGGACGATCTCGCCCGCATGTTCGCGCCGGGCACCGGGCTGATGGATACCTTCTTTCGCGATAACCTGACCAGCAAAGTGGATACGACGCAGGCAAACTGGCGCTTTATGCCGGGTATCGACGGTAAAACCCTGCCGGGCAGCGAAGGGCTGCTGAGGCCGTTCCAGCAGGCCCAGTCGATTCGCGACGCCTTCTTTGCTAACGGCGCAACCACGCCGTCCTTCAAGGTGACGGTTCGCACCGTGCGAATGGATAACACCATTCTGAACCTGACGCTGGATGTCGACGGCCAGCTGCTGCGTTACAGCCACGGTCCGCAGGCGGTGCAGATCATGAACTGGCCGGGGCCGGGCGGCACCAACCAGGTCCGTATGCAGCTGGGTCTGGCTAACGGCAGCACCGCGACGCTTGTGACCAACGGCTCCTGGGCGCTCAACCGCTTTTTTGACAAAGCGAGCACCAGTCCGGGCGCGGGTAGCCTGAGCCGTCAGGCCACCTTCAACGTCGACGGACATCAGGTCACGCTGGAGTTTGCGCCGAACAGCATCCGCAACCCGTTCCAGCTTCCCCGTTTTTCATGCCCATAACCGCAAGGACAGCCGTATGACGAATACCCCTGCGATGAACCGCTACAGCTGGTATGGCAAATTACCCAGCGCCGGAGATTTCCTGCAGCGTCGCTTTCCTGACACCTTACAGCGCCAGTGGTCGCACTGGTTTCAGGTTGGCCTGCTGGCCTGGCAGCAGGAAGAGCAGCGCAGCGGCGAGCGCCAGTTCACCAAAGCTCCGGTCTGGAATTTCGTCGTCCCGCCGATGCTGGGCAGCCAGATGATCCAGATGGGCTGCCTGCTGCCCGGCCGCGACAGCGTTGGCCGACAGTACCCGGTCTGCATTCAGTTGAGCTTCGCCCCGTCAGAGTGGTCGACCAGCCTGCTCAGCCAGGCGGAGAGCTGGTATCAGCAAATTGGTCGTCTGGGGCTGCACGCGGTGCGTAACAGCTTTTCCGCCTCGCAGCTGGATGAGATGCTGATGTCCATTCCGGCGCCGCAGCCCGTCGAGCCGCAGAAGCGCTCTGACATCCTCGACGTCATTGGTTACGACGAGGACGGCCAAAGCACGCTGGGCTGGCCGCAGGCGGCAGAGTGCTTTGACCCGCTGCGTCAGACCAGCTACTGGTGGACTAACCGCTGCGACGGTTACCCGCTATACACCCACGTTCACAGCGGCAACTTCACCGGGCAGCTTTTTACCCTGCTGTTCGACCCGGCAGGGGGCGCCCGCCCGGGCCGTCACGGTCTCTATCCGCCTATGTTTGAATAAGCAGGGATCTCATGAATATCGAAGAATTTCTCGCGCCAATAAGTCCCGATAAGCCCTGTGGCGACAATCTGGAATATGACGCTGACTTCCAGGCGATGAACCAGGCCAGTCAGGGCAAAGCGGAACAGCAGTTTGGCGACACCATCATCCCGGCAGAGCCGGCGGACTGGAACACGGTAGAAAAATTCGCTACCAGCCTGCTGAGCCGCACCAAAGATCTTCGCGTGATGCTGGCGTTAACCCACGCCTGGACCCGCCGTCGCGGTCTTGTGGGCTACGCGGACGGGCTGTTGCTGGTGCAGGAGGCTATCGCGCGCTACTGGGAGCCGCTCTATCCGCTGCTGGAAGAATATGGCGAAACCGACCCGTTCTATCGCATTAACGCTCTGGCAGGGCTGAGCGATAAATCCGAGCTCACCGTCGCGGTACGTAACGCCTCGCTGCTGCGTTCAAACGGCGATGAAATTTCGCTGCGTGACGCCCAGGCGCTGCTGGACGGCAGTAAAACCGAGTGTCCGGACTATCCCGGCGGTCGCCCGAGGCTGATTGACGAACTGGCGCGCGGCGACCAGCCGGGGACCGCAGCGGTCATTGTGATTAACGAACGGCTGCTGGCCATCCGCGAGCTGCTTATCGGGCATCTCGGTGAAAGCGGCGTACCGGAAATGGAACAGCTGCTGAAAACCGTGGGGCTGGTCGCCAGCGCCTGTCAGGTGACCGACATCAGTAAGCTGCTGCCGAACCGTGAAGCGCAGGCTGAACAGCACGCTGAGCCGCAGCCTGCGGCAGCGCAGCCCGTTCAGCCGGTCACCGACTGGCGCAGCGTGCAGGTTACCAGCCGCGCCGACGCGCAGCTAATGCTGGAAAAAGCGAAGCAGTATTTCGCGCAGTACGAACCGAGCCACCCCGCGCCGCTGATGATTGAACGGGTGCAGCGGCTGTCAGAACTTAACTTTATGGACATTATTCGCGACCTGGCGCCAGACGGCGTTAACCAACTGGAAAACATCTTTGGACGCCGCGAATGACGCGTCCTGGCATTATGACGACAGGCATGGAGTCTGCCGTTTCACCTTCACCGCGCATCTTTGATGGAGAACATCATGGCAATGAGTAACAGTGGACAGAAATTCATCGCACGCAACCGTGCTCCCCGCGTGCAGATCGAATACGACGTAGAGATCTACGGTGCAGAACGCAAAATTCAGCTGCCGTTTGTGATGGGCGTTATGGCCGATCTGGTTGGCAAGCCGGTGGAAAACCTGCCAGCCGTCGACGAGCGTAAATTCCTGGAAATCGACATCGATAACTTCGATGAACGCATGAAGGCGCTGAAGCCGCGCGTGGCGTTCCAGGTAGATAACACCCTGACCGGCGAAGGTAAGCTCAATGTCGATCTGACCTTCGACAGCATGGACGACTTCCTGCCGGACGCGGTGGCCCGCAAGGTTGAGCCGCTGAACAAGCTGCTGGAGGCGCGCACGCAGCTCTCTAACCTGCTGACCTACATGGACGGCAAAAACGGTGCGGAAGAGCTGATCGCAAAAATTCTCCAGGATCCGACGCTGCTCAAATCCCTGAGCCAGTTGCCGAAAAATGACGAAAGTGCGAAAGGTAGCGAGGAATAATCGATGAGCAACCAGACTCAACAACACGATCAGCAGGCGGGTCAGGCGTTCAGCCAGGATGAGTTCAGCGCGCTGCTGAACAAAGAGTTCCGCCCGAAAACCGATCAGGCCCGCTCCGCCGTAGAAAGCGCGGTCAAGACTCTGGCGCAGCAGGCGCTGGAAAATACCGTTACCTTCTCGAACGACACCTACCGCACCATTCAGAACCTGATTGCCGGTATCGACGAGCAGCTCTCGCAGCAGGTGAACCAGATCATTCACCACGAAGAGTTTCAGAAGCTGGAGAGCGCCTGGCGCGGTCTGAGCTACCTGGTCAACAATACCGAAACTGACGAGATGCTGAAGATCCGCTTTATGAGCATCTCCAAGCAGGAGCTGGGCCGCACCCTGAAGCGCTACAAGGGCGTGGGCTGGGACCAGAGCCCGATCTTCAAGAAAATCTACGAGCAGGAGTACGGTCAGTTCGGCGGCGAGCCGTTTGGCTGCATCGTCGGCGACTACTACTTCGACCACAGCCCGCAGGACGTTGAGCTGCTGGGGGAAATGGCGCGCATCGGCTCTGCGGCGCACTGTCCGTTCATTACCGGTACCGCGCCGGGCGTGATGCAGATGGAGTCCTGGCAGGAGCTGGCCAACCCGCGCGATCTGACCAAGATCTTCCAGAACACCGAATACGCCGCCTGGCGTTCACTGCGTGAATCGGAAGACGCCCGCTATCTGGGGCTGGTGATGCCGCGCTTCCTGTCGCGCCTGCCGTACGGCATTCGCACCAACCCGGTGGACAGCTTTGACTTTGAAGAGCAGACCGATGGCGCGAACCACAACAGCTACTCGTGGGCGAACGCGGCCTATGCGATGGCGGCCAACATCAACCGTTCCTTCAAAGAGTACGGCTGGTGCACCTCGATTCGCGGCGTGGAGTCCGGCGGGGCGGTGGAAAACCTGCCGTGCCACACCTTCCCGAGCGATGACGGCGGCGTGGACATGAAGTGCCCGACCGAGATCGCCATCAGCGATCGCCGTGAAGCCGAACTGGCAAAAAACGGCTTTATGCCGCTGGTACACCGCAAAAACTCCGACTTTGCCGCCTTCATCGGCGCGCAGTCTCTGCAAAAACCGGCCGAGTATCACGATCCGGATGCCACCGCCAACGCGCGCCTGGCATCACGCCTGCCGTACCTGTTCGCCTGCTGCCGCTTTGCCCACTACCTGAAGTGCATCGTGCGCGACAAAATCGGCTCCTTCCGCGAGCGCGAAGAGATGGAGCGCTGGCTGAACGACTGGGTGATGAACTACGTCGACGGTGACCCGGCTAACTCCTCCCAGGAAACCAAATCCCGCAAACCGCTGGCGGCTGCGGAAGTGCAGGTGCAGGAGATTGAAGACAACCCGGGCTACTACGCCGCGAAGTTCTTCCTGCGTCCACACTACCAGCTGGAAGGTCTGACCGTTTCCCTGCGTCTGGTTTCTAAACTGCCGTCGCTGAAGACGAAAGACGCGTAAGAGCAACATCTTGCACGGGCCGGCAAGAAAGACGGCTGGAACGGTAATAATGACTTCACATTCATTCCGTTATTTCGGAGGAATGTAAGACTGTCAAATGACACGGGTCATTTGATATGAGGCAGAGGTAAAATATGGACGGTTTTATTCAGCCCCATGCTTTCCTGTTTGCCATATAAGTGCTTTTTCGAAAGCAATATTGTTCATCCACGAAGAGTAGATATTATGGCTATTGATATGTTTCTGAAGGTCGAGGGTGTTACGGGCGAATCTAAAGATTCTAACCACACCGGCTGGACTGATATTACCTCCTTCTCCTGGGGCGCTTCCCAGCCAGGTAATATGAGCGTTGGCGGTGGCGGCGGTGCCGGTAAAGTTAACTTTAACGACCTGCACGTTAACGCGCTGATCGACAAATCCACCACCGCTATCCTGAAACACTGCGCCAGCGGTAAACACCTGACTAAGGTTGAGCTGTCCGTCTGTAAAGCGGGCGGTCAGCAGGTGGAATACTCCCGCATTACGCTGGAAGATGTGCTGGTGACTTCCGTTCAGTACACCGGTGCAGACAACGGCGACACCGTGGGTGTGACCTATGCATTCCAGGCTGCGAAAGTGAAACAGCAGTACTGGGAGCAGACCACGTCGGGTGGTAAAGGTGCTGAAAGCAGCGCTGGCTGGAATATCAAAGAAAACAAAGAAGCATAATAATAGTGGGCCCGAAAGGGCTCACTTTACCCTGAGCTTCTTATCAAGGAGAAACGAGATGTCTCATATGCGTCCTGCTTTTGGTGCCGCCTGGAACAGATTCAGAGAAGTGAACGTAAACGTAGAACAGGTTGGCAAATTATTGGGTGGAAAAGTTCAGCATAATATCGACGCCGGTATTTTTAAAAATGCCTGCCCAATTCGTATGAGTTACGTTTTAAATTACTGTGGCATTCCGATTCCTTCTAACAGTAAATATGCGACAGTGACCGGGAATGACAAAAAGCGCTATATGTTCCGCGTTAAAGATATGATTGCATTTCTCCCCACGGTACTGGGCAATGCAGATATGTCGGTCTCTTCCCCAACGCCTGCGCAATTTGCAGGCAAGCAAGGCATTATCATCTTTACCGGGCATGGCTGGAGCGACGCAACCGGTCATGTCACACTCTGGAATGGAAATATTTGCTCTGATGATTGCCATTTCCTCGGCTCACCGGGTAATGGTTCGTTTATTCCGACCAACGCCACCTTCTGGAGCCTGAAATGAAACGTTTATTACTGCTGGTATTGGCTATCAATGCCTCTGTTGTTTATGCCCAAAATCTGCCTGCCGTCAGCGCTTTTTCTCAGCAACAAATCTTTGAAAATTGGGTGCAAAACCGTTGCATCAGTAAGATCGCGGACAGTAAAAGTCTGAAAGATGATGCAGAGGCCAGCGCGGCCGCCTGGCTGGAAGCAAGCAATCTCCCTGCTGAAAATTTTGAAAAAGCTGACCAGATCATTGTTTCTTCTCTGAAAGAGAAGATAGGCGGTACTGAACCGGGTCAATATCAGGTTTTAAAGTGCAGCTTAATCGCCAACAGCGACGCGATTCGTCCGCTTAAAACCGCAAAATAGAAGCAGTGGAAGCGGCCCCAAACGCCGCCGTTCTCGTCCCGAGAGCGGCAGCGTTTGAGCGCTAATCATACCAGCAGGAATACGCCATGCGATTCACGATTATTTCTACGAAACCCGGTCATCAGCCGCCGCAAAGCAGCTGTGATTTTTACGCCCCGGGCGGCACCATTGGGCGCGGTACGGATAACAATCTGGTATTGCCGGACAATGACCGCACCATCTCGCGTCTGCAGGCCATTGTCCACGTTGACGCTCAGGGCGAATGCCGTGTCACCAACCGTGGCAGCGTCACCCGCGTGGTATTGAATGATATTCCGCTGGAGCGCGGACGTCAGGTTGAACTGCAGGATGGCGACATTCTCGGTATTGATGACTACCGTATCGAAGTGACCGAACTGATCCACGACACACAGCCGGTGAGCCGTATGGCGGCCAGCATGCAGCAGCAGGCGCGTCCGACAGCCGCACCCGCTGCGCCCGTAGCGCAAGCGAAGCCTGCTAACCCCGCGCCACGCGGGAAGGCGGAACCGACCGCCGTGCCTTCCGAAATCTGGGACAGCCTGATGCAGGAGTTCTCCATCTCCGACAGCATCTCCAGCAACCGCGCAAAGCCGCAGCCTGCGGCCTCACAGGATCCCTTCTCCCAGCCCGCCGCGCCGGAGCGTAATGCCGAAGATCCGTTGGCGATGTTCAACGACAGCGATCCAACGCTTGAGCGCAAGAACGTCGACCCGGACACGCTGTTCAGCGACGAAGCGCTGTTCAAAAAAGAGAGCATTTTTGACGACGTGACGCCTTCCACGCTGGTGCCGCCGGTTGAGGGGCAACCCGCCCCTAAAGAAGACGCGGCGGACGAGCTTGACCCGCTGGCGCTGTTCGGTGGAAAGGCCAGCGCGCCAGCCGCGCGCAATGATGACCCGCTCGGGCTGATGGGCGGAGCACCGTTAACCCACCCGGATGATATTGCAGACGAAAAGCCAGCATCAACGCCTGAACCGGAGCAGGAAGAGGACGTGCTTGCCGATTCTCCGCTGTTCGCCCCAGAGCCGCAGGAAACGCCGCGTGAAGAAGAGCCGGCGCGGCCGGATTACGCAGGCTTCACCATGCCTACGCCGCAGGCCGTTGCGCGCAGCAGCGCTCAGGCACCGAAGGGGCGCCTGCGCATCGACCCGGTCAATAACGCGGCATCCCCAACCGCCAGCCCGAATAATGGCGAGAAGGGTGAAGTGCTGCAGGGCGAGCTGCTGCAGGCGCTGCTTGAAGGTATGGGCCTGAGCGAAATGCAGCCTGTTCCGCAGTTTGACCGGGAAAATATGCGTCAGTTGGGGCAGATTCTCGGCATGTTCTCGCAGGGCACCGTGGCGCTGCTCTCGTCGCGCTCCATCCTGAAACGCGGCGTAAAAGCCGATATGACCATGGTGCTGGACGATGCCAACAACCCGTTCAAGCTGTTGCCGACCGGGAAAACCGTCTTAATTCAGATGTTCGGCACCCCGATGCCGGGCTTTATGCCGCCGACCAAATCGGTGCGCGACGCGCTGATCGACCTTCAGGCGCACCAGCTGGGGATGATCTCCGGTATCCGCGCCATCATCGCCGCGATGCTGCAGTCCTTTAACCCGGAACAGCTGGAGGAGCAGGCGAAGCAAAACGGCATGACCTCGCGTCTGGCGCTGCCGGGCAGCCGCAAAGCCGCCCTGTGGGACTATTTTGTTCGTAGCTATGGCGAGACGGCGGGCGAGATTGAGGATGACTTCCACACCCTGTTCGGCGAAGCCTTCCTTCATGCGTATGACATGGAGGTGAATCAGTACAAAGACTCACAGAGCGGATCGGAAGACAAATGAATATCGCAACCGCTTCTCTCTCCCGCCAGGGGACGCGCGCCAGCAACCAGGATCAGACGGGAGAAACCATAGGGGAACGCTCGGCCTGCTTTGTCGTCTGCGACGGCATCGCGGGTCTGCCCGGTGGTGAAGTCGCCGCGGAACTGGCCCGTAACAGCATTATCTCCCGCTTCGATGGCGACAAGCACCTCAACGCGCAGCATATCCGCGACTACGTGCAGACGGCGAATCGCACCATTCTGAGCGAACAGCAGGCCGTTCAGGACTATCGCCGGATGGGCACGACGCTGGTCAGCCTGTTCATTGACCGGGACTACGGGCTGGCGTACTGGGCGCATGCCGGCGACAGCCGCCTGTACCTGTTTCGCCGGGGGTGGCTGTGGCACGTCACCACGGACCACAGTCTGGTGCAGCAGATGAAGGATGCCGGGCATCAGACGGACGATCTCAACAGCAACCTGCTTTATCTGGCGCTGGGAATTGAAAACGGCGGACCGGAAGCGAGCTACAGCGACGTGGTGCAGGTTGAAGACGGCGATGCCTTTTTACTCTGCACCGACGGGTTCTGGCACGGCGTCAGCGAAGAGCAAATGAAGCAGTCGCTGCACATGGTCAATACGCCGCAGGAGTGGCTGACCTTAATGAACCAAATCATTCAAAAGAATGGCGAGCAGGAGGGGAATGCGCAGGATAACTATACCGCCCTGGCGGTATGGATGGGCAACCCTCAGGACACCACTTTGCTGCACACCCTCTCTGATGCAGCACAATTTCTTCCCTGCGGAACTGATTAGACACACAAGGAACGATATGAAACTTTGGCTATCGGGTTTGGCACTTCTGGCGGCGACCTCCACCGCGCAGGCTGAAAATTTCCGCATCGTGCAGTCTCCTGCGCAGAAGCTGGATATCTGGATCGACAACATCAAAGACAACACCCCGCAAAGCTGGTGTAAGCCTGAGGTGGCGCTGCGCATTGTGGCGAACGGCAAGAAAGACGTCTCCGTGCTGGAAAACTTTGTGCCGCGTCTTGGCTCGCTGCTGGAACACCAGTGCAGCAAAGTGAATAAACTCAGCTGGACGCTCAACGATCCCGAGGGAACGACGCTGGCGCAGGGCACGGCAGCTAAAGCGCAGGACTGGGCGCTGGTGGTGAAACAGCAGCAGGCCGCGCCTGCCGAGACCGTCACCGCAACCCCAGCCAGCGGCGCGTTACTGCCACCCGATCAGAACGTGGCTTCCCGCACCGTTGCCGCGGACCGCACGCCGTGGCAGGAGTTTACCCTGCAGGATGGCTGCCACCTGCGCACCTTCTGGGAGGGCGGCGCGTCCGCTCCGGCGCTCTTTATTCCGGATTCTGACACCACCCGCTGCGGTAACGGCAGCTGGCTGAGCGGTCACACCGTTATCTCTCAGTCCCGCAACGGCGGGCAGAAAGAGATGGCGGTGACGTACATTCACGGCTTCCCGGTGATGGGGCTGAATCAGAGCGCCGATCCGGAAAACGCACTGATCACCTCCGTCAATAAAGAGCGCATGGTATTCAGCACGCCAGACAGCGATCAGAGCTGGATGATCCTGCCTTACGACAGCACCCTGAACAGCTGGAAGAGCAACGGCACGGTAGCGGTAGAAATTTCCCGCGAGACCGCCAGCGACGATGCAAAACTGCAGGCGCGTATTGCGGCGGTGAAGAAAACCTGGAACGCCTGGGTTGCCCCAGGCACCCCGCTGAATATCGTTCTGATTGATACCCTGCGTCCTCAGCTGCGCGATCCGGCAGTAGGCGCCTGGCGCGCGGCGAATTAAGGAATGGCTATGAATACGCTCTATCAACACCTGGCGGGTGAAACGCTCAACGACGCGCTGGCGCGTCTTGAAGCGGAGATCAAAGCCCGTCCGGCAGATGCAGACCTCCGCGCCGCGTTCGTGCAGTTTTTAATCCTCAGCGGCAACGGGACGCGCGCGCTGACCCAGCTGAAAAGCTGGCTGGCGCTGAAGCCGCAGGCGAAACCCACCGTCACGCTGCTGGAGCAGTCCATTCAGGGCGAGCTGCAGCGCGCGCAGGTGATGGCGGGGCAGGCGCGTCCGGCCATGCCTGAAACTCAGTGGCCGTGGCTGACCACCCTGGCCGCGGCGCTCCGCGAGGAGGGCGAGCGTGCCCGGTCGCTGCGCCTTGAAGCGCTTGACCAGGCGCAGGCCACTCCCGGCCACATCACCCTCGAAAATGATGAGGCTCAGCCGTTTGACTGGCTGATGGACGGCGATGCCCGTCTCGGCCCGGTGTGCGAAACCATCGTGAACGGCCGCTATTTCTGGCTGCCGTTTAACGCTATCGCCGAGATCCGTTTCCAGGCGCCTGCCAGCGTGACCGATCTGGTCTGGCGTCACGCGCTGGTGCGCCTGACCGACGGTACGGAGCAGGTATGTCAGATCCCGGCGCGTTACCCGTTTGCTGCCGATGCGTCGGATGCGATCAAACTGGGCCGCACTACCGAGTGGCAGCCGCTCGATGAGGACGGCACCCTGTACGAAGGGATGGGCCAGAAAGCCTGGCTCAGCGAGCAAAGCGAAAGCCCGTTGCTGTCGTTAAGCCTCGTGTCGTTTGCGACGGATGGAGCCGATGAGTAATCCCGCTGGCGAAGGCGATCTGCTGCGCAGCGGCTGGCAAGCCCGCAGCAGGCAGGAGAAGGTGGGGGCGCGCGACAAAATGCAGCCTTCGCTGCTCGATCGCCTCACCGATAACGATCCGGAAAAAAAACGCGAGCCGGCTAACAGCAACCTGATCACCCACGCAGCGCTGCGTCGTAACGTGCTGCGGGATCTGCAGTGGCTGTTTAACACCATCAACCACGATGCCTCCGGGGATTTGAGCGCCTTGCCGCACGTGAGCCGCTCGGTGGTTAACTTCGGCGTCGCGCCGCTGGCCGGGAAGAGAATGTCGGACATCGAATGGCACGACATTCAGCGCAAGCTCACCGAGGCCATCATCAATTTTGAACCGCGCATTTTGCCGCAGGGGCTGCAGGTCCGCTGCGTGTCGGATACCTCCTCGCTGGATCTGCATAACGTGCTCTCCATCGAGATTAAAGGGCGCTTATGGTGTGTGCCGTACCCGCTGGAGTTTCTGTTTCGCACCGATGTCGATCTGGAAAACGGCCATTTTGAACTGAAAGATGCGGGGTAATCATGGAAAGTAAACTGCTCGAATATTACAACCGTGAGCTGGCCTACCTGCGCGAAATGGGGGCCGAATTTGCCGAACGCTATCCGAAGGTCGCCGGGCGGCTGGGCATGCGCGGCATCGAAGTGGCGGACCCGTACACCGAACGCCTGATGGAAGGTTTCGCGTTTCTGACCTCCCGCGTGCAGATGAAAATGGACGCGGAGTTTCCGCGTTTCTCCCAGCGTCTGCTGGAGATGATCGCGCCGAACTACCTCGCGCCCACCCCTTCCATGGCGATTGCGGAAATTGAGCCCGACAGCAGCCGCGGCGATCTGAGCAACGGCTTTATTGTGCCGCGCGGCACCATGATGGACAGCCTGGCGCTGAAAAAAACCGGCGTAACCTGCAGCTATACCACCGCGCACGAGGTTAATCTGCTGCCGCTGAAAATCGACAAAGTGGAGCTCGGCGGCGTGCCCGCTGACCTGCCGCTGGCGCAGCTCGGCTTAAGCCAGCGGGGGATCAACAGCGCCTTGCGGATCCGCATTGCCTGCGACGGCCCGCAAAACCTTGGGCACCTGAATTTTGACCGGCTGGAGTTTTTCCTCAGCGGCCCGGACATTGAGGCGCTGAAGCTGCTGGAGCTGGTGATGGAGCACCACGCCGGGATCGTCTGCCAGACGGTCAGCCCGCAGCCGCAGCGACAGCTGCTGGCAACGGATGCGCTGCGTCAGGAGGGCTTTGCGCCGGACCAGGCGCTCCTCCCGGACGATCTGCGCAACTTTGACGGCTACCGTCTGCTGCAGGAGTATTTTGCGTTTCCGGCCCGCTTCCGCTTTATCAGCCTGAGCGGTCTGAGCACGCTTATCCAGCGCTGCGAAAACGAAAAAGCCTTCGATATCTTCATTCTGCTGGATAAGTCGGATGAACAGCTGGAGCGCGTGGTTGACGCCAGCCATCTGGCGCTGCACTGCACGCCGGTCATCAACCTGTTCCCGAAAGTGGCGGCCCGGCAGAAGCTGAATGAAGGCCAGCATGAATACCATCTGGTGGTCGATAACATCCGTCCGCTGGACTACGAAATTTATGCGGTAAATAAAATTTTTGGCAGCGCCGACGGCCAGCGCGACGACCAGACGTTTCGTCCGTTCTGGAGCACCTGGAGCGGCGACGCGGGCAACTACGGGGCCTATTTTTCCCTGCGCCGGGAACAGCGCGTGCTCTCCGAGCACGCCCTGCGCTACGGCACCCGTACCGGCTATATCGGCTCGGAGGTCTTTGTCTCGCTGGTGGATGAACAACATGCCCCGTGGCAGGAAAACCTGCGCTACATCTCTGCCGAGGTGCTCTGTACCAGCCGCGACCTGCCGCTGATGCTCCAGCAGGAGCTCGGGCAGTTCATTATGGCCGACTCCATGCCGGTGAAGGGGTTAACCCTGCGCAAAGGCCCGACGCCGCCGCGTCCGGCGCTGGCGGAAGGGTTCAGCACCTGGCGGCTCATCAGCCAGCTGCAGATGAACTACCTCAGCCTGATGGACAGCGAAAATGAAGAGGGGGCAGCGGCGCTGCGCCAGCTGTTAGGTCTGTATGCCAACCTGGCCGAAACGCCGGTTGCGCGTCAGGTGGAGGGGGTTCGCCATTGTGTGCTGGAGCCGGTACACCGCCGCGTGCCTGAACCCGGCCCGGTCGTTTTCGCCCGCGGAATTGGCATCACCCTGACGGTGGACGAGCGGGCGTTTTCCGGCGCCAGCCCGTGGCTTTTCGGCAGCGTGATGGAGCGCCTTTTTGCCCGTCTGGTCTCCATCAACAGCTTCACCGAGTTCACCCTGAAGAGTCAGCAGCGCGGCGAGATAGGCTACTGGGCACCGCGCATGGGTAAAAGGGCGCTGGTATGAGTGACGCTGCCACCGCACCGCTGCGCGTGCATCGCCTGACGAAGCTGCCGGATACGTTCTGGCACGGGGTCCGCGAGACGCCCTGGCGCTACGATCTGTTTCAGCTGTTAAGGCGCATTGATGCCCAGGGTGGCGAGCGTTACCCGCTGGGCCGCGCGCCGCTGCCGAAATTTGAGCCGCTGCGCATTGGTCAGCAGCCCTCAATGAGCTTTGCGCCGTCGACGCTGGCCCAGGTGCGACAGCGTGAGGAAAGCGGGCTGCATGAGGTGTCGATCCTCAGCTTTGGCCTGTTTGGCCCGAACGGCCCGCTGCCGGTGCATATGACCGAGTACGCCCGCGAGCGGATTCATCATCATCAGGACACTAGCCTCAGCGCGTTTGCCGATCTGTTCCATCATCGTCTTGCGCTGCTATTTTACCGCGCCTGGGCGGATGCGCAGCCTGCCGTTTCCCTCGATCGCGCCGACAATAAGCGCTTTGAGGGCTACCTGGCGTCGCTGATCGGCATGGGACAGCCGGGTCAGATGAACAAGGGCAGCCTGAGCGCCCATGCCCGCTTTACCCACGCCGGGCACCTGACCCGCCACGGGCGGGATCCGGAAGGGCTGGAGAAGATCCTGCGCAGCTATTTTAAAGCGCCGGTTAAGCTGGTGAGCAACGTGCCGCAGTGGATGCCGCTCTCCACCCGCGAGCAGGCGCAGCTGGGAGCAGGACGCCGCATGCCGCGCATGGGGGAATCCGCTTTTCTCGGCGTCGCCGTCCGCGACGTGCAGCATAAGTTTCGTATCGAGATTGGCCCGCTGAGCGCGGAGGAGTACAACCGCTTTCTGCCGGGCGAAGCGTGGGTCACCGAGCTGCGCGACTGGGTGCGCCAGTACGCGGGAATTGAGTTTGAATGGGAAACACGGGTGATCCTGCGTGAAGACGCGGTGCAGGGCACCACGCTCGGCAGCGATGGGCGATTAGGCTTTAACACCTGGCTGGGGCATCAGCCGCAGCCTGTCCCGCGTGGCGATCTGGTGTATCGCGCAGAGCGATAAATTTTTCTAACGCATTGTTATCAACGGAACCGAACATGTCAGAAATTAGCCGTGCCGTGCTTTTCGGCAAACTGGATACGCTGTTATTTACCTCTCTGGAAAGCGCGACTGCCTTCTGCAAGCTGCGCGGCAACCCCTACGTTGAGCTGGTGCACTGGCTGCATCAGCTGATGCAGCAGCAGGATGGCGATCTGCAGCAGGTCATCCGCCACTTTGCCCTCGACGAACAGCAGTTAACGCGCGATATCGTGGCGGCGCTGGACGCTCTGCCGCGCGGCGCAAGTTCCGTTTCCGATCTCTCCGAACATATCGACAGCGCCGTGGAGCGCGCCTGGGTCTTCGGCTCGCTGAAGTTTGGCGTCAGCCGTATTCGCGGCGGCCATTTGCTGATTGGCATCCTCAAGACCTGGAATCTGGCCAACGTGCTGAAAAGCATCTCGTCGCAGTTCACCCGTCTTAACGTCGAAGTGCTGATCGAGCAGTTCGACGCTATTTGCGCCAACAGCAAAGAGACGCAGCAGGCCGCTGCCGCCGTCGATGCACCGGCGGGTACGGTCCCGGCGGCGCAGGGAACGCTGGCCCAGTACGGCCAGGACCTGACCGCCCGGGCCCGCGACGGGAAGATTGACCCGGTTGTCGGGCGCGACGAGGAGATCCGCCAGATGGTGGATATCCTGATGCGCCGCCGCCAGAACAACCCGCTGCTGACCGGGGAGGCCGGGGTCGGCAAAACCGCAGTCGTTGAAGGGCTGGCGCTGCGTATCGCCGACGGCGACGTGCCGGAGCCGCTGCAAAATATTCAGCTGTGGCTGCTGGATATCGGCATGCTGCAGGCAGGCGCGGGCATGAAAGGCGAGTTTGAAGCCCGTCTGCAGGCGCTCATTAACGAAGTCCAGTCCAGCACCACGCCGATTATTCTGTTTATCGATGAGATCCACACTCTGATTGGTGCAGGCGGCCAGCAGGGAACCGGCGATGCGGCGAACCTGCTGAAGCCGGCCCTGGCGCGCGGTCAGCTGCGCACCATCGGTGCCACCACCTGGGCGGAATACAAAAAGTACATTGAGAAAGACCCGGCGCTGACCCGCCGTTTCCAGACCGTACAGGTTCACGAGCCGGACGAAGCGAAAGCGATTCTGATGCTGCGCAGCACCGTGTCGCCGCTGGAGACGCACCACCAGGTCCTGCTGCTCGACGAAGCGGTCAGCGCGGCGGTGAAGCTGTCCCATCGCTATATCCCGGCGCGTCAGCTGCCGGACAAAGCCGTTGCGCTGCTCGACACCGCCTGCGCCCGCGTGGCCGTCAGCCAGAGCGCGCCGCCGGCGCAGCTGGAAGACTGCCTGCGCCATCTTGCCGCGCTGGACGTTGAAATTGAAATTGCTGAACGCGAAGCGCGCGTCGGTGCCGGTGACGCAGAGCGCGTAACGGCATTAATCACAGAGCGCGACGCGTATGAAACAAAACGCGAAGCTCTGGCCCGGCGCTGGGAAGACGAGCGCGGTCTGGTGCAGGAGATCATCCGCCTGCGCGCCGCGCTGTTTGCGGCGGGCGAGGAAGAGACCGCCGAGCTGCGCAGCCAGCTGGCGGAGCAGCAGCAGGCGCTGAACGCCTTGCAGGGTGACGAGCCGCTGCTGTTTGCGGCGGTAGATGAAAACGTGGTCGCCGCAGTCGTCTCTGACTGGACCGGGATCCCGCTGGGCCGGATGGTGAAAAACGAGATCGACGCGGTGCTGAACCTTGCCGATACGCTGAACCAGCGCGTTATCGGCCAGCGTCACGGGCTGGATCTCATTGCCCGCCGCGTGAAAACCTCGCGGGCGAAGCTCGACGATCCGAACAAACCGGTGGGCGTCTTTATGCTGTGCGGCCCGTCCGGCGTCGGGAAAACCGAAACCGCGCTGGCGCTGGCGGAATCCCTGTACGGCGGCGAGCAGAACGTTATCACCATCAACATGAGCGAGTTCCAGGAAGCGCACACCGTTTCCACCTTAAAAGGTGCGCCTCCGGGATACGTAGGGTATGGTGAAGGCGGCGTGTTAACCGAGGCCGTGCGCCGTCGCCCTTACAGCGTGGTGCTGCTGGACGAAATTGAAAAAGCGCACCCGGACGTCCATGAGATCTTCTTCCAGGTCTTCGACAAAGGCTGGATGGAGGACGGCGAGGGGCGCCACATTGATTTCCGTAACACCATTATCATTCTGACGTCCAACGTGGGCACCGAGCTGATAAGCGCCATGTGCGCCGATCCGGAGCTGATGCCGGAGCCTGACGCGTTAAGTGGCGCGCTGCGCCAGCCGCTGCTGGAGGTATTCCCGCCGGCGCTGCTGGGCCGCCTGCTGGTGGTGCCGTACTACCCGCTCAGCGACGAGATGCTCGGGCAGATTGTGCGCCTGCAGCTCAAGCGCATTCAGCGTCGTCTGGAAGAGAATCACAGCATTATTTCTGAGTTTGACGACAGCGTGGTGGAACAGATTGTTCAGCGCTGCACCGAGGTGGAGTCCGGGGGCCGCATGGTGGATGCTATTCTGACTAACACCCTGCTGCCTCAGATGAGCCAGATCTTACTTACCGCCAGCCGCAGCGACGAGCAGTTCCGACGCCTGCATGTCACCTGCGAGCAGGGCGAGTTTCACTGTCAGTTTGCCGCGTAATAATCATCAAGAGAACTGTAAAAGATGACGGATAATGATAACAATCGGACTGTCCCAAACGCGCTCCCGGTCGGGTACCGCTTCAACGAGTTTGAAATCAAAGAGGTGATCGGCGGCGGCGGTTTTGGCATTGTCTATCGCGCGTGGGATCACCAGCTCGAACGCACTATCGCTATCAAAGAATTTATGCCTTCCTCGCTCGCCGTGCGCGGCGACGACATGACCCTGGTGCTGCGCAGCGAGCGCTTTGGCAAAGCATTTTCCGCGGGCCTGAACAGCTTTATTCAGGAAGCGCGTCTGCTGGCGCGGTTTAACCACCCGAACCTGCTGCACGTCCTGCGTTTCTGGGTGCAAAACGACACGGCCTACATGGGGACGCTGTTTTATAGCGGCACCACGCTTTCACGCCTGCGCGAAGAAAAACCGGAGCTGATCAACGAGGCCTGGATCCGCCGCACGCTGCCGATGCTGTTCGGCGCGATCAAGACCATCCACGACGAAGGCTATCTGCACCGCGACATCTCGCTGGATAATATTCAGATCCAGGATAACGGCCTGCCGGTGTTGCTCGATTTCGGCTCCGCGCGCCGCACCATCGGCAACCTTTCCGACGAAACGGAAACCATGCTGCGCCCCGGCTTTGCGCCGATTGAGCAGTACACCGACGACAACGAGAGCGAGCAGGGGCCGTGGACGGATATTTACGCCCTCGGCGCGGTGCTGCGTACCCTGATTGTGGGTTCTCCGCCGCCGGTCAGCGTGGTGCGCTCCATCCAGGATACCTGTAAGCCGCTGGTGGAAATCATGCCGCAGGGCTACTCCATTCCGCTGCTGCAGGCCATTGACCGCGCGCTGGCGCTGCACATGGAGGACCGTCCGCAGTCTATCGACGAATTCGCGGCGCTGATTGAGATGCCGGTCGCCGGGATCAACGACGTGCTCACCGCCAAAAAAACCGGCACCATGCTGGTTCCGGTTGAGGAAGAGAAGCCAGCTTCGGTGCTCGACTGGCGTCGCTATAAGATCCCGGGCATGGTTGCCGCGGGCGTGCTGGTGGGCGTTGTCGCCGGGGCGATGCTGTTCAGCGGTGGGAATGATGCGCCTGAGCAGGCTGCCCAGGCTCCGTCAGAGACGCGTCCGACAGAGACCGCCGCGAACGCGCCAGAGGTGAAGCCAGAAACGGCGACGGTGAGCGAACCGGCGACGGCACAGCAGACGCCACCGCCTGCCGCGAGCCCGATTGCGTTGGTCTATATCCGGATCCTCGACGGTGAAACGCTGAAAGTGAACGGCGAACCAAAAGCGCTGCGTCCGGCGACCAACGGCTATGCCTCGCTCAAGCTGCCAGCCGGTGAGACGAAGATTGAACTGCAGGGCAACGGGAGAACGCGCAGCCAGACGCTGGATATCAGCAAGCCGGGCACCTGGCTGGTGAATCCTTAGTAATGCACGATCTTCAAGGCCAGAGACTTCTTCCAAAGGTGTTCGAAGATCGTCTCTCCTCTTTATGTACAAAATCGCTTTAGGATTGAAAGCTCAGTTGGCTCAGTAGCGGTGGTCTTAATTGACCACCGCCAGTGAAAAACGACAGGCCCTTTTGTCTCCGACCCCGGAGAGTTAGCTTAAGCGAAGACGCGGAATTCCATTTTTGTCAGTGTTAATTACGTGCATAAACAAAATGTCGCTCATTTAAAGAGTAAATCAGGGTATTTCTGGGGAAGTATGGATCTTCTCGCAATTTTACTTTATTGCGAGAATTCAGTACGCCACAACAGAATCCCATTTCTTTCTGACGCAAAAGCATTTAGTGCTTCGTTGAATTATTTTGCAGGTGATGGTTTCAGCATTTTGGTCATGCTTTTTTTTGTGCTTGACTTACTTTTACTACTCTCTTTGTTTGCTTCGGCCTGGTTATTCTTCAAACGAAAGAACGGTGCAGTCAAATTTGCTCTTGCTCAGGAATTATTTCGTTTGATTTCATTCAGATGTTCAGTCTCATTTTTCCCTCTTTTAGTAAGCGTGTTTGGAATTTCAAACGTCTGGTTGAATGTAGGGTTATTTGTCACATCAGAGTCACTGAAAATCTACTCTCTTGTTTTTTGGATGAACGAGCGGGAAAAGCCCCTTTCTTGAATGATGCTTTATCAGAGATGCGACCCGCTTTTTTGCATCGCATAAGCTAAATGGAATAAAGATTATGCTCAACCGAATTACCGTTCAGCTCCCGGTGGAGGGGCTTCTGTTCTGGAAACTGACGGGCCGCGAGGCGATGTCCGAGTCGTTCGCGCTGACGCTGACCGTACTCGGCACGGACGCGCGCATTGACCGCAGTAAGCTGCTGGGCCAGCCGGTCACGGTGACCATCCCGACGCAGAGCCTGCTGACGTCCCGCTATATTAACGGCAAGATTACCCGCGTGGCGGTGAGCGCCGTTGAGCTGACGGGCACCCGCTATGCGGTGTACCAGCTGACGGTGGAGCCGGACCTGTGGCCGATGAAGCGCGACCGTAACCTGCGTATCTTCCAGGGGCAGACGGTGCCGCAGATTGTCAAAACCCTGCTGGGCGAGCATCAGGTCAACGTTGAGGATAAACTCACCGGCAGCTACCGGGTCTGGGACTACTGCGTGCAGTATCAGGAGTCGAGCCTGGACTTTATCAGCCGCCTGATGGAGCTGGAGGGGATTGCGTATCACTTCCGCCATGGGGCGGACAAGCACACCCTGGTGCTCACCGACGCCGCCACGCAGCATCAGCCGTTCAGTGGCTACGAGGTCATTCCTTACCACCAGACGCCGTCCGGCGGCAGTACGGATGAAGAGGGCATCAGCCAGTGGGCGCTGGAGGACAGCGTGACGCCGGGGATTTACAGCCTCGACGACTATGACTTCCGCAAGCCGAACGCGTGGCTGTTCCAGGCCCAGCAGAACCCGGCGTCGCCGAAGCCGGGCAGCATCGACGTGTACGACTGGCCGGGTCGCTTTGTGGACAAAGGTCACGGGGAGTTCTATGCCCGTATCCGTCAGGAGCGCTGGCAGGTGGAGCATCAGCAGATTCAGGCCACCGCCACGGCGGCGGGGATAGCGCCAGGGCACACCTTCACGTTAACCAACGCGCCGTTCTTCAGCGACAACGGGGAGTATCTGGTGACGGCAGCGGGCTACCACTTCGAGGAGAACCGCTACGCCAGCGGCGAGGGGGAGACCATACACCGTACCGATTTCACGGTCATTCCGTCGGCGGTGGTTTACCGTCCGGCGCAGAGCACGGCTTGGCCGCGCACCTACGGCCCGCAGACCGCGAAGGTGGTGGGGCCGAAGGGGGAGAGTATCTGGACGGACAAATATGGCCGGGTGAAGGTGAAGTTCCACTGGGACCGGCTGGCGAAGGGCGATGATACCAGCTCCTGCTGGGTTCGCGTGTCGAGCGCGTGGGCAGGCCAGGGCTACGGCGGGGTGCAGATCCCGCGCGTCGGCGACGAGGTGGTGGTGGACTTTATCAACGGCGACCCGGACCGTCCGATTATTACCGGCCGCGTGTATAACGACGCGAGCATGCCGCCGTGGGCGCTGCCGGCTGCGGCGACGCAGATGGGCTTTATGAGCCGCACGAAAGGGGGCTCTGTGGACAACGCCAACGCCCTGCGCTTTGAGGATAAGGCGGGCGCGGAACAGGTGTGGATCCAGGCCGAGCGGAATCTGGATATTAACGTCAAAAACGACGAGTCTCATTCTACTGAAAAAAATCGTACCCAGTTTGTTGGTGAAGATGAAACCTTACGGGTAGCGAAAAACCAGAAATCAGGAATTAAAGGCGATGTGGTATGCCTGACGGGTAAGAGTCGAAACGATAAAGTCGTAGATAATTTTATACTTTCCGCAGGTAATACGCTGAGACTGGAATGTGGTGAAAGTGCCATTGAGCTCTCAAAAGATGGTAGCGTTCATATCATTGGTAATAACTTTAACTTTACTGCAAAACAAAGTGCACAAATTAATACGCTTTCTGGCGAATTGCACTTGAACCCTGACGATGGGCGAAACGTCATCGATCCGCCTGGCGCATCCCTTCAGGAGGAAATCCAACAGGAAGTGGATAGCTTTTTTGTTATTAATGGCAATAACTAAGAGTAACCCGAATGGCTGATTATATTCTTCAGGAAGCAACCCTCGCTTTACCCGATGTATTTAAAGACAGAACCATGAATTTATTTACCCTGAGCGATAACGGAGCCAGCGAGTTTACTTTTGTTGTTTCTCGTGCGAGTGCTAAAAACGAAGACAAAGTCCATGATGTGGCAACTCGCCTGGTGCGTGAACTGGAAATTACGGTGCCCGACTTTCGTCTCGAATCCTCTCAGATGACTTCTGTTGATGGTCACCCGGCGGTAGAGCTTTTTTATCAGTTTAAAAATGATAATGCGGTCATTTTTCAGAAGCAGACGGTGATTTTGCTCGGTGACCATCCCGGCGGGCAAAAGATGGTGTGTTATATCGGTACATGCCCGGGCGAATTTAGCGATTATTATCATAATCAATACCAGGAGATTATCCGTAGTATTAAGTTCCACAAACCTGCTCAGACTGAAACTAAAGAAATGCTCGCTGCCGATAGCCAGGGACCATTTTTTGCGCTTGATAGTGAGAGTAAGTTACTTAGTGTCTTTGAAAACATTCAGGATCTTTATGGACATCTTTCGCTTCAGCGGGCGAAAGAGGGGCAATATTTGCTTTTTGAAAAGCAGGGTAAACCACTCAGTATTGCACCCGTCCCGGGCAGCCAACCCCTGCGTTACGCGCTGTGGACCACTTCCACAGACACATCACATCATTTGCTTTCACAGCTATCCGTCTGCCGTCAGGTCTCTGGTTCTGACCAACTTAATACGCCCGATCGGATACGTGGGTATCTGATGGCACAGCGAGCCGAATAGTCATGTCCGAATGTCAGGCTGCTCGCGTAGATGATGAGATAGCACATACAGCCTCAAAAGGCTGGATGATTGCAGGATTGGTGGGCGGGGCCATTCTTGGTGCAGCTGCCGTTGTGGTCACCGGAGGGACCGCGCTGGTTGCAGTTTCTGCCGTTGCGGCTGGGGCATGCGCTGCGGGTGGGTTGGGTGAGCTCCTCGGCAGTATGTCATGGGCTCCACGCCATACTACCGGTACGCTAAAAGAAGGTTCACCCAATGTCTTTATCAACAGCCGAAGGGCAATCCGCGCTCACCTGTCAGCCGGAGAGTGTGATGAGCACAGCGGTAGCCTGCAACGGGTTGCGGAAGGTTCGATAAAAGTTTACATCAATAACTTCCCCGCCTCCCGCGCAGGCGATAAATTGACATGCAGCGCTGAGATTAGTCAGGGATCGCGTAATGTTATTATCGGTGGAAGCAAAGTTCAGACCGATGAAATAAGTCCTGAAATCCCGGAATGGGTGAACTGGACGATGCTCGCCGTTGGTGCCGGAGCCATGGCGGTGCTGGCCAGTCCGGCAATCGCACTTCTGAGTACCCTCGGTGCGATGGGCGGTGGGACAGTCGGTAGTTATGCGGGGGGAATGCTGTTTGGCGAAGGTAGCGACGGTCAGAAATGGGGGATGCTGATCGGCTCGGTTATTGGCGGCGGGGCTGGCATGAAAGGCGGGGCAAGGTTTGATGCGTGGCGGGCTGGTAAGCCTGTTCTCGAACCGGTTAAGCCAAATATTTTGGCCCGAAGAGCTGAACTTAATGAAAAATTTGGACGCACGGGCGATCTTAATAGAGATATTAATATCCGTGCAAATCAAAAAATTGTTGATGATTTTATGCGTTCTCAGGGTGTTGAAGAAAGTAAAATACCAGCTTATCGCAGCGGTATAGATCTTGAACAGAGAGTGACAATTGAAACAATCAATAAAGGGAAAATAGCTTATCAGAATCAAGCCCCAGGGAATTGGCAAGGAAACTGGTATTCTCTTGACGAATCGACCCCTGCCACAAAACTAGGCATTAACCCAGAGGGACAGGTCAGGGATACGGGGTTAATTGTTCCTAAAGAAGTAAAAGCTTATCAAGCGCAACAAAAAGTTGAGATGCTTCGAAGTAGTGCCACACCAGCCTTGGACACCTGGTCTGTACCAGACAAACCTTTCCAGACAGAAGGCGGTGGGATACAATGGTTTACTACTAAGCGTGATATTTGGACTCCATATAATGAATAACATGACAGCTCTAAATTATGTTGAAAAAGCATTAACTTTAGCAGAAAAGAGATATGCTGAGGTAAAACATCTCAACCCCCACTCCCCACTTTTACAAATGTACGATTCTATTGTACAACAATTAATATTTCTACGGGATTTAATCGAAGGCAAGGAAAAGGATAAAGCAAAATTATGGAAAATGACTTTCGGTATGTATGCAGCAAAGGAGTTTGATAATTCTGATGAGTTGTTTTTTGAAAGGTTGTCGGATGCCTGGTTTATTGTGGATCAAATCCGCCGAGGGTTAAAGGTTAGACTGCCGCATGAGGTTGATGCCAATTACAAAATGAAACAACATAATCTTAAAATGAAATATCCTGATGAATTTTAGGGTTTGATATTAAAAATATTTTATTATGGGTGAATGGTGATAGACTTACATGCTAATTTGAATGTATTGTTAAAATATGTAGATATATATCG